>JBHLNZ010000003.1:0-124796 GCA_048941015.1 Promethearchaeota archaeon | reverse complement strand
TTAACAGCGTCTCTAATTTCAATTTTTTCAAAGCTTTCAGTTATACGCTTTATGGTATTATTTAAATTATATTTCATTAATGTATCTATAATGTTTTTATCGGGCCTAATATCTTTTACTGGTTCGGAAAGTAATTGAAAAGTGTTTTTAATAAATTTAAAAGCAAAATCTACGCCCTCATCAGACCACTCTAATCCAGATTTAGGACTTGCGCCAAAAAGAATAAAAAATCTTGCTGCATCAGCACCAAATTTATTCATAATTCCAATAGGATCTACAGTATTACCTAAACTTTTACTCATCTTCACACTCTTCATTATATAATTCGTTCCACATCTTTTACATTTCTTGTTATTCATTTCTGTTTTCATTGCAAATGCATCGCAATTGGGACAATAAGGATGCGCCTTATTTATCATACCTTGTGTGAGTAATTTCTGAAATGGTTCATCGATTGAGTGTAAACCAAGATCTCGAGCTACTTTAGTGAAAAAACGAGCATACAGTAAATGCATTACCGCATGTTCAACGCCTCCTATGTATTGGTCAATATTTCCCCAATAATTAATAATTTCCTTTCTGTATGGAAGTTTTTCATATTTTGGATCACAATATCGAAAGAAATACCATGAACTATCTACAAAAGTATCCATTGTATCAGTCTCCCTTTTTGCTTGTTTACCACATTTTGGGCATTTAATTTTAACAAATTTCAAACTAGTTCTTAAAGGATTGCCTTTAGCAGTAAAATCAACATCCTCAGGCAACTTAACTGGAAGATCTGAATATGGTACAGGAACTGTTCCACAATCATTGCAATAAATAATAGGAATAGGACATCCCCAGTATCTTTGACGAGATATCAACCAATCTCTTAGTTTGTAATTAATCGTCGATTTTCCCATTCCCATTTTTTCTAATTTTTTAGTTATTGCATCGATAGCAGATCTATTTTCAATTCCATTAAATTCCTCAGAATTTACTAAGATTCCGTCTCCCTCATATGCACGATTCATTTTATCTGATTTTAATTCGTAATTATATGGTTGTATTACTATTTTAATAGGTATATCATATTTCTTGGCAAACTCGAAATCTCTTTGATCATGACCAGGAACAGCCATTACTGCTCCAGCACCATATTCATATACTACAAAATTTCCAATAAAAATCGGAACTTCTTCTTTAGTAATGGGATTTATGGCTTTTTTTCCGATATACATCCCTATTTTTTCTACTTGAAGGTCGGTCCGTTCAAATTTATTTTGTTTAACAATTTCTTTATAAAAATTGTTAAATGATTTTTCATATTCTGTACCGTTAACCCATTCTCTAACCCATGGATGCTCTGGAGCAAAAACCATAAAGGTAACACCAAATAAAGTATCTGCTCTAGTTGTAAAGATATCAATTGTTCTCTCCTCTCCTATAATAGGAAATTTAATTATTGATCCCTCAGATCGCCCGATCCAATTTCTTTGCATTGTTTTTACTTTTTCAGGCCAATCAACTATATTCAATCCATCCAAGAGTTCTTCAGAATAAGCCCTAATTTTCAAAAACCATTGGGTAAGAAATTTTTGATCTACTTCAGAGTTACAACGCCAACATTTCCCGCCTTGTACTTGTTCATTCGCTAAAACAGTGGCACAATGTGGGCACCAATTTACATAAGATTTCTGTCTATAAGCAAGCCCTTTTTCATACATTTTCAAAAAAAACCATTGATCCCATTTATAAAAGTTAGGATCATGACTGAAAATTAGGCGTGTCCAGTCATATGATAGACCTATTCGTTTTTGTTGTTTTTTGATTGCTTTAATATTTGAATTTGTCCACTCTTCAGGATTTACACCTTGATCAATAGCAGCATTTTCAGCAGGTAGTCCAAATGAATCATATCCCATTGGATAAAGAACATTATAACCACGCATTCTTTTGAATCTGGCAAAGGCATCTCCTATTGAATAATTTCTCAAATGTCCTATATGCAATTCAGATGAAGGATAAGGATACATCTCTAAAACGTAATACTTATTTTTCTTATTCGCTAGATCCTCTTTAACTTCAAAGATGTTTTTATCTTCCCAAATTTTTTGCCATTTATTTTCAATCTTTTGAGGATCATACTCTTTCAATATAATCACACTAAATTATTTTAAATAAGCTCTATTAAATATAATTTTGAATTATTTATTGAATAAATTTTTTTCGAGTAATGTTATTATTTTGAGGGAAAAAACTTAACTTCATAAAATAATTAAGGAAAAATGATGACTGTTGAGAAAATTAGAATCTCTATTGGAAGTGCCTCGGTACTTGGCTTATATGAAATTAAAGATTTTAAAGATTTACCCACTACTTGTTATCTCATGACATTTCTAGAAGGGCGTTGTTTAGCAAATTGTGGATTTTGCCCTCAGGCTAGAGACTCTATAAGTTCAACAGAGAAATTATCTCGTGTAACCTGGCCGGTTTTTTATTTCAAAGAATTTTTAACTAAATTAAGTTATATGCCACCTACGAGAAGATTTAAAAGGATTTGCATCCAAACCTTAAATTATTCTCAAAATTTTCAAGATCTTACTGAAATTGTTGTTAATATTAAGAAAATTACAAATATTCCTTTATCAGTTGCTATACCACCAATGTCGAAAGAAAGGTTAAATGACTTAAAAGTATTCGGTGTTGATAGGGTTGGAATTGCATTAGATGCATCAACTCCAGAATTATTTGAAAAAATTAAAGGAAAGAATATTGGTGGTCCTTATAAGTGGGAATCACACTTTCAAACTCTAAAGGAAGCATTGGATATTTTTGGTGAAGGCCAAGTAACCACACATGTAATAGTAGGTTTAGGAGAGACGTTAAAAGATATAATAGAGTTAGTAGATCAACTAAACAAGTTGAAAATTAGGATTAGTTTATTTGCATTCACTCCTATTAAAGGAACGAGGCTAGAAAATATACATAAACCTTCTATTTTAAATTTTAGGAAAATCCAATTAGCACGATTTCTTATTTTAGAGAAAAATTTTAGTATTAATGATTTTACATTTAATATGAAAGGTGATCTTATTAAAATTAGATTAAATAAAATTGATTTACGGCACATAGTAGATGAGAGTTCTGCTTTTATGACGTCTGGCTGCCCAGGTTGTAACCGTCCATATTATACATCAAGACCTTCAGGTCCAATTTATAACTATCCAAGAAATCTAAATAAAAATGAGAAAGAAAGTATTTTTCAATCATTATTAGCATTTGTTTATTGAAAATATCCTAAATAAAAATGAATGTTTGGAGATTAATAGATTTAGAAATCAGAAATGGCTATTGGAATATGGCATTAGATGAAGCCATATTAAGAGCCGTTATAGAAAAAAAATCTCCTAATACAATCCGTTTTTATAAATGGAGACCTTCAACAGTATCTCTTGGCAGGAATCAGAGTTTATCTGATGAAGTTAATATTAAAATTGCCAAAGAAAAAGGTTTTAATATAGTTAGGAGAATTACTGGTGGTGGAGCTGTATTTCATGATGAATTTAGAGAAATTACTTATTCAATTGTTTGCCCATTAAAATTTCTGGAACAAACTAACTCCTATAAAGTAATAGAACAATTTGAGATTGTAGAAAATGGTATAGTAAAAGGTTTAGCTATTTATGGATTAAATCCGGAGAAGGGAATTATTCATTGTCCAGCAATATTCTTAGATGGAAAAAAATTTTCTGGTAATGCGCAAGTTAGAAAAAAGGGACATTTGCTCCAACATGGAACAATTTTAATTGATATTGATCCCGATCTTATGTATTCTGTGTTAAAAGCACCAAATAATGTTAGTAAATCAAAGATGGTTAAATCAGTTTATTCTAAAGTGATTGGATTAAAGAGTTTTATAAAAAATTTTAACGAAAAGAATTTTATTTCAGCTTTAAAAGAAGGATTTGAAAGTAACTTAAACATAAAACTCATCCGAGGAGTATATTCTCCATTTGAATTAGAATTAGCAGAAAATTTAGTAAAAGAAAAATATGCGGACATTAAATGGTTAAAGAAATACGAATAATATATTAATATGAGACGAATCACTGAAATTTATAACAAAATTAAAGCAGAGGACGCTAGTTGGAAGGATTATTCAGATTTTTTAGATTTGAATTCTGAAGAATTGGAGCCCTTTTTCAAACTTGCTCAAAAAATTAAATCTCATTATTTTGGGAACAAACTTAAAATATACACCCCTAATAAAAGGTTTCCAACAATAAGTATTACCGGTGATAAGTGTGCTTTAAAATGTGAACATTGTAATGAGAAGTATTTAAAAAGTATGAAACCAATTTTAGATAAGATAAGTTTAGAGAAATATTTAATAAATTTATACCATCAAGGCGGTACTGGCGCTTTAATATCAGGTGGTTGTGAATCTAATGGTTCGGTTCCATTACTTAATTTTTTGGATTCGATAAAGAAAGTAAAAGCTCAGACAAATTTGATTATAAACACTCATACTGGCTTGTTAAATGAACTGACAGCAAAGAAATTAGCTGAAGCAAACATAGATATAATTTCGTTTGATATCAACATGGATGAAGAAATTCTTAGCGAGATTTACCATTTAAGAAAAAGCTTAAGTGATTATAAAGATGCAGTTAAAATTTTAAAAAAGTATAATTTAAATATCGTTCCTCATATTTGTGTTGGATTATATTATGGTAAAATTCATAAAGAACTTCAATCGATTAAATTTATTAAAGACTCCGGTATTGATCCCTCTTTGATTGTTATAATTGCTCTGATACCACCTAAACAATCGAATAACAAATTTCTAATACCAAAACCAGTTGATATAGCTAAGGTGATTGCATTAATAAGATATGTTTTTCCAAAAACAGAGATTTCGTTAGGATGTATGAGACCACGGGGAGAAATTAAAGTGGAGATTGAAAAGTTAGCGATAAAATCAGGAATAACAAGAATAGAGATACCTTCGTCAAAAACTTTAAGCTGGTTAAAAAATCGTAATCCTGATATTAAGTTTGATTTTTATTCCGCTTGTTGTGCAATTCCAGAAAAGTTTGAAAAATTTGCTGTGAGTAATAATTCAGAAATTAAAAGATATTTGAAATTATTAGGGAAAGGAAATGAATAAAAATAAAATTCAAATTATTGGTTTAAAAGGTATCCCCTTAATTAAAGAAGGAGATATGATAGCAGATATTATAACAGACTCACTAAGAAAAAATAGGATTATTTTAAATAATGGAGATATTCTTGTTATTGCTCAAACAATTATCTCAAAAAGTAATGGAAATGTAAAAAATCTGAGAGAAATTAAACCTAGTCAAGAAGCAATGGAAATTTTCGAGAATATTAAACCAAAGATGGAAAAATTTGATCTTCCTATGAAAGATCCAAGATTAATCCAATTGATTATTGATGAATCTAAAGAATTAATTAAAATTGAACATGTTTTAATTACTGAAACTAAACATGGTTATATTTGTGCTAACGCGGGAATAGATAAATCCAATGTAGAGGGTGAAGAAAATTTCTCATTGCTTCCAGAAAATTCAGATGAAGATGCTGAAAAAATCAGAAAATCTTTGAATTTATTGACTGGAAATGATGTAGCAGTTATAATTTCTGATTCGTTTGGAAGACCTTTTAGAACAGGATCAGTTGGCGTTGCACTCGGAGTCTCTGGGATAGAACCTTTACTCGATAAACGGGGTACATTAGACCTTTTTGGACATGAACTTAAGACCACAATTATTGGACAAGCTGATGCTTTAGCCTCTGCGGCTCAGTTAATCATGGGAGAAGCAAATGAGGGTATACCAATTGCTTTAATTAGAGGATATGACTTTAATTTTAGCAATAATGCAACTATAAAACCCATTCTAAGAGAAAAGAGTGTTGATTTATTTAGAAGTGAAAAAAAGTCTGAATTTGTTAATTTTCTTAAATCGAGAAGAAGTTATAAATTAAAGTTCGACTCTAATATTGTAGATGTTGAAATCATCAAAAGATGTATTGAAATTGCCAGATGGGCTCCAAGTGCTCATAATGGTCAGTTTTGGCGTTATATTATTATGGAACAAGGGCAGCAACGTGAAGATTTAATAAATGAAATGAACAATAAGTTGAGAAGTGATTTAGAAAAAGATGGTAAATCAGAAAGATTTATTGATTCAAAAATAAAAAAATCAAGAAATCGTTTTTTAAAGGCTCCAATTCTTATAGTTTTATGTATGGATACAAATGAATTGGAAAGATATACAAATGATGAACAGAATCAAAATGAATTTATAATGGGTGTTCAAAGTATTAGTAGCTCAGCAACTTATCTACTTCTCGCTCTTGAATTAGAAAACTTAGCTTCTTGTTGGTATTGTGCTCCTTTGTTTGCCAAAGAAATCGTAAAAAGGATTTTAAATCTTCCAAAAAGTTATATTCCTATGGCTTTTTTTACTGTAGGGTATCCAATTGAAGATGTAAAAGCTCCATCTAGAAAGAGTGTAGAAGAAATAATATACCAACTTAAAAATTCTACGTGATTATAAAAAATGGGGGAAGATTACTATGTTATTTTAGCGGGAGGAGTTGGTGCCGCAAAATTTATAGATGGTTTAAGAAAAATAGTCAACCCGGAATTACTAAAAATAATTATAAATACGGGAGATGATATAGAATTATTTGGTTTAAAAATTTGTCCAGATATTGATATTATTACTTATACTTTAGGAGATTTTGTAGATAACGAGAAAGGATGGGGTTTCAGTAAGGAAACATTTAATTGTTTAAACATTTTAAGAAAATACTATGATTATGGTTGGTTTAATGCTGGAGATAAAGACTTAGCGACTCATATTTATCGTACAGATTTATTTAATAAAGGATTTACTAAAGCTGAAATTACTGATATCATTTGTAAGAAATTAGGAATTCAATCAACTCTTATTCCTATGTGTAATGAGATTGTTCAAACATTTATTAAAACTCCTTCAAAGACAATGCATTTTGAGGAATATTTTATAAAATACCAATGCAGACCAGAAATTCTTGATATTGAATTTAGGGGAATAGAAAATGCAAAACCAATAGATGGTGTATTGGAATTCATAAAGGAAAGTAAAAAAATATTTATATGTCCTTCAAATCCTATAGTTTCAATCGGAACAATCCTTAATGTTCCTGGAATACGATCTGGTTTAAAAAGAGTAAGAGATAAAGTTTTTGGTATCTCTCCAATTATCCAAGGATCACCACTTAAAGGTCCAGCAGATAAATTAATGAGATCTCTTGGTCTAAATGTATCTTGTGTAGGAGTAGCAAAATATTATGAAGATTTCTTAGGACATTTTATAATTGATAATAAAGATTCGAGATTGAAAGCAGAAGTAGAAGATTTAGGGATAAAATCATATTGTTTTGACACAATTATGAGTAATGAAAATAAAAAGAGAGAATTAGCAAAGTTTATTGTTAATTTATAAAAAAAATTTAACTCAAAGTGCTTCAGAAGCTAATTCTTCTTCTTTTTCGTCTAATTCAATTTTTTTAACGTAATCTCCCACTGAAGCAAGAATCTCTTTAATTCTACCTTCTTGTTGTAGTCGAATTATTAAATTCCTATGTTTGATAAACGAAATTAATTTTGATATTACTGGAAATATTAGAATTATGGGAATTAATAGAATTATGATAACTTCAGGCGAGAAAATACCTACACTATCAGTAATTGCGGGTGGTAAATTAAACACATTAGTAAAAAACCATTTTGGATGAATTATTACGTAACTTATAATTATAATTAGGGCAACACGATAAGTAAAATTTATTCCTGTAGAAAGTGCCAAACTCTGCGAACTTGGAGCCGATGATTTTGCGGTTAAAGTATCATGTGCTTCTGGATCTTCTTTATATAGTCTATCTATATATCTACCAAGCCGTCTTGTTTTAGAAGCAGCAGTAATTAATTTTTTCTCTTCCTCTTCCAATTTCTTTTTTGTTATCATCTCTTTAACATAGGAAAATCTCTCGCCCGTTTTAGCAAAAAATGTGCTTATCGTTTCTTTTTCCCCTACTTCAAGTTCTTCCTTCCTTTTTTTAGCTTCTTCTTTAACTTTATCAACATCAGCAATAACAAAATGCGACTCGCTCCTTAAAATATCTAATTGAGCTTCTAATCTATCACTTCTTTCTAAAGAAGGTTTTGTGACTGTGTTTGTATAATTTATTTGAAAAGCAATCTCAAGATAAACATATGATAAAATTGCGAGTAGTATTACAGGACTTGATAAAAAGCTAAATATATTATCTAATGGAATTTCATTAAATTGAGAGTCTAATGGATATGCTAAACTTTCAAAATATTCAAATGTAATATTAAATAATTCAAGCATGTCCTTAAATCCAAATACCATCAATGGAATTACTATCATTGAAACTAATGCCCCAATAGCAATTAAATCATATTTAGGATTTGTTTGTATAAATGCTCTGATTAAATATAAAATGGAAAGAATTAATAGTATTTGAAAAGCGATTAAGTATAAGTTTTCAAGGAAACCTGATAATTCACCTAAAAGAAGATCGGGGATTTCATTCAAATTTGGAGCATAACCATTTGGAAATTTAAACCATAAACTGAGGTAATTTCTAAAAAATGTTTCAATAAAATTGAATAAAAACTCTCTAATACCAAATGAAGCTACAATAGCAGTACCTAACGCGACTAAATAAGCACAAGAATAGATGAGATAAGTAAATATATTACGAATACTTCCAATAAAAGCAGCTAGAACAGGTTCTCCACTATCAGTAGTTAATACTTGATCTAAATGAAAGATAGAAAGAAACGTGGTCAAAATCCATAAAAAAATCAATATCTTCACTACTTTTAAGCCAATTAAATAGTATCTTACCATCTTTAAAATGCACTTCCTTTTTTCTTTGCTTCCATATAAGTACTTAATACTTGATTTAAGATATCGTCAGGACCAACTGTAATAATATTTACTCCTAGATTACGTAAATCTTGTTTAATTTTTAAAACGTATTCCATCATTTCTTCACTAATAGCCTCGGCAAGAGCTTTATCTGTTGAAGATAAATCAATCTCGTGAATTTCAAACCATGGACTGAATGGGTTGATAATTATAATTGTATGATTAAAGGGAACTAACTTCCTAATTGCTTGACCGATTTCTTTAACATCTCCTTCTAAATCAGATATTAAGAATATTAAACTGCGTTTTTGAAATCTTCTGCACAAATAGTCTATAGCTTCTACCATTCTACTTCTACCCTGAGGTTTTACTTTTGCTACAAAATCCAAAACTTGATAAAAATGATCTTCTCCACTTCCAGGCTGTAGGAAATTGAAATTTTTTTTATCTGAAAAAGTAAAGACTCCAACATTATCTCTTCGTGTTAAAGCAACCTTAGTTAATAACATGCAAGCTCTTATAGCATATTCAAATTTTGTATTCTCTATAGCACCTCCTGCCATAGAATTGGAGGAATCAACTATTATCATAACTGTAACATCTCTTTCGCTCTCAAATTCTTTAACTATTAGTTGTTGAGTTCTCGCACTTGCTTTCCAATCTATTAATCTGAATTGATCTCCAAATACATATTTTCTCATGCCATAAAATTCAGATCCCAAGCCCTTTTGCTTTGATCTCTGCAATCCATAATTTAATTGAAGTGAACGTTTAGAACCTAAGATTTCAATTCTTTTAATATCCTCGTATGGAGGGTATACAAGGATCTCAGAAACACTATTGGGCACAATTCTTTCAACTGAATTAAATCCTAACCTATCCTTTACTGTGATTGAAAGAGGACCAAGAGGATATTCTCCCCTTACTTTTGGTTCTAAAACATATGAGAACTTTATAATAGCTTTTGGGGCAATTCGTGTAGATATGAAATTTTCACCTAAGATCAGTCTAAAAAGTTCAGGATTATAATAATCTCTAATTTCAAGAAAGTCAAAACTATTTCTTCCGGTGTTTTCAATTACTACTTTAACATGTACAAAATCATCTTTGAATACTTTTTCTTTTTCGAGTTCTCTATGTACTTTTAACTCCTCAACATTCATTTGCCAATAGAAAATAGGTAAACTGATTACGGTACTAAATATTAGGATAATGGCGAAAAATATTAAGAAGTAATTAACAAAGGCAAATCCTGCAGTTAGAAAAAAAACTGAAAATAATATTAATATTCTTCCTTTACCTCCTAACACTTAATCTCACCTTCCTAAATTATATTATCTAATGATCTATTAGATCTATACTCCAAATCCATTTAAAATAAAAAAATATTTTTTAAATGGGAACTGGAATTTCTTCTATTATATTTTTAATCACACTTTTTACATCTAAACCTTCTAATTCTGCTTCTGGTTTTAACAAAATTCTATGATTTAAAGCCGCAATTATTAGAGCTCTTACATCATCTGGAGTAACATAAACTCTTCCTAAGATTGCTGCTCGTGCCTTTGCGCATTTCATTAAAGTTAAACCTGCTCGTGGACCACAACCTAAAGCAATTTGTGGGTGATTTCGCGTCTTTATTATAATATCTCTAATATATTTCAAAATTCTATCATCAATATATACTAGATTCATTACTTTTTGAGCTGCTAAAAGTTCCTCTCCAGTTGTTATTGATTCTATTGAAGGCAATTCTCCAGTTAATTGTCTTCTCATAATATCTACTTCTTCATCTTCTTCTGGATAATCTAACCATAGCTTAAATAGGAAACGGTCTACTTGTGCCTCGGGTAAGGGATAAGTTCCTTCCATTTCAACGGGATTTTCTGTTGCTATTACAATAAATGGCTTTTCAAGTGATAATGTTTGTCCTTCAATGGTGACTTGCCTTTCAGCCATTGCTTCTAATAATGCTGCTTGGGTCTTTGGAGCACTTCTATTGATCTCATCCGCTAAAACCACGTTTGCAAAAATGGGACCTTTTTGAAGTACGAACGCACCTTCATTCTGATCAAAAATCTTAGTACCCGTAATATCAGCAGGAAGTAGATCAGGAGTGAACTGAACTCGCCGGAAACCAATTCCTAATGTTTTAGCGAAAGTTTTTGCCATTACAGTTTTTCCCAAGCCTGGAACACCTTCTAATAGAACATGACCATTAACTAGTAATGCAATAAATAATTCCTGCAAAATTTCTCCATACCCAACAATAACTCTTGAAACTTCGCTTAACACTTCTTGTGCAATTTCTCTAATAGGTGAAACATCCAATTCTTCACGTTCATAATATTTTGCTTTATCTGGGGTTTCCATTACATTTCACATTTTTTCTTTTTATTTTTTTTATTTTTAACTTTTTATTTAATTCTTATAAATTGTTAGCAACCCATTCCATCTCGAAGAATAGGTTCTCAAAATCTTGTTCATTTTTAATTTTTGATTTACCTAATTTAATGGCTAAAATTCTATCCATGAATCTAGAAATTCTTCTAATCTTAAGTTTGGTAATATTAGGTTCTTTATCAATAACCATATCTATTACATTTTTAGATGTCATTTTTTTTCCTCTTAACAAGGTATTCAATTTACGTTCTAAACGTCTGTAGAGTAATGAAAGTGCTTTTCCATATTCCCCTCTATTTCGGAACCATTCGATTTTTTGTGCAAAAAATGAAGAAGTTCTGAATTTTTCTTTCTCTTCCTTTTTTTCTTGTTCTTTAGCTTTTTTCTTTTCAGCCTTTTGATCTTTTTTAGGTAAATATTTCTTTAAAGAATAAATAGCCAAAATGGGATAAATCCAAGCTGTTATTGGATTAGTTGAGAGATGTACAATATATTGCAGAACCAATCCATAAATTCCTGCGGAGGAGAGATCCCGTGTATATTCTGGTCTTAGATGAGCTTCATCGAATACTATAACCCAATCTTCTTTATTAACGCCTCCATATGTTAACCAATTTATAATATTAAGTCCAAATTGGCGATTATCATAGTTTGGATCATTAATTAATTCATTATTAAACATACTAGCATCCGCAGTGACAAACACCCTTCCATTTCCAGTATCTTTAGCCATAAATACCCCTTGTGGGTAACCTCCTAATGGCCATTTAGAAGGAAAACCAAGAGGAGCCATAAGACTTAAATCTATATTATCTTCATCAAAATTATAATAATGGTTGTTATCCTTATCTATATATCCGTAATCAGTTGAACTTCCAATAAGTTCCCAGCCAAAATAAGATATAAAAGGACCTCCAACTACTGAAGAAGCTTCTGAAAGAATTACATCAGTTATTCCTATAGTTGTTTCATGTGCATTAAAGGATGTTATTATAGGAAAATCTGGTGCCGTATCAAAAGAAGCATTATCTCTAAGAATACCGTCAGGAAATATGGTAACAGGGATTGTTCCTTGAATATCTGGATCAATAGCACTCGCAAGAAAAATTTCCCACAATAAAGTGCTTGTACTACCATGATCATGACATATTAAAAGAGAATTTCTTGATTCATTATCAAAAAAATTAATAAAATATGGTATCTCAAAAACAGGATTATAAAATTGATTTGGTCCAAGTAAAATCAATAGAATTGATTGATTTAAACGTTCAGTTGCACTTAAACTTGATTGTACTGACATAACATCGTATCCTTGTTCTTCTATAGTACTAGCAAAGTTAGAAGCACCATTCCAATCATCGTTATAGATTGAATTATATTGATGATTTGTACCCTGATCGATTATAGGACTGAGTAATGGGATAAAAACAATTATGAAAAGTACTAGAAATAATGCTTGTTTATAAATTGACCCGGTTTTAAGTTGTTTTCGAGACTGAATTTCTCTTGATTTTTGAACTGTAATATTCCGAATAAAAATTAAGAATGCAATCGCCAAAAAAGCAGCTCCAGTGAAGCATACTAGAGGAATATAACTGATGAAACTTGGTAAATCTACTTGGTTATAGAAATCTGAAATAAAAAAACCATAGACTATTAGAAAAATGCTAAAAAATACTAATAGAATTCCTTTTGAAAAATTAATATTTTTCTCTGAACTTTTACCAACACTAGACATCTTAATTTATTCTACCTTATTGTGTTTATTACTATTTGCTCAAATTTTAAGAACCATTTAAAAACTAATTCTGTGTAGTGATTTTCCTGTAATTTCGTTGTATAAGTTAGAAAACAATTGGATCGTAAAATTCAATTCTTTACTCGTCGGTTCTATTCCTCCATAAATAATATCTTCTATTTTTTTAATGAAAGGATATACTGATTCTGGTTTCTGATCTAATTCATTTACACAAATTATGGCATATTCTCTGATCGTCTGAAAAGCTAACCTTGGCTTTTTATATTTCCTCCTTATCAAATCATTATACACGAGATAAATGTAAGCAATTGCCTCTTTTGCTCTATTGGTTTGAACTAAGACTTTTACATTCTCAAAACTCTGTGAAATATCTAATTCTGGTTCTTCCTGTTTTTTACTTTTCTTTACTTTTACCATATTATTACCCTTTTTTTTCCTTCAATTTTTTTAAATAATGATTTTTTCTAAATTTATATTTTTTCCTAGATTTTCTTTTTTTCCTACATATTATTAATTTTGATTAAATAATTTCTTTAAAAATTTAAAATAAAATGATATCCTGTTAATTCATAATAAACTGGTGAAAATAATTCTATTGCAGAATAAAATTCTTTTTCTGTTATCTGATATGGTTTAGCATAGATTATTTCCTCAACTTTTTGAATAAATGGGTAAACGTTTGAAGGTTTTAAATTCAATTGTTTAACAGAAACTATAGCAAAATCTCTTATGGTTTCATTTATTTTTCTGATTCTCCCATATTTAGCACTTATTAAATCCATATAGATGGCATTAAAAAGATAAGATAAAGATTCTTCCAATCTACCTGTTTCTTTCAAAATTTTTAAATTTATTATTTTTGATTCAAGTGGTAAATTAATGACCTTTGACTCTTTATTTTGTTTTTTATAGTAGTAAAATCCATAAACAGCTAAACCTACGATAATCCCAATTAATATTGGAAAAAATATTAGAGCAAATCCTAAAAATGGGACTGGTGTGTCTGGTCCAGATGGTAATTGTGTAGTAGCTGCAGCGATGGTAATGTTAGTAGAGTTAAAGATATAGGGTCCTCCAGTAGTAATTAGTTCAATCCGTATAGAATTATTTCCCGGTCCAGGAGGAATTGTATATGTATATTGGAAATTACCATTAGTGTCTGTATCTACTGAATTAATTAAATTATTATCATAAAAGATTCGTATAGATCTATTATATAATTTTAATGAAGCACTTTTTCTGGAAGTTAATTGTCCGGCTATATTAATTTGATCTCCTACTGTTGCATTTGAGATTATATTCCAATTACAATTCATATCATTGAATAATTTTATTTGGGTTATTTCTATTGATGACTCATCTATTCCATTTATAGGATCTCCAATATAGGATAAATTTAAATTTATGATATCAGAATAAGCATCAAATGGGATTTGAATATTTTCAGAAATTGAGCCATCAACTGGATTTGTAAAGAAATTGTTTAATGGCCAATTATCAGTCGCATTATACCAATAATAATCTAATTGTGCATTTGGAATCCCATCTCCATTAATATCATCTAATTTTAAAATTCCATTTAAATTGAATAATTCTCCAGGAATATAAGGAGAATCTATATAATTAATATCTAAGTACGAGGTAGCATTAACAAAAATTATAAAAAAGTTTTCAGGGAGAATATCATCATTCCCTAAATCATCAGTAGTTTTTACCTCGATTTTATGACTCGAATAGACGTCTAAGGAAGAAGGAATTTGATAATCAATTTGAAACTCTCCAAATTGATCAGAAGTCGCAATAAAATTACGGTCTTCTATCCCATCCACCACTAATGTAACATTGATATTTGTTAAATTATCGTAGGGTGGAGGGGGTGGCACAGGCTTATATATTTTTCCTCTGATTGGTATAATTGAGTTATGATAGTGGCTTGTAAGATTTATTTCATAATTCGTTAAATTGATAACTCCTATAAGTTTTGATGTTTTGGGTATTTCCTCTAATTGTTGATTTATCCCAGATCTATAATGTTCTTTTTGAATAAAATTAAAGAAAATTATACAGGGTGTGAAAAAAGATAAAATTAACAGAGAAATTATTAAAAACTTATTTAAATTTTTTCTGTTAGTATATAATCTCTTCATTTGTATCATACTTTATAATTACTTTTTGTTTATATAAATTCTATTTCTGATGCTTCTACATAATTCATGCCATTTACAATAGGATCAAAATACACCCAGATTTCTGTCTGATCACGATAAGTTGGCCAGAGAGGATTGCTTGGATCAATATAGATAGATGCATTAAATTGCCCCGAACCGTCAGTTAATACAGTATCATTGTAAGCTATAATAGTTCCATCAAATAATTTAACTGTAACATTTACAATCACTCCAGATAAAGCGGTTCCATTATCCCAATACAAATTACCAATAACATATAAAGTATCTCCATCAACCCATAAATCAGGATATTGACTTTCATATTCTGTGTAAAATGTATTTTGCGTGAGATAAGTACCCGCGATTACATCAATGTTCCTTAGTGAACTATTTGTTGTAGTCATATAATTAAATAAATCAATCCCAGGAGCATTAATACTTCCTTCAAAATCAATTCTGATATAATAGTTACCTTGCATACAATCTAAATCTACAAAATTTATGTCGTATTGAAATGTGCCATCATTAAATATAACTATTGATTGTGAACCAGCAATATTCAGATAATTTGAATTATCATCAAGCGAACTGTTTAATAGCATAATTCTTACGATTAAACCTCTCAAGTTCACACCACCTTCATGAACTGTTCCTGTAATCATAAAATTCTGCTGATCTCGAACAATTCTAAGATTATTTTGGTCAACATCGATATTTATTGTTTCATTGATTACAATATAAGTAGAATTGAATGTATTATAGAGGATAGAATTATATTCATATCGAACCCTAATTTGATGTAATCCCGCATGAAGACTGGATGTGGGAATAGTGAACAAATGAATACCGTTATCAGAAGCTTGAAAAGTATAAGAATCTAATAATATATTGGTATAAACATCTCTTAAATAGACAATTGAACCGGCTGGAGCATAAGTTCCACTCTGGTTTATCCTAACTTCAAAATTTGCAATATCTGGCCAATTGTAAGTAGCTGGAGGATTTCCATTATCATACCATGGTAATGAATGTTGACCTTCAATTTTAAAAATTATATCTATTTGCTCAGGATCGTATACTTTTAGTTCATAGTTCGCATTAGAAGTAGTTGTGAAATTTACATATGTACTCAAGTTAAAGAAGTAAGGAACAGGAGTTGGATAATCAAAATATCCATTAAATGTAATTCGGAGAGTGTAATTTTTAGTTGGTGTTGAGCTAGAAACTCTAAATACAGCATATATTTCACCATAACGTGAAGTGCGATAGGAACCAGTATCTAAAATTAAATAGGATGGTGCAACATCTATAGGACCATCAAACATATTTATATTGAAGTAAGCAAATCTTACTGTTTCAAGGTTTTCTATATCATTTAGGAATCCATGAACTACAAATGTTCTATCTGTAGATCCTGTTCTGCTAATATTAAGATTTTGTGGCCAAATATCCATATAAAATGACACTGGTGCGTCTAATATGAAATATGAATAATTTATTAAATTACCTAACTGAGCATAAACCAAATTCGGACCTGCTGCTATATTATCTATATAGTAAGAATAATTAGCAATTCCACTCCCATCAGTAACATCACTACCAAGGTAAAGGTTTTGAGAATGATCATAAAAATCTACAACTTGACCTTGAACAGGATCTCCAGTTTCATTAAGAACAATTGCTTTCAATTCGACTGTTGAATATCTTGAAATACTTGGGGCCTCATAGTTCCATGCTTCAATATCATCAATATAAAATAGTAAATAGAAAGTTGTTTCATCAACTATATCTAATTCCATTCGGTTACTAGACCCATTTATATTAGGATATGTAAAAGGAAATCCATATATATCCCAAGTTCCATTAAAATCAACTCTTACTTCATAATTTCCTTTAGTAACAGAGGGATCTAGATATAAATTTGCTCTAAAATCGCCATTATTATCAGTATATGTATTTGGAGGAGAAAATGCATTAAGTATTTCATTATTAGTTCCATCTAAAAATAATTTGAAATTAACTTCTGCATTTGTGATTCTTTCATTATTAAGGGGGTCATAAACATAACCTTGAACAAATACTTCATCAGGATATGGATCATTTAGTGAAATATTAATTTCATTTGCTATAGGTCCAGCAGAAATTAGATTAGTAAGATTTAACGCAGCATTTCCTAAAATAGTATACATTGTAGCATTGACAACTGTTAAATATGAAGCAGTAATAAGATGTGGCCCGACAACTTGAGAATTGTTAATATTTACTAAAATAGAAGCAACTCCATTTATGTCTGTAAGTGCTTCTCCTAAAAATGTCTGAGTTGTTTCATCATAGAAGGTGATCCTCCGATTTTCTACGGAGGTGTCATTAGAACCTAAGATAGCTGTTAAATTGGCAGTGCTGGGTCTATTATAAAAAGGATAATCTGAATAAACTGTCAAATTAAAATCTAATATCGGAGTAATATCCATTTGAACCCACATTCCTTGACCCGAAATATCAGTAGGTACGTAGATTTCCGCCCAATTATAAATATTTTTGTATTTAATAGCTACATAACTCCCAAAAGAATCAAACTCTTCGATTGCCCCTCTACTGTTGAATCCATCAACAAATCTACTTGAAACATTGAATGCTCTACAAAACATAGTAAAAGCAGATGCAAATTCAGACCATAATCCTTCTCTATGTTCACAGAACCATTCTACAACATCCTCTCCATTAGCAGGGGGGTCATTCTGTAATGCATCAATAGCTATTGTAAAATTAGCTTGGAGATAATTTTTAATTTTAATTGCTACTTCAAAAGCATTATCTCCTTGATTAATTATACTATTTAGAATATTATAATGATCTTGAAAAAAGGGATGTGAATTTAAGTAAATTTGCTTAGATGAAGGAAATTGTAAAAATTTATTCTTAATTGGATCAGGTGTTAAATTTTCATCTAAAGCAGAATCATTAACCTCTTGATCAGAAGGTAGATTCAATCCAAATAATTCATAGGACATATTTACAGCATCACTACTAGTAAAATTTAGATTTAATGTGGTACAATTATATGAATCTTTAAATATTTTTATTGAATTATAGTCCAAATTATTCGCATTGACACTTCCTTCCATTATAAAAGGAATAGGAAAGAGAGTAGGAATAACCATTGAATTTAATCCAAAAGAAGGTGTAAGTGGCATTTGAATTCTTACTTTTTGAAGCCACCAATAATAAGTAAAATAATCAGAATAAGGGTAAAAATTATAATCTTGGGTAACAGCTGTTGATTGCCAACCATCACCAACATATTCATCAAAACATTCATATCTCCATAAATTATCAGAAAGATCATTAAAATCATAATAATCATAGATTCTAAAAACTTCGATTTCAGAACCTAATAAAGCTAAAATATCTTGTGAAAAACTAGTTAAATTTAGATCATCAATATCGCCATCAAACATATCGAAAAGATCTTGCAGTTGATCTAGAGTAAGATTAGGAAATTGAGTTTGAAAGTCTGATAAATTATAAGGAAAAGGAGGTAAATCTAAAATAACAGTTTCTTCTTCCGCTTCACTTAATCTATCACTAGGGTTTGGCCTTTGACTTCCCCAAATTAAACTAAATAAAAAGCTAGAAAAAGCGAATACGGAAATTAAAATAATTCCTATAAGTATAACTCCGATTACTCTCTTTTTATTAATAGTCGAAACAAGTAGATCTTCTCGAAAATCTGGCATATTAGATCAGTATTTCTGCTTAATCATACCTCAATAAATTTGCAATATTAATTAAAATTATGATATATATAATTTTCCTATTAATTTCTAACAATATCAAATATTCTAAAATAAATTATATTTGAATATTGAAATACTAGCTTCAAATAAATAAGGTTAAAAATTTGAAAAATAAAATTTTATTTTAAAATTCGAAACCACACTTAGTACAGACATTTTTTTTTGCATATTGAGGTTTTGGAATGTAGCTGATAATCTTGGTTTTATCTTCAACTTCCTTTATCGCAAATCCAGTTGCTCCACAATTTGGACATATTCTTCTCCCAGATCCGAGCGATGGTCCCAGATCTGGAGTAGGACCTGAACGAATTTCTGTAGAAGGCCCATATGTAGGAGTGCTACTGATGTTTGAGACTTGTGAAGTAATTCCTTGTGCTAAACTCGAAGGCATGACAGCTTTAGGTTCTTTTAATTCTTGGATTCGCCGTTCCTTATAAACTATTTCTTCCTGCAATTTGTTTACTTGCGCTTGTAGAGGTCCAATTTGTGTTTGAAGGGACATGTTCTCTTGTTGGATTTGTTGAAGTTGTCCCTGTAATTGAGGTATCTGAGCTTGCAGTTGAGCTTTTTCATTATTTAATTGATTTATCTGATTTTGATAACTTTCTAATGTTCCCTGAAGACTTTGTATCTTTCCATTTAATTGATTTATGTAATTATCTTTTTCAATTAATTGGGCACTCACTTGATTGTATTGATTTTGTAATTGGCTTATAGTCATTTCTCTTTCTTGAACCTGGGACATGATCATATCATAATCTGATTGCGAAGGTTCTTGTTGATATGTGGGGCTTGGAGCAGGACTTGGGAATTGTGAGATAGGAGTTCCTTCCATTAAGGGTGGTGTTCGTGGAGGAATTGAGGGCGGAGGCATTGATGGGGGTCTAAGTGGTGGTTTTTCCTCTTCTTCGTCATCCCTTTCATAATCATACGACATTATTATTATTCCTCTTGTTTTTTGATAAAAAAATTGTCTTGATTTGTAACTTTAATAGTGGACTAAGTTTATAAACTATGGGATAATTGCAGATAAACCGGTTAAATGTGGTTTTATATTCTAAAAGCAATTCCAATAGGAAGTTAAGTTATTCTTTAATTTTGGGATTAAAACATCATCCACGTAATTAATTAATTCTTTCTCGGAATTTTTTGGTTTTTCTTCTATTAAATCATTATACTCATCATTCAGAACTTTTAAACAATTAAATACTGCTATAGCTTGTTTATCAATTTCATATCCTCCTTCGAGAGTAATCAAAATTCTATTATTGGCGTAATTTTCAGCAATAGTTTTAATTCTTTTTAAATATGTTGCCGGTCCCTGAAATGTCCATCCCATATTTGTTAATCTGTCTGACCAGTGAGTGTCAAAACCAGCAGAAATAAGAATAAATTCAGGTTTAAGTTCTTGACAAATGGGAAAGATAATTTCATCAAAATATTTTAAAACAATATCTTCTGCGGCTCTAGGAGGCATTGGAAAATTAATTATTTTTCCTTCACCTTTACCTGAACCGATTTCATCAATATAACCGCTTCCTGGATAAAGTGTTCTACCATCTTGATGTGAGTTAAAAATAACAACTTCTCCATTATCAGAACCATTATAAAAAATATCTTGGGTACCATTTCCATGATGACAATCCCAATCTATAATAGCAACTCTCTTTAGATTTTTTTCTCTAAATAGATACTCTGTTGCAATGGCAATATTATTAAATATACAGAAACCTGCACATTTATAAGAATTAGAGTGATGTCCTGGTGGTCGGACTGCAGCAAATACGTTTTTGATTTTTCCTTCTAAAATTTCATCAATCCCAGTTAAATTACCTCCAACACTAAATAAAGACGCCTCAAAAGTTTTTGCTGATACTGCAGTATCCATATCAAGATGTTGGATATAACCAGTTGCTTTTGCTAATTCACTTACTTCTTTAACTTCATTAATTAAACTTTCTTCATGAACATATTTTATTTGATCAGTTGTTGCTTTCCTTGGTTGGACTAATTTGAAATCTGGATTCTCGAATAATTTTCTAGATTTTAAGAAATCCATGATCGCAATTAATCTCTCATGAGACTCTACATGAGTTCCTATTTTATGCTGGAGATAAATTTCATCATAAACAATACCTGTTGTCATTAAAAAATCCTCTTAAAAATTAGATGTTCTTTTGATTAATTTTAGGTTTTAATTCTTATAATATTTATATATTTTTATTATGTAATTAAGTTAAATAACAAAATATTGATGCTTTGATAGAGATTGGTTTTTTATGGTTTTCCGATTAAAAATTATAATACTTGGTGAACCAGGGGTTGGTAAGACCAGTTTAGTTAAAAATTTCGTTTCAGGACAGTTTTCAAAGGATTATAGGGCATCTATTGGAACAAATATATTTATTAAAAAATTAAATTTAAATAAAGATAAATCAGTTGTAGTTTATATATGGGATATAGCAGGTCAAGAACGATGGATAAATATGAGGCGTCTATATTACAGAGGCGCTCATGGAGTGCTTATTGTAGGAGATTTAACTAGAAGAAACACTTTTGATCAGATACAAAAATTTTGGAATCCTGATTTATTAAGCCATTGTACAAATATACCAAAAATTTTAATTGCTAATAAGAACGATTTGAATTACGAAATCCATGAATCGGAGATTAAGGAGATCGGTAAAGGTTTAGAAGTAAAAAAGACATTATTTACCTCAGCTAAGAATGGTGAAAATGTCGAAAAATCTTTTGAGTTAATCTCTAATTATGCTTTAAAAGATTATGGTTAAAATTTTCAATTTTTTATTAACATTAAAATTTAATTACCATTTTAATAAAATTTCTGTCCTCTTGATTCGTAAACTTTTCAAATGCTTCTTGGGTTTTTTCCAACTGAACAATCTTAGTTATAAATTCACCAGCATCAACTTTCTTTTGAGCAAAGAAGTTTATAGAATTAAAAATATCTTCACGATCATGTCCAAGAACACCCTTTATGCAGACTTCTTTGGAATTGATGAGGAACATTGGAATCGTAACGTTCCCCTTATATACTCCTTCCAGAAGTATCGTCCCTCCTTTTTTTACTAGATCCAAAGCCATTTTTAGGGTTTTTTCATTACCTGCACAATCAAAAACATAATCTGGTGTTCCATTTTCTTTAAAGAATTTTTTCATTCTTGACATAATTGGAGGAAAAGCTTCAGATGCTCCAAATTCTTTTGCTTTATCTCTTAAAAAAGAATGTGGCTCTATAATAGCTATATATTTTGGCTTTCTTTCACTTAAAAGGTATTTTAAAAAACATAAACCAATATTTCCCGCACCTATGATTACTATTTTTTGGTTATTTCCAATGTTAGATAACCGTGTACCTCTCGCAGCATTAGCAAATGATTCAATCATTACTGCTTCTTTCGTTGTAGTTCCTTGAGGGATACGAAAGAGATATTTTGTAGGGACTTTAACATACTCTGCAAATCCCCCGTCTTCAAAGATTCCTAATCCACTTAATTCACCTTGACTTAAATCGAGTGAAACATTAATACCGCAGACTTTTTCTCCAATTTTTACCCCTGTGACCTCTTTTCCTATTTGAACAACCTCACCCGTAAATTCATGGCCCATTATTAAAGGAACTTGGTACATTTTAAATTTAAAGTTAGTGATATCACTTCCACATATACCACAATATTCTGTTTTAACAATAACGTCATCAGGACCAGGTATTGGTTTTGGATAATCTTCTTTATAAACAATTTTCTTTATATCCACAAATACAGCTGCTTTAATTATCGATCCATCTCGCAGTTTTATTCAATTTGATTGATTTCTGTTGTATTTTCAAAAATAATAAAATTTTTTGAACCTTTCAATTTTTTCTAAATAATAATTAAATTTAATTAGGAAATTATTAAAGAATTATGGATAGTGATGATTCCTATTTCGGATTTATAGGCAAGCTACTTAAGATTGATTTAACACATAGTTCTATATCCATAGAAAAAGTGGCACCAGATGTTGGAAATCTTTTTCTCGGTGGAGTTGGTTATGCTTGCAGATATCTAATTGATTATATTAATAAGTATACTAATCCTCTTAGCTCTGAAAATGTATTGTTTATAATGACTGATCCACTATGCTTAACTGGTGCTCCTTCATCTTCAAGGTTGGTTATTTGTTCTAAATCACCATATACTGGTTTATGGGGGGAAGCTAATGCAGGAGGTTTTTTTGGTCCAGAATTAAAAAAAAGCTGGTTATGATGGAATAGTTATTAAAGGGAAAGCAGAAAAGCCTAAAATTACTATTAATTATTATAAAGACTAATAGCTTGATTTAATTCATTTTTATTTTATAGGAAATAAATAATTTAGAAAATTAGTCTTCCCTATTAGTAAACTTTATTAAATTATGTTTTGGCTCATATAATGTGCCTTCTTTTATTAATTCCTGAAGTGCATCTTTGATCCATTTTTCATCTAATTCCTCTTCTAATTCGAGAATTTGAATTAAATTTTTCTTTTCTAAGGCCTTCCAATTGTTTTGTTCAAATATTTCTTTTAATCTATTTAATAATTTATCTAATTTACTAATAGTGCTCCTTGATTGCCCTACCAGAATCCTATCCATATCTATTTTCCCAGTGGTTTCATCATAACCAGTATCTTTAAGATATCTTCTAAACAGTTTTATAATATTTTCAACATCTTTTTTATTTACTTTATCTCTTAAAGCCATTTTAGCATATGCTTCACTTAATCGAACTAGAGCATCAAGGTTTCGTGCTAAAATTGAAATTATGGCATCTTCACTTTCATATTGTCCCCTTAATTCTAAATAAAATTCCTTGATTCTTTCTTTAGCTTCTTCACTCAAGATAGGATTACAAGTTCTTCGAGCATGTTTTATATATTTTTTTAAGAGATCTCCTGAAATTGGCGCTATTTCATCAGAAACTCCTTCTAATTCTTCTTCACTTTCAATCATAGAATTTTTTAAAATAAATTCTGCCATTTGAGCATCATCTGCAGGATCTGGTCTATCTACAACAACAAAAATCAGATCAAATCTAGAAAGAAGTGAAGGAGGTAGATTAATATTTTGGGTAGGAGTCTTATAGCGATCATATCTTCCAGATTTTGGATTGGCAGCAGCAATAATAGCAGTTTGTGCTTTTAATGTAGCTACGATACCTGCTTTAGCTATACTTACAGTCTGTTGCTCCATCGCTTCATGCAAAGCAGACCTATCAGCGGGGTCCATCTTGTCAAATTCATCAATTGCAGCAACGCCTCCATTAGCTAATACAACAGCACCAGCTTCAAGGTTCATTTGTCCTGTATCACTATCTTTAATAACTGCAGCTGTTAGACCAACTGCAGTAGATCCCTTACCAGAGGTATATAAACCTCTTGGAGATACATCTATGGCACTTTTTAAAATCTCTGATTTTCCTGTTCCGGGGTCTCCCACAAATAAAATGTGAATATCTCCTCTTTTATACCCTCCTCCGGGTTTCTTTTTTCTAGTACCTGCGAATAGAGTTAAAGCGCAAGCTAACTTAAGGTCTTCTCTTCCATAAATAGTGGGGGCAATTGATCTTGCTATTTTTCTTTGAATCAACGGTTCTTTTGATAAATCTTCAATCAATTTCCTCTCTTCTTTTGAAAGATCTATTAAATCTTCTCCTTTATCCTCTGGATCTATAAAATTAACATCTATAAAGGTTTTAAAAAGGGTACTATTAATACTTTTAGTAGATTGAGCTAAAACTGATCGAAAAATCCCCATTACTTTTATTCTATCACCGGGTTTTACAGAATCTACTAAATCATAAGTTAAAATAGCTTGAATTGATCTCGGTATTCTACCTGGTGGTAAATCTTCCGGTATTTCTTGAATCATTACACTTTGCCAGTCTATAAATTCGGAACTTCTTGAAATAAGTCTAAAATCAGATTGGGTTTTTGCTTTGCACCGTTTATTACTACAAAACTTTGGCCACTTTATTTTTGATGTAAGTTGGATAATTTCAAATTGAGCACCACATACACTACATTCGAAAGTAGCTTTGATTAGTTTTGGTCTAATTGCTGAACTTCTTACTAATATCCCTTTAGTCCAAACTAAATTATCAATGTTTTTTGCTCTTAATCTTCTTAATGGGATACCTAATGGGCTCTTCTCATCTTTAGTTGTTATTCTTACAAAATATTGTTGATCAGATAATTTTCCTGCCTGAAATTTAAGAACATTTTTAAAGGCTTCAATTGCATCTTCTATGAGAGATTCAGGGTCTTTTTTTAACATTTCGGCTATTTGCGAATCAAAGGCTAATAAATCTTCATAAAATATTATTAAGGTATTTCCACCTTTAGAAAAAATATCATTTATTTGATCTTGATATTTATATATTCCTGGTTTATCTTCAAATAGCCTATAAAAATCTTCAAATCTTTGAACTTTATGTATTGGAACAGTTGGACTAGAAAAGGGGGTTGTCAAGTATTATAACCTTGAAAATTTCTTTAATATACCAAAATTAATTTTTATGATATTTTAAATTGTTATATTAATGGTTTAAATTTATTAAAGTGTAAATAAAGTAAATAATGAAAAAAATAAGAAGAGAGAAATGGTTTAGTGATATGTCTCTCTGATTTTTAGGTGATAAAGTAATTATAATTAACTCTCTTTTAATTTTGTTAGAGTTTTACAAATAATTGGGTCCTGAGACATTTCACATCGTACTTTTAATAAAGCAATAACTCGTTTTTTAATATTTTCTTCTTCATATCTCGCAGTCCTTCCCAAAATCAATGCGATTGATTGTTGAGTAATTAATGATCCCTCATCACTTAAATTTTTTAATAATCTAGAAAGAATTTTTGATAGACCAATTTTTTGAATAATCTCAACCATAGCATCAACTATTGCAACTCTAACGTCTTCAGAGTCATCTCCTAAAAGAGAATTAATATAATTAAAATTACTATCAATAGTCTCAAAATCATAAATTTTTAAGAGATTAGCTGATCCTTCTCTAATTTTTGGATCCTCACTATTTAGATTTTTTAATAATTTTTCAAAGGGAATAAGAGATTGATTTATTCCTTTAATAGAAGAGAGGAGTTTCATTGAGGATCTTCGAACCCAGCTTTTCTGATCATCTAAAAGTAAAATTAATTTTTCTATTATATTCTGTTTATTAGCGGCATTTTCAATAACTTTGCCCAAACTAGAAACCGCTGCATCCCTTACAATCCATTCTTTATCAATTAGTGATTTATTTATTAATGCATCAATTATTTCTGACGGAGATTTACCTCCTATATTTCCTAATATTTTTGTACTTGCTTCACGTATAAAGGAATCTTCATCTGATAATTTTTCCATAATATAGTTTATTGGCAGAAGGTTAGGATAGTGCATTGATATTTCAAGTAAGGATTTTACTAAAATTATCTTAACAGATAATTCTTGATCATCAATTAATTTTATTAATTCCTCCAAAACTGGTTCTAGCATTAGAGGCTTATTTTTAGCGATTTTAGAAATTAATTGTGAATTTTGTTTTTTTATATTTAAATCGAAATCCTTAGAAAGGAGTGATAGGAGTATTTTAATATCAATTTTATCAGCTATTCTTTCAATAAGGTTCTCCAAGGAATTTAAAGCATTTAATATTATTTCTTCATTATCGGAGTTTAAGCTTTCCATTAATTTTGGAATAGTTAATTCTGGATATTCATCAGCAATTTTAATAATTGTATTAGAAATAACTCCTTTTGAAATAATTCTGGATTCATCCTTTACCTTTATGAGATTTTTAAAGATCAAATCTGGATATGTTTTAAATTTTTCAATTAAAATGCTCGAAATTTTTTGTTTTAATTCTGTATTTTCAAATTTTATGAAAATTAATAAAACAGTAAGGATCTTTTCAGGATTTTTTTTCCAAATTTTACCCAAAAGAGTTAAAATGCTATTTAAAAGATCAGCATTATTTGTATCAACCCTATTAATAATATCATCTATATTTAAAGCTTTTGGCTCTTCCTCATAAAATTTCTCTAATGCTAAAATTGAAGAATTTCTTACATTTTCATCTGAATCAATTAACCCGTCTAATATTGGAGAGATGGGTATTGAAAATTTTTTAAAATTTCCAATTTTAGCAAATACTTCAAAAACTGAAGCTCTAACACTACTGTTTGGATCTTCAATGAAAGAAATAATTTTTTTGATAAACTCTTCATTAATATCTTGAGAATGTACGTTTTTTATGTTTTTAATTGCTGCTGCTCTAACATCTTTATTCGAATGATATAATTTATTAATTAAGATGTTAATAGGAATTGGAATTGAGCATTCCGAAAAAAGATTTAATAACCCTACTTGAATCTTGTAATTAGGATCATTAATTAAATTATTAACTTTAAGTTTATCAATCAGGTTTTTATCGTTTTTAACTAAATAAGAAAATAGTTTAAAACCTATCAACTTTAACCTCCATTCAGAATCATATAAAAGATTAAATATTAAATCTTTTGGTATCTTTTCAATAAAAGATTTTTTTGCTGTTAATAAGGATGTTGCTACTGGAATTACTTTATCATAATTAGGAGATTCTAGTGTTTCTTTTATCCAAGGCAAAATTTTTTCTTGATTATCACT
This sequence comes from Promethearchaeota archaeon, assembly GCA_048941015.1. Classification (GTDB taxonomy): domain Archaea; phylum Asgardarchaeota; class Lokiarchaeia; order Sigyniarchaeales; family SOKP01; genus SOKP01. The sequence continues at coordinate 97,030 of JBHLNZ010000003.1, read as the reverse complement.
TTCTAATCGATTTAATATTTTTAAACAAATCCTTCTTGAATTTGGATCAGGATCACTAAGTCCATCAATTAATAGGTTTTTAAATCTCCAATCATTAATTGATAGTTCTGATTTCAGCGGGATTCTTTCAAACATTAAATTTAAAGACTCTTCAGCTTGCTTTCTTAATTCAAAATTGCGATTTTTAATTAGGTTGAATAAAGGGACGGGATCAAAAGTCTGACCACTTTGCGTAATTAGTGAATATTTAAGATTTTGAGTGAAATTATTCTTTTTAGATAAAAAAAAGTAAGAGGTAAAAATAATCATGACAATTTCTTCAATCACAGCAGCCCAAGAATATAGGATAGAATTTGGTACAATATCTTTAGTAATTATCCAAGCATCAAAGGTATCAAATAATTTATCAGAATTGACAATTAAGAAATTTACCAAAACATTTATACCAATTGCTGCCATTAAATATGCGGCAAAATATATATCTATTCCACGATATTTAATTTTCCTTCCCCAAAAGCGAGTGAAATAACCAATTACTCCAAAAAATAAAGTGACAAATACAAATACAGAAGACATAGTTGATATTGCTAATGATCCTGTAAAATAAAATCCAATTGTTTGAAACAAGGAGATCCAAGCCCAGACAAATACAAATAACATTAATCCAAAAAGAATGTAAGGAGTGGGATTTGAAAAGAATTGTTTCATTCCTCTTTTACTGTCTTCGAAGTTTAAAAACGAAGATCTAGTAATATCAGGAATATGATAATATATATTAGTAATTCCTGCTATATATCCTTTTGAACCATAAAAGGTTAAGATCATTAAGGGATAAAAAAGCATCCAAGTAATCCATATCATTATAAAGGGTAAACCTAAAATAGAAAAAATAAAAGGTGGTATAATAAATAGTAAATAAAGACAGATTGCTATTAGGATTGATATTAATTTATTATGTGAGACATTTATGAGATTTTTACTCAAAAAGATATGAAAAGGTGTGAGCCCTTCATTTTGTTCTGCAGAAAATGCAATAAATAAGAAATCAATTAACGGATAAAAAGAAATATACAGTATACAAATAAAAAATGGTAGAAGGATCGCAAGAGGATTAATATCTTGAGGTATTATAGAACTGTTTTCCCAAAACTCCGGTGTTTTAACAGTAAAGATAAAACCCATTGCAATAACAATCATAACAGCAGAACTAAAAATGAATCCATAGATAAGACATTGAAGCCGATCCTTGATATTAAATTCCCCCTTCTTGACAAGAGCTACTTGTCTATAAATTATCCAAAAGCCAAATAGAAAGAAGATAAAGAAAAATATCAATAAAATGAGTTCTGCTATCAAATAATCCACGATATAATTAATTATTAATATTCTAATATGAGTTTATTTCTGTTGATTTACATTAGATAGTATATAAAAGTATATTAATTTATTAAATATGACAAGAGAAGGCATGATGACTATTGAAGAAACTTTTTTAAATTCTTTAATTCGACAAAATTTTATTTTTAAAAATGAAGAAACAATAACAGAGTGCATAAAAAACTATGCAGGATTTTCAATTTTAGGAGAAAAGTTTGGACCTTTTGAAAAAGGCAAGAAGTATAAATTAAAATATTTTGAAGCCATTCCATTTATTCAAAATGATATTTTAAAATTAAGTGCTACTGAAAAATGTGATAATGTAGATGTTCAGAGGTATGCAATTAGTGAAAGAGATGATCAAAAGCTAATTCTAAGAGAAGAGAGATATTTCTTAAATAAAATAAAAGAATCAAAAATGTTGATGCAAAAAGAAGTAAAGAGTAAAATCAAACCAAAAATTGATTTGGATAGATTTAATTCTTTTACAACAAACATTATCGACAGTCGATTGTTGAAAGTTTTGAAGTTAGCAAAATCAGACTTAACTTTAGATGATGAACGGAAATTAACGAAATCTGAAAAAGTTCTTTATGCACGCTTATTTAATATTATAAAGGTATGGAGAAATTTCTTTCTTGGTGATAATGAATAATTTTAAAATCTTAAATTAGAACTTCCGTACATTTTAAAATAATCTTCAATATGATTAGCTAATATTCTCTTTGGTTTCAAATAAGGTAAAATTTCGATTGCGTTACTCATTGGAAAGTATTTTATTCCTCTTTCATTTATTACTTGCTTTACGGTTTTTCCATCATTTCTTTTTTCATTTCTATCAGTTAAAACTATTGCAGCTATTATATTTAAATTCAAAATTTGGAGGTTCTCTATACACTCGATTAATGATCCCCCAGTTGTTGTTGTATCTTCGAGAATTATGACTTTACCTTTTGGAGCTCCTACAAAAAACTTATCTTTTGGATCTCCATGTCTTTTTGGTAATGCACGACCCATTGGTAGAGGAAATATACCTTTTCCATAATTTTTGTGTTGTTTTGCCCACTTATATTGAGTTATGACTCCTAATTTAGTAGCTCCTTCAGGAACTCCATAAAAACAATCAGGGTTTAATTCTAAATATTTGACAAATGAGATAATATAATCCGTCAAGATATCAATTAAATATACATCTTCGGCGATATTTCTCCAATTAACATACCAATAAGATTCCCTACCTGATTTCAAAATAATAGGTTCTTCAAAAATTCCAATAATATTATTCTCTATAATGAAATCATTAAAAGATTTCTTAATAGTCTTCCATTTCATATTTATTCCTTTAAGAGAAGATATTCTTTTCTAATTTTTGCATACTCTTCAGAATTAATTTTTCCAGCTAAGAAGTCTTTTTCTTTTTGCTGCATGATTTTTCTTTTATTTGCTAACTCTTTTTTTCTTTCTGCTTTAATAAAAATATTGGAAATTTTGGTTGCTAGTTCAACAATTTTAGAATTTTTTTTGGATTCTAGATCCTTTAGATATTTTTGGATGGGTTTTGCCATATCAATATTTTTCTTAGCAATTTCTTCAATTCTAGTTAGTGATAATAATATTTCTTCATCATCTTCACTTTCTAATAGCTTAATTAATCGTGGTATAGCAATTTCTTTCATAATATCATCAAGATAATTTTCTATTTCCCTCTTAACTGTTGCTTCTTCATAACTATCTAATTTTTTCTCTCTAATATATTCCACAAATAAAAATGGTAATTCAACTGGCCAGTCATTCATTTTTTCTTTATCAATTAGTTGAATTACTTTACCATCTTTTTTATAAAATAGTTTTATATCCAATCACCTGTAGTTAGTTTTTCTGGTAAATATTCATCAGTTAGAAACTTAAAACCATGAGTAGCAAATGCTTGGATTTCAGCCTTCTCCTTCAATTTCAAAGCTAATGCTAAGTCTTTCTCCCATTCTTTATTTTTTTTGACAAAATCTTCATTCAGTAGATCTTTGGTTCGTTTTTCATCTTGTTTATTCATCCTGATTCTAGCTACTTTTGGTATCTTATATTTATCTAAGTCTCTAGTTAAAACTCCTAGAAGTTTTATGTTGGGAGTGGCAAGAAAAGGAGATTCATAACTCAATCTTTTAGAACCCCTCAAATAGACAGAATGTATATAATGACCATATGGGTCACTATCTACTAAAGTAAAAGTTGGCAGATTCAATTCTTTATTTAAGCGTTTTAAGAACATCCGAGTCGCTACATTTCCAACACCCTGAGCAGTTATTAAAATACAAGGATACTTACGCCAAAATCTATCTTCAGCAAGCCTCATCATTGCAGCATTTTTTTCAATAACCAAAATAAATTCTGCATCTGACTCAAGTATTTCAATTTGATCTAAAAATGGAGATATTGTCCATCCTCCACTTCCTTGGGCTTCAAGATCGATAATATCAGTTCTATCTCTTATTCTTAGTCTTCCAACACAAGAACCTCTTGGTGCAGCAACTATATGGGTGGAATTCCTTGAAGTATAGAGCATAGTGGCAATATCTTCAATACTTTTATCACTATTCTTTTGCTCTCCAAATAAATTAACGTCAGTATAAAATATTTCTCTTTTTGTAGCATGTAAATCTTCTGATAATAATTCAGATACTACTTCAAGTACTCTCATTAATCTTGTAATATCTGCGACACTAGTAAGAGTATGAAATTGCTTTTCCATAATTTGTTTTCCTAATAATAAAAGATCATTTTCCTCATCCCATATAATATTCGAAGAAGCTCTTGAGGGCAGTTGAATGGACGGTCTTCCCGTTTGATAAATTTGTTCGATAATATTATCTATCAACGTATAAATCCTATTTAAAGCTTGTTTTCTATTCAAATCATCTATTTTTACGGTATCTTCAACTTGTTTAAATCTATGAGATTTCTGACCTTCATTTAAATAATTTTCAAATAAATTTCGGGCAGCTTTTAAATCATATAATTTTTTATTTCCTTGATTAGGCATATTTTTCACCTTAATTTCCAATGTTTTTTACCTTTTTTTATTTCTACTAAGATTTTTTCTTTTCTAACAAGATCTTTTAATTTATTCTGAAGGTATCTTGCATCCATCATATCCTTTATTTTTAATTTAAAAATTAAATGGGTTATATTTTGCCAATCTTGAGATAGTACTGCTAGAATTTTTTCTGTTGTTATAACTGGAAGGGTTGTTTGAGTTAATGTGGGGGTCACTGGAGCGATTTCTGGTTTAATTTTAGGTGGTTCTTCTCTTTGTTTAATAGGTTTAATAGGGATTTTAATTTCCTTTTTCTTAGTATAATATTCTTGTATGGTTTTAATGATTTCAGGTTTTTTGATTTTTGAAGGGATATCGATATGGTTATCAACACAGTACTCTCTTAATTCTTTAATAGTCCAATTATTAAGCGTTTTTACAGATAATGCTTGTTCTTCTACTTTAGTAGATTTAATAAGAGGAGTTTGTTCAAGAGGCGCTTTTTCCCATTCAATCGCAACTTTTTTTGGTGTTATTTTTTCAATTTCCTTCCTTTTTATTTCTGGTTTAGTTATTTCAACTTTTTGTGGGGAAACTTTAACAGCTTTTTTTCCAATCGCATCTTTCATTAAAATTTCTAAATCTTCTTTTGAGATTTTTTCTTTGTATTTAGTTTTTCCTTTTGAAGCAATATTATATACACTTTCTACAAAAATAGGGATATATTGTTCAATTAAACTAGCTCTTTTCTGGCTTTTATGAATAGTGGCTTTTCTATTAAGATATACTCTTAATCTTCTTCCTATAGCCTCAAGACAATATTTAATCTCCTTAATTAATTCCTCATCATCTGCTAATGCATTTTTAGATTGCGATTTAAACATTAAATGGACATATGGACCTGAAACATTTACTAATAATTTAATAGGTCCTTTTGGAAGATTATTATCATAGGTATCAAGTTTATAATTCTTCCAATTTACTGATTGAGCAGCTTTTGTGATAGCGCAATCTGCACTATCTCTCAATTTAGGAGTTCTGTTCACAAACCTTGATAAGACATCTCTTGAGCGTTTTGGAGTTTCTAGTTTTTTAGGATCATTACAATAAGCTAAAGCCGCTTCAACAATATAGGCAAGCCCTTTCCCGCTTGTTGGAGGTCTTGTCTCAGCGGCAACAAAATCATCCTCTTTAGTATAAGTTTCTAAAAAAAAATCGAATACATCTTGATAACTTTCTTTTAATATTTCTTTAGAAGTTTGGACAATATCTTTTATAGATTGTTTAAAATCATCAGGCGATGTATTTTCCTCTTCAAAATTTATGCCTACTAAAATCTTTTTACTATAATCAATAATATCTTCTTTTTTAATATCAATTTCTTTTATAGAAGGGTCTTCTTTAATAAGGTCTTTTTTCTTTAATTTTTCCAATTCATTAGATAAATTTTTTAATCTTTCGATTGGAGCATCAAATTCATCCAAATTTTCTGAAACTTTTAAGCCTATTTCCTTAATTAATGTGTTTTCTAATACACTATCACCTACGGGAATCGCCGTATCTGTTGGAGGGGCCATATATTTTATTGATTTAAATGCATTAAAAAGCGAATTAAACTGTAAATTTGATAATTCTTTTGGTTTAGCTTTGGATAATTGCACCTGATTAATTAAATCTTCAAATTCATTCCTTTCTTTAAACTTTTTAAGTTCTTGCAAACTTGCTTTAGAAGTTTGGATAATTTTATCAAGATCACCTTTAATTTTTTCTTTTTTTCTTACAATAACTTCAAAATCTTTTAATAGCTTTTCAATATTTTTTTCTATTTTGTGTGTGTCCTTCTTCGTGTCAGCTTTTTCAATTAAATTATTTTGTTTTTTTATTTCCTTATTGATTTTTTCCAGCTCTTTGTCAAGATTCTTATAATTAGATATCAACTCTAAATATTTCTGTTTTATATCTTCAGATGTTAATTCATATATAACTAATTTATCTCTTTCTTTTTCAGAACGTCCAAAAATCCGTTTTTCATAATTTAAATAATAAATTGAATCTGATTTATTATCAATTTTGGTGATATATCCGTTTTTTAAAATTAGAAGATTTAATTCATCTTGTAAATCTCTTTCCGCGATATTTATTATTTCTTTTGCTGTTTTAGAGCTAACTCTTACAAAATTGTCTTGCAGAAAAGCTGAAACTGTTAAGTTATTTGATTTCGTTAAAAGATCTTGTAAATCTCCTATATTTGTGGAAGATGGGTGAGGTTTAGCATATTTCGGTTCTTTAGGGAAAGATGACACTAATCTTCGATAAATCCATTCCTCACCGGAAGGATCAATATAAATAATAGTAATATGCGGATTCATTAAAGCGGTCTCTTTAATATAGGTTTCTAAATATCCTCGAATGTATTTTACATTTAAATAGTGTAATTTGATATATGTTCCATGTATAAATGGGCAATCAACCTCAGAGGGGTGAACAAGGTATCTTTTTTCATTTTTAGATGTGGTAAAAAATTCAGAGACAGTAGCATAAATACTTTCTGCAGACTTTGAAACTGCAACAATGGGTTTTCCTGTAGTATTTTGAGCATCACTGAATGCACTTGGAGCTCCAAATCCTTGACTTCCTCGAGTTTGTTTTAATTCGACACTTTTTGAAGATGCTAAGTACTTACCAAATTTACGCAAATCTCCTTTTCCCATGCCAAGACCATTATCAAATATTTCGAAAGTATAACTCATTACATTTTTTTGAGAGATATCAGAAGTTAAAAACGAAGAAGCTTCAGATTCTCTTAATCTAATTATTACAATTGGCTCAATATCAATAATTACCTCAACAGGTTTGATAATTTCATTCATATCTTCGATAATTAGTCTAACTTCCTCTTCAACTTCTAATTCACTTTTGTCTATTACTTCTCCCGATTCTTCTTCTTTATCTTCAAATTTTTCTGCTTCTTCAGCTATAGATTCACCAGATTTTAGATGAAGTTCCTTCATTAATGTTAATTTCGCTTCGTGATTTAATGGTTGTATTTCCTCATCTTCTCTTGCTTCTTGAAGAATAGATAAATGTTCTAAAGCTAGATCTTGATCTAGAGAAAATTTTATACTTGAATCATCCTTTACTATTTCGTTCCATTGAAAAGACTCTATAGCATCTAAAGCGTTATCTAAGAACTCGGCACAATATTGTACGTGCTTCCAATACCCAAATTCAAATCCAACTAACTGTGTTCTTTTTCGCATGAATTGAGCAATTGTACCTTGGGTTATCCTTCCTTCATCATCTTCAGAGGTCATTTTTACTTCTCACTTTCACATTTGTTCAATATTTTAATTACAAATTTATAAATAAATACATGTATATTTATGGGTTAAGCTATTAGATATGGTAAAGATATAGGATTTATATCCCAATATTTATTCAATCATCTCAACATCTTAAAATGTAAATATTCCTTCATTTTGAAAAGAAATTGATTTGTTATTTAAATGTTTTCTAAAAGTAATAAAAATCAATATAATATTGCAATTTAAGATTTAAACTCTCTTATACGATAATTTTCCAGTGCAGCGTCTAAAATTTTTGAAGCTACATATCTCTTTGTAGATTTCTCTACATGTGTAATGTGTTTGTCTTTACTTATTATATAAACTTCATTATCTTTGCTGCCAAATCCAATATCTTCTCTGCCTACATCGTTTGCTACAATCAAATCAATTTCTGATGCTTTTAGTCTGCTATAAGCACGTTCAATTAATTCACTTCTTGAAACATCTATTTCTGCTTTAAAACCAACAATAAATGTCTTATAGTTCTTTTTTCTTGCTTCATTTATGATTTTAGGAGTTAATCTCATATTAATTTGTAACTCTTTAACATTATCAGAAGAAATTTTCCCTTGAATATATTCAACTGGTTTATAATCACTGATTGCAGCAGCACAGATAAAAAAATCATAGTCTTTATATGATAATTCATCTTTCACCGTCTTGATAAAATCATCAGTTGAGATAACATTAATAGTTTTTATATACTCAGGAATTTTTACCATACATTTACCAGCAATTAATAACACATCGGCGCCTCTAGCAGCAGCTTCTTTAGCAATTTCAATTCCCATTCTTCCAGAAGAATTATTTGAAACAAACCTAATCTCGTCAATATATTCTCGAGTTGGGCCTGTAGTAATTAAAATAGTTTTGCCTTCGAGATCTTTCTTTGCAACTAATAAATCAATAACCCTATCTATAATATCATCTACTTTTGCGATTTTTGCCTTCCCCTCTGAGATCCGTGGACCTAAAATATCAATACCATATTTTTTTAAAAAAAGGATATTTTTTTCGAGAATTGGATGGAACATGCTTTCATGCATTGCCGGTACAATTACTATAGGAATAGAAGAACCAAACGCTGTAGAAACTACTGTAGTTACTGGTGTATCATCTATTCCATTTGCAATTTTTGAAATAGTGTTTGCAGTTGCAGGACATAATAAAATTAGGTCTGCTTTACCAACTTCATTAGGTCTATCTCCAGCTAAAAAGACATGTTCTACTGCTCCTGTTAATTTAGTAATTACGGGATTACCTGTAGCCCAGTGCATCAATGAAGGGTTCATTAATTCTGTAGCAGCCTTTGACATTACAGCAATTACTTCTGCACCTAAACGCATTAATTCTCGTGCAATAATTGGAGCAGTGATTATAGCTACTGAACCAGTTAAGCACATACATATAGTTTTTCCTCTTAAAATAGTCCCTTTAGTTTCTATTATATCTTTTGAAGGATGGTGAAATTTTTTGTTTATCATTTCATTAAAATCTTGATTTTTTAATTGAACTTAATTAATAGAAGATCATGTAAAATATAAAAATAATGTAAATTATCAAAATGAAAACATAATTAGAGGGTTTTCTAATATATTTAAGATGTTTGATCAATGATATTTAATTCAATATTTAATTTTGACAAAAATTTAGAAAATTTATTCAAGATTTCTTGGCTTATTTTTGATCTACTCCCTATATTCAATGCTTTGGCAAATTTTATTCCATAATAAGTATTATTTACTTCAGAGAAGTCATAACAGATAGTATCATCTTCAATTTTTTTAATGATACTTGCTTTTTCAAGCTCTTCTTTTCTTAATTTTATTATTTCTTGAGAATATTGGATAAAAGGTGTATGCCGCATCTTCTTAAGATTAAATATTTTTGTTGATCCAAGTTCTTTCTTATTTAGTAATTGCCTTATACTTAAATGAATTTCATTAATCAACTTTTCTCTTAATTCTTTTAATTGAATATCTTGAATTAACGCTTTTTTTATGATTTCAGTATACGGAAGGTCTATACCAGCTAATTCGGTTGTCAGATTTAGTAGAATGAGGAGTTGATTAATATTTTCTTGAGGATCTTTAACTAATTCATTGTAAATATAATCTTTTTCTTTGTTTATAAATTCAAATAAAAATTCTCTAAATGCTTTTATGAACTGCTTATAATTTGGCACAAATAATTTGTTTGGATTATTAATGACTAGCTCATTTGCTTTAAATGGGCTTATTCTTCTTTTTAAGACATCATTTACTAATGATAAAGGATAGTATCCTTCAATATATAACATTCCCTTTGAAATACTATTAATAGCTTCTTTAAACGAGCATTTGGTAAGGACATTAATGGTTTTAATATTACCTTCCATTTTTATAGGGGTTTTTTTACAATAACATAAGTCAAATGGTTTTAAGTCATGAAATAAGGGATTATTTTGATCTGGAATTATTATTTGAGAACCATATGCATTCACTAAACTAGCTTGTCGTGGTTTGCTTGCTAGATCCCATTCAACGATTAAAATCTCATTCATATTCGAATAATTTTGATCTATTTCATAGTTATAATTAACTTGAGAGCTTAAAACAGAAAATCCTTCTATTAAACTTATTTTATAATTATCATTTTCCCCCCAGAATTGCTTTTTATAGTAAAAAATATCAGGAAAAATTGTAAAGTCATCTAAGAACAATTCTTTTATAATTAGATAATTTATTCCAATTTCTGATGATTTTATCGTAGATTCACTTATTCCAAAGAATCCAACATGCTTAATAACATAATTATAAGCAGGATTTTCTAAATTCTCTTTATCATGATTGACAACATAAGTGTTTCTTTTTTTTCTAAAATTTACTTTACTTTTTTTTATATTATATTGTTCTATAAGAAGTTTAAGAAAAGCAAATTTTTTTAAGTAGACTTTTCTCTCTAATTCTCTTATTTCTTCTTTATAATTCTTATATTGTTCCTGATATTCAATTTTTGGAATCTCAAATACTTCAAAATGTTTTTTCATTAGTTTTAATTTATCAATAATACAAAAATTTTCAATCTCGTTTAAAAAATAATTAATTATTTCTTCTTTAAATAATTGATAATCGTTTTGAGTGATTAGATTTTCAAATTTAGAGTCAAAGTTAATCAATTTTGGTAAATTTTTCTTAATAAAATATATTGAGAAGTATCTCTCATTAAAATTATTCGATTTAACCATTTTTGATAATTTGTTAAGTATAGAAGAAATAAAGGAATTACTTTGGAATTGGTATTTTTCTAATACATAATCAATATATTCAATAATTCTTAATATATCAAAAAAGGAATAAAGAGAGACTGAATTTAAAAATAATTTGAATCCTCTTTCAATATAATCATTGAATTTTAGAAAATAGCTATTAAGCTCATTTTCAAATCCAATTTTTAAAAATTCAAAAAATTCAATAAATAAATCATTTTTTATTGCGTTTTGAAAATAACGTTCGATTATTGGCTCACAGTCATATTGATTGATAATTGCTTTATTTAGATAATTAAGTCCCTCAACACAGTTATTATTCTCGAAACATATGTTTGCTAATTTAATAAAATTTTTACTTTTTTTTTTGGAACCAAAATCTTCTGAAGTTAGACTATATCTACTTAGATTTGTAAGGATCTTTAAAGAAAGATAGGTGTCTATTGATAAAAGTAACTTAATGATATGTATACATATTTTATCATCTAAATTACTATGAATTAAGAAAGAAGGACAATCATGAAAAATTTCATTTTTATATTCATCTATTATAAGATGGAATTCACGTTCATTATCTAAAATAAGTGCCCTTACTTTTATGGGAGTTTTTCTAAAAGAAATAAGATTTATTTTATTATTAGGAAATTCTTTTGCTTTTTTATATAATTCAATGCCAAAATTTTCAATAATTTTATCTACTAATTCTTTTTTTGTCATATTAATTAAAATCTCGATTTAATAATATCAGAGATCAACTTAGGAAATTCATTCCAATCCTTTATAGTAAGTAGTTGCCCCCCTGCAATCTTAACCATTTTTTCAGCTTCTTTCAAGCTATATGATGTTTCTGGACAAACTAAAATAAAATCTACTCCGAGAGAACGCATTATTCTAAGTTCTTGCATACTTTGTTGTATATCAAAAATTTCTGCATCAGTAAATAGGACATTTAACTTTTCACGTGAAGATGAGTTTTCTTTAAATTGCTTATTAGCCCATTCTATTGCACTTTGTAATCTTGTACCGCCTCTTGCTGTAACAGAAAGTAAATCATCTGCTAGCTTTTCCATATCTACTTTTTTATCTAATTCCTTTAACACATGCGTGTTTGATTCAAAAAAAGCAATCCCAAGCTCATCTTTACGCATCCCATAGCATAACATTGTTACGCAGATACTCATGTATGCAAGTTTATCACCTGACATTGACCCGCTAACATCTAGTTCAAAACAGGCCGAACGTAAGCCTTTTGCTGTTTCATATACATAAAAATCATCATAATCAATATGGTCTAATTCTTTTCCCTTTTCTAACAAATTAAATATAGTTTCTTCTAAATCTATATTTTCAAAATCATCTCCTATAGTATATGGTCTTACTATATTTATAGGAATAGGTCCGGTTGTAGAACTACCTAATCTTGCTCTAGAATAATAGATCCCAAGTTCAATCAACATTTTTTTTGCTAATTCTTTTACTTTTTGTTTTGCATCATCGGGCAAATTTTTGCGATGCATGAACCATTGCTTCAAAAGATTTTCACCACTTCCTGCAGATAAGCAAGCAATCATTTTATCTTGGCCTTCTTTGCCTCCAATTTGTTGTGCTGTTTTTAAAGCTTCAGTTAAATCAAAATGACCAAGAGCACCTAAGGCATCTCTATTTTCGTTAGCTAAGGCGCTACTAATCAATTCTTTAAGTCTATCTTTGTTTAATTGATCCTGAATTTGGTTCATTAAATTACTAATTCGCTGAAAATCAGCAGTGTTTTCTTCAATCATCTTTTTTAATATTTGATAATTAGGTTCTATTAATTCATAAATCTCCTCATCAGGCATATTTAATTTCTTTCCGACTTTCTGTATATCCTCAGATTGAGGATTTAGTCCTATTTTTCTTAAAAACTCAGTTGCATTTCTTAATTGGTCAGAATTTTCACAATTATTTAGTGTTTGAGAAACGAGTTCAGGAAGTTTTTGAGACATTTTTTGACTACAATGCATATTAGCACAGCTATTCATTAACTGTTGTAATTGGTGAGTTAGAGATTTAAAGGCTTCAAATTTAATATTTTGATTTATAGCGTCTTTTTTTGCATTTTCAAGAGCTTGATTGAAAAGAGTATTCCATGCTTTATTCGCAAATGCACTTTTTGTGAGGGTTTCTAGCGATAAGTTCATTTGAGAATTTTTATGTTGTTGATGGAATTCATTTAGTAACTTTTCTCTAAGATTTGTTCCAAAATATTGGTCTAATGAATTAGCTAAGTTAAAGTTGTGTTCAAATGAAGATTGTGTTAATGAATTTTTAATCAGCTCTTCCTGATTGAATCGGGGAGTCTCTCCTAATGTTTTAGCGGCATTAAATAATTCATCTAAATTATTGAGATGATTTTGCAATTGATTTTTAAGATTTTGTATTTGATCTTTAATGTGAGGTTGCTCAGATGCATCATTTAAAAATTTCATAGTATTTAATAAATCATCTAACTTACCAGACTGGAGGAGATTTTCTAAATCTTTTGAAATATCTTGATTATCAAGTGCCTTACTTGTCAATTTCTCCCATTCTCTCAATGATTTTTGTTGGATTAAATCATTTAATCCTAAATTGGCTGCTGCTTTGATTTCATTAGGTTCTAATGTATTAATCCGCTGTTCTAATCTTTTCTGAGCTTCTTTAAGTAATTGTTCTAAGGATGAGATCTCTTCTTTAAACAGCTCCGAATCTTCATTAAAAAATTCTAATGCTGATTTATAAGGTTCTTCTTCTCGTTTTCTATTTAATTCTTCCAAAAAATCTTCTAGCTCTTCAATAGAGTCTGTATCAATAGATTTAGACATTTCAATTTCATCAAAAATCTCTTGAAGTTTGTCTAATTCAGTTTTAATTTCCTGATCTAGTAGATCATTTTTAGAATCCTTTTCTAATCCAATTTCATCTTGAAAAAAAGAATCAACCATATCTTTTTTATAATTAGGAAAAAGTATTTGGAATGCTATATCTTTAGCTAAATTTTGATTATCTGGAAAAGAAGTGACCTCACTAATTTCGATATAATCATTTGGAGTGACGATCCCCTTCCTATAATATCTAGATAGAATTAATCTTGGGATAGATAAAACTTGACGTGAAGATGGAATTTGAACTATATCGGGGTGAGCTCTCATTTTCCGAATAAAATCAACTGCAAATTCACATGGATTTTCTGGAAATATTCCCATCTACTATTTAATAACCTCCTATGCTCCTAGAGTTTTATGTATAATGTTTTCAATGACATTTTCAACTTTTATTCCAGGTTTAGGCTTAATACTTCCAAGCAAAACATGCTTAGTTATTTCAGAAAGATATTCATAAACTGAAATTTTTTCCTTGATTTTTCCTTTTTCCTCTAGAAATTGACGTCTTCCTAATAATTTTGCTATAGCGATTCCTGCTCTAATTGAAGCAGGTACTTCAATATCTATTTTATTTTTTCGAGTTTCATTGATTATTGAATATATCAATTCCAATTCAGATTCTTCTATAACAAAATGCTCAGGTAAATTAATTCTTATAATATCTAATTCTGTTGCTTTATCAGGATATGTAAGTTTAATCCAAACCTTAATCCTATCTTTTAAAGCTTCTGAGAGACGGTGTGTCCCAGAAAGTTCTTCAGGATTCATCGCTGAAATAAAGAAGAAATCTTTATCCGCTTTAATACGTCCTAAATGAGGAATTCCTATTGAAGCCTCTTCTAATGGCTCTAAAAGTGTATTCTGTGAATACTCTGTTGCTCTATTTATTTCATTTGCCAGAAAGGTTCCTCCTTCCAGCATAGCACTTAATAAAGGTCCAGGATTGAATGCTTCTATGACAAAACCATTTTTCAAAGTTATTGCGGGATCAAAACTACCTATAAAATGAGATGGTTTTATTGATTCATCCATTGTTAACCAATAAAAACTCTTATTTTTATTTTCTTTAGCTCTTAAACTCGCAAAATATCTACATAAAATTGTTTTACCAACCCCAGGAGGGCCCACTAAAGCAGGAAATAAACCAGTCGCTTCAGCATCCCTTAATAATTCTAAAGCTTTTCCATATTGCCCAGATAATACAATATCTATTTTTTCTTCAGAAATATCTTTTATTAAATGTCGGTTAAATAGTTCTTCAAATCTTTCTTTATTAATCATTATTAAATTTTATTATATTTTGTGAATAATAAAGGTTTGATAATTATTAACTTTAAAGTTAATAATTTAAAGGGGATTTATATCCTTTAGAATAAGAATAAAATATATAAATTTTAAAAATTCTTTCATGATTGAACCATACTTTGAAGAAAAAGATTTCATTTTATACCATGGAGATACATTAGAAATCCTCGAACAAATTGAACCTGAGAAATTTAATTTGATTTTTGCAGATCCTCCATACCTCCTTTCAAATGATGGAATTACATGTTCATCGGGAAAAATGGTTTCTGTCAATAAAGGTGATTGGGATAAGTCAAAAGGATTTGAAGATGATATAAAATTTATTGATAACTGGTTAAAATGTTGCAGGCGAGTCTTAAAAGAGAATGGTACAATTTGGATTTCAGGGACTTTTCATGTGATTTTTAAGGTAGGATATTTACTAGAAAAAAACAATTTTGATATCATTAATGATATTATTTGGTATAAACCAAATGCGCCACCTAATCTATCTTGTAAGTATTTCACCCATAGTCATGAAATCTTATTATGGGCTCGTAAAGATACAAATTCTCAACACACTTTTAATTATGAAAAAATGAAAATATGGGATAACCAAAAAGATAAATTAAAAAATAAAGATAAACAAATGAGAAGTGTTTGGTCTATACCTCTAATACCAAAAACAGAAAAAAAATTTGGGAAACATCCTACTCAAAAACCTTTGGAATTGTTAAACAGAATTATTATTTCATCTTCTAATGTAGGAGATACTATTTTAGATCCTTTTGTTGGATCAGGTTCAACAGGAATAGTGTGTAGTATTTTAAAAAGAAAATTCATTGGTATTGATATAAGTAAGGAATATTTAGATTTAGCTATAAAAAGATATAAAGATAAAGATAAAGAAAGCCTTTTATTTTATCCAAAAGATAGTAATCGAATTACTTCTTATCTTTAGGAAATTTTAAACCTTTTAGAATTGAATATTTTAATCGATATATTTATTAAAAAATGTATTATTAGTTTATTTAAAACTTTATAAAAAGAAAAATTGAATGATTTTGGGATAAAAAATGCAACTAGAACAATCGTTTATTCTAAATTATAAAGAAAGGACTTTAGAAATGAAAAAGAAGATTTTATCTCAACCACACGAAATTTGTATAGAGAGAGCTAAACTATTTACTGAGTCCTATAAAAAAACAAAAGGAGAACCACAAATACTTCGATTTGCAAAAGCGATGTACCATTTATTAACAAACATGACAATCCAGATTAGGACCGACGAGTTCATAGTTGGAAATCGTACTACAAAATTTGTTGGTACCCCTTTATATCCCGAAGTTCGGGTAGATACAATTGAACTTGATTTGGATCTGTACAGTAGTCGAGAGATTCAGAAATTTTTATTAACTGAAACTGAAAAACGGATTATAAAAGAAGAGATCATACCTTATTGGAAAAATGAAGAAGATACTGTGAAATCTCGATTCAATAATTATCTTAACTCTGAATTAACAGAACTAATGGTACTGTTACCTTATACTGTCGACGTTAATATCACAAATGGAGTCGGACATTTTTTTCCAGGACATGAAAACGTTTTAAAAGGAGGTTTTAATGATTTAATTCAAAAAGCAGAAAAAAAGTTAAAATATTTCCCAAATGAGCCAGAAAAATTAAATTTTATACGTTCAGTTATTATTATTTTAGAAGGTGTAAAAAAATATATAAAAAGATTTTCAAAGCTCGCAAAAAATTTAGCAGAACAAGAAAATAACACCGATCGCAGAAATGAACTGATTGAAATTTCGAAAATATGTTTAAATGTTTCAGAAAATCCCCCAGAATCTTTTAAAGAAGCTTTACAATTAATTTATTTTACTCATGTTATATCAGGATTAGAAGATGGGGGTTTTGCGATAAGTATTGGACGCTTGGATCAAATTCTTTATCCATATTATAAAAAAGATATAAAAAATGATAGAATTACTAATGAAGAAGTTCAATTCCTTATTGAATGTTTTTATATAAAATTAAGTACATTATGGAATTATGTTATGCATAAGGGAATTGTTGCTGGAGAAGGTCCGCCAATTGCTGAAAATTTGACAATCGGTGGGATTGATCGATTTGGAAAGAATGTAACAAATGAATTATCATACTTGTTTCTAGATTCCTATAACCATTTAAAGACTATTCAACCAGCATTTTCTGTTCGTATACATGATAAAACTCCAGATAATTTGATATTAAAGACAGGGGAAGCAATTAAATCAGGCGCAAGCATTGCTTTATTTAATGATTTAGTCATTATACCTGGTTTGAAAAATCTTGGATATTCCCTCGAAGATGCTAGAGAATATGCTCCAATCGGTTGTGTTGAACCTGCACATCCTCATAAAACTTTCGGATGTACTAATGCAACTCAAATAAACGTCGTAAAGTTGTTAGAATTAACACTAAATAACGGAACAGATATGTTTATAAAAAGAAAATATGGCATTGAAAACTCAAAGAAAATCGCTTCATTTAAAGATCTATGGGAGGAGTTTACTTTACAATTAAGATATTTTATTAAAAAGATGGTTGAAACAATGAATAATCTTGAAAGAGCAATTGCTGAACTAAACCCCCAACCATTTTTATCATCAACTATCGATGACTGTATTAATAGAGGTTTTGATATTACAAATGGAGGTGCTTTTTATGATTTTACAACTACTCAATTGATTGGATTAGCAACTGTAGCAGATAGTCTGGCTGTTATTAAAAAAATAGTTTTTGAAGAAAAACTTCTTACATATGACCAATTAGTTCAAATGCTTTCAAAAAATTATAAGGGATCCTATAATGGTAAAAAAGGAGAAGAGTGGCGTCAGATTTTTATTAATAAAGTGCCAAAATTTGGAAATGATGATGATTATGTTGATTTGATTGCTCATGATGTAGCAAAATTATTTTGCGAAGAGATTTTAAAACATAATAATTACCGAGGTGGTAAATATAATCCCGGAATATATTCTACTTCATTTCATTTAGTATTTGGTTTTTTTACAGCAGCATCTGCCAATGGAAGAAAATCTAAAGAACCACTTTCAAATGGAATTGGTCCTACTCACAATTTTGATAAAAAGGGTCCAACGGCCATCTTAAATTCTATTATGAAACTAGAAAATAAATTAATTACTAATGGAACCTCTATAATAATAGATTTTCATCCTAAAAACTTTAAAATAGAAACATTTGTACCGCTTATAAGATCATTTTTCAAAAAGAACGGAGGTTTCCATATTCAATTTAACGTTGTTGGTAAAGAAACTTTATGTGATGCTCAAAAAAATCCAAATAATTATCGTGGTTTAGTTGTAAGAATTGCTGGATATGCTGTCTATTTTACTGAATTATCTGAAATTGCACAAAATGATATAATCGCTCGAACACAATATTAGTAATTTTAAATTCTTAGGCTTAAAATTGATTTTTTAACACCTTGAAAAAGAAAAAATTTTTAGTTATACAATTTTTTATAATATGTTATTTTAGTCAAGATTAATGGGCCTGTAGATTAGTCGCAGATGTTAGGATTCAAAATCTGACCTCTACTGCTACGCGTGATTGTATATATAAGAATAATACAACGCGAGATTCGCATTCACGAGGCCGCGGGTTCAATTCCCGCCAGGTCCACTAAGATTTTACTTGAATTTACCTCTATAATCTTAAATTGCATTATTTTTATTAAAAAATTTAAAATTTTATGGTTAATTATACACTTTTATATTAATTTAATATTTGAATTAGAAATAACATGGCACAAGAAAGCACTTATCCGAAGCGGTTTAAATTCAACGAAGTCCAACAGAAATGGATAAAATTTTGGCGAGAGGAGAAACTTTATGAGTTTGATTTTACTCAAAAGGGTAAAATATTTTCGATTGATACCCCACCACCATTCGTAAGTGGTACTCTTCATATGGGACATATTTTAAATCATTCTTGGATTGATTTCGTAGCTCGTTATCATAAATTGAGGGGCGATTTCGTGTATTTCCCACAAGGATTTGACTGTCATGGACTTCCAGTAGAGTTAGCTGTTGAAAAAAATTATGGGGTTTCTAAAGATAACAGAGATGCATTTCTGGCAAAATGTATTGAGTGGGTAAAAAATAATATAGATAATATGACTGAACAATTGGATGAGTTAGGATATTCTACTGACTGGAATTATACATATAGAACTATGAATGATGATTATAAACGAAAAGTACAATATTCTCTTTTAGAATTTTATGAAAAAGGCTTATTGTATAGAGATAAGTTTCCTACTCATTTTTGCGTAAATTGTGAAACATCTGTTGCAAAAGCAGAAGTAGGGTATCAAGAAGAATTGGGAAAGTTATGGTATATTAAACTCCCGTTAGTAGAAAGAGATAATGAGTACATTACCATTGCTACCACTCGACCAGAATACATGGAAGCTTGTGTTGCTGTTTTAATTAATCCAAATGATCAAAGATATTATGAGCTTTCCGCCGCTGAAGTCAAGCTTCCCATTGCTGACCGAATTGTCCGTATTTATATGGATTCTAATGTTGATATGAATTTTGGCACGGGAGTAGTTTATGTATGCACATATGGGGATGAAATGGATATAAAATGGAAAATCGATTATGATCTCGATGAAATTCAGATCTTCACAGAAAGCGGAGTTATGAATGAAAACTCTAAATATAAAGGACTTACTATTTTAGAAGCTCGAGAACAAATTGTTAAAGATCTTGATAAAATGGGATTAATTGAGAAAATTGAAGATTATGAACATAGTATTATTATTCATTCAGAACGTTCTTCTTGCCGAAGGCCAATTGAATTTTTACCTGTTTATCAATGGTTTATTAATGTAAAAGATTTTACAGAAGATATAATCCAATCTGCTGAAGTTATGAATTGGTATCCCAAAAAACATAAACAAAGATTGCTAGATTGGGCTAATGGGTTGGATTGGAATTGGGTTATTTCACGTCAGCGTGTTTTTGGAACCCCTATACCATTTTGGTATTGTAAAG
Organism: Promethearchaeota archaeon; assembly: GCA_048941015.1. Taxonomy (GTDB): domain Archaea; phylum Asgardarchaeota; class Lokiarchaeia; order Sigyniarchaeales; family SOKP01; genus SOKP01. Next base: position 76,769 of record JBHLNZ010000003.1, on the reverse strand, counting down.
AATGTGGAGAGATAATTAGTCCGAAAAAAGAAGATTTACCAATAGATCCTGTCAAGATTGCGCCACCAGTCACCTCCTGCCCAAAATGTAAAAGTAAGCAGATTGTTGGTGAAAAAGATGTCTGTGATTGCTGGATTGACTCCAGTATTACTCCATTAGTTATTTCTAAGTGGTTAGATGATGAATATTTTTTTAAAAGAACATATTTAGAGGCTGAAGTTCATCGTCCTCAAGGGTATGAAATTATACGTACCTGGCTATTCTATACTCTTTTTCGATGCAAATTATTAACCGGAAAAGCTCCTTTTTCAGAAGCCATGATAAATGGAATGGTGGCTGGTCCGGATGGAAGACACATGTCAAAAAGTTATGGCAATATTGTTTCTCCAGATGAAGTTATGCCTGATTTTGGAGCGGACTCTATTAGACAATGGGCAGCCTTAGGTTCACTAGGTGATGATTATCCTTTTGAATTTACTTGGATAAATAATCAGACAAAACAACCAGTTGATAATGAAAAAATAATAAAGGAGAAAACAGTTCTTTCAGAAGTTAAATTTAATAAAAAGTACAGTAGAAGGTTTGAACAATTAATTGGTTCGTCCCGATTCTTAACAAAGATGTGGAATGCTTACAGATTTTTATATCTTAATTCTAAAAAAATCCAAATCCCGGATCTTGAAATTGATATTAATAAACTCTCACCTATAGATTGTTACTTTTTCACTGAATTTAATAAAAATTTAGAACAGATTACGAAATATTATAATGAGTATAATTGGCATGAAGGATTCATGCAATCAAGGATTTTTTTTTGGAATGAGATATGTGATAACTATATTGAAGCAATTAAGTATAAATTTTATTCGGAAGACGAAAAAATCCAGCAAATTTCTTTAAAAAATGCATTAAACCTATTTTATAAGCTCATCATCATATTTTCATTCATAATGCCCTTTATTAGTGAAGAGATTTATTCGATTTTATTTAAAAAATATACCAAATTAAAATCAGTCCATTTAGAAAAGTGGGCAACGATTTATGATAAAATCCCTCAAGATCTTGCTGATAAAGGTAAATTAGGAATTGAACTAATCAAGAATGTAAGAAACTTTAAATCTAAACTTCAAATTCCCTTAAATCAAGAAATAAAAAGAATTACTATATTAGTACCCAGGGATCATGTTAATGAAATTGGGGATTTAAAAGAAGATATTAAACAAACTTTAAGAATAAAAACTTTAGAGATATTGGAAAGATCAAAACAAGAGTCAATTAAAGAGAAGCCAGACCTAATAGAAGAGATGGAAGATTTAAATTTAAAAATCTTCTTTTTTAAGTAAAATCTATCCTTCATTTAATTATAGTTATGTTTAATAAAACCTTAATTATAATGATTCCTGCTTTTAATGAGAAGAACTATATTGCCAATTTAATCAAAAATATCCCTCAAATACATAATATAAAACAAGAAATCATTGTAATTAATGATGGAAGTTTAGACAATACTTCTTTAATAGCTAAAAATGCAGGAGCAAAGGTAATTACTCACCAAAGAAATCTAGGTTTAGGTGAGGCTATAAAAACTGGTTTAAACTATTGTTTAAAACATAAAGCAGATGTTATAGCTATATTAGACGCAGATGGACAATATAATCCAAAAAAGATAGAATGTTTAATTTTACCAATACTAAATAATAAAGCAGATTTAGTGATTGGAAATAGATTCAAATATAGAACGATAAATGAAACAAATTTTATGAAAAAATTAGGAAATAAGATTTTATCGATATTTATCTCCAAGATTTTATTAAGCCTTGATAAAACTTATGATATACAATGTTCATTTAGAGCATTTAATAGAAAACTCTGCAAAATTCTCAGTAAATTGCTTTTTGGTAAATATAACTATGCTCAAGAAATGTTTATATTAGTTAAATTATTTGGATTTAACGTGAAGGAAATTCCTGTCGATTGTTATAGAAGAAACAATGGAAGATCAAGATTGATAAGAAATCCATTAATTCATATATTTAGAATTTTAGGAATTAGTTTTAGAACTTATTTTAAAATGAAATTTATATTAAAAAATTGTTAAAGAAAATAGATTTATTCTTGACTTTCTAATCCTAGCTGTAGTATCATTGCCTTTCGTAATTCTTCCTTATTTTTTGGCAATCCAAACATCTCTGCATATTTATCTGTTGTTGATAATTCATGAGTCCTACCTTTTTTTACTGCAGAGATTAGATCATTATCTAATAAATATTTAATATGTTCATAAGCACCGGTTCCTCTTAATTTAATTACAGTAGATTTTAATATAGGTTGCTTTAAAGCGATTATTGTTAAAGTTCGTAAATATCGTTCTGCAATCGCACCTCCTTTTGCAAATTTTGATACTTTTTCAGTATATTCCGGTCTAATTTGCATTTGGAACTTATCTCCGATTTGTGCTATAATTAAAGCACTAGATCGTTCCAAATAATCATAAGCTACTTCCATGACTAACTCTTCTACTATTTTTTTAGAAATCTCTAATTTTATTGATAACTCTTCAATATCTAAAGGTCTACCAGCAGCATAAAGAGCTCCTTCTATTAAATTTTTTTGTAAATCTTTTAATTGTACATCTACAGCTTCTTCATCATCCTTTTGAGAAATTTCACCTTCTTTTATAATTTCATCTAAAGAAATATTCTCCTGTTCTCGTATTGTTTCATCAACTTGTTGTTCATTGTCGATTTGAAGGTTATCATGAGATTGGTTGTTTATATTCAATTTCTCTTTAGATATTATTTCAAGTTTCTCATTCGAATCTCCCTCAGAATTTGAATTTTCATTTTCGTTCAAACTTTCATGCTCTTCACTCATTTAATCAACTCAAATTTATAAATTATTATTATTATTTTACACTAATCATTAAATCTTTGAAATCCTCATCTTGAGATAAGACTAATTTATTCCCCGTTGACAAAAACATTAATGCTAAAAACAATCTTACAAACGCAAATTTTCTGCCAATATCGCTTTCTTCTTCGGTTTTTATGACATTGACCATACTAAAAAGGCTAGTATCTTCATTATCAAGGTTAATACTTGCTTTGATGCGATTATACCATGATTCAAGCAATTCTTCAATCGTTTGTTCTTTTCCACTAATATGTTTTAAAAGTTCTTTAGGTAATTGTGCTTTTGACTGCATTTGAATTCTTTCTTGCTTTAATTGCTCTCTACGTAAACGTCGCCTTCTTAATTTTTCTTTTTGTTGCATTGTTTCGATTATTGCTGATCTCATTGCTTCAAATAATTCTTCTTTTGTAGATATCATCATTTTAGGAGAAATTGGTTGAGGTAAAGTTTTTGGAATTGTACGGCCATGTTTTCTTCTAAATTCCTCAAGTTCTTGTTTTTTTTGTATTTCTTCTTCTTCTTTAATAATACTTGAGATTTTATAATGGTGTAATGATGCCGAAGTTTTAAGCGCAATACCAGAAATTTTGTAATTAATGATATCTTCATGAAGCATATTATCAAAAAATTTATCAACTAATGAAGCTAAATCATAAAATGCGACATTTGATTGTTTGGCTAATTCAGAATCTAATAAACTAGAATAAGGTGGTTTTTGCCAAAACTTTAATTCTATTTTTTCTCTTTTGATAAGCTCTGGTTCTTCTTCTCCAGCAATCAGTTCAATTTCAAGTTCTTCTTCCTGTTCATCTTCTTTATCTTCAGATTTAGTTCTATCAACAAATTCGGGGTGAGAAGTTATTTCCTTTAATAATTTTATTATTTCTACTTTTTTAGATTTAGAGGGGATAGTTATATTATTCTTTCCAGCAAACTCTCTTAATTGTTTAACAGTCCACTCTTTAAAATTATACTTTATTTTATTTTCTTCATTTTCAGGGATTATTAAACACCTTCTCTTACTAATAATTTAGCTTTCTTCTATATTTGTTGGTACATCTGGCAGTTCAAGAAGTCTCTTAGCCTCTTCTTCTAAATCTACACTAAATATATCAGTAATACCGCTTTGTTGCATTGAAACCCCATATATACGATCGGCATTAACAATATTCTCCTCTCGATGACTAATAACTAAGAATTGAGCCTGTTCTGCGAATTCTTTTATAACCATTGATGTTCGATGAACATTTGGACCGTCAAGGGCTGCATCTATTTCATCCATAATATAAAAAGGTGCAGGATAAAACTCTTGAACTGCAAAAATAAAAGATAACGCTACTAATGTTTTTTCTCCACCACTTAAAATCTCTAAACTTGAAATCTTCTTTCCTCTCGGTCTTGCTTCAATACTAACACCCCCCTCAAATGGTTTGTCTGGTCTGTCAAGAATCATTTTTGCTGATCCTCCAGGACTTAATTTTTGGAAGATTCTGCTAAATTCTCTGTTTATTTCATGATACGCTTTCATAAAAGTTCTAGTTTTTTCTAACTCAATTTTATCAATAGCATCCAATATAGACTTCCTTTCTCTCTGAATTGTCTGTCTTCTCATATCTATTTCATCGAATCTTTCTTTAACATTGTCATATTGTTCTATTGCTTTTAGGTTTACGGGTTCAAGAGCAACTTTCTTTTTAGAAGCTTCATTGATATCAGATTGTAATCCTGATTCAGATAATTCATCTGTAACAGGGGGTAAAGCCCCATAATCTTTTGATCTTTGATATAAGGTTTCAATCTGGTCTGTAGTAATAATTTTTTTAGACTCATAATTATTCAATTTTGAATTTTCCATAGAGAGATCAGATTTTAAATCGTTTAGTTGTTTTTGATAAGTTTTCTGTTTTTTCCATGATTCATCTTTTTCTTGGATAAACTTATCTATTTCATCTTGTTTTAGTTGTTTCTTATCGTTTTCCGTAGATAATGCTTTTTCTATTTTTTCTATATCTGCTAAAATCGATTCAATTTGTTTTTCTGTATCTTTAATATCTTCATTTAATGAAAGAATCTTTTGTTGCCTTTCTTTATTTTGGTTAAGTTCATTTAATTTTCCTTGAATCTTTTGTAAGTCTTTGTTTAATTTATTTAAATCTTTTTGTGATTTCTTTTGTTCTTCAATTTCATTATTTTTTTCTTCTCTTAGTGCATCAATGATTTGTTGAACTTCATCAACTTTCTTTTGGATTTCTTCTACTTGGGAGTTGTAAGTTTGTATATTTTTGTCACATAAATCAATATTATTATTGGCATCCTCATTTTCTTTGACTAAATCTTCAATAGAATTAATAATCATCATAATATTTTCAAGTGCTCTCATTCGATCCATAATCTCTTCTAAATTTTTATTGTAGTCATCAATTTCAGCTTGAATTTTTTCGGTACTTTCCCAGAAATTATCCTTTTCAGATATTAACTTTTCAATTTTAGAATCTAATGCATTTTGCTCTATATGATGATTTTTTATAATTTCTTCTGCAGATAATATTGAATTTTTCTTCTCTTCTATCGAGCTATTTAAATCTTGGATATTATTTTCAATCTCTAATACATTTTCAAATAAATTTTGAATACCTCTTAATTCTTGATGTTTTTCTTGTAATTCATCGAGATTCTTTTGTTTAAGATCTATCTCTTCTTGGATTTTAGATACATTTTCCCAATATAGCTCTTTATTCCTTTTTAAGTCTAGAATCTCCTTCTCAAAATTTTGTTTTAGCTTTTCATCAATAATTTTATTTCTTTGATCGATTTCTTTATCAAATTTTTCAATATTATTTTTTAATTCAATAACTCTTGTATTAACTATTTCAAGCCTTTTTGAATTTAAATTAAGACTTTCGGTGTTATGCTTTTTTTCAGTGTCCAGTTTCGTAAGACTTTTCTCAAGATTATTTAAATCATTTGTTTGAGAACCAATATTATCCGAAATTTCTTCTAATTGTTGATATAATTCTTGACTTTTAGACATGGTTAACTTTCTTAGAGAAAGATATACATTTTCCAGTATTTCCATTAAATCTTGAACAAAACTATCAAAAGTTGCGGTTGATTGTTGTATCTCAACATCAGCAGATTCTTTTACCTTACCTATTAGTTGACCGATTGTTGAATCAACATTTTCGGTAAAAAGTTTTAATGTTTGTAATATTGAATTTAGCATTTCGGACATTTCTGATGATTTTTCTCCTTCTTCACTTACATCTTCTACAGATTTCATTATATCTACTATATCTAACACAAATTTTCTAAAATCTTCAGCAGAAGTTTCAATTGCTTCTGCATTTGATTGCTGAATATTACTTTTAATCGATTCAACAGAGATATTAATATTTTGAGTTAGCATGTTTAAAATTTGGAGGATTCCAGTAACATCTTCAGTATTCCTTTCATATTCCTTCTCAGTATTTTCAATCTTCGATATTAAATTATCTTTTTCTGAAGAGAGATCATCTAAACGTCTTAAAATATTATCTTTTTTACTATCTAAATTCTGGATTTCATTTTCATCTTTCTTAATATTAGATTTTAAAGTATTAACTTTTAATTCCAAATCTCGTTTTTCTCTTTCTAAGTTTGTTAGTTCTCTTTTAGATAATTTTAATTTAGTCTTTATATTTTCAATTTTAGATTTATTGTCAATTATTTCTGATTGAATAGAATCTTGTTTCATGATTAATAGATCTAAATTTTGTTCATTTTGCCTGTATTTTGAATCTTCTTCTTTGGATTCTTTCTTTAACTCATTCAGATCTTTAATTATCTTGTCTTTCTCTTTCAATAGGTCTTTAATGACTTCTTCAGTATCTTTTCCTTTACTCAATTCTTTAATTTTATTTTCTATTAATCCTTTCTTAGAATTTAGCTTATCAATTCTATCCCTATTCATTTTAATTTCAGTATTTAAGGAAGATAAAGAAGATTGTAAATCAACAAGTTTGGTATTCAATTGATATTTTTGATCTTGAAAATCTTTAATTTTATTTTCTAAATCCTTTTGTTTCTTGTTCTCTTCGGAAATTTTAGATTTTAAATCGTCAATTTTACTTCTAGCTTCGTTCTCTTCCTTCTTCGTATTGACAATTGCGTCATCAATGCTTTCTGCTTCACCCTTTAATTTATTTAAATCTATTTCTAACTTTTTCCTTTTTTCTTCATTTTTCTTTATTGAATCCCTTAGTAATTTTATTTGGGCTTTATTTGAAGAGATATTTTGTTTAATATTCGAAATTTCTGCCTTATGAGAGGATTTCATATCCTCATTATTTTTAATTTTAAGATCGAGTTCAGATTGATTTTGTTGTCTTAATTCTATTTCCTTTTTAGAATCTTCTATAAGACTTTCGGTCTTTGAGATTTCACTTTTTTTTTCATCGATTAATAATTCAAATGTCTGACCGTCCTCAAGCTCCATTAGCATAGTTTCTAAGTTCTTAATTTCTAGACTTAATTTGTCAATTGATTTTTGAGCTAATTTTAAGGTTGTCTGGTTTGAAGAGAGTTGAGTTTTATATTGCGTTATATTTTCATTTATGATTTCTCTCTCTTTTTCCTTTTCCGTAATAGTCTTTTGAATATTTTCCATGATAAGTGATTCTTGTTTTAATACGTCTTCTTGTCTTGTTATTCTTTCTTCTAATTCTTCGATTACTTTATTTGACTCTTCTATCTTAACCTCTATTTCTTGTTCTTCGTTTCTTAATTTAGATATTTTTAGTGCGATTAATTGGGCGTTATAATGTTTAATTTTTTCATCAAGTTCTTTCCAAGCAATAGCATCATTTTTCTCTTTTTCAACTTTTTTCAATTGTGATGAGACCTCCTTGAAAATCGCTTCAAACTGTCCCAAATCGCGTTCTGCTTTTTCTAATTCTTTCATTGTTGCATCCTTCATTTCATCATACTTCTGTAACCCGATAAGATCCTCAATAAAAGTTCTTCTTTCTTCTTGATTCATGTGGGTTAATTCAACTATTTTTCCTTGAAGTACAAATTGATTACTACCATCAGGATCTATATTTGCTGCAGCCAAAGCATTTAGAATTTGCTGTCTAGTTGTTTTTTCCCCGTTCATTTTATATCCTCCGCCTCCCCCTCTTTTAATTGTTCGTGATATTTCAAAAGTGTCAGAATCCCCTGGAAATTCTTTATCAGAATTATCGAAATACAAGGTTACAGTAGCTCTATTGGAAGGATTCTTTCCTCTTGATCCTGCAAAAATAAGATCCTCTAATGATTTCGCTCGCATGGTTTTTTTACTTAATCTTCCTAAAGCAAAAGTTAAGGCATCAATGATGTTAGACTTTCCAGCTCCATTTGGTCCTACAATACAAGTAAATCCGCTTGAAAGTCTAATTGTAACTGTCCGATCTCCAAATGATTTAAATCCCGTCATAGAAATTTTCTTTATGTGTGTCAAATTTTAATCTCCATTTATTGATGTTTTATTTAAAAATAAAGAGTTATTACGTCTATATATATGTAGTGAGTAATTGAAAAGATAAGGTTTTACCTTCAATAATAGATTTCATTTCTAAAAAAAGAATCACAACGTTTTTACTTATTAATAGTTGTAATGGTTTTTGAAGCGTCAAAGTTTCGATTCTGATCTCTAATTGTTGGAATCAAATTATTAAAAATTCTTGAAGATTGTGTCAACAATTGTTTTTAATCTTTTAGGGTTTATTACCAAGAAAAATAATTTACCGCTAAAATTTCTTTTAGATAAACTAAGTATACCAATATTTTGAAACTTTTTTACAATATCATAAAAATGTTCTAAAATTTTGTCGTATTCTATAGTTTCACATGAAATATAATAAAGCTCTTTTAATTTCTTTGAAGTTATATAATAATGACTATTCTTTAAAAAATAACTCGAAATATTATCTAAAAAGAGAATAGTTAATAATTCTTCGTCTGAAATATAGGTGAGTAAATTAAATTCATCTGATAACTGGATAGAATCAAATTGGTTTTTTATAATTTCAAGGATTTCAAGATTATTATACTTACTTTTTTCATTTAAAACGGGGTATATCTCTTTTAAAATCTCTATACCCTTTCCAGGAACTGGTACATAGTGCTCAAAGATTAAATCTGTTATAATTTCAATGATTTCTTTATCAATTTGATTTAAAAAAGTTATTGATGCTCTTTGCTTTAGGATTTCAAATAATTGTTGATAAGAATAATATCCTAATTTTTTAGTTAAATCAAAATTATTCAGAAGATCTAAACTTGATGGTTTTAAAACTTTATTAATAGTTGAAATAAAACTTATTTTCTTCTCTTTTCCATATTGCAAAAGCTTTTTCAAAAGTTCTGGAGACAAGGTTTCTATATTATTGAATACAAAGAGTAAATTTGAATTAATCTTTGTACATGCTAATTTAAATAAATTCCATAGATTGGAAATATTTGAATTTATTAAACAATTGAAATTTAAACTAAAATTACAGATTCCATTAATCTCAGTTAATATTGCAACGAGTATTTCTTCAAAACTCTTTTGTTTACAGTCAACTGTAATTTGTTTAAGACTTAAATCATTACTATTTTGAATTGAAAGATCTTTGAGTACCCTATTAACAATTACTTTTTTTCCAATCCCTTGAATTCCCTGGTATAAAATATTTAAACAAAAATTATCCGAAAAGGAATCATTTAGAATAGAGTATAAAGAGTGAACTTCTTGACTTCTGAAGAGAATTTGTTTAGGGACATAATTAGGATCAAAAATGGCTTTAGGACCAATATAGCTTTTAGAATGATTTGGTTCTACAATCATATTAATTTTCAATTTTTAATTTTAATTTAGATAGAAGTATTTAAACCCCCCCACAGAGAGAGGTCATTGGAAGTAAAATTAAAAATGATTGAATATAAAATTATTAAAAAATCGAATGAATAATTTCAAATTAATAAATTTTTAAAAAATTTTTCTCACTTTTATTATATTCTTTTCAATAGTTTCAACTAGTCTTAGTTTTCTTAATTTCCTCGGAAAATTTAGATCTATTTTATCATAAATTATTCCACTTTTATTTTTTGGTGCCTGAATTATTCTCAATTTAGATGGGGAAATATAGCCTTCAATAAAAGAAATTATCTTGCTATTTCCTGTGAAAGTTCTTTTAAAAAAGTTCCCAAAAGTATTACACCCTATAATAGGTACTCTATTCTCAAGAGCTCGTGCTCTTAAATAAATGTCCCAATTTTCCATGCCCTCTTTTCTGATTTGAGTAGGGGAAATTAGAAAATCGGCGCCGTTTTCAATAGCTAATCTTGGCGTTTCGAAAAATGCCATATCAAAACAAATTAATATAGCAAAATTAAAATGATTATATTTGAATATTATTAATTCATTTCCGGGTTCAAATTGCTCTTTTTCATATGAGTAGAGATGAATTTTATCCTGTCTTCCTATCTCTTCACCATGCTCATTGAAAAAGTAACTTGTTATTTTTGATTTATTATTCTTTTTTCTTTTTTCCCAGATTCCTCCAGAAATAATACTAATATTGTATTCCTTAGCTAAATTTTTGATAAAATTGTAATCTTCTCCCTTTTCTTCCTGAATATTTTTTGCTAAACTATCATTAATCGGAACCCATCTTTCAGGTAGGCAAATAATTTCACAGCTATGAAATTCTTCTAATAAATTTTTTAATAGAAGTTCGATTTCTTTATAGCATTCCTTCTTAGTATTATATACTTTAGGTTGTATACAAGCAATTTTTAGCATTTTTTATTAAAATTATGATTTTTTATTTATTTGCTCAATTATTTTAAAAATTTCATCAAGGTTATAAATCTCATAATCTGGTTTATTTTTTTGATTAGGTTCTTCACTTGTTTTATCAAAATCATATTTTCCTCCACGATGAATATAAATGCTATGAATAGAATTGATTTTCGCAGGAGTAATATCATTATTTAAGTTATCCCCTATATAAAGTGTTTCAGAACCTTTTACATTAAACTTTTTTAAACAAAAAGAGAATAACTTTGGATTTGGCTTTCTTATTCCTATTTCATCAGATATTATTACTGAATCAATAAGATTATCAATATTTAATCTTAATATTTTTTCATATTGTTTTATTGGTAAGGGTGAGTCGGTAATTATTGCTGATTTTAATCCCAATAATTTTAATTTGTTTAAACATGGTCTTACATCATCAAAAAGTTTTATAGAATCAATTTTTTCTTGATGATAGGCCATGACTGCTACAGCTATGTATTTTACTTGATTATTAAAAGAAACCTCCATATTTTCAAGTTCATTAAGCCTTTTTATAAAATAATTGTAGTGTTTAGAAGAGTTGGATCCATATTCTTGAACTATTTCTTGAATCATATCTATTGCCTTCTCACGTTCAACATTTAATCCCAGATTAATCATAGCATCTATTCCTTTAACTCTTGCGCGCTCAGATAAGCCAGTTGAGTCAAAAAGGCAATCATCAAGATCGAATGCTACCAGTTTTATTGAACTCATTCCTATTTACAAAATTGATTAATTTCTAATTATAAATTATTGAATTCTATTATTAACTTAAATCCTTTTCTATTGTTAACAGGGATTTGGTCAAGATAAATTTATTTATCTTTAAGAATATATAATCTTTAATATTAATTTAATTTGGGTCTTATTATAAAAAATTAACATATTTATTTGGAAAAAAATACAAATTTTTGGTGGAGATCTCTTAATTGAAAACCATTGCCGCTCTTTCATACTTTCATCGAAAAATTGGACCTATCGTATTTTATTCATATCCTGAATCAATGCTAGATGATGCATTATCACTTAGAATAGCAAACATTATGGATCAGACTGTTAGTGAAGGTTTTTTTACTCATTCTTTCGAAAGCAAAAATTCAATGAATTATTATTTCGAAATTCATTCTGATTGGGCAAGAGGAAATCAAGACATGTTAATGGTATCATTAATTTTCAACCAACAAACAAATCCAGAAATCGAACAAAGCATTTTAGGTTTGCTCGAAGAATTTTCCGAAAGGCTTAAATCTAATGAGGAGATATTTACCGCTTTTTATATTAATGATATAAATAATTTTGAAGAAAAAGATAAAGAAATTATTCATACGAATAATTCATTGGTCAAATTATGGGTAAAAGAGTTGTACTGGGGTGCTGTTGAAGAAACTAGAGAAAAAAGTGAAGAAGAAAAAATTGCAGCATTATTGAATAAAAAACATATTTTTTTAACCCTAAAAAAATTGTCTAAGGGTCCTATCACATCAGAAGGTCTGAGAGAATGGTTTATTGAAAATTTCCCTAAATTGAGCTTTAATGAATTAATTGATATTTTGGTTGAAAAACAGTTCATTTTTATTAATCAAATTGGGATTGTTGAAAAATACGTTTTATTATTAAAAGAAGTAAATGCTGAAAGAATACCTCCTGATAGTGTGATTGAATATCTGGAAGAAGCTTCAGAGCAAGTTGAGAGAGATTTAATAGATATTTTACTTCCAAAGGTTCAAGAATATTTTAGTCAATATGAAAATATGGGTAAAGAAAAGTTGGAGGAAGATACGTTTACTTTATTTCAAATAGTATCAGATCCTAAAAAATATAATGTCTTATCCGAATTAAGAAATGGATTAATTCCTAGAGATAAATTACCTAATTTAGTTTCAAAAAGAACATTAGAATATTTAAATTCTTCTCTAGATTTTCTTAAAAAATATGATGTTATTGAAGAATTAAAATATAAAAGTGAAAGATATATTGTTTTAAAAACAAATATTCAAATAACAACTTCTTTTCCAGAGTATTTAAGGAAATTATTACCAAAAGAATCGAAACCCGTAGTTGCGAAGAAATATGAACCTAAAAAGATTTAATTTCAAATATTTTAAAATAAAATTAAAATTAGGTATGATAAATTGATTAAAGAAGATAACTACGCGAATCTTAAGTACTTACTCGGAAATATGGGAGTTGAAATTTTTATTGCTATTAGTCAAGGTGCTAGAGATTTTGAAACGATAAAGATCTTCTCAGGAGTTCCTTTAGAATGCATAAAGGGTAGAATACCAGTGCTATTAGATCTGAATTTAATATTTAAAAATGAAAACGGGTATAATTTAACCCAAAAAGGTTTTGATTTTATAAAAAAAATTAATAATGCTTCTTTAATTTAAATTTCAGATTGGGGCGACAACGTCATTGCTACGAGCAGTAGCTCTAAACACTTGTCATAAGTTCATCATTAATCTAAATCATTAATTACAGTGGTTTATGATTGATTATATTTTTTGTTCTTATAATAGTTTCTCTCATAATAACCTGGAGTTTTTTTACCACCACTTTCGATTATAAGCCTTTTTAATCCGTCTTTTTTAACAATTTGATTCATTAATAAGTTAAACTTATCATTTGTAATTTCATTTCTTTTTAAAAGATAATTCAATATTTCGATCGCTTGTTCTTCATTCTCACATCGTCGGATAAAGTCTATCGCACCTGGATTACTCAGATCTTCGTTATAATTATTAAAATGATTTTCTTTTTTTTTATTCTCCTGAGGAACAGAACTTATTGAATTTATTTTTAAGGCTTTCTTTTTATTCGAAATTTCTGACATTAAATTAGGATAAAGATCTTCAAGTTGCTTTTGATCATAAGAAATATTTAATCCATCATTGTTAGTTATTTTAAGTTTATCAAAAGGTTTCTTCTTTTTATCTTGATCATTTTGCATAATAAATTTGATGATATCTATGTTTCAACTTAAAATAAATAAGTTTAATTGAAATTATATAGTTATTTGTTATTGAATATAGAAATCCCTAAGATCTTTATAATTTCAAAAATAAATTAGAATCAATTCAGTAAATAAAATAATAAAATTAATTAATTTTTGATAATTTCAGTATTTAATACTAAATAATAATCCTCAAAAAATGAAGTCTGGATATAATTACTTAAAAGAAACTTTTGAAAAACATGATACTGGGTATCAAACACCTCATTGGAAAAGAGGAATTGAATTTAGAAAGGGAAAGTCAGTTGAGAGAGTAGAGAGACCCACTAAACTCCATCGCGCGAGATCTTTAGGTTATAAAGCTAAGCAAGGGTATATAGTTGTTAGAGCGAGAGTTAGAAAAGGTGGAATGCATAAAGTTAGACCCAAAGGAGGAAGAAAGCCTCGTGCTATGGGTGTTTCTAAATATACTACTGGAAAAAATTTACAATGGATTGCTGAAGAACGAGTGCAAAGAAAATATCCTAATATGCAAGTTTTAAACAGCTATAAAGTTTATTCAGATGGAAAAAATTGGTATTACGAAGTAATTATGGTCGATCCTCATCATCCTGTTATTAAAGCAGATCCTAAAATAAATTGGATATCTAAAAACCCCCATAACAAGAGAGTTACCCGTGGTTTAACTTCTGCTGGGAAACGTGCTAGAGGATTACGAAAGAGAGGATGGGGATCTGAAAAAACGCGACCTAGTATAAGAGCTAATAAAGGTCGTGGAAAATAATTTTTATTTAACCTTTTTAGACAATTTTTTCACATTCATTATTAATTTCTTTCATAGTTATATTGAAATCTTGCCACCAATCCTGACCTTGCTGAGCTACAAGCATAGAATCTGTTTTTCTAGAATCCAGACACCTAAGTTCTTCTTTTTGAGCTTTAATTTTATCTTTCCAAATCTGACTAAAAATATTTTGAAGATTAATTTTTACCTTCTTTACTAGTTCTTCATATGTGACTGACACATCTTCTTTTTTTTGTAATTTTTGAAGTTGATCAAATTTAATCTTTTCTTTAGCTCGGTTTAAATCCCCACAATTTATTGATATACTGAAAGGGGTTTCTTTACCATACTTACAGTACTTTTGAATATCACATGTAGAACAGTAAGTCTCAAAGCTAATTGTGTAATCTTCTAGTCCAGTTATAGAAAAATTTAAAATTTGAGGCATCGGGATCTATGATAATTCTTAATTAAAACTTTGATTATTGTACTATTAAAATTTAATCGAGAAGTAATTAATTTTTTTCTATGCTAAAATTGATATTTTCTTGAAAATTAGTCTTATCTCTTCTTTAATACAAAAAATTTTTTAATTATTTAAAATTTAAATAAATCGATTAGTTGTTAAATAGTAGATTTATTAAATTAAATATCAAGCTCTGAAACGGGAATGTGGCTAGGGAGAGTAGAAACCTTTTTTTAAGGCTTCTCTCCATTGGCTTAGCCTGGTATAGCGCACGGCTGATAACCGTGAGGTCGGGGGTTCGAAGCCCCCCTTTCCCACTATAGCAATTTATCTATTTTCTTTCAAATAATGTATGATCTATGAATCAATAATGAATGTAATTGTATTATCAGGAACACCTGGAACTGGTAAAACAACTATTTCAAATAGAATCGCTAAATTAATTAAAGCTAAGGTAATCACATTAAATGAATTAGCTGTATCAAAAAATTTTATATTAAGCTATGATCAACAAAGAGAAACTTCAATAATAGATGAAAAAAAGATAATTTCTTACTTAGAGAAGCAGATAAAAATCCTGAATAAAGAAGGTTTAGAAATTCTTATAGTTGAAAGCCATTTCTCAGATATCGTCCCCGATAAGTATATTGACTTAGCAATTGTTTTAAGATGTCATCCTGATGTTTTACTTGAAAGATTAGAGAAGAGAGGCTATAGAAAAGAAAAAATATTAGAAAACATACAATCTGAAATCTTAGGTAACTCTATTAACTATTTTATGAAAAAAAGAATTAAAATTCCCTTATTAGAAATTGATACGACAGATTTAGATATTAAAACTATAACTGATATTATTATCGAAATAATTCTTGAAAAGAAACATATCGAAAGTTATCGAGCTGGTAAAATTGATTGGTTAGAAAAACTTTTTAATGAGAATCGATTAACTGAATTTTTTAAATAATTTTTCTAAAAAGTAAATAAGTATGAAATTTGAAATTTTTGATGTTGATGTATTGGGTCGATTGGGTCTAATCGAAGTTAATAATAAAAGAATAGTAACTCCAAATCTTTTACCTGTTATTCATCCAACTTCAAATTTAATTTCCGCAGCAGAATTGGAAAAATTCGGTGCTGAGTGTATTTTTACAAACGCTTTCATATTATATCAAAACACTGAATTAAGAAAAGAAGTGCTGAATAAGGGAATTCATAAATCTTTAAATTTCAATGGACTTATTGCTACCGATAGCGGAGCTTTTCAACAATATATGTATAATAATAAAAAATTTGACCTTGATGCAGAAACAATTGAAACTTTTCAAGAAGAGATTGGCTCTGATTTTCCAGTAATCTTAGATGTTCCTGTACAAATAAATGATAATTATGAAACTGCTAAGTCAAAAGTAATAACTACAATAAATAGAGCAAAAGATAATGTTAAAAGGAGAGCAAGAAATGATTGTTATTGGTTCGGACCAATTCACGGCGGTTATTTTCAGGATCTATTGGAAAAAAGCATTATAGAGATGAGTAAATTAGATTTTTCTGTTTATGCTTTAGGAGGTCTAGTTAAATTACTACTTGATTATAGATTTGATTTTGTCTTAAAAAATTTGCTAACTGTGAAGAGTAAAAGCCCTCCTAACAAACCAATACATATGTTTGGTTTAGGATTGCCTCAATTTTTCTCATTAGCAGTAGGGTGTGGATGTGATCTCATGGATTCAGCAGCATATATTCTATTTGCAAGGGAAGAACGGTATTTTACGTTATCAACCGGGACAAAACATCTTAATGAATTAGAAGAATTTCCATGTCATTGTCCAATATGTTCAGATTATACGCCAAAGGAACTCAAAGAATGTGATAGAGATCGTAGAATCGAACTGTTAGCTAGACATAATCTGTATCTTTCTTTTTCAGAATTAAAAACAATTAGACAATCAATAAGAGAAGGAAATCTTTGGGAACTTATTGAGCAAAGAGTTCGTATTCACCCAAATTTAGTGAAAGCACTACAAATAATAAAAGAGTATAATCCTTTTATCGAAAAATATGAAAAATTATACAAAAATCATGGACGTCTATATTCTAGCATTGAAAGCTTTAATAGACCCTTGATATATAGATATTTGAATCGGATTTCAAATGATTATAGATGCCCAGAAGGAATAAAATACTTATTAATTTTACCGGAATTAGATGTAAAAGGGAAAAATTCACCGACTTTTAATCATTGGATGGATTTTTTGGATGAAAATAAACAAGTCAATAGAAAACAAATTCACGTTGTTTTTTTTTCTTTACCTTATGGAATAATTCCTCTTGAATTAGCTGAAACTTTTCCTATGGGACAATACGAATCAATAACTCCTTTAGATCTTTCTTCTTGTCGCAATTCTTTAAAAAATACCGAATTCTTTCTTAAAAAGTATAGTAAGGAATATAAAAAAGGTGCTTTGTTAATCCCAAAATCTTATATTAACCAATTTGGTGAAGTTGAAGAATTTTTTGAAAGTTTTCTATTGAAAGAGCTTAAAGAGTTAACTAAATCTAGTTCTGGTTTTAATATTTCAATATTTAATCATATCGAACAAGTAATTGAATTCTTTAAAAAAGATTGTTTAAAATGACTATTTTAGAAAAAATTTACGCATTTGGTCATGAAAATGTTAGATGTTCTCATAGTAGCACTATAGAGATTACTAAAGAAAATTATTTGACAAGAAAAGGTACATGTATATTAGGTATTAATGCCTCTAAAGGATGTTTTGATCTTAATGAAGATTTGAAAAAAAGGTTACATAATGGTCAAAAAATCGATATTACTATTGAGCTTGAACATATAAAAGATTCTTTTTTTGGATACGGGCATCCAGATCTTAGATTATTAAATAAAGATTCAATTGTTTTTAGAAAAAGTAACTTTATCTGTGATAGAACTGTCTTAATTAATTGTTCAAAATCCTCATCAGAACTAAATCGTGACTTAGTAAGTAAGTTAAGAAATCAAGAAAAGAAATTTTCAATAATTTTTAGCGTTGATGGATCAAATGAAAAAATTACATATTAAAAAATCTAATTACATTAAAATAGAGCGTAGAAATGCAAATGATCTACTAAAGTTATTAAGGTCTATTTCAAATAAAGTAAGTATTATTGATAAGAAAAAGAAGGTATTACATGAAAACGATTTTGTCTTTTTTCCTATTTCTGAAAATTTGAAATTTAGTGATAATGAACTTTTTAAAATGTTTAGAGAACAATTTAATATTGAGATAATAAAAAAAAGAGGATTTGAAAAGCCGAATTATAAGTTTAGGACTATAGAAGAAGTTATAAAAAATAATTTATCGGAAAGTTTTATTAATTTAACTCCAAAATCTTATGATATTATCGGTGAAATCGCAATAGTTGAATTTGATCAAATTAATCAAAAAAATCTTGATGAAGCGGAAAAAGTAAAAAGAGAAATTGCAAGCGCGATAATTAGTGTTAATAAGAATATTAAAACCGTTTATGAAAAAAAATCTGAAATAAAAGGTGATTTTAGATTAAGAGATTTAAAACTTCTATATGGAAATGATTCTTCGGAAACCATATATAAGGAAAACAATTGTTTATTTAAGCTAGATGTGAAAAAGACCTATTTTACACCACGATTAATTTATGAACACAAACGGATAAGCTCACTTGAGATTAAAAAAAAGGAAGTAATTATAGATTTATTCGCCGGGGTTGGTCCGTTTTCAATTCAAATTGCTAAAAAACACGATGTTTTAATATATTCATTTGATTTTAATCCCTTTGCTTATAATTACCTTAAAGAAAATATTAATATTAATAAATTGAAGGGAACAGTTTATGCCTATAATCTTAATGTAAAAGAATTACTTAGCCCTTCAAATATCATGGGTAAAGATTTAAGGAATAAAGCAGATCGTATCATAATGAACTTACCAGAAAATTCTATTGATTATCTTGAGATAGCGTGTTTCTTATTAAAACCACAATCTGGTATTCTTCATGTTTATCAGTTTTGCGAAAAACCTGACTCAATAAAAAATGCTATATCCAATATAAGAGAAACATTGAAGAATTTAAACAGGTCTATCATTAATATTTTAGAATCCAGAATTGTTAAAGCTTTTTCACCTAAATCTGATTTAGTTGTTGTTGATATATTAATTAAAAAGAATGGGAATAATTTTACTTAGTTTAATATCAGAAGAATAAAGATAAAATTTTAATTTTTTAAAATTTAATACAAGTTAAACAAGTTTGATTTGATGGAAAAATAATCAGCGATATTTGGACCCGTAGCCTAGCCTGGAAGATTCTATTTTTATAGAATCTAAGCATATAGGGCGTTGGACTTCTAATCCAAAAGTCGCAGGTTCGAAAATTTGAATTGAATTAAAATTCGATCGAAAATCCTGCCGGGTCCGCATATATTTTATATCTATGTTTTTTGGATAAATTACTTAATAAATCATTAATATGAACTCTTTTTAGATATTATTCATTTTTTTCCTTTGTAAGCACTATTAATTGAGAAGATTTGAATTAATATGTTAATCTCTTGAAGAGTGATAGGAATTTGTTAAAGAAGAAGGTCTTTATACATCAAAATATTTCTTATGCATTTAATTGGAACATAGTTAACCATAAAGCAAAAATATCTCAATTGAATGTTAATAGAGAGAATGTTATTAGATTAGGAACTTACTTAAAGAGAATTTACAAGGGAACCATCCCCAATAATGTATTTAATTCACATGAATTCCCTCGAATTTCTCAATTTAAAATAAGGGGGCTTAAATCTGCATTTATCTCAAGTTTTAGTAAAAATTTGATACGAGAAGGTGTGATAACATATAAAAGTTCGCAATCAAAACTCCCAAGATTCACTCAAGAAGTTTATGAAAATTTTAAAGAGAATAAAATTAGAAAGGATCCAGGTCATGAACCAATTTTAAAAAATATCTTAATTAAAGATAAGGATTCGATTGCAATCGAAATTCCTATCTGGAAAAGATATAATAAACATAATTTTATAACTGGTCATATAGATTTAATACAAGTTGAAAAAAATACAATTAAAGTTATTGATTATAAACCAGAAGGAAAATTTTTACTTTCTATTCCACAAGTTGCTGGATATGGACTATTATTAAAGTCAATATTTAATTTAGATAAACTCATATGCGTTTCTTTTAATAAAAAAGAAGCATGGGAATTTAAACCAGAAATTCTATTAAATGAAGTAAAAGATTATTTAATCTCCTTGAATGTAAAAGAAAGACACTGGGAGGATTTTTTTAATAATTTAGTGTAATTTTATTTTTTTTCCATATGTGGAGATTTTGATTCCTCTTTTGAGGATATATATTTTCGAAAAATAAAATAGCAGAGTATTAATGCAATAGCTTCTGTAATTATTCCTAAAAATGCAATAATAGTACCATTATATTGTAGGTATCTAAGAAATAAAGAGAGCCCTAAACCTGAAAAAGCTAAAATAAATAACACGAAACCTTTAATTAACAGTGAGAATGAATCTTTCAAATATCTTAATTCTTTTTTAATCCACGACATGAAATTCTTCAAATGTTATCCTTTATTTGTAAATAATGTAAATTAAAATTATTTTAATATTTTTGTAATTTAAAATGATTAAATTTAGGAATTATTTACCTCTACTTTTCTTTTTAAATTTTAAGTAAAGTGCCTTATCCAAAAATTCTCCTAATTTTATCGCTATACGTTTAGATATTTCATATCTTTCGCCATCCAACAGATTCTGCATATCTTCCTTTTTTGGTGGATAGTTTAGTCTCTTAATCATAATATCAGAAATAATTAATTCTAAGTTGTTCCTAATTTTAGCAGGATCAGGTAAATTAACCTCAGATTCTAAATCTCTTATTTTTTGGACTGCAAATTGAAAGAATTCATAGAATCCTTCAAAAGGATTGTCACCCAATTCACTATGTAATTTAATATTATCTACAACTATCTTTGTATCTTTTTCCTGCCAATAGAACTGGTTAGGATTAATTCCAGGGCGATTAATTCCCATTAATGACGAAGTTATCCTGCGTTCAATCCAATTAAATGTACTCTTTTCTTGTTTCTCCCTTAAAGTTTTTTGCTTTATTTCTTTTTCTTTCTGTTCAGATTCTATAAATTTCTTTACCTTGGATTTACGTTCCTTTTCAAATATTTCAAAACGTTTTAATAAATCATAAGCTAAACAATAGGAAGTAGGAGAAATCAAATCAGCTCGAAGCTTTAATGTAGAAATTCCTTCATAAATATGACTATTTTCATTTCTTAATTTATTAATACTTACTTTTAATGGTATATCTGTTAAACGAGATAAAATAAAACCATTTACGAGAAAAACTTGATTCGCTGCATTAAAAACAATGATCAATTCTCTCTGTCGTTTAATTAATCTTTGAATAATTAATTCTTCAAGTTTTATTTTGACCCAGTCTTCAAAACCTGAAGTTTCATCAATATTTCTAATAGCTAGCAGAATTAGAGTTTTATCATTCGTTAGTTTCCCATATAATTCAATTATTCTGCTTAGTTGTCTAAATATTTTCGATAAAACATAGAAAAAAGTGTCCTTAACGATATTATTTAAGATTTCTTCAAAATTCAGTAATAAAATGAGTTGTGAGTAATTACTTAATTGCATTTCTTGGAAAAAAATCTTATTTATTATTTGTTGCTTTCTTATAAATTCTCTTAATTCATTAATCGAATAACCTATTTCAGATTCTAATACGCTCCATAAGCTTTCAAGATCAGAATCATTTTTATATATTTGTTTTAATAGCTCTATATTATCAAAACTCTTTAATGCGGTATTTAGGGAAGAAATTTTTTTAGTAGATATTACTTTTTTTACTAAACTTATTGGATTTTTTGAATCATCATTTAATATGAGCAGATCTTGCTTTTTGATGTTATATCGAATCATATTGGTTTTTATTTTTTTTACAATTTCGTTATCCATATTAATTAAATGTAAAAGATCATAAATGCCTCTTTTATTAATTGAAAAAATTATATCTTCAAATTTAGATTCATTCAAGCTTTGTAAAAAGTAAATAAAATCGTTGGGATTCGTTTTTAATTGTGTTATTATTTCCTTTTTCAAATAACTAACTATTTTTTCTTCAAATTGGTCATAATCAATTCTTATTTCATCTTTTAAAATTGATTCTATTTTTTCAATTAAATTTTTTTTCAGTAAATTTCCTTTTAAAAATGCTTTCAAGCCTGGAACAGAAATCGGAAATTTGTTAAACTCATAATTAATAATTTTTCTTTTTATCATTCTTACTGGCATAGTTTGTACTTGTAGTTCTTTATGAGATTTAAATTCAAAATTTTCTTTTAATTTTAGAATTAACCTATTTAATGTAGAGACTTCAATGAATTTATCTTCTTTTTCTTCACTTTCTAACTTTTTTTCAACGGCTACTGATAAATCTCTAAAAGCAGAGCTCTGTTCTAAAATTTCTCCTTTGATTTCGTTAATTAACCCTATTAAATCACCAATGAAGTCATAAAAATAGAATTGAGGATAACTTGAAACAATCTCTAATAATTGGTTTTCAATCTTATCCTCGATAGCTTTAATCCTTTTTGTTTTTATGATCTCTTGAAAATCTAATTCTCTCTCTTCAATTAATAAATTAATAAAAAGGTTTTCTAATTCAATTATCTTATAAAGTAAATCAATCTCTAACGAGAAAGAATCCTTTAGTAGAGATGTAATTTCCTCAAACAATACTTGTTTTTGACTTTTTTCTAATTTAGTTGTGGAATCATATGTAAACTGTTCTGATTGAACCACTTCTTGTATTCTTATTCCCATGTTGTGATATAAATGAATTGCAGCTGTAGCTTTCAATAAATTCTTAAGAGTAAATTTATCTTGAATTAGTTGGAAGATTTTTTGTTTATCAGCATCTCTCTTAAAATGATTGATTATTTGATCAACTGTCTGAAAATATCTATAAGCACTTTCTATAGCAGTAGTTTTCCTTTTTATACCGCTTATTAGATTTCTTTTAACCATTCCCTATAAACCTCTTTAAAATTATCTAATACATCATATTTAGATTTTTTATGCCAATATTTAAAATTGAAAATATGAAATAAATCTCCTTTAAACGATTCTTTCTCTTCGCTGGTTAATTCATGTTTAAGAATAATTGATAACGGTCTAGGAATTAATTTTGAGAAATACTTTATATCTGTCTCTATAACGTATTCATAAAAGGTTTCTACTTGATCAACAGTGAAAAAATCGATTGGTTTAAGCAGTTCTTCATTTAAACTTAATAAATTTATATCCTTTTGGACTAAATTTCGAATATATTTCGGAAATTCTGTTTTAATGCCAATAGATTGTTCAAATTTTCCAAAGAATTCTAATAGAGCTTCTCTCTCATATTCATCGGTAACTTTTCTAATAAAACTATCCAGAAATTTTAAAAAATTCTCAGGTTTCTGTTCGATTATCTCCCTTTCTTCAATATAATTTAAAAAATCAGAATAAGTTTCATTTAATACCCAATCTCTTTTTTCTTTAATATTAAAAAATCTTTTTGCATAATCTTTAATCCATTCAAAAATATATGATTTCCAGACCAAATTAATACCTCCTATTCTCTTTTCTAAGAAACGATGAAATCGATTTACAAAAGTAACGGGATCTGCAATTTCAATAATTTTTTCATCTTTTAAAAATCGGTTTATAGTACTATATCTTAAAATATAGCTTAAAAGGAAATCAAGTTCTATTGAAAATTTCTTAAAATTCTCCAAATAACTTTTTATAGTATTTGAATCTCTTTCCATTTGAACTTCTATGAATCCAATTAAATCACCGATATTTAATTGAAAATTATTAAAAAAAGATTCTAAATTACTTATTATGATTTTTTTAAATTCTTTAATTAATTTATCCTCATTGAATTCAATTTTTTTTGATAAAATTAAAGGGTTTACCTCAATTTGATCTAATAAAAGTTCTTTAAATTTATTTAATATTGTTGTTCCTAAAATTTTAGAAGGTTTCTGTTCCATTTCAAGTTTTTCTATTAAATTCTGAAAGAAACCAAAAGTTAATGTTTTCATTCGACGAAGAGAGAGAAACCTTGGAAACGCGCTTCTAATTGAATTAATGCAACCTTTAGTTAATTCTGAAAAATATTTAATCGCAGAAGTTAATTCTATCGCCCTTAAATTTTTATTTTCAACTATTGATTGAGAAATTGAAAACTCTGCTATATCAAAAATTTCATAAAAAATTTGAGGATTATTAACAGTAGAGCTATAAAGATATTTTTTATATTTTTGTAATAAAATTCCGAGATTGCCATTTTCTCCCGAAGAAGTAAATTCACTTGAATATCTAATAAATAAATCAAAATGATTTTCTAGATCTTGAATGATTTCTTCAATATAACTAATCAACCATAAAGCAGAATGATACTCATTAATGTTTTTTACTTTTTCTTTAATTTTTTCAATAATAAATCGAATAATCTTTTCTTGAGATTCATCAATAGTCCCTGTGTTTGCTAGTTTGATGAGATCAGTACCCAATTTCAAGGATTTATTAACTATGAATTTAGCGCTTGGTTCTGATATTATATATTTAAGATGCTCAATTGAAGCTTGGGCTTCAAAAGGAGTTCGATTTTTATCGTATATTGAATTGGTAAAAATAATTTCAATTGGTCTTTTACTCCATAAAAATTTTACATCCGATTTTATTGAACCATATGAATTTAACATTTCCTTTTCTGTGGGGAGCGAAATACTAACTCCTATTAACTTTTTATTCCATTTATCTTCAATCAAATCCCCATATAATTTTTTACTAAAGCGATTTGAGAATTTATTTAAAACTTGTTTTTTCCCATCAAGTCCTAATTCAGGATGATCTGTAAATTCTTCTATTTCGTAAAATAATTTACTAACATCATTAACAGCTTTTCTTGATTTATGTGGATCTAAATAACCAGTGTCAGGTTTCAAGGCGAGTAACAGGCATTCACAATCTTTATATCTCCCCGGTATTAAAATCATAGATTTGGGATATATTTTTATCTTAGCATCATTTTCATCATAATTATATAATTCATATTCAATACTAAAAACTTCAGATCCAGCATAATCTCGCAATATTGCGTTATACATCCTTAGAAACTTAATAACAGCTTTAGAGAGCTCGTTTAGCTTCTCTCTAGTCAATTTTCCTGGGCCAATAACATCGCCAACTGTTATTTCTTTAGGAGATGAATAACCAAAAATTAGGGAAAATTGATAATTAATTGATTCTCGAGTAGTTATCATTTTTTTATTTTTTTTAATTTGATTTTATAAAAAATAAAATTAATTAATTTTAATTTTTAGCAATCTGAAAATAATTTTTTGGATCTGTTTTTTTGGTTGTTTTGAAACGAAAAAGCATTATCTTTCAATGAAAGGAAAATAATTTTATTCTAGAGTTTTATTTGAATGATTTACAAGTTAGAAAAAGATTAGAAGTAAATTTTAATCAATAGTACTAAATATTTGGGTATTCTTATGAGAATTTAGGTAATTTGATTAATTAGATAAATTTTTTTTTTTGAAAATAAATAAATAAATGCATTTTAATTAATTCTATAATAAAGTTAAATTTTTAAATTTTAATTAATCAAAATGGTTTAAAATAAAATGCAGTTTGGGTCGGATTTAGGAATTACCAATGAAGATATTGAAAAAATTAGCCCTCAGATTACTTTTATTACTTCAAACGCAGATATCGAAGCTATTGCTTTAGTCTCTCAAGAAGGATATCAAATAGCATTTTCCGCACTGCCCCAATATCATGTCGATGGGGATCAATTCTGTGGACTTGCTAGTGCTTTATTGATGACTGGAAGTTCGACAATTCAGAGTTTATTTCAAGAGGAATTAAGCGAAATTATAGTAAGAGCTGAAAATGGATATATAGTAATTAGTAATGCCGGTCGGTTAGTTATAGTTTGTGCCGGAACGATAATAGATACTTTAATGAAAACTGTTAAAGTAATGCGCGTTGCATCAAAAAATTTAGGTAAAATATTTGAAGGAAGATAAATTATTTTTGACTATTTTGAAGAATAAATTTATAAGTTAACGAGCATGTTGTAATTTTATTAAATAAAAATATGATTTTTTATCATGGCTACTGAAATTAAGTCTTTTTGGCGTTGGCAGTGGCAATGGCGTAAAAGAACGCTCTTTTCATTGGTTTAAATCATATTTAGATTATCTATTTTTCCCTTTTTTACTTTTAATTTAAAAAAGAGATATCTTTCTGAGTGCCAAATGGGCATTGATTATATTGAACTCCAATATAAGAATGATACACATTTAATTTAAAAAAAAACAATTTTAAAAGGTGATTAAAATAGTAGATATTTTCAATACAAGAATTTTATTGGATCCAAGTGAAGTTCCAAAAGAATGGGTAAATATTTTACCTGATTTACCAACTCCTATGACACCATTAATAAATCCAATGGATGGCAAACCTGCTCCCCCAGAAATGGCTTTCTCAATTTTTCCGAAAGAATGTGTCCTTCAAGAAGTCTCTCAAGACCCAATTATACCTATTCCTGCAGAATTACGTGAAATTTATGCTAGATCTTATAGACCTACACCGCTCCATCGTGCTATTGGTTTAGAAAAAGAACTCGGGATTTTTAATGATAAAGTTAAAATTTTTTACAAAAATGAATCTGTTTCTCCAACCGGATCACATAAACCAAATACTGCATTAGCTCAAGCTTATTATGCTAAAAAAGATGGAATTGAAGAGTTGGTTACTGAAACGGGAGCGGGGCAATGGGGATCTGGATTGTCTTTCGGATGCAACTTGTTTGATATTAAATGCACAGTATATATGGTAAGAGCAAGTTTTCTTCAAAAACCGGGCAGGAAAATTTTAATGCAATCTTATAATGCTGAAGTTCTCCCTAGTCCATCAGAATTTACATCATCGGGAAGATTATTTTACAATAACAATCCAGATCATCCCGGTAGTTTAGGAATTGCTATATCTGAAGCTATAGAGCATAGTTTAAGGAGTGATAAAGCACGGTATTCTTTAGGAAGCGTGGTTAACTTTGTTTGTCTACATCAAACGATTGTTGGGCAAGAAGTTAAGATTCAATTAAAAAAAGCAGGGATAGAGGAACCTGATATTTTAATCGGTTGTATGGGGGGCGGTTCTAACTTTATGGGATTTGCACTTCCTTTTGTTAGAGAAAAGATACACGGAATTCTCCCCGATGTTGAAATAATAGGTGTTGAACCTCGTGCTTGTCCAAGTGTATGTAAAGGGAATTACCGTTGGGACTATGGTGATTCTGCGAAACAAGCACCTATTTTAAAAATGCATACATTAGGGCATTCATTTATCCCAAATCCGATTCATGCAGGAGGATTGAGATATCACGGAATTGCTCCATTGGTTTCGATTTTACATAACAATAAAATCATTTCTTCTAATATGCATTACCAAACTGAAGTTATTGAAGCAGGAATAAGATTTGCTAAAGCAGAAGGAATACTTCCTGCTCCTGAAACATGTCATGCAATAAAAGAAGTAATGGATCAAGCGTTAATAGCTCATGAAAACAACGAAAAGAAGGTTATAGTGTTCAATTTTAGTGGACATGGTTATTTTGATTTACTTGCATATAAGGAGTTCATGGCAGGGAATTTAGAAGATTATGAATTACCTGATGAAGAGATTAGAATAGCGTTAAATTCTCCAGAAATGCCAAAAATCGATGAGAGTAATTTTTAATATTTAATATTTCAATTTCTTTTTTTTTATTCAATGGAAATGTTAATATTAATGATTGAATTTTCATAATTAATAATTCGAGAGTTTGTTTATATTTGAATATATTATCGGTTATAATCGTAAGCGCTTTTTATGCTTATGGATTAATGATTTTATACGTTGGTTTTTTAGCAAAGAAAAAAGATGAGAAAGGAGCGTATCAAAATAACATTGTTAATGGACTCATTTTATTGTTAAGTATAACCGTCAATTTGATAATTGTTAATTTTTCACATTTATCATCAATTGATTTTATTATTTTTCCATTTGACATTTTTATTATTACTTTTATACTACTTTTTTTACCCTTTTTTTATTTTTTAATTTCTAGGGAACGCAAAAAGGTCAAATTAAGTAAGAATTTGGAAATGATTTCTGAAAAACAGGTTATTAAACAATTACCCTTAAAATACGAAATTTATAGAAAGTTGAGTCATCTTGTCGTTTTAACCATTATTTTTTTTTATTTTACTCTAGGATTTTTGGTCCAACATTTTTTTATTTATATATTTCAATTACTACCTGATTTTTTTTCAGATTTATTTTTTTCTGTTTATAATATTGAGGGAGATAAAATGATCTTTACTCAATACTTAGTGGTTTCTTTAGTAGGAATTTCTCTAATAAGTTTATTGACAGTAGATTTTGTTAGAATTTTA
This sequence comes from Promethearchaeota archaeon, assembly GCA_048941015.1. Taxonomy (GTDB): domain Archaea; phylum Asgardarchaeota; class Lokiarchaeia; order Sigyniarchaeales; family SOKP01; genus SOKP01. The sequence goes on along the minus strand of JBHLNZ010000003.1, from coordinate 48,226 downwards.
AAACCTAATATTTATCCATTAAAACCTGTAAATCGAATTTTAAGAGAAAAAGAATTACATATGAGACTTGGCCCTCATATTTCTATGAGTATTGGTTGTTTTTCTATTATTATTTTATATGGATTATTTCAACCAATTGGGCCTTTAATAATATGCACATCTATGACTATGGGGATTTTTGGAGATACAAATTCAAATCTTATTGGTAGGTTGTTGGGGAAGAAAAAGATTCGAAAAACAAACAAAACCTATGAGGGATTATTTGCAGGAATGATAACAGCCTTTATCTCAGGGATTATCATACTAATCTTATTAAGAGAATTTTTTATTACAAGTCTTTTAGGATTTTTTCTAATACCAACCATTGGCGCCCTAATAATAGGACTTTTAGATTATTTAGATTTAGAAATTGATGATAATTTATCTTATAATTTTGTTTTATCAACTATTTTATTTTTTGTATCATTCATTATTATATAGAGAAAGAATAAGATTTTTTCAAAAATTTTTTCAATTAAAAAATAATTTAATCTACAGAATTATGTTAGAAGAAAAACTTAAAATTGATAAAATAAAGAAGGGAACCGTTATTGACCATATTGATGCAGGTTATGCTTTAACTATCCTTAATTTGACAGGTTTAGATGAATCCCCAGACCTTATGACAATAGGAGTAAATGTATCATCTAAAAAATATCAAAAGAAAGATATAATTAAGATAGAAGGCGCTTTCCTTAATGAAATTCAAATGCAGCAAATTTCTATTCTTTCCCCGAATGCAACTATTTCATTAATAGAAGATTATCATGTTATAGAAAAGAAAAAAGTAAAGATTCCAAAAATTATTGAGAGATTAATTTTATGTCAGAATAAAACATGCATTTCTAATTCAGATAAAGAACCTATTGAAACTGAATTTATAGTATTAGAAGAAAAACCATTAAAAATTCAGTGTGTCTATTGTAATCGGATTTATAAATTAGAAGAAATTGTTTTTAGCTCTGGAGAAAAAGTCGAGAAAAAAGTTAAACAAATAATTCAATTAAATAAATAAACTAAAGAAAAGCTAAAAAAGTAAAAGTAATTACACCCACAATCATAAATAAGAAGAAAAATATTCCCAAACCAGGTTTTATGATATTCTTCCAATTCCATTCTTCTTTATTATATTTATACCTAAATATTAAAAAACTTACGAAAAAGGGCGTTATAAACCAAAAACATAACATCCATATCAATAATATCCAGCCTACGAGACCTATCAAGATTCCAATGAACGCACTTAAAGCACCTGAAATTGCCCTTATCCAATACAACTTTGTTTCTTTCTGAAGTCTAATGTCTATTTTTTTTTCAGACTTTTTATCTACTTGTAGATCTTGTATTTGAAATTGTTTTTTCTTTTCTTTTATTAACTTTTGACGCTCTCTTTTAATATTAACTCTTTTTAAACGCTTTTCTTTTTTAACCATCGTTATTGTTATAAATATTATTTATTATAAAAATGATTATATATCATATTCTTATAATAAAATGGTGAATATGAAAAGGATTACTAATTTTTCTAACTTTGATGTATATACAATTACAAGAGAATTAGATAAAAAACTTTCTGATGGAACAATAATAAATATATATGAAATTGATGATCTATTACTTTTAAAAATTAATAGCCCTTCATTAGGTAAAAGAAATTTAATTATTGAAAATGATTCTAGAATCAATTTAACAAATTATGATTATCCTATTCCTAAATATCCCTCTCAATTCGTAATTTCAATGAGAAAATTTTTAAAAAATAGAAAAATTTTACGTATTTTTCAACATGATTTTGATAGAATTATAGTCTTAGAATTAAGTAGTTTTGAAGGTAAAAATTGGAATTTAGTTATAGAATTATTTAATAAAGGTAATTATATCATTTTAGATGAGAATGATATAGTGAAAGTAGCGAAAAATTACACTAGATTAAGAGAGAGAGACATTTTACCTAATAGAGCATATTCGTTTCCAACTCTAAGAGGAGAGAACTTTTTAACTATAGATGAAGAAACCTTCAAAAGTATCATTTATAATTCAAATGATGAGGTTGTGAGAATTTTAGCAAGGAAGATTTCAATAGCTGGTTTATATAGTGAAGAAATTTGTTTTAGCGCAAGAATTGATAAGAATAAGAAGGGAAAAGAATTAAAAAGTGAAGAATTAAATCGATTATTCAAAGAATTCAATAATTTGAGAAATAAGTTACTATTTGGAGATATTAAGGGTTACATTTTATTTGACAAGGAAAATAATGAACTTGGTGTTTTTCCATTTGAACTTAATCTATTTAAAGATTATAAGAAAATATATTTTCCTTCTTTTAATGAAGCAATTGATGAATATTATTCTAAAATTGATTCTTCTAAAATCTTTAAACCTTCAGATCAAAAGGTAATTCAAAGTATTAAATCTCAAAAAAAAATACTAAAAAATCAATTAGAATATTTGGAAGAGCTTAAAAAAAAAAAGAAGAAATATTATGAATCTGGAGATTTTATTTATGCTAATTTTAACCAACTTGAAAAATTGTTTACTGTTATCAAAGATGCAAGGGATAAAGGTTATAATTGGGATGAAATAAATAACAAATTGATAGTAGCTAAAACTAATAATTTAGAGAGTTTGAAATTTTTTGATAGAGTCTTATCCGCTACCCAACAATTGGTTATTAGAATTAATGATGAGGAAGTCTATTTAGATTTATATAAAAGTGTTGGTGAAAATGCGAATTTGATTTATTCAAAGGGAAAGAAAGCAGAAAAAAAAATTAAGGGAACATTAACTGCAATTGAAAAAACTAAAGAAAAAATAGAAAGTTTAAAGCTTGAAAAAGAATCGATGGAGAGTGAATTTGAATATTTGATTAAAAAACCAAAGAAGAAATGGTATCAAAAATTTCATTGGTTTAGATCTTCGGATGGATTTTTAATTATTGGAGGAAGAGATGCTAGCACGAATGAGCTAATTTATAAAAAATATTTGGAACAAGATGATTTAGTTTTTCATACCAATTTTTCAGGTTCACCATTAACAGTTATAAAAAATCCTGATTCTAAAGAAATTCCTGAAACAACTATTAAAGAAACAGCAGATTTCGTCGCCAGTTACTCTAAAGCTTGGAAAGAATCTTGGAATGTAGTAGACGTATTTTATGTAACACCTGATCAAGTTTCAAAAAGTCCACCTTCAGGTGAATATCTATCAAAAGGATCATTTATGATAATAGGAAAGAAGAATTTTATAAAAAATGCTAAAACTAAATTAGCAATAAGTATAAAGGTTGTAGATTTAGAGCCTGACAAAAAAAGATTTTATCCTAAAATTATATGTGGGCCGATTGAGGCTGTTAAAGCACAAGATTCTAATTATCTAATTATAAAACCTTCAAGGGGGGGTGTTTCAAAAGGTAAGTTAGTAAAAGAGATAAAATCCTTTTTCATTAGAAAAACTAAGGAAGATTTAAAAAAATGGATAAAAGCTTTACCTGAAACAGAAATTGCCCTTTATTTACCCTCAGGTTCTACTGAAATCGAAAAATAGGATTTTTTCTTTATATCCACTCCTAAATGAGAGAAATATTTTTATAGTTATCAAATAAAATTCCATCAATACCCATCTTGATAATATCTTTAATAACTTTAATAGGATTGGAATAATTTATAAAATCCCAAGCTAGAACCATAATATTATTTTTATGACAAGTTTGGATAAATATAAGATCAATTAGATTTGACTTTAGACTGATTAAGTCCGGTTTAAAAATTAAACTACCATTACTGGCTAATTTAGAAAACTCTGATAAGCTTAAATCTCTACCTTTTGTTATATTATAACATACTTGAGTATTTGGTAATTGGTGTTTAATCATCATTAACTCCTTTAAATTTCTCCCACTGAAAATACAATCATCTAATAAATCATAATTATTAATTAGGTTGATTATATCTTCAAAAATTCCTTCATCTTTCAGATCAATTAAGAATTTACATTTTCCTTTAAAACTTTCAAATACTTCAGATAATAATGGTATTTTACGTTCTTGTTTTTTAGTCTTTATTGTCTTAATCTCTTGGTAAGTAAAATTCTTCAATAAACCGTTAGAGTTTGTGGTTCTTTCAAGGGAATGATCATGAAATATCACAAAATTATCATCTTTTAATTTTCTAACATCAAATTCTATGATTTTTGCACCAAATTTTAACGCGATTTTAAAAGCTTCAATTGTGTTTTCATCAAAATCGAGTCTAGTACCCCGATGACCGATTAAAAACATTGTCTAATCAACTTTTTGAAAATTAATTATAATTTTTCATTTTCTAACCTTCATGGGCAAAATAGAGATAAATTAACAAAAATAATAAACCCGTTAAGGTAAAACCAAATACTATTGAATTCCTAAATGCTTGTAATAATGAGATAATAAAAATTATAATTATATTTCCCAATTTGAGAGGCTCACCTATAAGTTCCTTATAATTCCCTAAACTTATAATCATGAATAGAAAAAATAATAGTATTGAAACAACTTTAATTGTAATATCTATAATATCCATAAAAAGTCCTTGATCCATAAAGATTGTAATGATTTCAGCATTAAAGAGTAAAGAAACTATTAAGCAAATTCCGGCTAAAATAACAGATAGAATGACAGTCCTATAAGCGAATTTCTGATCAGAATTGGATGATTTTTTCGAATTTTTATTATTTATATTATTATTTTTTCTGATCTTCGACATATTATCCCCCAATTCTTTTAATTTGTGATTTTAATAAAGCAATCTTGTAAACTTGAAACCCAAATATTACAAAAACGAAACTAAATATAATAATGGTTAGAATTAAATAAATTAAGTCTATATCAAGTGTATTATCTTCTTCTGGGGGGTATTTGACATTGATTAATATGATATTTTGATGTGAAATTCCTTCTGGATATGATGGGGAATTACCAAAAATTATTTTGAAAGCACGAGTTCTTAGAGCTTCTATTACTTGGTCATAGATATCATAATCATAATCTATTACAGGCAAAGAAAATTCATAAGTCATTTTATTATTAATTAGATTTGCTGCACCATTCCCATTAATTATTGAGTCATCATCCTCTTTAAATATCGAATTGTTAATATAATAATCTTTGAATTCAAATTCCCCTGTTGTGATATTCGAAAATTGCACTATTTTTGCATCAAAGAAATCTTCTTCAGCTTCGGATTGGCTTTTTGATACTAAGATTCCTAAAAATTCATCATCCTTGAAATCTTCAGGTTCTAATTCAAATTGAACACAGATATAAAGATCTTCACCTTGTTGTAAGCATTTAATCTCAATTGGAAGCCCATTTTGTGGATTTGATAGGTTTTGATATAATTGTATAGAAACAGGGCTAGCTTCTTCCCACTCGTTAATATTACCATCAATAATTCCATCAATAATGGGTGCTTTACCAATAGCAGGGTCTAGTGTAGCAGCAGCACCTTTCACTTCTACCATAAGTAATATTGAACTGAAAGTAAAAACGCAGACCATTATGAAAACTATAATTTTAAAAGAGGTATTTCTCAAGTTATTAAAGCCACTTATCTATATTATTTTCAGTTTTGCGATAAATTATAAAAATGATAATTAAATTTGGTATTTTAATTTTTGTATAATCCTATAAGAAGACTAAGGATAATAGGACACAATTCTAATTTTATATTAAGTTAGGATATTAAATTATATTGTTAATCAATCTTAAATTCGTTAAATGTTAATTATGATCAAAAAGATTTATATACATGATAAGTTAAGAACTCTGACATAAATTAATAGATCTCTTAAAGTTAGAGAATAATTGAGAAGTATTGATCTATAAAAAACCACATTAGATTTATTGAATGGAGTTTTAATGAAACAAACGCCTTCTCAACTTTCTCTTGATTATACAAATCTAAAAAAAACAATAATAAATATGAAAATATGTTTTTAAACTCCGAAATAATTTCTTGAAATTAAATTATAAGTTAGAATTAGTATTACTTAAAGATTAGTCTATAATTTATTTATACTTAAGGTCATTCCTCCATCTAAAATGATATTTTGTCCTGTAATATAATCCGCTGCGGGTGATGCTAAAAATAAAGCAACATCAGCTACATCTTTAGCTTCTCCTATTCTATCTATGGGCAATTTTATTCCTCTTGTTTCCATAAGCATTCTTATTAGCTTTGGATCATTTTTATATATAGGAGTCAAGAAAATCCCCGGTGAAATTGCATTTACTGTAATATTGCTAGATCCTAATTCAAGAGCCCATAATTTAGTGAAAGCAATAAGCGCAGCTTTACTTGCACTGTATATTCCAAAATAAGGATTTAAACCATTTTCGGTTCCTGCACATGATGCTATATTAATAATTTTTCCGACAATAGGCTTAAATTGTTTTTGTCTTTTCATCCTTCTAAAAAATGCTTTTGTTACATTCCAAGCTCCCTTAACATTTACCGCCATAACTTTATCATAAGATTCTTCTTTAGATTTTAATGAAGTATACAATCCACTATCGATACCTGCATTGTTAACCAATAGAAAAATGTTATCAAACTTCTTAAAAACATCATCTACCATTTGTTTTACTTCATTTGAATTTGAAATGTCTGCTTTTGCTAAAAGGATATCAACATCACAATCTTTTAATATAATTTCCTGAGTTTCCTCTAATCCTAACATATTAATGTCGTTTAACACTAAATCAGCTCCTGTTCTGGCGAATTTTTTTGCCATTTCCCTACCAAAACCACTTCCAGCTCCCGTTATCAGAGCAACTTTTCCTTTTAAAAATTGTTCTTTTGACACAATTTCCCACCTTACAATTTTTAGTTCCCGAATAAACCCTTATTCTTTTTATATAATCCTAGAAATTTTCCGGCCGGTGGTGATCCGAAGGCAATGCTAACATCAATCACAGCAGGTTTCTTTGACGCAATTGCTCTTTTTAATGCAGGTTTAATATCTTCTGGCTTCTCCACTTTCTCACCATAACAGCCGAAACCTTTAGCTAACTCAGCGTAATTAATGGAAGGAAGATCTACATCACAATAACGTCTTTTTAGGTTGTTTTTTTGATATGTTTTTAGCATCCCCCATGCGCAATTATTTCCAATTATAATAATTATGGGTAAATTAAGTCTTACTGCTGTTTCTAATTCCTGGACATTGAATAAGAAACTACCATCCCCATTGATACATACTACAGGTTTATCAGGATTAGCTAATTTTGCTGCAATAGCATAACAAACTCCTACACCCAAATGTCCCATTCCTATAGAAGTGAAAGTGCTCCTAGGATATCTATGATAATTTGAAATAAGACCATAAGCAAAAAGAGCAATATCACCCCCATCAATAACTAACTGAGTCTCGGGTGGAATAAATTCTAATATTTCAACAATAAGTCTCTCAGGTTTCATTGGAATTTTGTTTGATTGTTTAAGGTTTTGGATAATGGTTCGATCATTCTCACGAGCTGCCTGTAAATATTCATTCCATTCAGACCATTCAGTTATTTTTTCTTTAGGTAGATTTTTTTCCATACTATTAAGAAATTGATTTATAACTGCCTTCGCATCTCCAATAATGCCAACTTCAACGGGTCTATTTTTTCCAATTTCTTTAGGATCTATATCAATTTGTACAATTTTCTGCTCTTGATTCCATACCGGAGCTGTCCCATATATTGTAGTGTAATCCCATTTACAACCAATCGCTACAACAACATCTGCTTCTGAAGCAGCTCTACGGTAAGTACTAGATAAGGGATAGGACCCGGCATATGTATTGTGATTGTAACTAATCGCACCAATACCCATAACTGTAGTTAAAGCAGGAATCTTATAGGCTTCAGAAAGCTTAATTAAATCCTCTGAAGCTTCCGCTGCGATCGTTCCTCCTCCAGCAATTATGATGGGCCTCTTAGCATTTTTTAGAATTTTTAATGCATTATTTATCATCTCATGATCTCCATAAGGTCTGTTATTAGGTCTATATTTTTCTGGTTTCAATATCTTATTCATATCTTCCTCCGTAGCAGTCCTAACTAAAGCAGTTTCTCTTAATTCTAGAAAAACAGGGCCTTTTCTTCCTGAGATTGCTGTTTTAACACATCTTTGTACAGCAAATGGAATTTCATAAGGTTCCTCAACAGAAATTTGTAATTTTGTTATTGGTCTCATTAAACTCATCTGATCCAATCCACCCTGCAGGATTCCTGAATCATCAAACATACGTGCAATTTGTGCTCCTATAACTAGCATTGGAATTGAGTCTGCATTTGCTGCTGCTACGGCAGGAATAAGATGAGAAACACCTGGTCCCGCAGTGCCAAGGCAAACTCCAATTTTTCCTGTTGTTCTAGCCCAAGCGTCTGCCATATGACCTCCCGCTTGTTCATGTCGAACCATTACAGTATCTATGCCCTCTTCTCTCCCCCATCGTTCAATAGCATCGTAAATTCGGGTTAGTTCTCCGCCAACAATTCCAAACATTTTGGTAATTCCTTCATTTATAAGGCATTTGACTAATAAATCTCCGCCATTGCTAACTTGTTTTGACATATAAACGAGTATTAATAATGAAAGTTAAATTTTATTATAAAAAGATTTTTTACATTTATATCTAAATAAAAAGAGAACAATCCTAAACAAAATCTAAGTGTTCTATAAGTATCAATAATCAATTTATTTTATATACTCAGCGAAATCTAATTTTCCCGTAGGCTTTCTTATTGGAAATTCTCCTTTAAGAATTTGAGATTTTAATTCTTCTGCTAAAATGATTGCACCATACCTATCTGATTGTCTAAGTACAATTGGAACATCTTTGCCTTCAAATTTAACTGATTTTAAATTTAATTTGAAAGCATCAGGACATAATTTAATGCAGGTACCGCAATTGAAACAACGAGCTCTATCTATTGCTGAAACTAAGCCCTTTTTAACAATAAAAGCATTTGTTGGGCAAAAATCTATTACTTTACATTGTTCACAATTTTTACATGCCTCAGGATCAAATTTTAATAGGAAATTATTGTCCCAAACATCTCCATAAGTAATTTCACCAACCTTTTCTCTTCCAACAAGACTTAGAATAGTTAATTTCACATCTTTATCAGATTTGATAATGTTATTAAAAATTTTTTCATTTAATATTGGAATAGGTACAGCAATACTACAAATTGGCTCTAAACCGTATGAAGTCTTAAAAGCTCCCATAAATCTTGGTTGCATGTTCAGCATTGGAGCAATAGTCATCATATTAGGCTTTTCAATATAATTTCGAGTTCCTGGGCCCATAAGATAACCAATACTTCCATTAACTAAGATAGGTGTACCAACACCATATGAGAGAAAATCTGGATCATTTTCAAAAGGATTCAAAGCACCACACCCAGAAAAGGTGATTTCAGTTTTATTCGGTTGAAACGGGAGACAAGAAAATATAGTATCTACTTTATAAGTTTCACAGTTGATCATTGCGTTATAATTCTTTATCGCTTGACGGGTTCCCATGAGTTTAGCAAATTGCATTTCTTCTAAGGTTAAAGACATTTCAACTCTTTCACCCTCACTACTTTTTGCTATTATCTCTACGGTCTTCCCTTCGACCAACTCCCTAAAAAGAGAACCACCACAATAATTCTCCCTTGTTCTACTTTGTGCGGTACCATACACTATTAAATCAGCAATACCGAGATATTCATTCGGGCATGGTCCGGGAAATGATGGAATTCCATTTATAGTAATTTCAGTAAATTTTCTTAATGTCTTTGGAGGCGACAATCGAAATGAGAAAACGCCCATTATACCGCTCATTAATCCTTTCGTTGCGGTAGTTACTACATCTACATCTTCAAATTTAACTTTTTCACCACTGTCTATACGATCTATAAATTCTTGTACCGTAATTACATTAGCAGTTCCACTTTTAATCTTTTTCCTGATTTCAGAAAGCTTTCTTTGTTTAGGCAATAAAACTACTCAATTGTTAGAATCTTTAATCATGCAAAATATTCATTTATAATAAAATTTTATTATTATAACAATACTTACCATTCTTTAACTAATGTTTTAATGATTTAAAAGTATCTCAGAGGTTTCAAATTAATTGTCTTATTTTGAGTCTAGATTAAGAGTAGATTTTAGCAACTTCAATGAGATTAAGAAAAAGATTGAATTTTGTGAAATTTTAGGTATAAAAAATTTAATTTTAGAACCTGAAAATAGTAACGAAAGAATAGATCATGATTTAATGAACAAAATTGAAAATGCAACCTCAATAAATATTTTTTACCGTTTTAATTTAAAGCCAAATTCATTACGTGAATTTAAGAAAGAGCTAGAGCGTTTTAAAGCCTTTCCATATATCTTATCGGTTGAGACCCAGGAAAAAGAAATTCAACTTCAAGCTGCTAAAGATTCTAGAATTGATGTGATTTCTTTTTCAGAACCAGAATTACTCAAAACAATAACTCCTGGAGTGATTTCTTTAGCGAATCAAAATAAAAGTTTTATAGAATTTGCATTGGCTCCACTTTTGGTTAAAAATAAGGCAATACAGTCAAAGCATTTCAGAAATTTATATCGCTTTACTCAATTTATCGCAAAATTAAAAGATAACTATATTATCTGTGGAAATTTCGATGATCCCTTTGATATACGTAATCCAAGGGCTCTAATTAGCATTTGTAATACTTTATTAGGGATGTCGTTAAACAGAGCAAAGCAAGGATTCTCTGACAACGTGTTGAAACTGTTAGATAAAGTAAATTCACGTCTAGATAAAAATTCAATTGAGACAGGGGTCCGAATTATAGAGAGAGGGGATTAATTATAGGAAAATTAGAACGTAGTAGATATATACTTTTTATAATTATCAAAGAAGAAAAGGACAAATTAGAGCGAAATGAAATTTTAAAATCAATTTGGACATCAATATGGAGATATTTTGGATTAAAAGGAGCAAATAAAGCAGGGTTATGGTTATTAGAATTAGATTTAATAAAGAATTATGGTATAATAAGATGCTCAAATAAAACTAAAGAAATTATAATATCTTCCTTAACTTTGATACAAGAGATATCTGGAAAGCGGGTAATATTTTCTCCAATAAAAACTTCAGGTACTATTAAAGTTATAAAAAGATGGAAAGATTTAATAATTAATAAAAAGATTTAATAAAATTTGAAAAAGAAAGAGTTAACAAAAAAATGGAGAAACAACATTTTTCTAAAGCCTATATTAAACGATATGATAAGTCTTTACCTTTAAATTTATTAATAGATCTGCCAAAAAAGAATACTTCAGTTGGGTTTCCATTTTTATTAATAATTCAATCAAATATTAAGAAGTTCATGAGATTAACGATATATCCAGTTAAAAAAGAAAGAATTATTAAGATCTTTTCAATGGGAGTAAATATAAAAAGTAAAGAGTTAGAAAAATTTATTGAAGAGCTTCAAAAATTTGAAATAATCCATACTTCTGGTTTAATTCTCAAAGGAAATGAAATTATCTATGAATGCTACCTTAATTTAAACTCTAATGATGAAAGATATAAAGATTTAAAAATCGCTTTAGATAAATTTAAAAATATATCCAAGGTAACAGATATAGAAGAAATTAGTACAAAATAATTTTAAAATATGAACTCATGAAGACATGGAAAGTTTTGATTAAATATTCAGATGAAAACATTGAGAATTTAGATTTATATGATGCAAGTAGTTACTTTGATGGATATTTAAAGATTAAAAGAAGCTTCTTTAATAGTCTTATAAAAGCTATTAAAATGTCTAAAAAATATACAACTGGAAACGCAATAGAAAAGGTAATTAATCCTGAGGGAGAAGATTGGACTCTAAATCCTTGGATGCTACTTTTGGTAAAGGATAATGAAAAAGATAATACCTTTTGGTATTTTATAAAGAGAGAAAGCGATCTATCTGGCTTATTAGTAGCAATTGGACCAAAAGCTTTCGCAGATTACATTAATGCAAATGCTACCGAAACTAAACGCGATATTAAACGATTAATTAATTATTTAATTGCTTATCTTAATAAATTTAACTGTATCGTGCTTCTTCCTAATTATTTTAAATGAATATTTGGATTTTACTAAATTTTAGGACATATATTCTTAGGTAAATATTAAGTCTCTTCTTTTTTATTTCCATAAATTAAATCTGGATAAAATGGTTCAAATTTTTCATTAAATAGTTTATGATTCATCCAAATTTTATCTTTATCGTTCCAAATAAGATTTTTTAAAGGATTGTACTCTTCTAAAAACTTCAAATTCCCATAAACGGACTTAAGTAAGTGTTTTCCATCTACTAAGTCAGTTAAGATAAGATAATGTTTAATTTTGAAATATTCGAAAATAAGGTCAAAAACTTCAAAAAATTCATCCAATTCACACTTTGGAAACCAAATTTCAATTAAAAGACCATTTTCAAATTGTTTGATATCTTCAAATCCATAAATGAAAAATTCACCTTCGATTTCATATATATGACATAAATTAAAGAAGCTAAATATTTTAATAAGTTCCTCATTAAATTTCTTCATAATATTGGGTAAAATTATTAAAATTTTTTCTTCAAAATCTAGGTTTTTTAATGAAAGATACGGAAAAATTAATTTCCTCTTAAGAAGATATTTAATCTGGTCTATTGTCGTGTATTTTTTGGTGCCCAAATATGATTTAATATCAATTGAATATGTATTATATATGTGAGTCAAAGCATTAAATTCTTGAGACTCAGGATAGAAAATATCTGATAAATTTATTGAATCTAAATTAAACTCTTTTATATTTGAAAATTTTGGATTGTATGAGCGATCAAATAAGACATTTTCCACATAAGATTTAAATCGAATGGAAGAATAATCCCAGCCAAGTTTGGTTAAGTTACGATTGAAATTCATTAATTCATAAATTTTTTTTTTATAAAACAAACAATATTCACTAATATTCTTCTTAGACTTAATTAGCCAATTAAGATATGTTTTATTAGGCTTTCTATGTGGGAAAATGTAAGAGTAATAAATAATTTGATTGGAGTCAATAGAAGCAGGATATTTGATTTCTTGAAAGCTATTAGTTGAGAGAAGTTTAAAATCAATAAAATTATAATCAAAAGGTTGAATATATAAAAAATAATTAGAAAATCCAAAATTACTAAATAAAGGAATTAACTTTATTGACTTTACATACTTTTTAAAGAATGGTTTATTTTTTATTTCCCTAAATTTTGAATTATTAAGGATTGTTGACTCTAAATTTTTTTGAAATTCTAATAAATTATTAAGATTATTCACATTAAAATCAATTTCTTGGTGATATATTCTTTTTTTTACTTTTTTTACTAAATCATTGAAACTTTTATTTTTCGGCCATAAATATTCTCTTAAGTTTTCGTTTATTTGATTATTAGGCCACTCTAATTTATCGCCAAGGATTTTTAGAGAATAATTATAAAGTTCATTAAACAAATCATCCGTATAAAAGAATTCATTGTTTTCAAAGTCATAGAAATCTCTTAGCAAAAATTTTCTTTCACTTACAACTCCTCTCCAGAAATACCTTTTTAAAAAGTGAATTGATTCTTTGAATATATTATACAAAGCGGTTATAAGTAGCTTTTTCTCTTTTAAATTCACGAGATAAAAGAGTATATATATAAAGTCAGCTTTAGTAGTAAATTCTGACATTTTGTAGATAAAAATCCTTGGAAAATACGATTTCAAGTTTTCAAGCCTTTCTCTATTTTCCTTATTATCAATTATTACAAAAATAGGATAATATTTTGCAAAAGCACTTGTTATAATAGTATTAATTAAATATGGTTTTATTATGGGAGGATCTTGAGATAAAAAGGATTCTATTGTCGATTCAATTTTTTGATTTGTTATTTTATACAAAGTTGTTGATTTTTTTAGATTTTCTATTTTTACAGTTTTTTTATTAAAGATATCTTCTACTAAGTTATCTTTGATAATTCTCCCAATATTACTTAAATTAAAGATCTTAAGATTAAAACATGAATTTAGAATGTTATAAAATTTTTGAATTTCAGATATAAAGTTTCTTGAGGTTTTAGGAGAATTGAAATATCTGGTGATAAATTTCTTTAGTGCTTCTCTGATGTACTTATTTTTTAAGAGGATGTTAATTTCTAAATTTTTTGAAAAGGTATTCTCCTCTATATATTTCTGCATTAGATGAGTACTAGCCTTTAGATTTTGCTTCCAGACTTCAATTTCCAATATTTTTAAGCAGGTTAAAAGTATTTCTAATCGATGATATGTTTCGAAAAATCCTATTGATTGATTCTTTTCAATAAATTGTAAAAACTTATCTTTTAATTCTGAACTAATCATTACTGAATTAAAATTTGTTTTAAATTCATTGATAAACTTTTTTTGTTTTCTTAATTCATTTTCAATGTCATCTTTAACTGCATTTAGAGTTTCAATTCTTTTATCAAACGTTAATCCCGTTACAGAAAGATATCTAATCCGATCTAAAATTAAAAATTCAAAAAGAGTCAAAGGATAAGAATAAGGAACTATATCATATTCAATTTTATGTTCTATTTCATTTTTTTTATTATATTCTTTAAAATTAGGATCTATGATTTTCTTTGTATTAGAAGGATCAATAAAATAATTCAAATTTAGAAAATTAGTATTATCTAGCAAATAATAGATTTCTTTATCAATTAAATATCCTTTAATTTCTAACTTTTCAAAGTAATTCAATAAATCGTTCAAATATATCTTAGGTACCCAAAAAATCAGAGAAATTTCAGTCGCAAAAGCATTTTCTGTAAATTTAGGAGAGTGATAAAATTGCCATTGCTCAAGTAATTTTTTAATTTTACTCTTTTCAATAAGAGGATGAAATTTTAAAAAGCAACAAAATGCACATAAACCCAATCTACCATAAAAAGTGTCATATGATGGAGCAATAGCAGAACATTTATTAATCCATTTCATATTTTCTTTAAATTGCCTTAGACTTATACTTGGTTTAATATCGTTTTTGTTTTTACTAAATAAAGAATAATAATCAGCTAATGTTATATAATTATTAGAAATCTCTCTCAGGGATATTAATACTCTTATAGTTTCAATTATTTCGTTATTAAATATGGATTTAGATGTCTTGTATGTATATTGGTTGAAAATTCTTTCATAAAACTCTTTTACGTTACCACTTTTAATTAATATTAGATTTTCTCTGAGATATTTAAAAAAAAATTGTATTGTGTCTTCAAATGGTTCTTTGGCCTCTATTTTGAAGAACTTTTGCATTTTGTCAAATTGTTCAAGTTTTTTACTAAAATCCCTTTTAACTAAAGCGTCTCCAATAATTTTTTTCCATTCTTTAGAATAGCTTAATTGATTTAAGTCGTTTTCGATAATTTGATTAATACATACTTTAATTACTTCACTCATGTCTATAGGAAGAAATGAATAGTATACCTCTCGTAGTAAAAGAAAGGGTAAAAACACTAAATATTTATTAGAAAATATAATTGTTAAATTATTATTATTTACAACTCTTCTAACCCCAAAATCAAGAATCTCTTCATCATAGTCCTTTTGGTTAAGATTTTTGTTGTTCAATTCAATTGTAAATTTTTCATATAATGGCTTTAGTTTGATATAACTAACTATTTCATCTATTAAATTATTGAAAATACTTTCTAATTGCTTTAAATTTTTCCCTTTAGATAATTCCTCTAAAGTTTCATGGTCAAATTGAGCAGGCATTCAAATCTATTACTTAATATCATTAAAAATGTAATCTTATTAATTTTTTATTAATTTAAATAATCATATCTTATATTTGTTTTTTCTGTAATATAATAATAGCGGACTTTAAAAACAAACTTATAGAATAATATCTACTAACTCATATGAGGAGGTAAGGTATTATGCCATATTCAGGAGAAACTGGAGCATAGATGATCATAGAATCCTTTTTGGGTTCTCTATTTTATTTTTTACTTTGATATGTGGTTAAAGATATGAGTTTTTAAATTTCTTCTTAAACCTTTTAATAAAAAATATGGTTTATCAAAAATGATTAACAAATCTAATATGTTTCTCTATTTTTACACGTATTTTAGTACAGAAATGATTCTAATTTATACTAACAGTTATTTACCAATCTATTTTTCAAATGTTGTTAAAATTGACACAATCCAGTTTTCAATTGTTTTGTTCTTTTCTTATTTAGCATTTCTATTAAGACCTGTTATTTCGATTTACTATGATAAAAAAAATGCTAAACGTAAATTTCTCGTAATTTTTAGTGGCATTGGCATCTTAATAAATTTTATACTGTTAATTTTTAGCCTAGAATCACTAATATTATTCGGTATTTATTATACCCTTCTTTTAACCTTTATTTCTCTTTGTACCGTTGGTATAAATAAAATTATGATTTCTCAATCACCGGACACCAGTACTAAAAACAGAAATGCATTACTTATTCAATTAGGGTCTATTATTGGGAGTATATTTCCTATTTTTATATTTTTAATTACGACCAGTTTAACTTCAAATTGGATTAATTTCTTTTTCATTGGAATTCTTTTTTCTACACCACTTTTATTATTTACAATCCTTTTAAAAGACAATCCAGACAATATTCAAAGAATAAAGGGAAATCCAAATGGAAATTCTATTAATAAAAGCTCAATATTTCTTATGTGCTTATTTCTATTCCTAGCATTTTCAGATAGATTGTTTTCCTTTACGATAAAACCCTGGATTTCAGCACAAACTAGTATTACATTTTTCTCAATATTATGGTTTTTACTAATCTTGATATTTACCTTTGGAAATTTAATCGGTGGATTTCTATTTAGAAATTATGATTGTAAAAGCACTTTACTTATCACAACTTTAATTATAGGTTTACTTCTCTTCTTAATACCGTTTGTTAATTTCATATTATTCATGGTAATCTATGGAGTATACTTCTTTATATCTGGTCTTTTTATGATTAAACTTATTCCTTTTAAGATGGAAATAGCCCAAAATAGGGTATTTTATTATCAACTAATTACTATGTTTAGCATTTTGGCAAGTGTGGTTTTCACTCCCATAGGTACCTATCTTTATGGATTTGTTGAGACAGAAGTTATTATCATGATTTCAGGAATCATAATTATATTCTCTATTATCCCATTTTACTTTATAAAAAACTGATTAAATGATTGAATTGATTAAAACAATACTTTATATTATTTTTTCACATATTAGGTCTGAAAGTCAATTGTATGGTTTATTTAACTTTTTATTTAGCTAGAAATAATAAAAAACATAGAAATAATTTCTGTAGAGTTTAAATAAACTATTATAAAAAGACTATCGATGATTTTATTATTTGAAGCAGTCGATATTCTAAAACTATTATTCAATTTGTTGGATCAAGTAATAAAAGCAGCTAATATTTTCTTTTTGATTTATTTAAAATTTTCAAAATATATATTAGTAATAATCATGTTATTTATTGGTATTTTGACCTTATTAAAGCTAAGAGGGGTTTATTTTCACCAGCAATTAAAACCTAATGAGGACTTAAATAAAGAATCGAGTAAAATTAGGAAAGTTAGATTAGTATTAGGATGCATTTATATTATTATAGCTTCTGGAATTTTATTTAATTACCTTACATACTTCCTAATGTGGATCCTTGAACCGTTACCAGATGGATTTATATTCTATTTAATAGGTTTGATAGATTCTAGCTTTGAATCTTTAAGTGGGGGAAATTTAATGCTATATGATTTACCTATAGTTTATAATTTAATTGCGTTTTGTTCTTATAATGGAGTTCTTCATTTAATTCTGACCTTTTGGTATTTTATTGATAAGAGCCGCCCTTTAGTTAATCCAAGAAAAGCTTTGAAAAACTTAATGATTAGCATAGCAATTTGTTTATTCTGTGGATTTACTACATTTATGCCATATTTTTTATAAATAATTTAAATATTAACTCAAACATATTTTTTAAAAAAAATCCAGTTCATAATTTTAAATATTTAAACCAATAGGATTATTCCGACTAAAAATAAGCACAATCGAAAGATTTATATACATTACTTAAATATAAATTACTTGCATTCATAGAATATATGCGGGTTTCAGTCATTACAAATATAAAGTAATTTTCAAATTTTAGTATCATTAATTCATGGGGTAATATTTGGATTACAGATAAATATAAATTTGAGTTTTATAATTAAATACCTTTAAGAAGTTCATGGGGTTAAAGTTATGGAAGTAAAATCAGAATTAAATGCTTATTTAAATTTATGCCCAGAATGTGGAGGCAAGACAATTTCAATTCAAGAAAAAGGAGAGATTGTTTGCAGTAGTTGTGGACTTGTTATAAGTGAAAGAAGTTTAGATATATCACATAGTGGGAAAAGAGCTTTTACAAAACAAGAAAAGGAAAGAAGAGAGAGAACAGGATCTCCAATCTCGATTTTATTACCAGATATGGGATTAAGTACAGTAATAGATAAATCTAGTATTAAAAATCCTGATCTTAAGAGAGCTGCTAAATGGAATTCACGAATGACCTGGGATAAAAGAAATATGTTAATAGCCACAACTGAATTAAAAAGAATCGGAAGTAATTTAAATTTGCCAGACCATGTTAAAAAGTCTGCTATTCGATTATACATTGAAGCTTTTAAGAAAAAATTATTAAGAGGTCGTTCTATTAATGGAATGGTCGCAGCATGCCTCTACTTTGCATGTAGAGATAAAAAAATTCCAAGAACGCTTCAAGAAATCTTAGATGAGACCGCTATTAATGCCAAAAACGTAAGGCGATGTTACAGAACAATTATTAGAGAAATGAATTTGAAAGCACCCTCAACTAATCCTATTTCACTTATACCTAGGTTTATAACTGAATTAGGCTTGGATTTGGAAGTTGAAAAGGCCACAATTAAAGTACTTCAATCATTCACTTCAAAATTTTCAACAAGTGGTAAAGATCCAAAAGGATTATGTGCTGGTGCTCTATATTTAGTATGTAAAAAAATGGACAAAAGGATCTCACAAAAAGAAATTGCAAATGTAGTAGGAGTTACTGAAGTAACTCTCCGTTCTAGGTATAAAGATTTGGTCTTAAAATTAAATATCAGAATATAAAAAATCTTTTTTTTAATTAGTGCTTTTTTTATTTAAATATCTTCCTTAAGAAAGCCACTTTTATTCAATTCTCTTTTTCTAAAATTAATTTAATAAAATCTGGAAGTGTTAATAAATAAGATTGCGCATTTGGAAGCTGTTCTTTTATTTTTAAAAATAATTGAGCATAGTGTTCCGCCCTTTCTTTTTGTTTTAAAATATCATTTCGAGTTTGTTCTCGTATTGTCTCGACAGGAATTCCTTTTAAAACTGATCTTGCTGGTATTGTTAAACCTGGTGGTACTTGACTCTTATTTAATATGATACATCCTTCTCCAATTGAACATTCTTCGAATAGAAGGCTTCCTTCCATAATTTGAACGTAGTCTTCCATAAAACAACCTAAAATTGTTACACCTGTTTCAATTATGCAATAACGACCAATATTTATAGATGATTTTTGTGATCTTGTGAATAATATAACTCCATTAAAAATAGTGGTGTATTCACCTATATTAATTTGTGAATTTTCAGCACGTAATATCGAACCAGGCCAAATTATGACATTATCATTTATTTTTACATCTCCAATAATAGTAGCCATGGGACTTACATAGGCATTTTCACTAATCTTTGGTCCTTTACCATTATATTCTAATAACACCATCTTATTTTTCTCTTTTTAAGTTTAATATGCAATTAAATTAAAAGAAAAGTGTTTTTAAGGTTTTTAAATTTTTTTAATTCGGATTTTATAAAAATATTATTTTAAATTTAAGAATTTTCGAGACTTTTAAATCAAATTGAGCCAAGTCGATCATTGATGAATTTTCAATGGACTTGCAGCATTAAAGATAAAAAATTCTTCATGAGGGTATTGTAAACTTAGAATATTAAATAGTTTTTTTATTGATAAAAAATTAATCTCAAATTCTGAGATCTCAATGAGGCTTAATCCTAAATTATTAGCATATGACGCTAAATTGTAATCAATGCATGTTATAATAAGACAATCACATTCATTTTTCAGACATTTCTCAATTATATCTAAGAAATTAAAATGTATATTTGTAATGCATATCTTATTAACGTTCTTTTTTATGTTTCCTACATATCTTACCGTTTTCATTTTTAGGTTCGAACTTATACGCTTAATTAGTGTTTCTAAAGTTATGGGGGCCTCATCATTAATATACTTTTTTGGAATACACATTCTACCTATAGGCAACTTTATTCCCCATTTATTTTTCTTCTCAAGAATTTTGTCTAATTGCAAATATAATGCTTCCATAAGGGTATCAATGATGCCTCCTTCTGCTCCTATAAAGGGTGAATTTAAAGCAAATATTGTAATCGGCAATTTTGATAATAATGTTAGCTTATTTACTAGATCCTGATTGAAATTAGTTAAAGGTTCAGATATTAATGGATAAATTGAAATTATTAGATTTATTTTATTTTTTAGTGCAAATTGAATAGATTCTAGTGTTATATCAACAGTTAGAAGAACTCTTTTAATTATTTTTTCATTCTGTGTTGATCCATAATGAAAGCCGTAAATTTCTGAATCTAAATTATAAATTTTGGGTGCGATTCTATTTTCTAAAAGAGATCTAATTTCTTCTAGATACATTTTAATCATAATAGTCGTAAAGTAATGATAAAGATTTTTTAATTATTAAAAAGTTAAACACTCTGGAAATTTTTTTAAAAATTTAAATAATATTTGAAAAATTATGTTATTTATAGAATAGAATTAGAATATTAAAATGGATGAAATGAATGAGAATAAAAGATTGTGTATTTTGTCAAATAATAGAGCATCAAATTCCTTCAAAAATTTTTTTTGAAAATGATTATAATATAGCTTTCCTTGATAT
The DNA here is from genome assembly GCA_048941015.1 of Promethearchaeota archaeon. Lineage (GTDB taxonomy): Archaea > Asgardarchaeota > Lokiarchaeia > Sigyniarchaeales > SOKP01 > SOKP01. The sequence continues at coordinate 27,102 of JBHLNZ010000003.1, read as the reverse complement.
TTATCCCGTCTCAAAGGGACATTCTATTGTTATTCCTAAAAACCATTACGCTAATTTAGAAGAAATTCCTGATGAGGAATTATCAAGATTGTATAGAGACATAAAGAAAATTGCTACGTTGATTCATAAAAAATTGAATCTAGATGGTTATAACATTCTTCAAAATAACTTTGAAGCCGCTGGTCAAGTAATTAATCACTTTCATGTTCATATAATTCCTAGAAACGAAAATGATGCTAGATTTAGCATGAAAATCCCTCGAAATCAAGCAAATGATAAGGATCTTGATGAAGTATTAGAAATCATTAAATACTAATTTTTTATTGAGATTTAATAAAAATTTTCGTGCTATTTAAAAAAGTGAAAATTGATTTAATTATAAAAGAATAATTTATGAAAAAGAAGCTTTATCATAATTTTAGAAAATTAAAAGTTAAGATCAGACAATTCCTAGAGGATGAATACGGTGGCAATCTCGTAGAATACGCGTTGCTTATTGGATTTGCTTTATTTGTATTTTTTATTATAGTAGGTGTTATAACTTCATTATTAGATTGGACATTAGGTTTATCAAATGATTTTTTTAATATTTTTGGAGGATAGAGAATTTGAAAATAACATTAAATAAAGATATCAAGATTTTTATTTTAAATTCTTATTTTCTTCTTTTATAACAAAATTTTCAATAAGTCTAATTTTATATTCTTCTGTCCAGATATGAAGATTGTTCAAAGCATATTTTCTGTCAATTTCTAAGAAATCACAGAAATCTTGAAATGGTATTTTGTTTGCTGCTTTGAATAGATTTGTAATTTTTCTATGAATTGTTGCTTTATCAGGAGGATAAATCTCCCTTTTTTTTGCTCTTAATCTAGCTAAAACGTCATCAAATTTTCCATAATCAAAAAAGTGTTCTACAATTCTGCTAATTACTGAAGCTGGGGTATTTCCAAATACACCAACTAATTCTTCTATCTGATTCATACTGATTTTACTTAATGTGACAGTTGTTCTAGCTGTTTCAGTCATAGGTAATGTCTATTAATTTTATTATACAATAATATCAATATTTTTGTCGTATTTAAATTTATGCTTATTGATGATAATAATGCATAAATAAGCATCTTTATATAAATATTGGTTCTTTATTATATTATAAACTAAAATTTCGATATTCAAATTAAAATGTCGAATAATTGTCGAATTTAAATCAAATGTAATAGGAATGAAAAATAATGGATAAAAATATCATTACAGAAAAAATATTTGAATCAAAAGAATTTTTAACTCCCATACAGCATAATCTAATCAAAGCGTTAAAGACAAATGGAGCAATTACACGAAGAGAATTAGTCAAAACTCTTAATATTCCAAGGACTACTATCTATGATAATTTACTTAAATTGCAGAAAAGGAAAATTATAGAGAAATTTACAAGGAATAATGGAAAACGAGGTAGACCACTCGTTTTTTGGAAAATTAAATCATAGATCTTTTATTTTTTTAATTTATATAATAAAATTATTATAGACTCCTCAATTTCTATTGGAAGTTATAATAATTATGTGGATAATTAGAAGAAAACAAATATAAATAATTAGATGGATCCCAGTTTTAAATTCATCTTTTATTTTTAAATTAAATTATTAAATGATTAACTTAAATTTATTGTTCTAAATTTCAAAAAAAATTCCACTCGAAAAAATGCACTTTTTAATGTCAATCCAATTATTTACCTATATAATAATATTCATTAATCCTTTTTTGATATTGATCCTTACTACTTCCAATTTTATTTACTCGAGGTCTTTTAGTAATTGAATCTCTCCTAAAAGTAATACCCATTATTTTTAAAAAAGTGTTAAATCCATCCCTTAAATTTTGAGGTGGTAATGCTTCTCCTTTTAATCCTGGTATCCCTTTAAAAACTAGAATAGAATCAGCAATAAAATCTTGAGTAATAATATCATGTTCAACTACAAAGGCAGCTTTTTTCAGTTCTTCTATTGACTTTCTTAATAATTGAGCGATAGACAATCTCATTTCTACGTCAAGAAAAGCTGATGGTTCATCTAATAAGTAGATATCAGCATCTGTTGCTAAACATTTTCCTATGGCAACACGCTGCAATTCTCCTCCACTTAATTCTAAAACCTTTCGTTCACTAATATTTTCTAAATCTAAAATATTAATTAATCGTTTCTTGTAGGATTGACTTAAATGTGGAGATAACTTGATCTTCATAATGAGTTCGGAAACTAATTCAAGATCATCAATTTTAATATATTGTGGTTTAACAGCAACTTTTAATTCTGATTTTTCGATCTCTTTATTATTACCCAATAAATTAGTATCTAACTTAACCTTTTGGGCTATTAAATCAATAAAAGTAGTTTTTCCAATCCCATTTGGCCCTAAAATTCCTATTATTTCACCCGCATGAATTTCACTTCCTGATATAGTTAAATTAAAATTTCCTAAAGTTTTCCCCATATCTTCATATGAGAAAACAATGTCACCTGAACTAAAAACGGAATCTAAAGGAGGTCTTTCATGAAATTGAATAGGTTTATCTCTTATCCTTACATTTTCATCTTTGATATAACCATTTAAATATATATTAATTCCTACTCTAACACCTTGAGGATGAGAAATAATTCCATATACGCTTGGAAGCCCATAAAATAATGAAACATAATCGCTTAGATAATCTAATATTGCTAGATCATGTTCAACAACCACTACAGTTTTATTCTCATCTGTTAATGACCTAATTAATTTAGCCATATTGATTCTTTCACTTACATCCAAATAAGAACTTGGTTCGTCTATAAGATATACATCACCATCTTTTAAGTAGGCAGCTGCTATGGCAACCCTTTGTAATTCGCCACCAGATAAAACAGATATTTCTCGATCTAATATTTCAGTTAAATTTAACCATTTTAATATTAACTCTAACTTATTATTTTCATCATTCTTTTTTAACAAATCATATACTCTACCAGAAACATATTTAGGAATAATAGTGATATTTTGTGGCTTGAGGACAATTTTAATTTTATCAGAAAATAAATCAATAAAGTATTGTTGAAGTTCAGAACCTTTAAAAAAATTAATAATCTCATTTTCATCAGGACTATTTATTCCAAAACGACCAAGATTCATTTTTAAGTCTCCAGATAGGATTTTTAACATAGTACTCTTTCCAATGCCATTTTGTCCTATTAATCCTAAAACTTTTCCTTTTTTTGGTATTGCCATTCTAAAAAGAGAAAACTGGTCAGTTCCAAATCGATATGTAATCTCACTTTCAAGAGGATCGGGTAAATTAACAATACTGATTGCATTGAAAGGACATTTTTTAATACAAATACCACATCCAGTACATAGGTTTTCTGTAATGATTACCCTTTTCCCATCAGGACTTAAAACTATAGTTTTATCACCTGTCCTTACTCTAGGGCAATATTTAATGCATGGTTTTTCTCCAAATGGACTACATTTGCCCGGTTTGCATCGATCTTTATTTAAAACAGCGATCCTCATAATTTTTCTCTACAGACTAAAATGAAAAATGATAAATAATTTTTATCATTTGATAAATTAAGGATTTCGGCTAAAAAGTAGATTAAAAGTGAATAAAGAATTTTCAGTTCATTGGTTAGAAGACACTGTAGAAAAAATATTGAATAGAAACCCCAAAATAATTACATTATCTACAGGTAAAACACCCTCAGGGCATATACATATTGGAATTCTAAGAGAAGTAATAATTTGTGATGCTTTATACAGAATATTTGAAGATAAAGGTAAAGAAGTTTACTTTTATTTATTTATGGATGATTTTGATGCTGCTAAGAGATTTCCTCCTTATATAGAAAAGAAGTTTCAAGATCAACATATAGGAAAACCATTTGCTTTAATCCCGTGCCCTTTTAAAGAATGTAATTGTGAAAGTTATGCTAAACACTTTGGTAATGAGCTTATATCAACTTTTAAAGATTTTGGAATAAAAAATGACATAATCTGGACCTATGATTTATATAATACAAAAGAAATGAAAGAAAAAATTAAAATTGCACTCCAAAATACAGAAAAGATTAAAAAAATTCTAAGAAAATATATTTTGCCTACTCTAGATGATAATAAAAAAAAATTATTCATTGAAATGCAAAAAAATTGGATGCCTGTTATGGCTCTATGCGAAAAATGTGGTAAAATCCAATCTAAAAAGACTGATGGAACTATTAAACCAAACCGTATAAAAAAATATCTTGAACAAGAAAATAAAATATTTTATGAGTGTCCTGCATGCGGTTATAAGGGAGAATTCTCAATTTATAGCGGTAGATTAAAATTAAATTGGCGTATAGATTGGCCAGCAAAATGGGCCATATTCAAAACTACATGTGAACCCGCTGGAAAGGATCATAGCGTTAAAGGTGGAGCCTATGATACCGGTTTAGAAATATGTCAAGAGATATTTGATTATATTGGTCCAATTAAACTTCCTTATGAATGGTTAAGATTAGGAGAACAGGATATGAAAACATCCAAAGGTATCGTATTCACTCCAAAAGATTACTTAAATATAGCAGATCCAGAAATATTTAGAATGTTAATCCTTAGAACAAATCCTATGAAGCATATTTCATTAAGACTTGAAGAAATGCCTCAATATTTTGATTATTATGAGCGGATGGAATCTTTTTTCAACAAAAAATTAACCGAGTCCAATGATGAAGTTGCCTTTTATAAATATTTGTATCCCTTAACTAAAATCAATACAAAATCGCGTCTAAACTCAAAAATCATTCCCTATAGATTACTTATATTTTTATCACAGATGCAAAATATTCTAAGTCTTGATAAATTATATGAAAAAACAAGATCAATTCTTAATAACGATCAATTTGAAGAATGGATATCACTAGCCGAATTTGAAAAGCTTCTTGAACGTACAATTAATTGGGTTAAAGAAGTAGAAAACATTATTGAAAACGAACCTGATGAGAAAAATAAAAGAGCAATCTTAAATAAAGTTTCAATTTTTTCAATTCCTGAGGCTCTAGATAAAAATATAGATACTATTTTAACTGAGAATCAAAGAAAAGGGATTTTAAGTTTAAGGAGGTATCTATTAGAGAATAAGAATCCTTCAGAAGAAGAAATACAAAATGAAATTTTCAAAATTGCTAAGAAAGAATTGAATATCTCCCCTAAAAAGTTATTTGAGGCGATATATGAAGTAATTCTTGGAAAAAAATTTGGTCCTAGATTAGGTCCGTTTCTCACTCTTTTAGATAAGGAATGGGTTTTAAATCGATTAAATATTAATTATCAAAAAATATAACTGCATATCAATTTTCTAATAATATTTTTCTCTTTTAATCATTTTCTATTGAATCTTTTGCCTTTCTTTTAAATTTGAACCATTTTCTTTTCTTTTTTTCTTTTAACGCATTATAACAATCTGAGCAATAATTATATGCTTCTTCAATCATTTGTCCACATTTTTTACAATGCTTATGTGGATAAATATCCTCATCTGTTTGTTTTGTGTATCTTTCGAACTTACTCAATTTTAAACACCATAAAATAATATAATAATTATCATAACCAATCTATTATAACTTTTTCACTCCATAAGGATCAATCTTAATTTTATAGAATTTTGCATTTCTTAAACTTTTTCTTAAATCCAAAGGAAGAGAACCTATTTTCTCTTGTTCATAAATTAAATTACTTAATTTGTTTTTCCAATCCAATAAAACATCATCTAGTTTATTAGGATTTGTTAGTGCAAAAACGGAACCTCCTCCACCTGCTCCCGTTAATTTAACAGCATATACTTCAGGATGATCTTGAATTAAATTTATTAATAAGTTATTGGCTAAACCAATTCCATACTTAAATCCAGCATCTTTCATTACCTTGTTCATTATTTCAGTGTTTTCTTTAAAATATTTTCCTAAAAGACGCCAATCCTTTTTCATAATTGCAAACCGAGACTTCCAAGCGATCTCTGATAATTTTTCATAATCTCTTAAAATTTTTGGTTCTTTCTTCAAATAATTTTCCCTTAATTTTCCATGGATTGATCCACTTTCATGAATGATCCCAGAATAACAGACGATTATTGGTAAATTAGTTATATTATAAGTATCATTAATTCTATCATAGACAGCTAAAGGTTCTTTTGAAAATTCCATATGATACAATTTCCCTATATAAGAACAGAAGCACAAACCACCTCTGCTTATAACATATCTATCTGAATATCCTGCTGTAACACCCAAATCTGTGTCTTCTACCTTGGTTGCCATCTCTGCTATGATGTCTTTATTTACCGGAAATTCACCAGGCTGTAAATGAGAAAAATTATTATAAATATGAAAAAATTCTGCTAAACCATATAAAAGGGCAATTATTATGGATGCACTGCCTCCTAAACCACTTTGCCGAGGGATAGTTGTCATTATACCAATTTCGATGTTCTTTTCTCTAAATTTATTCCAAAAATATGAATTATATATAGAAAATCGGTATATACTAGCATATACTATTTTTAATTTGTCATCAATTACTTCTTTTAAAATTACTTTATGTTTAAATAAATCTTTCTGTGATTTTAGAGAGATATTCGCTTTATTTCCTTCTATATTAATGTTATAAAATTTTACAACACTTTTTTCACGGGTTTCCTTAATATATACGAATGCTGATAATGGGTCTTCGATCCCATTAATAGCCACAGAAGGCATCCAATAATCACCCTCTACAGCATCTAGAGGATTAATTAAATTAATTCTCGCAGGAGCCTGAACAAATACATTAGGCTTTAATTTAAAGAAAAATTTTTTTATTCCATCTATTAACGCCATTAAGTAAAGAAATCCTAAATCATTTTTAAAAATTAATTATAGGGGAAATATAATTGCTTAAGATTAAAAATTAGAAAATATCTATGTTTTTATAATTATTATTAATAAGAAATATGACATGGTTAGGAAGGGAAAATATAAATTATTATCCTATTTTATTGAAGATTCTTTAATTTTTTACAAGAGTATGAAAAAAAGCAAATCTTATGTTGCTTTCTCAGTTTTAAGAGCAATAAATCTGACTAATGTGATAGAAATATTAGTTGATTTTTTAAAAAGAAAAATTCTTAATTACTACTCAATACAAATATCTCTCTCTGAAAAAGAAGAAAATCTTTTATTTTTATGTTTTCAAGATGTTAGAAAGAGTACTATTATAAAATCTTATAATCTTATAAGAGAGAGAATATTAGAAATTAATAAATTTTCCCAATTCCTCTCTAATAAGGAATTAGAGAACGCGTATTTTAATATAATCCAGGGGATAAAGAATCCAAATATAAAAATCTGCTGTAAACATAATAAAATTTTTATTAAAAGTGAATCGAATATTAAAATCCTTGAATATTATGATCTAGATCTTAAATCCTATAAAAAGAGAGAACCAAACTTATATTTTCTTCTTAATTTATTTAAGGATTGTAATAAACGAGGGCATTTTATATTCAATTTTAAATCAAATGATGTTTGTGAAATCCTTTTATCTGCATTTTATGTTAATAGGTTAAAAAACGAAGATGATACCTTTTCTAATCTAGATAGTGAAATAAATAGATTTTTTGACGAGAATGTTCTTTTTAAGTATAATATATGTATAAATGATATTGCTAACTTATTATGGAGGCTTAAACTTTCCAAAAATCAATTTCTCTCCATTAATCCTGTTGAATTGTTTAATTTTAAACATAAGAAAAAAATCAGAGATCTAGATGAATTTAATATAAAATTTGAAAACAAACTAAATCAGAGTAAAATCCATTTTCAGCGATTAAGCCCAAATTTATTATTTATTGAGCAAAAAGTTCTCTTTATGACGTTGCTGACTCTTGATGTTAAACGAATATTAAGTCTTTCTAAGAATTTTTATTCAAAGTATAAAATATATATTTTATTTCTAGATGACGAGGAGTATCAAAGAATTGAAAAAGTTGATAAAGTTAAGGAACTAGACAATCTAAAGATTTTAAATTATGATGATTACAATAATTTTAAGATAGATATTTTTAAGAACGAACTATTTTTAGAAAATACCTAAATTTATAGCAATATCTTGTGCTGAATAATCAGGATGTAACTTGATAAAAGCTTTTTTATCTCCATTTGAGCTAATTGAAGTATTAACTTTAATCACTTTTACATTATGAATTTTTTCCACAGCTCTTTTAATTTCACTTTTACTTGCTGTCCGCTCAACAATGAAAACTAATTTATTTTCTCTTTCAATTAAATCAAAGGTTTTTTCTGTAATCAATGGTTTTTTTATAACTTTAAAAAAGTGTTCCACTTTAAATAAACACCTCAAATTTGTTTAATTCGTTGAATGCTGATTGTGTCCAAACAACTAAACGCCCTGGAACTCCTCCTGGAGCCAATTTATCAATATCGAGATTTTCAATTTTGATTATATCTGTTCCAGGAAGATTTCTTGAAGCTTTTACAATACCAAAGTCATCCTTAATAATAATCAATATTCCTTTTTTACGTTTATATTTACGGCCTCTTCTTTTCCCTTTTCCTGCTCTTACCTTTTTTGACTTTTTAGCTTTTATTAACTCCTCTTTCAAGCCCAATTCACTAAGTGTTGAATATATAACAGATGTTTTTTTAATTGTCTGTATTTTGTCATCTACAACTAAAGGAATTTCTGGAACATGATCAGTAATATGTCCTCTATTTCTGACCCAATTCACATCACCAGAAGCGCAGATAGCTGAAATAAAAGATTTAATTTTACTTTTACGATTAATTCTTTTCTTAATTTTCTTTTCATTCTTAATAGGATGAGTTAATCGGCCGCCTTGAGCAAATGGAACTCTTCCAACATTCCGGGCTGTAGAGAAACCTGAACCTTGTATTCTTGGTGCTCTAGACATCCCATGCCCAGTACCCCAACTAATTGCTGTGTTTCTTAATCCTGCTCGTTTATCCCTCCCTTGGGTTTGTCTTTTATTGCTTTGATATACTTCAGATGTTTTTTGTACTATATCTCTTCTCGGTTTAGTTAAAAAAATTTTTGGTAAATCTATTAAGACCTTCTTCTTTCCTTCTAAACTATATACATTTACCTTTTCCATAAAATATATCACTTTATAAATTATTTTCTTTGCTGACTTTCTCTGTTTACAAAAGTAATTTCGGGAGTTTTAATTGCAAATGATTTTAAAGGACGAATAGTTTTTCGTATTCTAATTAATCTTTTTTTAGGTCCTGGTATAGATCCCAGAACTAACAAATAATCCCCTTTTATATTGCCATATCTGATGAATCCACCTTTAGGATTAATTTCTTCTTCATTTTCTCCAATTAGCATAATTCTTTTGTGATATTCTGTCCTTTGGTGAAATCCTAATTGACCAGGACGAGGAACTGTATAAAGAACTCTTGCAGGATGCCAAGGGCCGATACAAGCTACAGCTCTTCTTATTTTGCTATTTTTCCTACTTAAAATTTTTACTCCAAATCTTTTAACGGGCCCTTGAAAACCTTTTCCCTTTGTTACTGAAATTGTGTCTACTAATTCTCCCTCTGCTAAAACATCTCTTGCTCTAATCTCTTTACCCAATCTTTTTATAGCATGTTTAAATCCTTCTTTTGGTTGCCTACTTGAATTCAATTTAATTTCAAGTATATCTGGCTTCTTTCTAGATAAAGAGGTTAGATATGGTTGAGTCTGAAAGATTCCCCTTATTTCTGTTCTATTATTCAAATTGCTGGATAATTTTTTTTTGATTTCTTTTAAATTATATTTTTCTGGATTAGGAATATTCATTTTACGACCTAAATTCGTATTAAATTCAGGTGAAAGGATTTCTCCTACTATAAATTTCCCATATTCATCCTCATCATATAGTCTTATGCCTATAAGAATTAAGGGAGGGGTTTCTATTATTGTAACTGGTTTCATTAATTCTTTAGAAAAATAGGGACTATTCTTTTGGTCCTCAATATAAGTAATATGAGTCATACCTACTTTAAATCCAGCAAAACCTAGAAAATTGATATTTTCTGAATTATCTAACCAGTGTCTTGAACGACCCTTTATTGAAGCTGCCCTTTTTCTTGGAAGAAATGCTAATGACCCATGTCTAGGTGCGTGTTTTTTACGATGACCCATATTTTATCACTATAACAATAACGAGATAAATCTTCCAAATTAAAAAAAGTTTATTATTCAAAATTAGGTTTTTTCTATATTATGTCCTTAAAAAATGAGCACTTTTTATCTTTTTTTTATAACAATAAATAAATGGTAATTAATTCAAACAATTTAATCTCTTTCTATGAAAGGGAAAATTTCAAAGGTAAAAAAGAAAAAATCATAATTATTGAGTGTAATAAATGTTTTGAAATCAAAAGAGATTTTCCTAATAATCATATGTGTCTTAATTGTTTTTTAAAAACATTATTTATCAATAGAAATAAAAAATTTAACCATATCTCAATAGAAAGTATAGAAAGGGTAATTAAAAGATCCCAAATTGAGAATCTTTTGAACTACTTCAAAACACTAAATAAAATAAATAAGAATTTAGAAAAAATCAGACATCTTTATCAAAAAAAATGTTCTTTTAAGGAATTTAATTGCAGATATTTCCCTGAATTCAAGAATTTTTCTTTTCAAAATAATGAAGATCTTTATAACCCTATTTATTTCTATAATTTCATTTCAAATGCAATCAAATCAATTGAAAAAAAAAAGTCAATTGATTCAGACTGTAAATATTGTTTTAATAAACTTAAAAATCTATTAAATGTTCTTTTGAGCCTCTTAGAAGGATTAAAGATTATTTTAGATTATAATGAATTTCTCTTAAGTAAAAAATCATCTCAAATTTCAAATTTTTATGAACTATTATTCCCTACAATAAATTATGTAAAAGAAGATAATACAGGTTTAAGCAATTTAGAACTTAATTATCAAGCAGATCTTATTGATACTTATAATTTAGGTGAACAAAAATTATTTCAGATTAAAATATTCAAAATTAGTAATGAGAATGAAAAGAAATATGAAATTAAATCATCTTTCAATTCTAAACTAGATAAATCCTATTTTGATAAAATTATTTTAGATATAGAAAATAACTTAGATCCTATACAAATTGATCAAATTATTCCTCTTGAGAAGCTTATTATACTTTACCAAGAAAAAGCATTAAAATATCTTGAATCAAAATATACCTTTTCTTCTCAAGAAAAAACAAAAATTACGTTTTTAACTGCTTTAAAAAAGATTAATTTGAATAAGTTATTCCCTTTTTTAATTGATGATCTTATTGAGGAAATTTTTTTAGATTCTCCTAATGAAACTGTCTACATCAATCATCAGAAATTCGGGCGATGCCGAACAGAAGTAAAATTTGATGTTAAGGAATTAAATAGATTAAAAACTTTTTTAAGAATTTATAGTGGAAAAAGACTAGATTATACAAATCCAAGCATAAAACTTGTAATTAATAACACATATTTCTATTGTCGATTCAGTATTGATATTGAGCCAATTCATATTCATAACTTTGCATTAGATATTAGAAAATTAAACAAAAATATCTTAAATATTCAAGATTTATTAAAAAATGAGACCCTAAACCCGAAAATGGCAGCATTCTTATACTTTAATTTATTGAGGAGAAAAAATATAACAGTTACGGGAGAGACGGATACTGGAAAAACAACCCTCATAAATACCTTAGATCTCTTAGTTCCTAAAGAATTTAGAAAAATTTACGTAGAAGACGCCATAGAATCATTGAATCAAAAAATTTTTTCAAGGCATCAATTAAAGTACAAGGTTGATTCATTAGAAGGAACCAGTAAAAAAAAATATTCAAAACAGAATCAAATTAAAAAATTATTACATCGTACTCCAGATATCATATATTTAGGCGAAATTTTAACAAAGGAAGAAGCTGAAGCAATGTTTCATTGCTTATCTGCAGGATTGACGGGATTCCAAACAATTCATTCGAAAAATATTACCTCTTTAATCAATAGAGTATTATATCATTTTAAAATTCATCCCTCATGTTTAATTGATTTAGATTTAATCATTTTGATGAAGAAGATTCGTGATAAGAGGAAAATAGTTTCAATTACTGAAATTAATATAGGCTTCGAAGAAAATGATTGTATTTTTAAAGCCTTATTTAATTATAATCCGCAATTAAATGATTGGTTAGTAAATGAGTTATATGAATCAAATACGATTTTACAGATAAAACAATACGAAGATCTTAATAAAGAAAAATTTACAGCATTTATAGAGATCTATGAAAATATCTTTAATTATTTGAAAGATACAAATAAGATTCCAAATTATGAACTTATCCACTTTTTTGATAATATTGGATTTTATTCTTTTTTATCAGTAAATAAGCTTAAAGAATTTTGGGGACTTTGGAAAAAGAATCGACATTTAAATTTATATATTTAAAAGGTAAAATATGACAAATTTATTTGAAAAAGCTTTGTTAACCGGTTTCGGACTTTTTACATTAATTATATTTTTCTCAATAGTTAATCCTTTTTTAGGAGAAATCTCGAATTACTATAAATTAATCGATAATGAAAAAAAAGTTTATATGTCTTTCATAAGTAAGATAGATTATGCTATAAATTCTATAATTGAAAACCCAAATGAAACCTATATAGATGAAATTAACTATCCTAAAGACTTAAATGTTTCATTTTATGAAAATATAACAAAATATGAATATTTTATACAAGATCAAACTAATTCTGTATTTAAAGAATATTCAAGTCAATTTGTTGAAAATCATTACTGTGATTTACTTCCAGATTTATATAATTTATTAATTATATATAAATCCTTTATGATTGATGTACGTCTTAATTGAAGAACTAGGTCAACAAGATGCTCAAAAATGATAAATATATTAAATTCTGTAAATCTTTTCATAATTATAACTTCCCTAAGTTAAAGTTCAAAGAATTAAATGATAGATTCAAGGCAATTTACGAGATTAAATATGCTATTAACGAAAATGATATAAATAAAGCTAGTTTTTTCTTATTTTTTTTAACATTTATTGGTATTTTACTTATCTCAATACTTTTTACTAAGTTTACACTCTTATTTATAATTCTTTATTCGTTTATTATTTCTTTAATCATTTCTTATAAGTTTAATGTAAGGTTGTTTAAAATTATTAAAAAGATGGAAGCGAAAATTAATGCACATCTTTATTTCATAAAAATTTATTATTCTTTAATACAAAACTCCTTAATAGATGATTCAGATTATTGTCTGAATTTCATTAAATTAATAAATCAATGTGGAATTGATATTTCTGAAGATTTTAAGCACATTTTGAGAGAAGTACAAGATGGAGTCATTCCAGAAGACATGTTAAATAACTTAATAACAGCTTCTGAAGATTTTAATAATTATATAAAAGAATTAATTCTATCTAATTTTGATAAAAATCACTTGAATAATGAATTTGACACTGATAGTTTAGAAAGAGATTTTAAAATATATTTAAGACAAATTGAATCAAAGTTGAGTATAATTTTTTTTATATGTCTATTTTTTCCTTTAGGATTAAGTTTTTTACTATTATTTCAAAGATTTGATAGTTTTTTCTCAATTTTTTTAATTCCACTCTTCTTTCTTATTTTACATTTTCTTTTTAAGAAATTTATAAAATTAGATAATTATTTAATAGGACTCTTAAAGGATTATTCGAAACCAGAGAGGAAAAAATTCGATGAACTTCTACTGCTATTAAGAAATTTCGCGCTAAATTTAAAAAAAAATCTCTCTCCTGAAAGATCTTTTATTGATTCTTATTCGCAGTGTAAATCTGAAATCTCGTCATTAAGTGAAATTATTTATAAACATCTATTAAGAATCTTAAACTTTAATTGTTCTTTTGAAGAGATGTTAAATTTTTTAAAAATTGATTTAAAGTCAATAAGATATGATCTTATAATAGATGTAATAAAGAGGATTATCAAACAAGATGCTTATGATTCTTCTTCAAAAATCTTAGAAATTTTGAAAATCTTAAACCATCAACGAAAACTTGAAAAGAAGTTAGAATTGATCTTAAAGGGAGAAAAATTCAAAGTTTTATTCTTCTTATTTCTATTACCTATTGTTATCGGGGCAATAGGAGGGATCTTTCCATTCTTCAATTTTTTGATAGGGAATATTGATTTGAATAATAATTTCCAATTCATTTACTATGCTAACTTCTTCCTTACAAAAGATATGTTATTTTTATTTATATCGTTATTAGGTTGCATAAATTTAAGTTCATATTATTTCTTGAAAGTAATAAAGTTAGAAAGAAGATTATTGTTAATTTTAATCGCTAATGTCCTTTACTTCTTAATATTTTTCATGACTTATCTCATGGTATTTAATTTTTTTTAAAATAGCTAGAAAATGCTTTTCAATTGAAGAAAATAACATAAATTAATTCAATAAATAAATATAATCCAATAAATAAGTTTACAACAATTGAAAAAATAATAATTGAATTACAAAACAAAAAGCTTTCAAGATTCAATTCAAGAAGAATTAATTTTAAATGATTTAAAATTGCAAAAAAAGGAAGCAATAAAACTAGGAATAGTATAATACAAATACAAATAGTTAGAGTATCAGTTGAAAGAGCAGAGTAAATAAAGATAATAATTATAAAACTCATTAAGGATATTATCTCAATAATGATAAAGCTGATATTAATCATTTATGTTTTATTTTTTGAAAAAGATATTTAAAGATCTATTTTTAAAAATTCAAAAAATCATTTAATATAAATACTATACTTGATACAATTTTTTTAACCTAATACTTAAAAATCTGGATAAACTTTTTGTAAATTTTGGTATTAAATATTATATAAAAGAGAATAAGAAAATAATTATGAGAACTTTAAAATTAAAAGGATTAAAATATATTAAAGGAAAATATGAATTATTTAATGATCGTTTTGTCTTTTTTCCACCCCAAATAATTGACATTTTATCTTCGATCTATGGTGAGGGAGTTAAAACTTTACTGGTTTGGCTTGGTAAGAAAGCAGGTTGGGCATTAATACAAGAATGGGATGAGAACTTTCGATCGAAAACATTAAATGATCTAGTTAATCAATTTACTACCATTATTAGTAATCATGGATGGGGGAAATTCGTTCCAAAACAAGTATCTGAAGATCTAATTCTTATAGAGCTTTATCACAATATCTCTAATCAATTAGAAAATAAATCTAAGTATATTTGTTACTTTATAAACGGATTATTAACAGGCTTTGGTGAATTTGCATTATATCGAGTGAATGTAATTGAGACGCGATGCTGCCTCGATAATAGTAAATTAGAAAGTTGCGAATTCAGAATTGAAAAAGCAATAAAATAATTACCAAGGATCCCATTCTTCAGGATTCAATTCTTCTTCATCTTCATTTTGATAATTATCTTCTAATGACTTAGACTTAATTTCATAATTCTCTTCGAGTTCTGAATTAATGTCTTGAAAATTTTGATTTTGCTCTGTAGAAACACTCGTCTCGAATTTATCGAATTCTTCTCCAATTACCACATCTTTAAAAGCAGATATTAACGAGAGAAAATTAAAGAACTCTTCCTTATTCATCTCAACTATAATCGACTCACTCTCCTTTAAGAGAGCAAGTTTAACCGCTCTCACGTCCCCACTTATTTCAACAGAAGTTAATTCAATATTTTCATTTTTCTTTTTTAATTGAATTTTCCATGATGTTTCTCTAGTTTTTTCAATCTCCATAATTTTATTTTCTCTCCAATAAATGTCTCAATTATCTAATAAAAATTCTCTAATTTAAAATTTTATTTCTTGAATTTTAAGTTAAAATGATAGAAATTAATTCTCTATTCTTGTTATCTTCTTATCGTCTTTAAAAAAAATATTTGAATAAAATAAGAAAATAATAAGATCCTATACAAATTAAAACGATAGGCTTTCTAATTTGAACAAGGATATGAAATTCTGCTAACTTTGTATTATAAAATAAGAACATCGATTTAAGTTCAAATTTCTCTGATTGTAATTTTCTCATTTCTGAAAAATTTATAAACCTATATGAAGATTTATAAAAAGTTTTTTTCAGATAAGAATTATTCCAAGAAGTACAATAAAATAAATTAAATGATTCAATATATCTTACCTTACAATTATCTCCATAATTTATAACAAAACTCACTAAATAAAGAGCACAAAATATTAAAAAATATATATAGACATGTGAAAAATGAAATTTGTAAAGAGGTTCAGTGATAAATATAAAAATCACTAGCTTGCCATCACTTCCTCCAATTATTTTAAAACAGAATAAGAAAAATGAGAAGAGAAAAACTTGTATGAATACTAAGATTCTGGCTAATATTATAAACCCTAATTGCTTATGAAAATAAATTATGTTGATTAAATTTAGAAATAAACTGATAATAAAAATAAAGAAAAAAATTTTATTAGGAATTATTCGATACTTAATATCTAAATAAAGGCAAAAGTAAATGATAACATTAATAAAAATCAAACTTATAATAGATATTAAACTTAACATTACTTTAAAATTCACTTTCCCAAATTTCTATAAAATTTTTCAAACATTTAGCCTTTAAATTTTCAATTTTAAATCTAAATATTTTTATTCGTCCAAATTTTTTTTTATCAATTATATTGAATGATTCTAAAAAATTAAGATGCTTAATTACTGAAGTATGATTTAATTTTGTTCTCCTAATAATCTGAGTAATTGATAGTTCATAATTTAAAGCTAGCAATTTCAAAATTTTAACTCTCGCCCTAGATCCAAGAATATTTTCAATTTTAAATTCAATTTTTTCTTTATTTATGCTCAAAATTTAATCCCTTTAGATTGTAAGATATTTATAATAGAGTTCTCAAACTTCTTTAATGAGATGTTTAAAATCTCGATTAATGCTTTTCTTCCTTTTATAGAGTCACTTTTAATGTTTACCGATATAATATCTTCTTTTTTAAAATACTGTAAATAATTCCATAATTGTGAATAAGAACGTTTTTCAATTGAAACGTTTTCACATATAACAGAGTATGTATCTAATACCTCTGAAACTGTAACTTTTTGCTTTTCGTTCTTTTTCAATGCTTTAATAATTGCAAGTAAAAATATTAATTTTTGAGATGACATATATGTTAGAATATCCTGAGTTGAGTATGGCATTAAATCTTGATTTCCGAGTCGGACGCATTCTGAGGTTAAATATTTTAAGTTTTTCCTTTCAGCAATTTTACCAGCTCTCCATAAGAGGTTTAAACCATATCTAATATCTCCATTTTTGTTTACTAACTCAGAAATCATCTCAATCAATTCATCAGAGAAAACATCTTCTTTTAAAGAGATATTTGCTCTATATTTTAAAATATCATTGATTTGATTTTTTGTATAATCTTTAAATTTAATAATATTTCTTTGAAGCGTACTAAGAGTACTAATATCTAAATTATTTAAACACGATATATTCTTAACTATCCCTATGATTGAGATCCGTTGTTGGGCATTAAGTGAGTCATCGTTTATCCTAGTAAGAGAATAGATTAAATCTCCATCATAATTAATAAGATAATTTAATTCGTCTAAGACAATTAATAAATGTAAATCAAGATTATTTAGACTATCAATAATTATTTCTAATAAATCCTGAGGAGAATAACCTCGTTTTGGAAAATTTTGATTAAGAGTTCGAATTATTCTAATAAGTACTTTGTAACTTGTTCTTTGCTTCCTACAATTAATATGGACACATTTAATAAAAAGATTTCTTTTTTTGGCAGCACGTTGTATCATCTCGCCAAATAACTTTACGGTAACCGTTTTTCCAATACCTGTTTTTCCCGTTATTAATATTTTTCTCGAAATTGAATTCGGATTTTTAATTAGCGCTAGAAAGAGTTGAGATAGTAATGATAATTCTTTTTTACGATGGGGTAATTCGTTTGGAACAAAATTAATATCAAGCTTACTTTCATCTTTAAAAATTGAAGGTTTTTTTAGGAGATCTTCAAAATAATCTAAAGTCATAAAATCTACCTTTATTACTAATATAAGAAGTAAAAAGATTTTGGTTTATAATCACATACAGACTAATAATTTTTTATTACCATAAATATCCCTTTTAGGGCGCAAAAACGATAAATTTTTTATTAGCTTAATAAAAACGTTTAGATCCGATCTTTTTTAAATGTTTTCGAGCTTTAAAAAAGAGCAGAATTTTTTGTCGTTTAAAACGTTCAATATAACAGGTTAATTCTACTTCTGATAAGCGATTATAAAGAAAAATAACCCACTTTATATCTTAACAGTTAAATCTGACAAATCCTTAAATTTTGATCGCCTTTTATTATAAATATAAAATGACGAGAGCGAAAGTGTAGCTCCGATAGAGGAAATTGTAAAAACTAAAATAACTTGTATTATATCTAAGCCTCCTATATTCTGATTCAATCCAATATCTAGATATAAATTAAAGGTTTTGTTATTAAGTATATTTGTACCATTATAAGTAAATTGCAATATAATCTTATTAGACTTTTGAGTCAAATAAAAAGATTCTGATGAAAAATTTAAAAATAAAATCCCAGAATCATCAGTTTCGTAGCAAGTAGAAATTATTAATTTATTGTTTTGAAAAAGTTGTACTTGGATTTCTGTATTTATTAATGGATAAAGATTATTGCTGAAATAATAATAATAATAAATTATGACTTCAATATCATTAAATTCTTTTAAATTTTTGTCAAATCTTATTATTTCAGTTAAAACTGATAACTTTTCTACATATAAATCAAAAATAAACTCAGAATCCTCATAAAAGTCGTTATCGCTCATATTAAAAATTAAAGTATTTGGCCCAATGTTTAAATGATGTAATGAAGATATATTTAGTTCGATATATCCAGACTGATTCGTTTTACATTTTTCATCAAAAATAGTTAAATTATTAAAATGAATCTGAAAGTCTATTGTTTGGTTAATTAAATCAGAATTATTTAAAGTATCACTAAATTTGGCGGTAAAATACAAATTGTCACCATATAAAATACTCGAATTAAATCCATACAATTCACAAGAAACCTTTCTCTTCAATATCACTACAGATATTGACCCCTTTATAATCTCATTTTCATCTCCAGAATCACAATCTATTATAATATTAACAAATTTAATGTAAATAATATTAGAGCTAAAGAAGTAAGATAAATTTAAACTTTGAATAAAAACAGTCCAATTACTTTGAAATTCTCCAATTTCTCCATATCTTGAAGAATTCCAAATTAGTAATCCAGAATAATCGCAAATAATAATTTGAATCGCAGAAATTTCATATTCTGGATCATATATTAATTCCCATAATGCAGTTATGATGATATTATCATCAATATAATAGCTATCTTTATCTGTCTTAAAAGTATCTAAATCGCAATAAGCTCCCTTTACTACTTTAGGTATTAATATCGAAATGATAAATATATTTATAAGGAATATTATTCGATTTCTTTTGTTCACAATCTAATTTTATAATAAAAATATAAAAACTCAAATATAAATTCAAAAAAAATTTATTTCATAAAATTTTTTATAATAAAAAGGAAAATTAAAGATAACTGAAAAAAAAATGGGAAAAGTTAGAACTTTATTGATTAAGAATGTCTCAAAGGAATTGATAAACAAATATCCAGATGTATTCACAACTGATTTTGAAATAAATAAAAGATTACTTGACAATTACCTGGAGATCGACTCTAAACACTTAAGAAATCGAATTTCTGGATACATCGTTAACCTATTAAAAATTAGAAATAAGGAATGAGAATTATTATTTACAATTTATAATTTTATCATTAAAAATAATTCAATATTAACTAATATAACACGTGATATAAATTAAAGAAGCTTCAAAAAAGATGGCAGAACTTCTACGTAAAGGGTATACTATGATGAATTTATCTTGCCCCGTTTGTAATAATCCAATCTTTCGGGATAAGAATGGAGAGAAATTTTGCCCTATTTGTGATAGAAAGGTGATTATTGTTGGTGAGAAAAGTTCTACTTCCCTTAAAATTCCAAATTCAACTAAAGGAGAAATCCAAAACTCAGAAAATCAATTTGATGATAAAACTATAATCTTATTAAAAAATATTGTAATTGATAAAATAAGTTTAATAGCTAATAAATTAAAAAGTGAAGACCAATTTGAAGCTATTAAAAATTACACCTATTTAATGCTTAAGCTTATTAAACTATTTAAAAAGATTGGTAAATTAAATAACAATTAGAACTTATGGTTCATTATCTTTTTGGTGCTTCTGCCGGGATTTGAACCCGGGTCGCGAGGGTGAGAGCCTCGCATGCGTGATCCTAACTTTCTTTTTAATTCCAATATTAGTTTGACCGAACTACACTACAGAAGCGCAAATTTATTCTTACTTCAATTTAAAATGTTATAATGTTGGGAATTTAATAAAATATATGCTTTAATCCCAAATTGAAATGACGGCTTAACTAAATTTTATTATTTTATTAGAAATTAAAATTTTATTTCTTCTCCCCATTTATAAAAGTAGGTTTAAGTAAATTTACATAATGATCTCGTATTGAATATTCCGCGATTTTGGTTGCTTCTGATATCAATTTTTGAGTTAAAACTGATTTTTGTTTACATTCCTTAGCTAATAATTTATCCGCTAAATATATTACTGCTCCTGTTAATATAAAAGGGTTACGCCCTCCACGTTGCCAATTTGATAAATTATGCAAAATTTCTAGGCCCTTTTTTATGAGTTTATTTTGATATTCCAGTTTAGATGTTTTTAAACCTTTATTCAACATTCGAATGCCCAAATCTTTATGGCTAATTACTTCATTAATTAATCTAATCAAATAATCTTCGCTTTTATGAGGATAGCTATCTAAATTTAAATGTTTTTTATATTTAAGGCCATCTCTTAGAATCAATCTAGGATTAACTCTATGCCCAAAATTTCGAAAAGCGCTAGCAATTTCATTTATCGTTATTGGAGCATTATGATATTCTTTCTTTGTTGCATAAAAAATGCAAAAAGCAATAAGTGAGATGTTATTAATGATGTCTTTTTCTTTTTTTATAATTTTTTTATAATAGTATGCTGCATTATTCCGTATATTCTTATTTAGGTTAAGATATGTTGAAATTTTATTCAAGATATTAAATATTCGATATTCGGTTTCATGATTCTTTATTCTTAAAAATTGAGCGTAATTTTTTTTTAATCTCCTGTATAATTTTTGCTCATTAGGAGCCAATAATTTTCCAGATTTATCTTTTAAATATTTTGAATTTTCAAAATCAATAAAACTTCCTAAACCTCCAATAAAGTCTGTTCTTTCTCCTAAAGCGACGTACTGTTTGTTTAGATTAGTCTTGGATGCTGAACAGTTAAAAAGGTAAGCAGAATCCTTAAAATAATTGTTTATAACCAACCCACAATTACTGCATATTATCTCAAAACTATTCATGGTTGTCTTATTCTTACATTCTGGACATCTCACACAATCTTCATTAATTGACAAAAGCTCTTTCATTTTTCTAATTTAAAACTCTTTTCTATAGATAAAGTCAAAATGAAATTAATTTATCTGAATTTTCTGAAATCTTCCCCAACTTAAATTAACTTGAAACCCATTAAAATGGAAATTGAATCCATAGAAAGAGAGAGAGATAAATAAAAATAAAAAAAGAGTAATTTAAATCATTTTATTTTAATTAATACTTAAATCTAATATTGAAGATATGAATTTTTCAAATAATCAACAAAATGAAGCAAAAAGTAAATGATTTAGAAAAAATCGTAAAGATTCCAGAAGATCATTTAGATCTTTTGAATGAGATCTATAATGAATTAAATCTAAAAATTAAACAAAAAAGGGAGATAATGTATTCAGATATTATTAATTTTGTTATCAGAAAAGGATTTAAAGGCGCTATATTTAATAAATTGTTAATTTGGTGTAATTATAATATTAGGAATGGGAAATTTATAGTAAATATCTAAGTTCTTATATAAACCATTTATTAATATTTTAAGAAATTTGAATTTCCCTTTACAAAGACCAAAGAATTAATTTAATTAGAAATAATTTAAGAATTAAATAAAATTGAAAATAAAATCTTTTAAACAAATAATAGAAATAGTATTTCAAAATACAACCAAATATAAAAAATTATTATAAATACTTAATTATAAAAATACTAAATAATATAATTTTATAAAAAATAAAAGCATTTCAAATTAGTCTTACAGCTAAGATATTAAGATTCTACAAAGTATAAGTTAAGGTAGATTTTTTAATGGTACGATGGACAGCAGATCATAACATTTACATAAAAATTCTTTATTGGGGAATGGGGGGCTCAGGTAAAACAACGATTGTTGATACTCTCTACAGATTAACAAAAGAACAAAAAAAAGATATTATCCCAACAGGTAATTTAACAAAGATCTCAATGGCAAGCGGATCTACTTTATATTTTGATAGAGGTATCTTTCAATCCACAAAACAAAATAAAGTTTTTTACCATGTTTACACGGTTGCTGGCCAAAGCAGGTTCTCTCCTTTAAGAAAAAAGATATTCAAAGGGACAGATGGTGTTATATTTGTTGTTGATTCTCAAACACATTTCTTTGAAGATAATATTGAATCTCTAAAAGAGTTAAAGAATGTCACAAGAGGCAAACTTATTAATGAAATTCCTTTAATAACAATGCTAAATAAACAAGATCTTAATGAAGTAATAGGAGAAGAAGATTTCAAACAAGTATTAAAGGATGAGAAACTTTGGCATGAACCTGATCATGAATTATATATTTGGAATCCTATTATATATAAGACTTGTGCATTATTTGAGAAAAAAAAGGATATATATCGTAGTTTCAGTGAATGTGCTAGAAGAACTGGTCTATATCAGATATATGGTGATGGGAAAGCACCTATAGGCGATGATTTCAGTAAAGAGAATCCAGATTTTTAAATATTAATGAAATTTTATAAAATTTAACTAATTTATTTTAAAATTTTCTTTAATAATATGTTTAAACTAGGGCTTACCTAGGGTTATAATAATTCAATGAAAATAACAGACAAGGATGACCTATGCAAAATAGGAATGAATTTTTATAGTTACTTTGAGGATTATAAAAACCTTACTAAAAATCTTATAAATTTTGTAATAAATTAATAATTTATAAAAAGATACTATTATTTTATTTATTCAGAATATATACAATAATTTTGCAGATTAATATGGGATTATATAACAGTATTAAGGAAGAATTACCAAAACAATTTTCAATCTTTCAAATTATGGGTGCTCTAGGCATTGATGCTCAAGAAGTACGAAAAGTAAGAAACCTTTTGAAACAGTTTCATAAACAAGGTTATATTAAAAGAATTTCTAAAAATATGTATCTAAAAATTGAAGATTAATAGTAATCTTAATTTATTATACTCCTTTTAATTGTTAAATTAGGAAATATTGATGATATAAGACAATTAAATGAATCTAAGATACCATATCCATTTATAGCAACTGTTCTTTTAATAGATATATTATCATATGCTACTAAATTAATTTTACTAAGAAAAGGAGTATTATTTCTCAATTGAACTTCCTTTAAATCAAACTTATTCAATGAGATTACAATTGGTATGTTATAAATTTCATTCCCAAAGAGAGTTTTAAGTTCATTCCAAGAGCGAAGATTATGATCTATATATTCAAGCCTTGAATCAACAACAAAGATCAAACCATCAACCCCATTTAAAGTTGCAGGCCGAGTGCTCGCATAAAAATCCTGTCCTGTTGCAGAATAAATTAAGAATTTTAAACTCCATTCTGTTCCTTTGAAATGTAATACTCCAAAATCGAAAAACAAAGTCCTTCCAACTGAACTATCAATAGAATCTAATTTATCTTGTTTGTTAAAATAAGAAAAAAGGTATTTTATCGAAGTTGTCTTTCCTGACATTGCGGGACCATAGTATACTATTTTGACTTGTAAAGTCTTATTTTCATAATCAAAAATCATATTTTATTCTAACCCCATAAAGATTGCATACTATCAAGAGCATTAACTCTTTTTACCTTTTCAATTAAATTCATAAAATCTTCACCCCACTCTTTATTAATAAAAGATATAATTCGTTCTATAGGAGCATCATCATAATCAATTGTCTCTAAAAGAGTTTTACTTCCAATCTTTGTATTCGATTCGATATTATTTAATAAATTCAATCTCGAAAAAATAAAAAATGCTCTCTTTGAACCAGAATAAAAATTTTGTATTTCCTTCTTAATAATATTTTTTTTTAACTCTTCTTTCTCAACATCAAAATTTAGTAAAGATTCTATCAGATCAACATCAAAATCATTAGATTTTATTTTCTCAGATAAAACTCTCTTCATTTTAGCTACTGATTTTTCAGTATCTTGAGATATTTTTTGGAGGAGATTCTGTTCAAGACTTAAGTCAAGTTGTTTTAAGATTAATCCTTCTAATATTACCTCTATTGTTTCCGAAAGCAGAGAGATACATAAAAAAGATTTAATCTTTTTTTTAATACTTTTTTTAAAGTAATTTATTTTCTCATTCTGATTAGGAATCTCAATACCAATTATCCAGGAATCAAATCTCTCGAATTGATTTAAAGCTTTTAAAGCAACATTACTAGGACACCTTATATGTGCTCTTTGAGAATTATAATCAATACTTTCATTTTGAATTAAATCAAGGTATTCTGATAAGGATATAAAGTCAGTATAAAATACAAATTCTTTTCTGAAGTGTAATAATTCTGACATTTCAATTAAAAAAGAGTCAATTTGACTTGCGTTATCACCAAAAACAATTATTGGTATTCTATCTAATAAACTAAAAACAATTAACGCAGCATCCGTTCTTTTCAATCTCTCAAGAGCTTCAAAAAAGTTCATAAAGTCACCTAATTATTTTATCACTAATTCTCCTAAGAGAGTTTTTATATCAAATGTTCTTTGTTCTTGAATTTCAGAGGCTTGCTTTATTAGAGCGCTAATTTTATTTGAAAATTGAGGTAATATTAATCTAATTAAACCTAATTTTTGTTTTCCTTTACTAATTTCAGTTCCAAATATTGCTTTTCCTAAACCAAAAATGAACTGAAATGAATTTTCACAATCCAACAATATGCTTTCAGCATTCATTTTTTTTAATAACCATGCACATCGGTTTGCTGTTTGGAATAAAGAGTAACTCATTGCTGAAATATTATCTAAATGAATGTAATCTAAATTTAAAGATTTTAAAATTTTTGAAGCAACAAATCCTCCCTCGATTGTTATATATGCAAATTTCAAATCAGGAACCGTTACAGAAAAATTATTCAAGACTTTTCTTAACTCGATCGAGATCTGTTCAGATAAACTTAAAGAAAATGAAGAAACTCTTAAGTTCGAATCTTCATTATCTTTTAAATTAAATCCCTTGATAATATTTTGAATTTTTTGATCATCAAATTGAATAAGAGGGGGTTTAAAGCACTCACCAGAAGTAATTAAGGTAGTTTTTATTTTTTTTAGACATTCCCCTGTTTGTAAAAATATTCCTCCCAAGTTTGTATTTGGTTGAGCAGTGATAGCGATAAAGAATTCGTGTTTATTATCTAGAATTCCTTGTTGTTCCAAAATCTTGTTTAGAGAATGATGTAAGGGACTATTCAGTGGTGCGATTAAAATTTTTGCTTTTTTACCTTCAATTAAAATATATTTTAAATCATCTGGGTGTAAATGAATTCCTACGTTAAAGATTGCACTTGTTGCAGAACTAACGTTAAAAATCTCATCTTTTGAAAACCAAACTCCAGCGGATTGAATTGGATTACCATCTCTTTGTGTTAATACAGCATTCTCAACACCTTTTAACTGTTTTATTTGATCTAGATGAATCCCAATCTTTTCTTTTAAATCCATTTTTAATCTTTTCAATCGTTTTTTAATTGTATTCATTGTTATAAAAATAGATTTTTAAACTCCGAAAATTTATAAATTCATAGTTCTCTTCCTTGAAGAAAATAAAAAAATTTAAAATCAATAAAACCTTAATATTATCTTGGCAAATCGCATCTATTCCGGTGTGAACTTGGATTACGGGATCTGACCGTTAAATGAAGAGTCTATTCATAGATGTGATATAAAATATGTAGTTATAATTTAACTAATTATAACCGAAGAAAGTATAATTAAGAACCCTAAAAAGAAACATTTCCTTTAAGATAGATAAATTTAATCAATGCGATAGGCTTCAAAAATATATTAATTCCGGTTGATCCTGCCGGACCCGACTGCTATTTGGGTGAGAGTAAGCCATGCAAGTTGTATGGGATTCCTAAATTTCCCATAGCAAACCGCTCAGTAACACATGATCAACTTACCCTATAGAGGGAAATAACCTCGGGAAACTGAGGATAATGTCCCATAATTGAAAAGGCTTGGAAAAGTTTTTCAATGAAAAGGATAAAAAAAATGGTTTTTATACGCTATAGGATAGGATCGTGCTCGATTATGGTTGTTGGCGAGATAAAGGCTCACCAAGCCGATAATCGATAGGGGCCGTGAGAGCGGGAGCCCCGAGATGGGTACTGAGACACCGACCCAGGCCTTACGAGGCGCAGCAGGCGCGAAACCTCCGCAATACACGAAAGTGTGACGGGGTTACCCAAAGTGTTCAATTTTGAACTGTGGTAGGTGAGTAATGTCCCCTACTAGAAAGGAGAGGGCAAGGCTGGTGCCAGCCGCCGCGGTAAAACCAGCTCTTCAAGTGGTCGGGATAATTATTGGGCTTAAAGTGTCCGTAGCCGGTTTAGTAAGTTCCTGGTAAAATCGGGTAGCTTAACTATCTGTATGCTAGGAATACTGCTATACTAGAGGG
>JBHLNZ010000105.1:0-9105 GCA_048941015.1 Promethearchaeota archaeon | reverse complement strand
GTATCTTCAATTTTCATATTTAATTATGACACTCCGGTTTTAGTTTTAAAGGAATTCATGATATTTCTATTTTAGGGATTCTTAAAAATCAATTTTTATGATATAAATTTTTATATAAGAAAAAGATAGTATTATTATAATTTTATATTATGATATTATACCTAACAATATTATAAAAAAATCAGATGTTTATCATGTTTTTTCAAGCAAGTTTTCAATATTTTGATATTTGGGATGCTGTTGAATCAGGATTATATTACATTATAGTAGGTTATTACTTCTTGATTTTTGCATATTTCTTAATAATTAGATTTAGAACCTCTAAAAAGCTATATTGGTTATACTTTTCGTTATTATTTTTATTTTTAGCCGCTGGGAGATTCTTTTTTATAATATATTATTTTTATGCTCCAGAATTGGAAGGAACGTTAAGTAATTTAGCTCTTGTTGAACTTTTAATGATATATTATAGATTAGCAACATTTTCGACTTGGTTGGGTATTGCTTGTTTAATGGGTGTGTTTGGAATTTTAATTTTCCCTCCAATCACAGATATGGAAGAGAAATCATCAAATAGTAATCTTAAAGCAAAAATCATTAATTTAACAAGAAAGAAGTATATTAGAATTTTTCTTAAAATTATTTTGATATTAATTCCCGTTATAGTTGGTATATTAGCATTAACCTTATCAGATGCTCTATTTATGGATCCTGATTTAGAAGTTAGATATGGACTAGATTTTGATTTAATTGTGATTTTTGGATACCCTATTGGAAGGGCTATATTGAATTTTATACTATTACCAGTAATGGTATTTTTTATCCCCTTTATTTTTATATATCTAGCCTTAAAAACATTTGGTGTCCTTCGTAGATCTTACGCTTTAAACGCGCTAGGATTTCTTATTTATTTTATAGGGAGAATTCTTCAGGGTGTTTTAGATACTTTTCAATTCTATCATGTAAGAGCTGTATTGCCGCCACTCTTGATACTATTATCTCTGTTAATAATCGTAATAGCTAATAATTATGAACAATTAAGATAAGAGAGGGAAATTTTTCTCTTTTTTATTAAAAATTTAAAAAAATAAATAATCATAAGATAAAGAATTTTAATAATTATTTATAAGATATTTTCAACTTGAATAATAATATTAATTTTAAATTCCTTATAATAAATAATTAGAACTTAAGAGTGAGTAATAGATGTCTATTCATGGTAACCAATATCTTTTACCTTTTTTCATTTCAGATCCAAATGTTCCATCAATTAAAGAAAATGATGAATTAGCACTTGCATTTTATTTATTGACTGAAGATCTAAAAGAAAATGAGAATATTTTGTCTCTTTCAAAATTACTTTGGCCTTTTTTATCAGTTCAAGGAGTTGTTGGAACTCATATAATTCTTGATGGATTAAAGATTTTTTCAAAAAAAGGAAAATTTACTAATCCTCCACGTCAACCATTAATTGGTCATTTACTAAGAAATATAGAGAATAGAACAAAAATCGAAGAATTAAATAAAATAATTGAAGTTTTATCCTATAAAGATATTGATGCGAAAGAAATCGGGAGTGGAGAAGAAACTGAATTCCAATCTCTTGAGATTGAAGGATTAATAAATCCAGAATTTTTACAGGTTCTAATAAAATTGATTCCTTTACTTGAATATTCTCCTATATCAGAGTACTCACCATTAGATACGGGATTATCCACTGAAGAAGCTTTAAATTTAGCGGAGAAATATCGTAAAATGATTGATTATATGAGAGGAAATGCTAGAAGATGGGAAACTCAAATTGGATTAGTTGAAAAGGAAGTAGAAAAATGGTTAATAGATTTAAATGTAAAATTAAAGGATATAGATTCAAGATATTCTTCACAGATAACTAAAACATCGCAAATTATTGACAGTAATCAAATTAAGGAACAACTAGCGGTAGAAAGTGATAAAATAGATCAATGGAGAGTGAGTGAAAAAAAAAAAATAATTGAAAATATATCAGTTTTATTTAAGACAGTTGAAAGAGAGTTAGAAGAAATCATCAAAAAAAACAAATTTTTCACTGGTACAGATATGCTAAAAGGGAGGATCTTTACTGATCTCACACAACCTTTTGAAGAACATTTTAAATATCTGTTAGATGAAGGACAAAAATTTATCGATTCGGTTAATTCATTAACTAAGAAATATGTTGAATTAAAAGAACGAGCTTTCCAAATAGAAGAAGAAGCTAAAAAAAAATTAGAAAAGTATACAATTGAGTTACAAAATAAATTAGAAGATAGGGATAAACATTTGGTTGAATTTAAAAATGAAAAAGAAGAAAAAATACAAGAAATCACAGATTTAAAGTCTCAAGTCGAAAGTTTGTTCATAGAAATTAAAAACATCATTCAAGTAAAACATGCAAAGTGCTTACAAGATGCTCAAGAGCTTACAAATTGGTCCTTAAATGATAATCAAGCAGAATTATTTTCTAGACCTGTTCAATGGATTTATATGCCATTATACGCAATTTTTTTTGAAGATAAAAATACATTACAAGAAAAATTCAAACTATTACTGCCAGGGTATATCACAAATGATCAAAACAACATCTATAAAGAAATTTCAGAAGAAATGGTAATGCTTAAGGATCTTGTCAATAAAAAGTTAGAAGATGATATGGCGCTACGTTCAAATTTTGAATTTTCAATTGAGAATAAAAACTTAGTTAAAGACAAAAGTCTTATTAAGAAAATTCAACAAGGTATTTCTATCTTAAGGAACTATTCAGTTTTAAATACCGACATTGAATTAAAATTGAGGGAGAAGATTAATACCCTCCCATAATTTTATATATCTTTAAAAATCATTATGTGTGGAAGGAAAATAGATATAAAAAAGCCATTAAAATTTAAAAAGAGGATAATTCGGACTCTTTTTCTGAATATTGAGAAAGAGAAAGAAAAAGGCGAAATTACTGATATCCAAGATAAAGTTCGTGATGGAATGGCTTATATCCAAATGAAGCTACCTGTTGAAAGAATTACAAAAGATTTTGAAAGAAGTATAGAAACAAAGATAGAAAAAAGCATTTTCCAAGCAAAAATACGAGAAGCAACTGAAAGTGATATTCAAGTTATTGTTGATATATATAATAAGTCTTGGCTCACTTCTAATACTCCCTTCAGACCACTTGATAAAACTACTATTAAAAAAATCTTTAATGATCCAGATACAAAATTTTTAATTGCAAAGGTATATGGAATAGATTCGGCGTTTGTAATCTTGGATTTTGAAGGTGAAAACAAGGAATATGGTGTTATAGCAGGTTTAGGTGTTTTACCACGTTTTCAAAGGAGAGGATTAGGAACAGTAATAGGATTAGCAGCTTGGAATTATTTCAAAGACAAAGGAGTTAAAGAACTTCGATGCGAAGTATATAAGGATAACCAAACATCATATAATTTCATTAAAGGACTTCAATTTGATGAATTCGGAACTAAAGTTTACCGAAAAGAAGATTTTGAATTAGACAATAATAATTAAATTAATTTTAATATATTTAATTCTTATATCTAATTAAATTCATCATTCTTATTTTTAATATTTCTAAAATGTTTGAATCAAAACTGAATTTAAAAAAGAAGCGATTAAGAAGATTTTTCTTAGAATATGATAAAAAAGAACAATCAAATCAAATTATTGAAGAAGAACTTGAAACCAAAGGTATGGAATATATTCAGATGCGCTTACCTGTTGAAAACATAACTTTAGAATTTGAAGAAGATCTACGAAAAAAAGTTGAAAAAAATGTACTCAAAGCTAAAATTCGAGAAGCTAATGAAAAAGATCTGGAAAGTGTAATGTATATCCATAATAGAGCATGGATGACTTCCAATGAACCATTCTCTCCGATCGATGTACAATCATTAAGAACCATTTTTAATTATCCAGAAACTATAATTTTAATAGCTAAGGTTTATGGAAATGATGCTGCTTTTGCTATCTTAGATTTAGAAGGGGAAAAAAAAGAATACGGAATAATTTGTGGATTAGGAGTATTACCAAGATTTCAAAATAAAGGATTAGGTACAATAGTTGGTATGGCGTCATGGAATTATTTTAAAGATAAAGGGGTCAAGGAACTCCGCTGTGAAGTTTATAAGGATAACAAGGTTTCGTATAATTTCATAAAATCTTTAGGTTTTGAAGAGTATGATGTGAAAGTTTATAAGAAAGAAGATTTCAATATTGACTAAATTTATTTATTGATATAGAAATAGTTGTTTTAAATATGATCAACCTTATTCTTTAATGATTTAACCTTTTCCAATAACTTTTTTTGATTTAATTCATCTTCTAAGATCTTATAGTGTTCAATTGCTCTCTCAAAATAAGAGATAGCTAAATCTTTCAGATATGCATCTATATAATATTCTCCAAGGATTTTTAGAATCTTTATTGAATTTTGTAAATCATTTAAATTTTCAAAAATTTCGAGTGCATCTTCATAATATTCTAATGACTTTTTACTATTTTGAATATAAACATCATAAATTTTCCCAATTTCAAATTTAATTTCTGCTTCTTTAGCTTTATCACCAAACTTTTGATAAATCTCGATTGAATACTTATAATATTCAATAGATTTTTCATCATCACCTTTGAGAGTATAGAGTTTTGCTAAATCTTCTAAAATTATTCCTTCTTTAACGTTTTCTCGTAATTCAAAAGTTCTTATAGCTTCTAAACTTTTTAATAAAAAGTCTTCCGCTTCTAAGTCATTATCCCATATGATGTTTAACTTGCCTAAAAAATGAAAACATTCCCATTCTAAACTGGCTTTAATATAAATAGAAATTCTATCTTTAATATTATTTATTAAGTTTAATGCATTATTTAAACTCTCATGGGATTGACTATAATGGTTTTTACCTTTGAAATAATAAAGTTTACCATATTTTATTAAATTCTGAATAATTCCATAAAAATCATTATTTTGTTCAAAGTAAATTGAATTATTTCTGAGAATTTTATCTATTCTATTGTAATCTTTTAAATAAAATAGAACTTCAACTAAATTGCTAGAGGTTTTTACAGCCTCTAATTCAAAATTATTTTTTTCAGCTAAATCAAGTGCTTTCTGATAAAATTCATATGAATGATTATAATCCTTAATTAAGTAGTAAATGTTGCCAAGATTATTTAAAACTTGAATTATTTTTACTATATCCTTTAATTCTTCTAATAAATTGAGTGACATGTCTAGATGATATATTGCTTGGTCAAAAAATCCTGTCTCTTCATGTATTAATCCTATTTCATTATGACAGACAGCAATATTCAATTTATCGTTTTCTTTTTTAAAATATTCTAAAGCAAGTTCAAGATTTTTTAAAGAAGTTGGTAGGTCTCGTTTTTTGTAATAAAGACTTGCTTTTTTTAATAGTAAATTTCCCATTGGTTTTCCAAAAAGTTCAAAGTTTCTTAGTTCATCTTCAATTTCTACTAATGTATTATCAATTTCTTCATCCTCAATGAGATTGATATTAAATTGGTCTTCTTCATTCTCGGATTCAGAAATGATAGAAGAGTAATCTTCTGGAGTATGAGAGATAAAATTATTATCAATATTAGTAATTAAAGGTTTATTACAATACCTACAATATATCCAATCTTCTTCAATTTCCTCTTTACAATAAGGACATAAATGCATGGTTTAAAAAGAAATCTTGTTATTAAATCCCATTTAGATAAAAGTGAAAATTTGATCATTTAAAATTTTTTAAATTTTTAAAAAAGTTTCGAACTTACTTTTTATTCTTTTGTTTTTGATATTCTTTTAGTTCACGATTTATTTCATCTTCATTTAAACCAAAAGAATTTAGAATGATTTTAATTTGGATTGTGGAATTATTATCATTTATTTTCATAGCTAGATCTAATGCCTTAATATATTGATCTTTTGCTAATTTTATATTTCCTTGATAAAAACTTATTTCTCCAATATATGTTAATCCTTTTATTATCAATTCTGAAAAATTAGAATCAATTGCTAAATTCGTACCTTTTTTGAAATATACTAGAGCATTGTCGAATTTGTTTGATCTTTTCTGAAGTGTTCCCAAATTGAAATATGTAACAATTATTCCCTTATTATCTCCTAACTTTTCAAATGCATCCAAAGTTTTTTTATATAACTCTAATACTACATCCCATTTCTGTTCTTTTTCATATATCAAGACGAGATTTCCTAAGCAATCTAAAAAATTATAGATATCATTATTATCTGAACAAATCGCACTACATTCTAAAAAAGTATCAATTGCTTTATCAAATTGGTTGAGTTTCAATTGACTAGTTCCAATTCCTTTTAAACAAGTGATCTGCTCTTTAATCTGATTTAACTCTCGATATATTTCAAATGCATTTTGATAAGTTTCAATAGATTTATCTAATTTTGCCCATTTAAAATACAATACTCCTAATATACCATATACTGCTGCTTGGCCTAATCGATCCAGCTGTTTTTTGAAATGCTTTAAGCAAATATTTAAATTATTTTCTGATTCTGCAAACTGGTCTATTTCAAGTTGTAGAAGAGCTAGATTACTCAATTCCTCAATATAAGTTGAATTTTTACCAAACTTTTCTAACTCCTCTAATTCACCTTTTTTTACTTCAATTAGTTTTAGAATTTCTTCTTTTGTCAGTTCAATTTCTTTTTGAATATGAATTTTAGAATTTCACCAATAGACAATTTAATTCTTCTTTAATTCTAATCGAAGGTATTTTAATTAGGTATAAAGATTATAATTATTCTTATCTATTATTTATTTGTAGTATAAAAGATGAATTATATTAAGAAGCCGAGTAATTATGAAAAAATTAGCAAGATTATGGGAATCATTGGAGGAAAAAAAAGTTAAATGTCATGTGTGTGCTAACGAATGTGTGATTTTACCAGATAAAATCGGAATATGTCGGACCAGGAAAAATTTTGGAGGTCAATTATTTACATTAATTTATGGATCACTTATTTCAAGCGGAAGTTTGGATCCAATTGAAAAGAAACCATTGTATAATTTCTGGCCTGGTGCAACTGCTTATTCTATTGCCTCAATTGGATGTTCATTCCATTGTCAGAACTGCCAAAATTGGTCAATAAGTCAAGCAAACCCCACTGATAATGGAAAAAATGGATTTTATCAGTTAGAGGGTTTAGAACATCGACGCATGTCTCTGGTAGAAATGACACCTGAACAACTTGTTAAAAAAGTTATCAAGAGTGGAGCAAAAACATTGGCCTATACTTATAATGAACCTTTAATTTGGCATGAATGGATTATGGATACAACTCCATTGCTTAAAAAAGAAGATATCAAAACAATTTTAGTTACAAATGGCTATTCTACTCCAGAAGCAACCGAGGAATTAATTGAAGTGGGTATTGATGCTGCTAACATAGATATTAAATCTATGTCGGATGATTTTTATAAAAAAATTTGTGGTGTGAAATCAGTTCAACCAGTATTAGATACTAGTAAGAAGTTTAAATCAAATGGAATTCACGTAGAAATTACTAATCTCATAATTCCTGATTTAAATGATAGTAATGAAGATTTTAAAAAACTTTCGACATGGGTTATAGAGAATCTTGGAAAGAATACACCACTACATTTTTCTGCATATCATCCTGATTTCAAAGAGCCCTCTAAGAAAAGAACTTCGTATGAAACTCTAGATCGTGCCTATAGGATTGCTAAAGATGCTGGCTTAGATTATATTTATGTAGGAAATATTCAACATGAAAATGGAGGAAATACTTTTTGTCCAAAATGCAATCATTTAATATTAGGAAGATCTGGTTATAGATTTACTAAGATTGATATTTCTGAAGAAAAATCTTGTCCTAATTGTGGTTATAGTCTAAAGAATGATATAATTGGTGAAATAAATAAAAAATCTTCTAATCGTTTTTCTTTCTTTTAAAAATTTTATATAAATAGAATAAAATAAATTTATTTTTTTAAAGTAATCCCGTAATTGAAACCCCTATAACAATAATTAGAAAACCTTGTAATAAACAAAATACTGCTATAACAAATGCTAATGGAGGCCAAGAAATAGCTTTTGAAATAGTCATCAACGCTCCAATGTAAAATTTGACTGTTAGGGCAACAATAGCAAAGACAATGATAAAAATTATGACAAGAAGTAGTTTTGGATTAATAAAAACAGCGATTACTTCAACAACTTGATCTGGAATAGCTAATGCTACGACAACTACCACAACGGTAGCTAATAAAATGCCTATAACACTTGATATTGGAAGATCATTTAATGGTTTTAATAGAGTAAGTACCCCAAAGATGATAAGAAAAGCCGAGGTAAAAACACTTTTAGCATCTTGAGTTGTATTAGCGTAAGCTACGCTTGGGGGTTGATCAAGTATAAGTCCTCCTACACCGCTAATTAAACTAAAAACTCCAACTACGATCCCAAGATACGTTAAAAATTTCAAAAATTTTGTGATTTTGAAATTCCAATCTTCCACTTTTCTTTCTTTAAAAGAACCTCTTCTTCTTGTTTCATATATGGCGTAAACCATCCACATAACACCAAGAATTAAAAGAAAAAATCCTGCGAATTGAGCTAAGGGTCTCATAAAACCTTCTGTAAAATCAAATTGATATATCAATTCTTTTCACTTTTAAAATTTAATTTACATTTATTATTATGATGAATATCATCAATAAAATATTAATATATATCATAGTCCAATTTTTGTAAAAAAATTTAATTCATTAAAAGAATATCTTTCAAAATATTTTGTTAGAATGTTTTATTTAATGAATGAAATAGTTTTAGCGATATAATCTAAATATTCTTTAATCTCTCTATTTTTTCTCTCATCATCCCAAGAATACTCTTTCGCCATAATATTAGCAACTATTTCTGCTGCTTCGTGTGCTCTTCTATGATCTATCCATAATGACATTTCTGTTCGCCTACAAAATACGTCAATTAGATGATTAGTCAACTCATAACGAAGAACATAGATAATTTCAGCTTTAATAAAATAATTTTCATCAATAATACGTGCTTTAAGGT
>JBHLNZ010000030.1:0-38820 GCA_048941015.1 Promethearchaeota archaeon | reverse complement strand
CCTAATTATGAAACAATAGGAATTGGAACGAGAATCTTTCTTGGAGGAGGAATAGGTTATGTAATGGGAGAAGGTACTCAGCATAGTCCGGAGAATAGATTTGGATCTCTTTTCCTTAAAGGGGATCTAAAGCAAATGAACCAAGAATACTTACGAGGGGTAACTTATGAAAAATATGGAACATCAATGTTTGTTGGAGTAGGTATTCCAATTCCAATTTTAAATGACGGATTAGCAGAAAAGACAGCAATTAAAGATAAAAATATTTTCACTGAAGTTATAGATTATGGTGTTCCAAGAAGAGATAGACCTGTTTTAAGAAGTGTGAACTATAAAGAATTAAAAGAGGGAATGATTGATTTAGATGGTAAAAAAATTAAATGTTCTTCATTATCATCACTATTTTTTGCTCGAAAGATTGCAAAAGAATTGAAAAAATGGATAGAAGAAGGACGATTTCTGTTGAATCCTCCAGCGGAGAGATTACCGCAAGATACTAAATTCAAACCAATGCGTCAAACATCAGAGTTAAAGTTTGTCAAAGATTTAAAGCGAGAAGCAATCATTTGCTACGAAGATTGTGACTTAAAAGTAGTTGCTGAAAAGATCATAGAAGAAAATATGAATCATATCATCATTACAGATCGAGAAAACTATTTGAAAGGAATTGTCACAAGTTTTGATGTAACAAAAGCGATTGCTAAAGATAAAAAGGAGTTAGCAGAAATTATCACAAAGAAAGTAATTACGACCACAGATAATGAACCAATCGAATTAGCTGCCAGAAAGATGAAATTAAATGAAATTTCAGCACTACCTGTTATTGATGATAATAAAAAGGTGATTGGAATAATAACATCGGAGGAATTGATGTAAAATGACGATAATAAATTGTACATTGCCTTTTGGAGTAGTAAAAGATGTTAATGATTATTCTAGAATTATAAATGAAATATTAAGATACGATATAACGTTTAATATTCTCAAATTTTCAACGGGTTCAAGTGGTGTTACCTTATTATTAGATATTCCTATCGATAAAGTGGACATAATAACGGAATCTTTAATAAAGCATAACGTTATTGTCAATAAGAAAGGAAGAGTTATAGTAGATGATGATAAGTGTATAGATTGTGGAGCCTGTATTTCATTATGTCCTACAGATGCATTACATTTTGATAAAAATGATAGACTTGAATTCTCATATGAAAAATGTATAGGATGTTTACTTTGTTTAGATTCATGTCCAAGAAAAGCTATTGAAGAGATGTAATTGTATAAAAATGTTATCAGCTAATATTTTTATTGTTGAGTTATAATCTCAAATATCTCTTCGATTCGAGGTGTTTTTCTTCTCATTGTAATACAGCGTTCTTCTTCACATCCTCGAAGAATAGCAATCAATTCATTTAAGTGAATTGAGGGAATGTCTAGTTTTTCTCCATACCATTTATGAATCTTTTCTCTATATTCTGGCTTACTTAAAGTATACAAACAAGTTGGACATGGCATTAAGATGAAATCCGCGCCAACATTCTCAGCACTTTTTAATTTATTATATGTAATTTTTAAAGCTTCTTTCGGATGGATGACTAATTGACTCGCTCCCCAACCGCAACAACTTTCTCTTTCTTGATAATCAACTGGTTTTCCACCAAATAATTGCACTAATTCTTCTAATTTGTTCTTATCTTTTACATAACTCTCTGGGGTTTTCTTATCTCTTGATAAGTTTAAGTAATGACATCCATAATGGATTGCTACTTTAAGATCTTTCAAATCAAACTTTAAAGCATTTATAACAGCTTCTTTAATTAAATAGATGAAATCAAGATCATGAATAAATTTTAATTTTGGATTTTCTAAGATTTGATATTTTTCCGAATTATCAGATTTTTTTTGTTTTAAAATATCAAATATTTCTTCTGTTTTTCTTCTTACATCTTGATTACTTAAAAATTCTCGACCCCTCATTAGGGAATTATAACATCCATTACAACTAAATAAAACTAAATCTGTTTGTTTATTAAGTTCCCAGATGTTTCTTTCATTTATAGCAGCAAATTGAGCTCTTGTTATTAAGTTTCTTTGGAAAAATGTACCACTACAACAAGATTGATTGAGACATGTAGTTACATTTAAATTTAGCTCTTCCAATAGATCCTGAATGCCCCATCGCACTCCTGGAAAATATTTTTCTAAACATGCTTTAAATAAGCACAACTTCTTATCTTTAAAATATTCTAAAGGATTTTCTGGATATATATTTTCTATTTCTTCTAAATCTAAAGCTAAATTTGCAAAATCCATATTAACCCAAATTTAATTTTCTTAATAATCTTTAATTCATTGTTGATTAGTATTTTTTTTTAAAAATAACTTTTTATCCGCAACTCCTACTAAGATTGCTAAAAAACCTGAAATAAGAGGCCCCAAAAATACTGTCCCTGGTAAATATTCGCCGAAAAACCCAGGAAATTGAATTTCAAGACCAACAATATAAATAATTGGTGCTATAATAATTATTAAACCTTGAATTATCCAAAAATTACCAAATCTAGCGTTTTTTTTGTGATTTTTATAAGATGTTAAAATTAATAATAATCCGCTTATGGATATTAGAATTGAACTAATAATCCCTATTATAAGAAATTGTGTTGAAACAAATCTTATCCCTAAATCAGTAGAAATTTCTAATCCCCATAACCATACAATAAAAGAATAGGATGATACAGATATGCCCCAAGCAGGAGTTAATAAAGCTATAACAGCAATTATTCCGGAAAATAAAGAAAAAATCCATAATTTATTTTTATCAATAATTTTTTTCACACCATCATTAGTTTAATACTATTTTAATTGGTTACAACTTTTTTCTATATTAATTTTTTTTTTTCCTTAGCTTACTCGCTTTAAATACATACTTAATTCGTGCAAAGTTACATATTTCATTTAATTCTTTAATTCGTTCCTGTGGGAGTCCCTCGCCAAGGATTTCTTCAACAACAACTCCTTTTGTCAGAAATCTCTCAGACATTTCAACATATTTTCTTAAATCATTATATCTGGGTCCATAACCTCTTTTAAAACTCTCATTTCTTAGGTTAATTATTAAAAGTGGAATGTTTATATTCTCTTTTGGGCAAACTCTTTTGCATCTCTCACATAAGTAGCAATGCCATATATCAGAATCCTTTAGTACACTTTCATCGCCTTGTAATACTTTTTGAATGATTTTACGACTATTAAAATTTGAAATTTTCGCTGCAGGACAATCGCCCACACATTTACCGCAATTAATGCATTGAATTATATTCTTATTTTCCTCTACATCCTCAACAAGTTCCCGATAAAATTCCCAATTCCATTCAGAGTCAGAATATTCGTCCATCTTATAAAAAAGATATGTTATTAACTTGAAAATTTCTTTATCTACATAGTAGATAAATACATAGTAAAAAAATAATTGTGTTACAAAAAATAATTTATAAAGGAATTTCTTTTTCAAATTATTTTATACTCATTCTGAAAAGGTAAACAAATAAATAGAGATAAAACAAAACTTTTATTATTTAAGGTATTAATTTAAAAATTACGATTAAAAATTTATTTGAGTCTCAACAAAATAGAGGGACATAATACTTCACAATTAAGGTTTTCTAGGCGAAAAACTCATGGTCCTTTATAAGAATGGAAAGGTATGTTTAAAGATTGTCTATTGGGGTATGGGTGGTTCAGGGAAAACTACGATTTTAAAAACGCTCTATAAATTAACTAAAGAGACAAAACGAGATATTGTACCAATTGGTAACTTACAGATTATAGAAAGAGATAGTGGAGCAACCTTATACTTTGATCAAGGAATTTTTCAGTCTACAAAAGAGAAAAAGGTTTATTATCGCGTCTTTACTGTAGCAGGTCAAAGAAGTTTTACTCCCTTGAGAGTTAAAATTTTTAATAGAGAAGATGATGAAACGGATGCAGTAATTTTTGTTGTCGATTCACAGACTCACTTTTTTGAAGATAATATTGAATCTTTAATGGAGTTAAAGAGTCTTTCTAATGATAGGCTTATCAAAAAAATTCCTTTTATAGTGTTGTTGAATAAACAAGATCTCAAAGAGACTATTGATGAAGAAGATTTTATTCATATATTGAAAAGAGAAAAACTTTGGTATGAACCTGGAAATAAACTTTCTATTTGGAATCCCTTAATATATAAAACTTGTGCCCTTTATGATAATGAAAAAGATATTTATCGAAGTTTTCATGAATGTGCTCGTAGGACTGCCCTATATCAAATATATGGTGATGGAAAAGCACCTACAGACGGGGAAATTTCAGATACTTCTATTTTAACAATGTAAATTCTCATTAATTTATTAATATAATAAAAAAAAATAGATTAACTTCTTAAAAATATTGCATGCATCCAACGAGGTAAAATAAATCCTCCATAAAATTCAAAAGCACTTATTATTAACAAGATTCTTGTTATTACAACCATAATTGCTAATAAAGGATCTGTAGGATCTCCAAAAATTAATCCTAACAAAGAATCTAAAATCGCAGCTATTGTAAATGTGATAAAAGCAGCACGTAATAGTTTACCCTTTAACTTTATCTCACGTTTATCTGATCTTACAGAAGCGTTTGCAAATTTAATTCCAGAAATTACCATTATTACGATCACAATTAATAAGTAAATCGTAATAAATAAACCAAATTCAACTGTAAAAGGTCTTATGGGATTAATGATTCCTATTAATGTAATATCTGTAAAAAAGAAGGCAAAGAAAACAAACTCGAATGCAAAACTAAAAACTAAAGTCAAAAAGATTACGAATTTTTGGTTTTTTTTATTTCTCATATCCGTATATGCAATTAACCAGCATAAAAGTGCAAAAGGTATAAAGACATTACCAATAATAAAATATAACTCGACTGGTAAAGATTGTTGAATAAAAATATTCATAAGAAAACTAATTGAGTCTGGAAACCAAGGATTTGCAACACCTATCCAAGAAATTCCTACTAGAAGATACAATCTAGACTTGAATTTTTTATATTTGGCTAAAATAGTAAAACCTATAATAAGAGAAATAATAACAAAAATCAGACTAAAGCTACCTTGTAAATAATCCACTAAAGTTAGAGCCATTTTATTCACATAATAATATTTATTGGGTTAATTAGATGATACTGAATATATAGTTACTTTTGAAAAATTTAAATCTTTATTAAAAAGATTGATAGTAGAAAAAGGAATATTACAAAATCATATTAAAGTATAATCAAAAGTATTAAGGTTGGCTTCTAAGCTTTCTATTAATAATTCTATATGGCTTAAATATTGATTTAATGAAATCTGCTGGTCGTTATACCGATTAATTAAACTTTTTATAATGTAATAAGGAGTAAATTTAATAAATCTTATATCGGAAAAAAGATAAACAATCCCTTTGGCTTCAAAAATAAACTTTTTATCGAGAAGTTCATCAAATAATTCTTCTTTATTATTTAAGAAATTCAAACATTCATTTACAGATAACTCCTTTTTTCTTAGTTCTTTTATTAAAGAATTTATTTCAGAATCAACTAAATAATTGATTATATCTTTATGTTCAATTTCTTGACTATGATCATAATTAGAGAAAAATCGTACAAATTCTTTTTTATATTTTTTTAATACTTTTTCTTCTATATTCTCTTGTGGTATTCTCTTAGGGGGAACTCTTGCACATATAAGGTCCTTTATTAAAAAATAACATTCTTTACTTCCAGGAACAATTTTTTTAACAATAAGATTTTCACGAAGAAATGAGACTAATATTAAATCAATATTAACAGTAGAAAAGCCATAATCTCGTCTTAATGAATTTGATAATTCTGTTTTTGAAATAACTCCATTTCTTAAAATTTGTAAAATAGTATATTTAAGTTTATCCTGAAAAAATAAAATCAAATCTTCCCCTTCAAGTTTGCTATAATTTCTAATGGTATTAAATGATTCAGATATAGCTCTTGTAATTTTATTTGTATTCATCAATTCAAGTAAATTCTTACCAATTACAGATAAAATATCAGGTGATATAACATCAATCATTGTTTCCTTGTTATAACTTAAAACTAAGAAGTAAAGTTCATTTTCATATTCTTGAATAATTGAAAAATATTTGAATTGCTCATTTTCAGATTTTGGATCTAATTCAATCATAGAATCTTCTTTATTTAATTCATGTCGAGCCCAAATTTTTAGAAATAAATCCTTTGGGGGAAAGGTTTTTTCTGGAGGATATTGAATTATTGGTTCGGGACCAGTGCTCTTATTCCAATGAACGATTATTAGTCTTTCCATGATTACAAACTTTTGACATTTTATTTTAAAGATATTTTTTGATATTAATTAAATAATTCTTAATATAATTTTAAAGAAGAAATTCAATTAAATAATGCTATTGGATTATTAATTTTAAAAAATCAGAAGAATGGTATTTAAAAAAATTCAGGATAATTCCCTGCGAGATATTTTAAAGTTTCTGATAATATATTTAAAATTCGATTATTATCTGAAGGAGAGACTTTTTCTATACAGAAATCTATTAATTGATTAGCAAGTCTTACATCTCTTTCATCAAATTTATGGTTTTTAAACTTGAATAAAACATTAAATTCTTCAACTACCCATTGGAAATCTTGTTCCATACAATTTTCTAAAATTTCTTCATAATCCCCGTGAACAAACATTCTTAAAAACCTAATAAATTTTTTGAAACCCTTATTAATCTAATAAAGTATATAAATTTAAAATTAAGTTAAAACAAAATTATAAAAATCTCAACTATTCAAACTAGTCTAATAAAATCAAGTTAATTATTTAATTTTCAGTTTCTGATTTTCTTTATACAAAACCCCGTATGTATAGAGAATAGATTATTTAGTACGTTTTTGAGAGTGAAATCGTGTAATAATTTTCGAAAGTTCCCATATTGATTGAATGTTATTAGATGTGATAGCTTTATCTAGTTCGCTATAGAATTTTGAGATGTTTAATTGATCGTTTTCAATTAAATCTGTTTTTATGAAACTATCTCTATTATCCATATTTCAAAAGCAGTTAGTTATAGTAAAAAAAGCGAATAATATCACAATATTATGAATAGGATATAATCACAATAGTGTAAAAAAAAGAAAATATAAATTCTAATATTTTATTGAGATAATACTTTAATTCTTAAGTTTCCTTTTTTCATAGGATTTACTTAAAATGTAATAAACAATAAACATAACTGCTAAAACTGCTAAAATTATTAATAATACATTGTTAAAAAAAGCTGCTTGAGCTTTTATTGTTTCAAGGGGCAAACTTTCAAAATTTATTGGTGGTTT
Organism: Promethearchaeota archaeon; assembly: GCA_048941015.1. Taxonomy (GTDB): domain Archaea; phylum Asgardarchaeota; class Lokiarchaeia; order Sigyniarchaeales; family SOKP01; genus SOKP01. Next base: position 31,431 of record JBHLNZ010000030.1, on the reverse strand, counting down.
AATTCCAAGAGCAGAACCTAGCCACGAATAAAAAAAAGCTCTAGGGATAGATCCGATGAAGGAACCAATGGTATACTTTTTTATATCCAAATCAACTAGACCACTTGCATAAGAGATGGGATCAAAAGCAATAAATGGTAAAAATCTTGCTATTATAATAGCCCCCATACCATATTTGCGGATAAAATTATCTGCCAATTCAATTGCATTTTCTCCAACAAATTTTTTTGCTAATGGTCTACCCCCTTTTCTGCTAATATAAAAACATAGTAAGGCAGCACTCATAGACCCAATTATTCCCATAATCCCACCTGCGATTAAGCCCCAGATCATACCAGTTGCTAACAACACTATTTCTGAGGGTATTGGAACTAAGAGTCCTTGAAGAGCCATTATTATTATAAATAATAGAATACCAAGAATCCCCAATAGATAAATAGGATTAACAAACCATTCAATAACTAAACGATAAAGAAATGTATCATCGATAAAGTAGATATAATAAAGCAATACGACAGAGATTCCAATTAAGAAGATGAATAAAATTATATACAAAATTGTTTTCTTATCGAAATTAGAAAAATCTAATAGGTTTTTTAAATAATTTTTTACATTCGATGAAGATTGTCCTTTTTCTTTCTTTTTGAGTTCATTATCTCCCATGTTAATTAATTCCTCATTGAAATTATGGGTGATATATTTAATTTAAATTGGTATAAAAATTATGTTTTTTATATTAGAATTTTTAAGTTCGCACCGTTATTAATGATAGAACCATACATTTTTGGACATAGAGGTGCTATGGGATATTGTATTGAGAATACAATGCCATGCTTTAAAAAAGCTGTAGAATTTGGCGCCGGTATCGAAGCTGATCTCCAACTTACAAAAGATAATCAATTAATTTGTTTTCATGATTATTATATTGAATTAAACTTAAAGAGATATAACGTTAAAAATTTGACCCTATATGAACTTAAATCCCTTAAATTTAATGATAATCGCGAAATCCCGACTGCTATTGAATTAATCGAAAATTTTAAACATCAAAACCACTTATTAAGATTTAGTTTTGATATAAGAGATAATTTTGCGGGATATAAACTAATTGACTTAACCGAGAGATTAAATATGCTTAAAAAAATTGAAATTACAGAACGTCGATTTAACCATATTTTACATTTAAGAAGATATAACAAAGAAGTAAAAATAGTTCACACTCTACCGGAAATAATATCAAAAATTAATGAAAAAACTGTAAATTTCGATTTTTTAAAGGAAGTAAGAGTTGATACTATTAACATAATATCTTGGCGAGCTACATTCTCTAACTTTAGGGAAATTATTAATAATGGTTTCAAGTGTTATGTTTGGGGTGTTAATTCTAAGACACGTATGAAAAGAGTTTTAAATCTTAAGTATAAACAAGCAGGTGTGAATGCTATTTATAGTGACTATCCTGATTTAGTTATTAATTTAAGGGATAAAATTAAAGGATAAATTATTTATATAAGAAAGGCTCAGATTATTGTTATAAATAAAAATTAGGTGCTAGGTCATGTTAAAAAAAATAAATACACTATTAATTGTTATAATTATTGTTTGGATTATTTTAGCAATCATATTTGGATTATTTGATGGATTATTTGATCTCAATATTTCAATCGCAGTTGTAGATGAGAATTCAAATTGGGGAAATTTTGGAGCAGATTATGGTGAGTCTCCAGGTTATGCATTAATAGCTATTGCCTTAGCTACCTTTCTAGGGGGTTTCTTTAGAAATTTAAAGCTACAAAAAATCCCGGCTTATATCTCAATTATTGTAGGAGTCTTATTCATTTTATTCGCAGGAGATAGTACGGATATTTTAACGGGATTAGGGTTAATAATCCCGATAATTATATATGTAATTATAACGTGGAATAAAGATTGGAGTAATTATCGAACTATTTCTGGTATCATATCCTTGCTTGCATTAATTAATCCATTACTATTTGTTCAATTGGTAAAGCTATTTTGGGGGCGTATTAGATTTAGAAATCTCTCTCCAGGTTTCACTGACTTCACTCCATGGTTTATCCCGCAAGGTATCACTGGAAATCATAGTTTTCCAAGTGGTCATACTTCAATGGGATGGATGTTCCTTCCTTTATTAATACCGTTACGTAAGTGGCAATGGAAGAATCCAATTAGAATAATAGGAACACTACTTATAATTGGTTGGGGTATTTTTGTTGGACTGTCTCGTATAGTTGTTGGAGCACATTATGCTTCTGATGTTCTTTTTCCAACTTTTGTTGCCATAATACTAACTATTTTACTTTACAAGAAATATTACTTGAAGCAAGAATAAAAAAGCAATTCGATTAGCAGAAATTATGAAAAAAGTATTCAAAAATGTTTATCATGTAGGAGATTCAGGATGTTCAGTTTTTCTAGTTGACACGCTGAGCAAAGATGGACTCGTTCTAATTGATTGTGGGATGAGCCTTGAATTAATAAAAAAAGTTTCTAAGATTGGATTAAATCCTAAAGATATAAATCATTGCATCATAACACATTTTCATATTGATCATATTGGAGCTTGTTCAGACCTTAAAAATTTTAATAAGGAAATAAAATTCTATGCGCATGAATTAGATGCTGATGCCATTGAAGAATCGGGTCATGACAGAGAAACAGCTGCGGGTTGGTATGGTGTGAGTTATAAACCAATCAAATTAGAACGAAAAATTACAGGAAAGGGATTAACATTGAAATTTGGGGCTTTTGATTTTCAATGCATTCATTCTCCAGGTCATACACCAGGATCATTATCAATATTATTAAAAATCGAAAACACAAAAATCTTATTTGGCCAAGATATACACGGACCTATAATTCCAGGAATTAGTAATTATGATGATTATCAAAATTCCCTTAAAATGTTATTAGAATTAGAGGCGGATATTTTATGTGAAGGGCATTTTGGGGTTTTTAAGCCTGCAGATAAGGTTTCTGAATATATTCAGCGTTATATCGAATAATTAAAATCCTTACATATAACACTCGTAATTATCTCAAATGCTTTAAAAAGCTAATTAATTTAATAAATTTTATTCCTTCTACTTTGAAGGCTACTATGGAGAATCAATTTTGCTGTATGATTTTATCGCGGATTTTAAAGAAGCTTGGAGAATTTTTGAATATGATTACATCTATTTTGATGCGATTTTTCTTTCGATTTGGCTTGGAGTTCTTATTTATAAGAAAAAGTGGTCTGCTATTTCATTTGGAATAATTACAGGCATTTGTGTTTATATTATTGATGCAGTTGCTTGGTTCAATATACCAGTTAATTCTAGTTATCCTCCGGGCACATATATTCGAGAATATTGGATAGGAGGAGTGTATATTCCTCGACCTTTAGGAGAATATTTCTGGATTAAGTTCGGTGCCGATTTTATGATGACAATCTCCTATGGGATGTTTGCATTTGGGTGGTTATGGATAGCTTTTGAGAAATTTAAGCAAAATAATTATAGAGAGATTATACCTTATACAATACTCTACTTTGCATCATGGTTTTTAATTCCCTATCTTTCATTTTGGATTCCCCTTAATGATACTCAAATTAGGACGGTACGCCATATGTCTTCTCAATTTGTTCTTTGGATTATAAATGTTATAATTGGCTATACTATCTTAATATTGATTTATGCTACAAAGCGATTTAAGAGTAAAAATTTAAAAGTTATTTACTTTGTTTTTATAATTGGTTGTATCGAATCGTTTTTCATGGAATTTCCACTTTTTATTACTGGGATTAGACCCACAGGAATCACATTCTTACTATATGAGATCATTATTTTATTTAATCAAGGTGCTCCTTATTTATATATACTGTACGATAAAATATTACCTTTATTAAACGAAAAGATACTAAAAAGAAAGCAGAATACTCAAGAGGAATTAGAAATTACCGCAATTATATAAAATAATATGATTTAGAAATAGGATTAAATCCTATTTGATTTTACTCTTTATCAGCTTGATATTACTTTTTACTATCTTCGTAAGAGGTAATTTGGTTAATTTGTGTTGATTTAAAGTTTCTAACGATAATTCATGATTTTTTAATGCTTCAGCATAACTTTTTTGTTCTAAATAGATTAAACCCAGCTTATATAGACTGTCTGCTACACCTTCATGATTTTCTAGCTCGCTAAATATTTCAAGTGCTTTATTGCAACTTTTCCATGCTTCTGTATATTTTCCTTGATTGAGAAAAACTAAACCTAAATTATTCAAAAATTTAGAAAGAATTTCTTTATTATTAATTTTTTCAGCGATTATTACAGCTTCTTGAAATCTTTTAGATGCAACAGAATAATTTCCTTCATCTAAATAAATTAATCCAATATTAGACAAGTTAATTGCCATTCTTTCTTGATTGTTAAATTCTTTATCTATTCTAATAACTTCTTCAAAATTTTTCAGTGCTTCAAGATAATTTCCTAAATCCCTATGAATTAAAGCAGTATTGTGTATGCTTTGAGCTTTTTCTTCAGTATCTCCTAAAACTTTATGGAGTTTTAGAGCCTTATCATACCACTTTAAAGCCTCATTATAATTACCTTGATCTTGATAAATCATACCGATTCTATTAAGGCTAAAGCTCTTTCCAATAAGATCTCCAAGCTCATCAAATATTTCATGAGCAGATTTATGTCTCTTTAATGCATCACGATAAATACCTTGTTGATAATAAATTGCTCCTACTTTATTGAGAACTAGGGCTTTTCTTTCTTTATCATCTAATTGATTAGCAATTTTTAGAGCTTCATCATACCATTTTAATGATTGTTGAAAATCGTCAAGATCTTGGTATATCTCTCCAATATTTACAAAAGAGTCAATAACGCCTTCAAGATTTTCGATTTGATCATAAATTGTATAAGATTCTTCATACCATTTTAAAGCTTCAGGATGCATATTTTGCTCATGAAAAATTTTGCCAATCTTTCTTATGATGAGCGCCTTTTTAGTCAAATCACCTAAATTATCCTCTATTTCTAATGCTTCTTTATATCTGTTTAAAGCCTCGTCTCGCTTCTTGAAAATTTGGAAAATGTCGCCTATATGGATTAGTCTTTTAGCCTTACCTCGATTATTTGCTAACTGTTCATCGATAGTTAAGGCCTCATTAAACCATTTTAACGCTTCATTGTAATTTTCCTCATCAAAATGAATATTACCAATACTATTATAAATATCAGCTTTAGTTTCCAAATTTTTTTGTGATTCAACAACATCTAAAGCTTCTCCAAAGCGTCTAATTGCCTCGGGATAATGCTTCTGTGCTTGATAAATTTTTCCGATAATATTAAGGTTTTCAAGGACTTCATCTAAATGTCCAAGTTGATTAGCAATAACTAATGCTTCTTCGTACATTCTCAGTGCTTCAAGAAAGTTCCATTGCCCCTTATAAATGTTTCCCATAACTCGCAAGCACTGTGCTTTTTTATGAAGATTTTCAATTCTTTCAGCAATAGTGATGGCCTCATTAAATTTTTCTAAAGCTAATGTATCTTCACCCGTATAGTGATAATTTAATCCTATATTGTGTAAACTATCAATAGATCCGTCTAAATTTCCTTCTTCCTCGTATATCTCAAGAGCATTTTCAAAATAATTTAACGCTTCTTTATATTCACCTTGATCTTGTAAAATCTGTCCAATATTATTATATAATATCCCCTTTTTTCTTGTTAATCCTCTCTTTTTGGTCATATCAAGAGCATCTTGATATCGACGTAGGGCTTCTGGATAGTATCCTTGTTCTTGATAATAATAACCTAAGTTACTTAGGGTTTCAATACTTCCTTCAATATTTTCAGTTTCTTCGAAAATTTCGAGTGTATTTTCAAAATTCCTTAAAGCTTCATTATAATTTCTTTGCTCTAAATGGATTAATCCAATAGTATTCAAGGTTGTAGCTTTATTATCCTGATCATTCACTTGTTCAAAAATATCTAAAACTTTATCAAAACGTCTTAAAGCTTTTGTATAATCTCTTTGAATCTTATAGATATGTCCCATATTTTCAAGAACTTCCACTTTTCCCGATGTATCGCCAATTTGATCGTAAATATTAAGTGATATGTCCAACCACTCTAAAGCTTCATTATATTTATCTTGACTTCTAAAAATGATTCCTATTTCTTTTGCATACTTAGCTTCAAGATCGGTTAGTTCTTTTCTCTCAGCTATTTGATATGCTTCTTCAAAATGTTCCAATGCCTTACGATAATTCCATTGATCTCTAAAAATTATTCCCAAATTATTTAAAGATTCCAATTTTCCTTCAATAAGTTGTAATCGTTCAAAAATTCGAAGGGCTTCATTACATTTTTCAATGCCAAGAAGAGAATTACCGGTCTCATGATATAAAAAACCTAAAATATTTAAGATTTCCGCCTTCTCTTCAAGATTTTCTAATAGTTCATCAATTTGAAGGGCTTCATTAAAATATTTTAACGCTTCGGAATAATTTTCTTTTATATGATAAATTTTTCCAATGCATTTTAGACTGATTGCTTTTTGTTTTAGATTTTGAAGTTTATCACTTAATTTATTCGAAGCCTCAAAATTTTTTAGTGCTTCAATGTAATTCTCTCTAGATTGGTACAATAATCCAAGATTGTTCAATATCTCAACTTTTGCAGATAGATCCTTTACTTTTTCGTTATCTTTTAATGCCTGAGTTAAATATTTATGGGATTCTTTATAATTTCCAATTGCATGGTAAATTAAGCCTATATTTTTAAAAGCTTTAACTTTATATTCTACATTTTTAGTTTTAAATTGGACTTGGAGTGATTTACGGAACCATTCTAAAGCTTTCTCATAATTTCCTAAATCTCTATTAATAACTCCTATCTCTAAAAGAGAAATAGCTTTCCATAAGTCTTCCTCTCTATCATCTGCTTTTCGAAATAACCTTTCTAAGCATCTTAAAGCATCACTATATCTTTTAGATTCATAGTAAATTTTGCTAGAGATATACAATTTGGACAATTCATCTGGTTCTTTAATAACATTTTTGATCCACTCTTGTAAGTTAAAACTAAATTTTTCAGAACTAATATTTTGTTTATCTTCAACAAATTTTTCTAATAATTTAGATGTATTAGTATTAATTCGATAGATATCAACCGAATTATTAAATTGTTTGATACTTAAAAGCATTTTATCAATCTCATCTAAACTTTTTAATGAATCCTGTAAATTTAAATCTACACTGTATATTTCTTCAGAATCTTTTCCATTATCTAAATGGTTTATCCAAACAATATTTTTGAGATTTTTCATTACTTTTATCGTCGATAATACGTCAAAATCATTTCGCCCCGAATATCCGAATATAATCAAAGAACGTTCATTTGAAACATTTTCTAATAACTTAGCTTTAAAAGGTTCCAGCTGAATGATGTTGCTTTGATCTAAATTTAATCCCAATAATTTAATTGTATTGATAAAGGAATCTCTTGTATCTTCTCCCGTAATTATATTTTTGGGTGATCCATGAATTTTTACTATGGGCATTTTTCCATTTTTAAAAAGTTTCTCTGGATCGTTAAATTTTTCATAATCTTTTTCAGTAATTACAGGAATAATCTTCTTTTTCTGAATATCTAAGTGACTTAAAGCATATTCAATTAAATAATCAAAATTAGTAGTTACAACGAAATTTCCTTTTTTTATCATTTCAGCTAGAAAAAAATGCTCTATATTTGGTTTATCGCACTCAGCATAAAAATCTAAAAGGTTAAGGTCATGATCTATTATATCACGTACTATTTCAATTAAATTTTCAAACCTTAAATACTTAGTGTCAATAAGGTTTTGAATCTCTGATGGCGTGCAAATGTATTTGATTATTGTTTTCATAAACTCATGAGGGCTTGGCAATTGAGAGGGTGCTTCAAAAGAAACGCCAGCTCCAACAAGAAAGGTTAGTTTTTGATCATCTCCAAACATTTCTTTAATATTTAATTTGGATTCGTTTTTACCAGAACTCAAATTTTTTCGCACCTTAAAAAAATATTCTTATGTAAGATTAGGATTTTTTTCCATTCTTAAATAATTTTCTATTATAAAATGGAATTAATAATAATAATATCTTTTGATATTCTTCAATCTTTATAGCATTTAATTTTGAAAATAATTTATAAATAATGGGAAAAAATAAAACTATTTAATTTGATTGAAAAGCTTATATATTGAATGTTGCTCTGATAATCATTGATGAGATCCAAGCTACTAAATCGTTATAGAATAATGTTAGATAAATAAAAAAGATTATAAAGGAGATATAAACCGCTAATATAACAATATTTATGATTTTCTTCTTGCGAATTAATTCTGAAGTTTTTATTTTTTGATATTTAAATATTGAAGATATAAATAATAAAATCATAATGTTTATAAAATTAGCATATGCAATGCTCTTGAAAAAAGAAAATCCAAAACGCCAAATCACGATACCTTGACGATTTATTTCGTAAACAGCTCCACCATATCCATTTCCGATCAAGATATTCCCATTTGGCAACTGATCTGCCTCATAAGGAACAACAAGATCAGTCCGATATTGCCATACAATCTCTTTACTACTCTTTTCGACTTCAATAATCCTGTTATTGATAGAATCGGTTATTAATATATTGCCATTTGGTAATTCATCAGCATCACGAGGCCAAAGTAATCCTTTATCATATTCCCATAAAACATTCTTTGTATTATAATCAATTTCAACAATTCTATTACTTTCAGAATCCGAAACAATAATATCTCCTGTACTAGTATAATCAGGATTATGTTGATGATTTAATAAGGAATGATTATCTCGATCACCATAATACCAATTAATATTAAGAGGATTATTTGCAGGTCCTATTTTTTCTGCGGTATAATTAACTTCGACAATTAAATCAAAATTTCTTATGCTTATTAAGATTGCTTCCCATGTACTATAATTTTTATAATCAATATCATTCAAATGTGTCCAATCATAAGCTAAGGGAGTGTTATAATAATGATCCTCTCCCCATGCTGGATTAACCTCAGTCCAATTTATCAGCGCAGGTTCCCAACTCCATACTATATTTTTATTAGGATAGTCAATCTCGACTACCCTATCAAAGAAGGTATCTGCTACTAAGATATGACCATTGGGTAATTCTAATACTTCATGAGGGAACGCAAATCCTGAGGCTTCCCAGACTATCTGGCCTTTTGGATTTATTTCAATTACTCTTTGGTTGGGATCATTAGGTTCAACTAAACTAGGAGGTCCAACTACTTCAGGATTTCGTGCAATGGTTATCTGATCTACTATAAGATCGAAAAAAGGAGATATACAAGCAAAAGTATTTCCATTAGATCTCCTATCCACATCGTGATATGTTTGTATTAGGTTCAAGCTTGTAAAAGTAGAAATGATTACGATATTTGATACAATTAAAGCAATATAAAAAATCAGCTTAATTTTAAATTTTAAGCTCAATTCTCTTGACATATAAGAGATCATTAAAAAACCTTTAAAAAGGTTTACACTAAAAAGGTAAGATTTAAAATCTACAAAATTAAAATCTATGTTGTTCTAAAAAATTCTTTCAATTCAGAATTTATTAATTCTATATGTGCATCTTCAATAATATCATGATCCATGTCATCAATAACAACTACAGAAGGTTCTAACTTAACTTTTTGAATTATTGAATTAAGTTCATTTACTGGAGTTATTTTATCTTTCTTTCCAATTATAATCTTTAATTTTTTAAGATTTATTTTCGAGATTGTTTTTTCAATTTGAAATTCCTGGTTTTTTAATTCATTTTTCGTCATTTCTATGAAACCATTAACGTTTTCAATACCTCTAACATTACCAGGAAGGAATCTATTTATGTAATTTAGGACTTTTTTAAAGTTATTGTTATTTACATGTTTATTCAAATCTATAATAGGACATTTTAATACTAATTTGTTGATTAAATCAATCTGAGAACATAGTATTATGGCAATATAAGCCCCAAAATCATGAGCTATAATATTTATATCATCAATTTTAAAAATTCCCTTTTTAGCCATTAATTCTACAAATTCAATAATTCTTTTTGAATCAGACAATTGTGACTTCATTGATATTTGTCCTTCACTAAATCTATATCCTCTGAAGTTGATTGAAATAAAACAATAGCCCATTTCTAATAAAAATTGATGATCATTGACTATTTCTTTCAAAGTAAATAATTGTGGAAAACCATGAAAATATATTATTACAGGATAGGGTTCATTAAAAGGTTTTGATGGAAAGTATAATATCCCTCTAAAAATTTGACCCTCATTATGTATCTCAATTTCGGAAACCTCATAGGGGCCATCAAATTGTTTTTTTTTAAATTCCACCTGATATCAAACCTAATATCTTAAAACAATAAATCTTTTCTTAATTAATTAATAATTTAAGATAAAAGATTAAGTTCTAGTACTTTTGGTTTTTTTCCAGATGAAATTTGAAGATTGGCATACTCATAATTCTTTATGTAAACATGCAATAGGATCAGTTGAAGATTATATTATAGAAGCCATTAAGAAAAAACTAAATATTATTGGTGTAAGTGGTCATTTTCCTTATGAATTTCTGTTGGAATCCTTTCCTGATATAAGAGGGGTCCCATTTGAAGAATATGCTATGAAAATGGATGAGATTAATGGTTATCTTTCCAATTTGGAGCATTTGAAAGAAAAAAATAAACAAGCAATCCAAATAAGAATTGGATTTGAAATTGAATTTATAGAAAACCAAGTTAAATACCTCAATAATTATCTTAAAAAATATGTAACTCGATTGGATTATATAATTGGTTCTGTACACTTCTTAAGAGAATCTGATGGATTATTTGCTTTTGATGACCTAAAATCTATTGAAAAATATAAAAATTATAAGAGTATTGATATTATTTTCTTACAATACTATAAAATCCTACAATCGATGATAAAAAGCACTGATTTTAATTTTGATATAATAGGGCATTTTGATTTGCCAAAAAAATTTAATAAAAAAGCTGAAAATAAAGAAATAGTTATGAATGAAGTTTTATCTGTGTTAGAACTTATCAAAAAAAGAAAGACGACAATTGAATTAAATACTTCTGGTTTTAGAAGACCAATTAAAGAACAGTATCCTAGTTTAGAAATATTGAATGAAGTTTATAATTTAGATATTTCTGTTCTTTTAGGATCGGATGCTCATCATCCTGATGAAATAGCATTTAATTTCAAAAGTGCTTTAGAAATCTTAAAAAAGATTGGTTTTACTAAATTAGCTCGATTTGAAAATAGAACAAAATCATTTGTTGATATATAATTATATCTAATATCGTAAAAGATAAATATAAAAAGTATTCAATATCGACGTTCTAATCACTAATATCTTCAAAAATTTTACTATGTTTTCTAAAAGAGAGATTTATTCTATTTTCCTTGAACGCAACCAGCCTTCCATCACAAGTGCTCTAAATAGTTTTAAATGTTTGGGGTCTCTGGTATGAAGAACTAAATGATTATCTTCATTTTCTCCTATTACGGCAAATAATAATTCTTCACCATCCCGATCTAAAACATATCTATCTTCTGCTTCATACAATCTAATCGAAATATTATCTAGACTCTCTAATTCTTCTAATAATTCAGAATCTTCTGCTACGAGAGGATCAATTGAGCATGAAACTTTGATATTTACTGAAGATCTCATCTCATAAAGAGACAATTCTTGCAAATCTTTTATATTTGGAAGTACTATCGTAACATTATGCAAAGCTTTTGTTAATATTTCATGCATTTTTTTAAGAATTTCATGTTTTGGTAGACTAACATCAGTCCAATCAATAATTTTTGAAGCTTCTGAAAGAGCTAATTGATTTCGCAATTTCTCATTTTCAGTTTCTAACATTTCTAGGTCCTCATCAGCTTTAGTTAATTCTCCAGTCAAAATTTCAAGTTTTTCTTTTAATTCTTTATTTAACGTTTCTTTTTCATTCAAGATATCTTTTTCTACAGTGGTTCCTCTTAAGTTCTTTATTTCTTCTTCTTTTAATTTGAGAGTTCTTTCTAAGGTTGTTATTTTTTCATCTTTAAATTTAATTGAACTGTCCAAAGTTACAACCTGTTCACCCTTCAGCTTTAATGAATCCTTAAGAGTATGAATTTGATCGTCTTTAAGTTTTACTGAACTTTGCAAATTCTCAATTATTTCATCTCTAGTTTTATGTTGTAGTTCTATATCTTTGATTTTAGCTTCTATTTTTTGTTGTATTAATTCAACTTCTTTTTGGAGATTAGAAACTTTATCGTCTTTTATTTGGAGTGCTTTTTTTAGATCAATAATTTCCTTTTCCCTAAGATTAAGTTCTTCTTGTAAATCACTCATAGAGCCTTCCTCAGATTTTCTTTGTTTATTCAATTTACTCATTTTTTGCAACTTTCGTTTTTTAACAAACTTACTATTAATAATAATATTATTTCTTTATATTTCTAGTTTAATTTGGGTATCATCAATTATAAAACTTTTAAAAAAGGATTTTCATGTTTTTATTTTTAGAATTTCTAGAATAGTTTTAAATTAAATATCTTTTATTATATTTTCATGAGCTCAGATTCTGATATTGAAAAATTACAAACAGATTTAATTGAATTAATCGATAAAGAAATTCAAGGAAATGCTGCAATTTTAGGAATTTCAATCGCAACTCACGGAGGCACTCACCTTGCTAGCAAATTTAGGAAAGAAGTGAAAATGACAAGAACAGAGATATCAGCAGCAAGTAGTAGCTTAGTATTTATTTCATCAAAGATTTTAAAGGATTCATTAAATCAACAAATTTCATATAATTTAATAACTGGAAAAGAAAGAATTATACTTTCAATTTTAACAGAAAATATTGCTTTGATTGCATATTTAAATAGAGAATTAGCAGAGTTGGAAGGTTTAGATTTTTATATAAGTTCATTAAAGAAATTTGCGATGCAACTATCTGCTTTCGTTGAAACTTCGAATTTAATAAAAGAAGAAGTTTTTGTTGCAATTAAAAGGGCAATACCAAATGCACTTATTATAGCTATCATTACAAATGATGGTTTGCCAATAAAAGTTCAATCAACTATGCCCGAACCAATACTATCAGCAATGACATCTGCTATTTATAACTTGTCTGGAATTTTACTTGAAGGAACCTTAGAATATTCTATAATTGGAGGGGAAAATGGCTCATTCATCGTTCACGAACTTGATAATAGTAGAATTCTTGCTATTGCAGTACCAGAGATTGATGATAAAAAGTTAGGAGTATATTTAGCAAAAATCAAAACGATCATCAGTAAAATATAAAGAATCATTGAATGATCTTATAAATCTTATCCACTACTTTTAAAGCTCCAAAGTAAGAATCTGAAAAAGTTTTATCTTTGTAGAGGATAGTGCATACGGGATCTCCTCTTGAAGCACCTTTATTTGGATCAGTTTTATCATGAACATATTCTAATTCATTTATTTTCTTTAAATCAATTGAATTTAAATTTTTTCGAGAATACAATATAAGTTTAGTTGTAAAATTAGTTATTTTTCTTTTTAATATTTCCTCTCTTATTGATTTCCATTGATTTTCATCAAAACTCCTAATGTGCAAATCCAATAAATTCAAATTTAAAGCTGATTCTGATGCTCGAATCGAACCAGGTATCCTTGGATTAATTTCCATCAAATAGGGATAGTGATCTTTTAAAACAAAATCAAAACCATTTATTCCTTTTAACTTTAACAATTTTGCTAATTGTAATGAAATTAAAGAAATCAAATCATTATCACTTTTTAATAAATTTGCAGGAACTATATTTCCACAATACATAAATTCACTAGGAGCGTTAAGATATTTTTCTCCAATAATTTGACGATTTATTGATAATATTTGAGGGTCTTCACCATTAGAAATTATAGTACAGCTTATAGGTATTCCTTCAATATACTCTTGAATTAACCAATCTGAAGGAGTAAAATCTATATTCTCTAATCTGTTAAGTAAAAAGGATAGATACTCCTTATTATCAACTTTATGTATATTAATCCCACCAGAACTTCTTTTCTTCTTTAAAATAAATGGAAATTGAAGATCATCACGTTTTCTTTTAGAATTTTCTAAAGAAATTGTAAATGGAACTTTATAGTTTTCTTTAATTAAGAATTTATAAACGTCTTCAATATCCCTAGCTTTTTTAATTACCGTTATCTCATTATTCAAAGATATTATTCCAAGTTTTCTATTTTCTATTTCTTTCAGAATTGTTTCTCTTTCTTGAAAAGCATCATCTAGACCACTTCCAATAATTAAAAAATTTATTTTAGGGTATTTATTTAGTATTTTCAGAGTAAATTTTTCTAAAAACTTGCTATAGGATTCTTTAATTGTATGATAACTAGCTCCAAGTGTTTCAATAATAATTATAGAATCATTAATATAAGGATAAAGATCAAGATCTCCAAAAAAATCTACCACATATACTTCATAACCAGCGATAGATAATGAATAAGCTAATGGACGGGTATTAAAGCCAATAACCAATACAGATTTCTTATTCTTATTCATTAATTATTAAATAAAATAGGATAATATAGAAATTTTTTTGCTACTATAGAATTTTCTTCAGCTCTAAAATTAAATTCTGGGGATTATATTTATCAAATTGGAAAATTGTAGCTTTGCCATATCTCTTAAAATTCTCCTTTATTTGATCCGCAGCAAAAGTGTTGACTCCTAAAGCTCTTGTAGCATAAGACTTTTTTGGTTCAAGTACTACTATATGAACGCCTGTTCTAGATAGATTTTTAGTAATTTCAGCAAGTTCATTAATTATTAAGCTATAATCGGATTGAACCTGAGCAATTAATTCAGGGTATTTAACCGAAATATTTGCTCCACAATCGGAAAATATGAAGATAACAGGAATAATATTTCGGTTTTTAAGTTTTTCAGCGTTAATTAATTTCACGCACTTTTTTAAAGCAGCAGCCATAGGTGTGTAAGATCTCCCTTCCACTTTTCTCAACTTCTTTATTGCGTTTTGAAAGTATACAGTAGGATTTTGGAGAACCATTGCTTCTTTACCCCGAAAAATAATAAGACTTATTTTATCTTTTTTTCTATAACCTTCTTTTTGTAAAGATAAAATAACGTCTGTCATCTGTTTTATTACATAATACATACTAGCTGAACTATCAAGTACAAAAAATA
The DNA here is from genome assembly GCA_048941015.1 of Promethearchaeota archaeon. GTDB lineage: Archaea > Asgardarchaeota > Lokiarchaeia > Sigyniarchaeales > SOKP01 > SOKP01. The sequence goes on along the minus strand of JBHLNZ010000030.1, from coordinate 16,102 downwards.
AAACTAAAGGAGCTCTATATTCATAGATCTTATCCATCAAATCATATTTGTTGAATTTAATAGGAAATTCTATATCAGTCTGATTATAGATTGTGTTTTTTAGGTAATTTCTTATTGTAGCATCTAATGCTATAGTTTTGGGTTTATTTATTGGAGATCTATATGAAACATATCTACCTTTTTGAGTAGAGGCTATTTTAATGCGCCTTCCGATTCCTCGTCCTCCATAATCAGAAACCTTTCGATCTTTTCGGATGTTATCTAAAATTGAGGTCATTTTTTTTTCCATTTTATATATTAAAGGCATTGTATCAAAATTATCTTCAAAAAAGTTAAATTCGTCTTCTTGAAATGGAATATTTTTTACTTTCCAACCACCTGCGGGTGTCGGACTTCTTTTTTTATTATCAGGGTATTTTGGAGGAGGCAATTTCTGTTCCTTAGTTTCTGGCATTGACACTTTTTTAGGATCTACTGATTGTCTTTTAAACTCTTTCTGTGGGGTATCATCATGCTTTAATGGACCTTCTGTGTTTTTATTTGGTTTATACGTTTTCGGATCTTCATACGCCTTTTGAATTTTTCCATAAACTTCCGCAATTTTTGCTTTTACTTCTTTAGGGGTCATTTCATAATGAAGAGATTGAATTCTATGTTCAAATACTAAATCTAAAGCCACATTCAAATCTTCTTCTATAACTTGATTCCTTCCATTGTAAGCAGCATGGGCTCTTGCACATCTGATAAATGTAATATCTGCTCTTTGAGAAGAGATTTCAAGTTCACTTACAATCATGGAAACAAATTCATAAACTGAAGTAGGAATAGTAACATCTTTCAATATTTTTCTTGCCTTGAGAATTTTTTCTCTTAACTCTTCTTGTTCTTTTTCATACTTCTTGATAAACTCCTTAGGATTATCATCAAATTCAATCACTCTTCTTGAGATTTCAGCTCTTAATTTAGAATCTTTTGTAGCTTTTATTTTTACTTCTAAGCCTAAGCGATCGGCAATTTGAGGGCGCAATTCACCTTCTTCTGGGTTCATCGACCCAACTAAGATAAATCGGGATGGATGAATAACAGAAATTCCTTCTCTTTCAATAATGTTTACACCAGAAGCAGATGCATCTAATAATGTATCAACAATATGATCTTGTAATAAATTAATCTCATCTATATAGAGAATACCTCTATTAGCTTTTGCTAATAAACCAGGATGTAAACTTCTTATTCCTTCTGTAAGTACTTTGTCAATCGATAATGAACCAGTAACCATATCTTCCGTTACTCCTAACGGTAGATTCACAAGCCTCATTTCTCGAGTATAAGTCTCAAGCTTACCTTTTTCTTTTTTAATTTGGCATTCTTCACAAAGATCATCAATATTAGATTTAGGATTGCAAGAGAACTGACAATCTTTTACAATTTCAATATTAGGCATTACTTCTACCAATGATCGTACAGCTGTAGATTTTCCAGTTCCTTGATGTCCAGTTAATAACACTCCTCCAATCTGTGGATCTATAACGTTTAAAATTAGACCCATTTTCATCTTATCTTGTCCAAGTATTGCGGTAAAGGGAAAATTTAATTTTTTCATGCTACTCTAAAACTCTTGAATATACTAAAGTAAAGTTTTACTTAAATTAATCTAGTAATTAAAATAAGTATTAAACAAAATAAACCTTTTCCTTAATTACATGAGATTAAAAATAGGTAAATATAAATTGAATTTCAAGAATAAATTTTGATTATTTAGAATTTTTTTGAAATTTGTGTTAATTTGTCATTTAATTTAGAAACATTTTCATCCCATTCAGCAAGAATTCCTTCGATTTTTGGAATGATTATATCCCTCTCTTTATATTCCAAATAATTCATATATTCCTTTATGTTTTCAATTTTAATGAATGTTTTAGCAACATAATTTCGAATATCATTAGTTTGATTTCTTAAAACTTCGGGGATTCTATTTGATTCTCCTTTTCGTACTAAAGTCATTAGATATTCTTCTGTACCTAATAATAATGAATTTAATTTGTTAATCCTTTCCTTTACAAATTTTGCATACACTTCATCAATTTTATCTTTAGGGAATAACTTGGTTACATCTATAATAAATTTCTGTGTTGAAGCAACTAGTTGTTCCATACTCTCATAATCATTTACTTTATAATCAACAGTATGATAAGAAGCTTCTATTCCTCTATTAACGTCATCTAATCTGAAAATCTTAAAGCCAGGATCATTTTTTAACTGTTTTACGGGATCTCCTTTTTTATTTGGTAATTCAATCTGTTTTAATAACCGCATTGGATTAAATACAAGGGAAATTGCTAATTGATTATTAGTTTGATATGATAATGTAGTTTTGATATCAATATGAGACATCATAACTTTAAATCCAGGATGAGAATGCCACCAACCTACTGTAAATTCACCATGGGCAAATGCTTCATCATCAATAATATAAAGTGCTTCATAATCTTCATCTGACCATTTATATTGATCAATTACTGCATTTTTATCTAATTCTTGATGCATAATAGGATATGCTTCTGAGATAAAGACATGTTCACCTTCATTTTTTCCAATAAATATTCCACTAACTTCAAGCCAATCATCTTGAGGAATTTTTAGATTGGCAAATCTAACTGAGGCGGCCACAATTGTTAAATATACTTTTTTAGGAATAAAAACCGTCATAATAATGATATTAGACCTTTCTTTTGAAAAAGTTATAAAAATACAGATATTTATGTTTACTTTTTTACTTGGTTTTATTTTATAGAGTAGAAGATTGTTAATTTTTGAATTTTAAATATATTTATTAATTTGCATGTTTCAAAAACTTAATTTAAAAGAGAAGGGAATTAAAGTATAGAATTACTAATCCCAATTAATAATTAATTTTTAGGAAGAATATAAAATTATTTAAATTCAAAATATACCATTATAATATAGTTAAAATCAAATTTTTACTGATTCCAAGTTATTATAAATTAATTAATTTAAATGAATTAAAATGGCAGAGAAAGGTTTTGAGCCCTTAACAAGTCAATTAGGAATTCCTGGAACTTCATATAGAATACAATTAGGGCTAATTAATGATAAGTGGGCATCTCGATTATTGAAGGGTAATAATGTAATTGATTCATATATCTATAAAGATGAAGATGTTGAAGGTGATTTTCCAAATCAGAATCTTATCGTAGGATGGGTAATACGAACAGTAGCAATTCCAAATATTAATCCCCATCAGATAATGAAAACTACTCAAGCCTTAGTCAAACAAGCTTTAGAGAAGAAGGAACAGAAAAAAGTAATGGCCCCTATCTCTGAAACAAAAGCGATTGAATTAGAAAAAGTGCCTGAAAGCGAATTGAAAAGACCTAAATCAACAGGTTGGGTTAAAGAAGAAGGTATGAGAACAATTCAAGAATTGGAAGAAGAAAAACGTCAAGCATTCAAAGAAAGATTAATAGCAAAAAAAGCAGAAGAGAGAGAAAAAGAAGGAGTACCCGCAATTAGTTCAACGATCCATCCATCAAGAAACTTACCAGCGATTCCGAAAGGAGATATATCTGCTTCCAGTGGTTCAGCGTTTTGTCCTCACTGTGGTAAGGATTTAAACTTTAAATATTGCCCATATTGTGGAAAACCTTTACCACATTAAAATGTTTAATTTATCTTCTTTTAAGCCTTTTAATAATCGAATAGATATAATAAGGTGTTTAATCTTAAATATAAGTTCTAAAAAATATTTGAGTTAAACTATAAATATTTCGAAAAATAACTATATCTAAACTTAATAAAAAGAGTGATTAAGCAATGGGGAAATTTATAGATGATAATATAGTCACTATCAAACCCATAGCATATTACAAAATGCTTACACATGTTTTACGTTTTGGGTCAAAAGCACAAGATCCTAGACAATTTAAAGAAGTCATAGGAATGTTAATAGGCCATCTTGAAGGCGAAGGTGATATAAAAAACGTAATTGTTGAAGATGCGATTCCTATATCACATGGAGGGTCAATAGAAGTAAAGTTTAGCGAAGAACAACTGGGAGCGTTCGGGGAGATCGATAATCAAATATTTGAAGAGTATGGCCCTAAAAACTGGTTTACTGTAGGTTGGTATCATAGTCATCCTAACTTAGGAATATTTTTTTCTGGTACTGATGTATTTAATCAACTTTTTTGGCAAGATAAAAATCCTAGCGGTATAGGTATTGTATTTGATCATAAATATTTAGACCAACTAGGAGATCTTGGTTTTAGAACATTTAGACTAGATGATCCTTCTAAGGGCTTGAATTCACGTTATCATGAAGTAAAATCTATTGTAGAGCCTCCGGATAACCTTAATTATTATGCAAATATTATAAATTTAATAAACAATATACATTCTGGAAATCCTCCTATTTTAGAGTTGAATGAAACCTCATCTCTTTTCGGGGATGTTTTTATACCTGAACAAGAAAGATTGGTTTCGAAAAAACCAGATTTAGATTTTACAAGCCTATTTGATGCCCTTTCAAATAGTATTTTAACATTTTTAAAGTTATCAATGGAGCCTTTAGTTAATATTTTAAACACGTGGAGCCAAGACCTAACAAATAAAATTTACTATAATAATTCTCAAATGAGAAAAGATTTAGCTGAATTAAAAGATAATTTAAGTAATGGCATCAAAAGTTTACAAAAATCATATAATTATTCTTTACAAAATAATTTGAAGGATTTAGATTTTTACATCGATGATAAGTTGGATATCTTTGATGAAGAAAATGAAAAATTTAAAAATGTTGTTGATAATTTCAATAAAGATTTAATTAAACAGTTTGAGGAACTCTTCCAAAAGAAATTTTTTCCACTTTTAGGTCAATTAATATCAAATTTTGAGAAAAGTGATATCAAATTAAGTAAAATTGAAGAAAAAAGCCAAGATATTCTTAAAAATTACAAACAAAACAAAGAAACGTTTAATGAACTCTCAAACATAATTGATCCCTCAAAAACGAGAATTTTAGGTGGTATAGAAAATACACATGAAAAGGTAATTGAAAACTATAAAAAGAAGTTAAGAAGTATTGAAGAGAATTTTAGTAACTTGGATAAAGAATTAAAAAATATTTTATCTGATTTAAAAGCAGCCATACTTATATTAGAGGGATCAAGAGAACCTATTTTAAGTAAAATAGAGAAATTAACTAATGAAAAAAAAGAATTATTAAGTAAGATTAAAGAATTGAAAAAAGGAAGTTGAGATTAAATGGCGACCGAGAAAAAAACTGAAAAAGAAAATCCTAATGAACATAAGATTATAAAAGATGGAAAAGTAATCATTAAAGGAATTGCGTTTAAAAAGATGATCTCCCATATTTTAAGATTTGGAAATGAAGAACTAGAAGAACCTGTCGAAGTTTTGGGTTTATGTATAGGCTCATTTCATAATGAAAATAAATCAGTTATCCTGCAAGATATTTATCCTATAACTCATGGGGATATTGTAGAATTAGGTTTCTCAGAGGAGATGCATGAGATTTTAAATAAGATTAATCAAGATTTATTGGATAAAGGTATTAACGTTATAGGCTGGTACCATAGTCATCTTGGTTATGGTCTTGATTTATCAAGTGCTGATAGAAAAAATCAAATTTATTTACAAAATGAACAAAATCCTTTCGGATTTGGTATTGTGTTTGATACAAAGTTAATCGAGAAGGATAAATCTTTTGGATTTGAAATTTTTCGTTTTAAGGATTTTTCAAAAGGTTCAGAAAGTGAAATTGAAAAAGTTGATTATGAATTAGAAATACCAAGTTCGCTTAACTATTTTAAGTGGATTCAGGAGCTTATAGAAGTATCACAAATGAAATCTCCAATAATTATTAGAGAATATAATGAATCAATAAAACCAATTAAAGAAGATTTACAAGAAATTCCATTAGAAGGACAAGATTTAGTTGAAGAAGAGCATAACGAATTTTATTCTCAATTAAATTCAATTTTTTCCGGATTTGAAGAAGGAACCTCAAAATTTAATGATTTATTCATTGGAGTTTATAAAGAACAATTAAGGAAATGGATGTGGGATCTTACTCAAGGAAGTTTGAAAGGAACAGAAATTATTCGAAGTACGATAAATCAAATGAAAAACGTTATTTCAAAAGGATTGGATAATGTTCAAGCATATTTTGAAAGAAGTTTCAATGAAATTTCTGAAGTCTTTATGAAAGATGTTTCTGAATATATAGATATCAGAATTGAAAACGATAAAAATTTAAAAAAGGAAATAAATTCAATTTTTAATCAAATATCTGAGAATTTAAAAGAAAGTCTTGAAAATAATGTAAATCAAGTTTTAAATCAATTAGAGAAGTATGAAATTTCGATAGAAAAAAAAGTAAGTAAAACATCTGAAATTAACTCTGAAATAGATCCAATCTTGAATGAAACAACTAAATTAGTTTCAAAGTCATTTAATAAAGCAAACAATCTTTCAGAAGATCTTATTAAAGAAATTGAACTGTCAGGATCAAGATTTCAAAATAAATTGAAAAATGAGATTGATGATCTAAATTTAAGTTCAAATCCAATAAAAGAAAAATATAAGGAAATGGAAAACTTAATTGAAAGGTTACAAAAATTGATATCAGAATTCAGACAATTAAAATAGGGAGATTTAATAAATTTTTAATAGAATTCTAAAGAAGAAATTTTTGAGATATGAAGTTTATATTTAGGAATATTTGTACTCAATCTTTTTAATTGATTTCTTTTAGCTAGATTACTTAAAATTCGCCCTATTTTATCAACCCTTATATCAACACCATAATTTTCTTTTAAGACTGAATTAATCTTATAAGAAGAAAGTATAACTACTTCTGATATATTTTTCTCACATAGCATTTCTATTGCTTGTTTAATAAGTTTTAGAATACTTTCTTTATCAGAAGGATCAAGTTGTTTATCCATGCTCAAAATTATATTATACTTGAAAATTTTTAAAGATTTCATTAGATAATTAAACTTTATTTTAAAAGTATACTTACACTTTTTATTATAAAATTCATTTAATATTAGTTAAATTGGATCGGTATAATTATTATAACTTAAAATTTTAGGATGACCTTCAAAAAGTCTAATATCAAGGGCAAATTAAAAAAAATTTTTAAAAAAATCTTTTTTAGAGAAATTTATATTGAAGGCAAAGAGCCTCCTAAATCTTTTGCATTTAATAAGAAATTTATAGGAATATATTCAATATTTTTATTTTATTCTTTTATGCTTTTAATCTCACTAAATTTTCAGAATTTTTTATTTCTTCAGATTATTACACTATTTAATCCTTTTGCTTTTTGTAATTCTCTTGTAACATTCTTTTTAGTATTATCACTTCTTTATAGCAGTGATAAAATAAGACTATTTATATTTGAAAACAAGTCTGCATTAAAACAGGCTTTAATCTATATCTGCATAATAGGGGGATTTTATTTATTATTTTCATTCATATTTACAACAGCAATAAACTTTATGAGTTACTTATTAATGTTATCGACGATTTGGCTAGTTTTATACAGTACTCGATTTTTTATGTATTCTAGAAAATTTGCAACTAAACTTGAAGCAAAATTTATAGCAGAATATTCTCCATTAAGACGTTTTTTAGCAATGATTAGTCCCTATTTTATCTTAGCTATTTTAGTTATTATTTCCCTAACATATAGAGCATTACTTGTATTTCTTTCTTTGGACTTTTTTGGACCTTTTGCTCCCGAAGAGGCAGTAAAAGTTTATACTATTGAGATGAGATTGATAATGCCTTTAATTTACTTTAGTCTTGTTTTGACTTTATTATTTATTTTATTCGAGTTTGTTTTTACGAGAAGAAAAGCTGAAACAAAGAGAGCAGGATTGTATGACAATTACACTTTTTCATTAATAGTATTATTTATATTTTTCTTTCAAATTTTTCAAATTTCAATATTTTTAATATTAAGACCTGAAACAATTGATGCATTAAAAGCTACAGTTGGTGCTACAAGCTCGACAGTTTCAGTAATATTTATTGTAGAGTTTATCATATCCATGTTTTTTTTATATAGAATAATATTGAAGTTAGGACGTTCATTAGGGTGGCAGATTTTTATATTTAAACGAGATGGATTGATTGTACTTATTTTAGGATGTGTTTTTGCTCAAACATTGACAAGATACGCTCTCCAAACTGAAATTTCAAATCAAGAAATAACTCTTATTGGAAATATATTATTATCAGATAAGTATATTGTTTCGATAATAATGATTATCTTTCTTGGAGCTACACTATTAGTTTATTACTTGAAACCTCATGAAACCTCAATGTTTATAAGATTACAAAAAGAAACTGTGAACAATGAAGAAGAAAAGCTCACAATAATTTATAAGTTATTAAAAAGTGAGTATATTAGAAGAGCGGATTCCTATCCGATTGAAATTTTAGACCGAGAATTAATAAAAGCAACAAAATTATCTAAAGGGTCTATTTATTCTTTAATAAAAGAATTAGCTGATAGTAATATGGATATTACTATTACTGAAAGGAAGAATGATTATGGTGTTAGACAGAAATTTATTGATTTTGTATCAGTAACTCAAAAATTTGATAGTAAGGATGTTGCACAGAAAAAGGCAAAGAGATTTCTTTCAGATAGATTGTATAAAACAATGAGAAGTAAAAAACGTAAATCATTAAAATTACTTAATGACACTAAATCAGAAAAAGCTACGGACATTTTTCTATCATCACTAACAAATGATTATTCTAAAAAACAAAAAGACTTGAAAGTATTTGAAAAGAAACAAAAGGAAACTGAAATTGCTTTCATTAATAAAGAGATACCAGATGCTTTAAGCGAAGCCATAATCCAAATTTTAAAGAAAGAGTATATTTATCGAATAGAAAATGAAGAAAAATATCCAGATTTTAATTATTCAATTTCTGAGATTGCTTCTCAAGTGCAATTGGAAACTAAGATCACACCTGGAGAACTTTATCCAATTCTAGAATCCCTAAAAGCTACTGAAATTGAATTAGAATTGCTCGATAATCCTGAAGAACCAGAAGATAAAAAAGTTAGTTTCTTTCCTTATGCTGACGAAGATCTTCTTTATAGTATAGCAAGTTTTAGACCTGAAGAATATAATAGAATCAAAAAAGAATTTAATAAGAGATTTCTGAAAAATTTAAAGAAAAAAAGAACTAAAGCGGGAATTTCAAAATTAAGGAAAGGTATTGGACATAATACAGAAAAACAGAACATGTGGAATGACGTATTAAGAATCTTATATGACTATTATCCAATCTATATCGAAACAATAGAAAAAATCGAAAAAGGGGAAGAGATCTCAAAAATTTTTAAAATATTCCCTAAAAAAGAGATTGACATTTTTTCAGCAGATTAATTATGATGAAAGAAAATACATAAGCAATTTTTCACTTTATAGTTTGATTTAAAGTGGTTAAATTTTTTTTAAAAACTTTTATCGGTTTATCTTCTTTTCAAATCCTTGCTATGTTTAGAAGAGGAATGTTCTATACTTATCTTTCGATCTATTTAAGAGATTTCCTTAAATTATCAGTAACAGAGACTACATTGTATGCTACCCTTCCTATGATAATGAGTGTAATATTTCAAAACTTAGTTTGGGGTCCTTTATCTGATAAAATCCAACGTAGAAGAGTCTTAATAATTTTAGGTGAAATTTTAGCTGGAATCGGTACTACTTCGGTCTGGGCTATTCATTTTTTCGTTTCAGACCTCTTTATCGCGGGATATGTAATTATTATAGGATTAACTTGTATAGAAGCGTTCTGGAGTATGTCAAATATTGGATGGAGCGCTCTTATAAGTGATATATATCCCTCTCGTGAAAGAAGTAAAGTTATGGGACAATTATCTAGTATTGGAGGACTTGGTCGAATGTTTGGGATAGCAATTGGAGGTTTTCTTTATGATAATGGCTTTGGATTTCGAAATGGACCCCTATTTTTTGTTTCTTCATTTGTAATGTTTATATCGACAATACCAATGTTATTAGCTCCAGAAGGGGGATTAGACCTCAAATCAGAATCTAATTATGAGCAGAATAATAATAATAGTGAACCAAGGAAAGATTTTAAATTAATTTTCTTAATTTTTATAATTTCGTTAATTTTTATAAATTTCGGGAGAAATTCAATTTCCGTTCCTTATTCACAATATCTTATATTAGATTCCGGTTTTAATTTGGATAGTATCACTCTGAGTTTTGTTGCTAATGCTCGCTCATTAGCAATTCTTATAATAGGTCTCTCAGCAGGTTTTTTAAGTAAAAAAATGGGTAAAAGTAATACATTAATACTTGGGGCGGGTTTGGCGATTATCGCATTGATTATTACCGCATTAACATCTAACTTAATTTTAATATTTTTAGGAAGTTTCTTTATAGGAAGTGGAGAAGTAATTGTATATGCTGCCTCATATACTATCGCTTCAGATCTTATTCCAGCTAAAATTCGGGCAAAATTATTTGGAGTTTACAATACAACTTTTTTCCTTTCATGGGGGTTAGCATGCACCTTGATTTCTGGTCCGCTTATAGATTTTTTAATCGGTAAGGGCACAGGAGATTTATTTGCATATCAAACTTCCTTCCTTGTCGGTGCTCTAATAACAGCTATAGGGTTAGTAATTTTTATAATATTGGAAATATGGCTATATTCTAAGAAAAAAGAATAAAAAAAAATTATTTGAGTTTTTTTCTAAAACTAATAATAAGTCCTATTAATCCGAAAATTACTGCAGGGATAAACACGAATGGATATGAACCAGGGATTTTTGGAATTTTTATAGTCACAGATTCACAATTTGAAATTAATGATTCTCCAGTTGCATTTACAGCAGTGATTACGTAGTAGTATGTCCCATCGGTTAATCCATTGTCATTATACTGAGAGGAAGTGGATGTACCAATTGCTGTTAATCCGGAGATATCTGTTATCACTGAACTAGCTCTGTATATATTATAACTTGTAGCTTCATCTACATCATTCCAATCCAAAAAAACATCTCCATCTTTATTGGGATTTGGTGTTATTGTGGATAAAACTGGAGCGTCAGGTGGTGGAAGATCCACTAAGACGGATTCACAGTTTGAAATTGGAGTTTCTTCGCCAGCATTCACTCCTGTAATCACATAATAATAGGTTCCTTCGGGTAATCCATTATCATCATATTGAGATGAAATAGGCATGGTAATAGGCGTCATTCCTGAAATATCTGTAATCGATGATGTATCTCGATATACATTATAACTAGTGGCTCCATCTACATCACTCCAATTTAAGAAAATATCTCCATCTGTATCAGGATTGGGTATTATTACATTTAAAACAGGGGCTAATGCAGGTAAAGTTGTATTTATTCCTTCGTTTGACCAATCTGAACTTCCGAGAGTAAAATTATAAGATTGAACTCTGTAATAATACATACCTTCAGGTAATAAATCAGTATCGACATATGTATTAATATTTGGCCCTACTGTAGCTATCTCCATATAAGTTCCCATTACCCCTAATTTACGTTGAATTCGAAAGCCATCTTCATTTGATTCGGTATCAGTCCATTGGAGACTTATCTGATTCCAGGAATTTGTTGTGGCAATTAAGTTTGTAGGACTGGAAAGAATGCTATCAGGAGCATTCCATTCACAGGGATAAAAGTATATTTTACCAAGCCCATTTTCTGGATAACTTGATAGATTGACATTGTGAGCATATGTCACGTTTTGAACAAAAAGATATCCCATAGCCATATCATCTTCCACAAGTAATTCTTGAATTCGATCATACATCCCTTTTCTTACTGATGGATTAATTTCGAATAGGGCAGCTTCCATTAATAATTGAACGTTGTAGTTTATATCATAGGCATCCCTTCCGGCTTCAATTGCAGCTTCATAACCATTGTACTTAGCAAAATTGAAAGCACTAGTTCTATTAGTAAATAAATTATTAATAAAATTAGATGGATCGTTATAATCTGCACCCCATCCCGTATAGAATAATTGTAACTTATGCCTATTAAAAAATAATCTGTTGTTGAATTCATTATAAGAAACAATAGCCGGATTAACCTCCATACCAATCAAACTGAGATTGTTAGTTAGCAAAGTTGACAAATACTCTCCTATCTGATAACCACTCCAATAAGTAAAATTGAATGACTCAAAAGTAGACGATGTCCATTCAGATTCATCTGATCCTGGGTATGTGGTATCCAAAGTTGATCCATAACCCATAGTTTGCATTATCTCTCTTGCTTTTGTAACATTAAAATAAGCTACATCGAAGGTTGAATTTGCATAATGCATTCCGTTTGGAATAGGTGATTTTAACCTCTCTGCTTGCTCATGCATAAAATTCTCAATGATATCGGTGTAATTAATCGCATATGAGATTGCTTGTCGAAGGGTTGAATTAATCCAATCATTATTCATGCCTAAATAATATCCTGAGGTACCCTTTACTCCAGAATCCAAAAGATTTATATCAGGATCGGCTTGGAAGCTGCTATAAAAGGATGGAGAAGGATCTCTAATAAAGTGGACATCTCCAGACGATAAAGCAGCATTTCTATCATCTCTGCTAGCGATGAATTTAAATATCATAGTATCGATATCAGCTTTACCATCCCAATAGTTTTCAAAAGCATGAAAGTCTACTTGAGTATCAAGGATATAACGATCATACACAAATGGACCAGTGCCGACTAAATCACCGGTAATAGTATTAATAAAACTGTAAAGAGGAGTGGAAACAGGAGATAATATACTAGAGCCACTAAATGTAAGTAAATCTTCAAAAGGAGCGTAAGGTTGATTAAGAACAAATCTAACTTCAAATTCATCTACAATTTCAGTTCTGTTTATTATTAGAACGAAATCTTGTGTTATTGTATCGTAAAATTTATACAATATTGCAATATCAGTGAGATCTTGCTCAATAAAATAATTAAGTCTATCAAAGCTCCATTTAACGGCAGTCGCATTAAATAGGGTCCCATCATGAAAATAAACATCACTTCTTAGAGAAACCGTATAATTCCATGTTCCATCTAGATTAGGTCCTTCCCAAATTCCAAAATTAGAAGCCAATTGAGGAATGAGAGGTAAGCTTAAATTGGTTAAATTATAGGTAAATAGCCTTTCACAAACTTGATCTATCACTTGAATAGATTCAATATTGAAAGCTGAGTGTGGATCAAGTACTCTTACTGGATCTTCTTCAGTTCCATATATAAAAGGAATTGTCCCTGATGTATTGATTATCTCGATATTTTCAACGTACTGGATGTTTTTATCGCCTTGTGGATTAAAACTAGAAAACACACAACCAATTAGTAGTATTACTAAAAAAATAACACTATACTTTATTTTTTTCATTATTGATCATTTTTCTTTTAAAATAATTGAAACTGAAAATTAAAATGAAATTTTTTTAATAAATATTACATTTTCAATTTGAATTAAAAGGATTATGTTAAATTTAACCAGCAAATTTAGGAAAAATAGTAGTAAAACAAATATTTTGGTGGTAAAATTTCACAAATTACTAGTAAAATTAAAAGAGTTGAGGATCTTTTTATAAATCGATTTATAATAACTATCGAGAAATTCTTTGAACAAACAGAAGAAAATATTTACATTTTTGTACATTAAGAGATGTAAATTTTTAAAAAAAAAAAATTATTCTTTACAACAATTTTCACATATAAATTCATCAAATTTTATGTAACCACATTTAGGTCCCATATAACATTCCAATTGATTTGTCTCTTCGTTATATATCATACTAGAGCCACAATGCAATGGAATTGTCTCAATAATATTGCCACATTTAACACATTTTAATTCTTTTATTATTAACACCTTCAATCAATAATTTTCATTGGTTTCCCATGATGTTTTGGAATTGGTTGAGTTCCACATGAAGATCCCATCCAACAGACTAATTGATCACCCTCTTCATGCATCGGTTTACCGCAATGTGCCGGTAAATCTTGCTCTAAACCACATTCAACACACTTCAATTTTGCCACTTTTTCTTCAACCTCCTTTTTATTTGATTTAATAAAATCTTCTTCATTTTTGATATATTTATTTGGTTCTTTTTTGAATTCTATCAGACATGAATTATTACAGAAATAATATTTTTTTCCATTATACTCATATTCGATCCAATCCTCAGGTTTTCCTTTCATTCCACAAACAGGATCAGTTACAAGAGAGTCCGATATCGATTGTTTTTGCATCAATTTAGGATTGATATTATCAAAATTCATATATTTTTCTGGATTAGACTTAAATTCTGTTTCACATCCAACACTACAGAAATAATATTTCTTATCTTTATATTTAAATTCAATTGATTGACTTGGGATAATTTTCATACCACAGATCGGATCAATTACCCTTTCCTCTGTAAGTAATTTCAGCTCTTGAAGTTGTTGTTCTGTCTTAGGTTCATATCTCTTTAAGAATAAAGCATTTGTCACTACAGAAACTGAACTTGAAGCCATAAAAATAGCTGCTAGATATGGCGGAAGGAAAAACCCAGTTAAGGTATATAGTAGACCAGCTGCTAATGGAATGCCGATAATATTGTAAATAAATGCCCAAAACAAGTTTGTAAGCATCTTTCGATATGTTTTATTGGATAGATTAATTGCAGCTACCACATTTCTCAAATCCCCTCTCATTAGAACTATATCTGCTGTTTCTATTGCCACGTCTGTACCCGATCCTACTGCTATACCAACATCGGCTTGTGCTAAAGCAGGTGCATCATTTATACCATCTCCTACCATAGCTACATGAATATTTTCCCCAGATTCCTGCAAATTTTTTATCGTAAGGGCTTTTTCATTTGGCAATATCTCTGCTAATATATGATCTTCATCAAAGTTTAATTCTTTTCCAATACTCATGGCAGTTTGTTTATTATCGCCAGTAAGCATATAAATATTTAAACCTTTTTTACGTAGTTCCTTAAGAGCATCAGGAGTTTGATCTTTTAATTTATCAGAAATACCAATTATCCCTTTTATTTGATTATTTAAGCTTATTAAAATTGTTGTTATTCCTTTTTGCTGATATTCATTAAATTTGTCTTTATATTTTTCAATTGAGATCTTATTATCTTCAAATAATTTTTCATTACCAAGATGTATTTTCTTATCAGATATAGTTGTAATGATTCCCTTTCCGGGAATTGCTTCGAAATCAGTAGGAGAAACTAATGATAATCCTCTCTGATTTGCTTCCTCAATTATCGATTGTGCGAGTGGATGTTCTGAACCCATTTCGGCACTTCCAGCGTAAAAAAGAATGTCATTATCATTTAAACCATCAGCTTTTAGATCTTTTTCAGAATAAATAATCGATACTTTTGGTTTTCCCACTGTTAAGGTTCCAGTTTTATCGAAAACAATTGTATTAATGTCATTAACTGCTTCTAAAGAATCCCCTCCTTTCATTAAAATTCCATTTTCTGCACCTTTTCCTGTACCAACCATAATCGCTGTCGGAATAGCTAATCCTAAAGCACATGGACAAGAGATAACTACAACTGATGAAAATACTAGTAAGGCAGTTTCGAGACGAGCAGAAATTTCGATACCAGGTCCAGCTAAGAACCAATAAAGGAATGCTCCAGTAGCTACAATTATTACAATCGGAACAAAATAACTACTAATCTTATCTGCTAATTTTTGTCGTGATCCTTTACGAGCTTGAGCATCTTTTACGAAATCGATTATTTGAAATAGAAGTGTATCTTTGCCAACTTTTTCAGTTAGTATTTTAATTAAACCAGTTTGATTTACTGTTGCACCAATTACTTTATCATCTATCAACTTTTTAACATATTTACTTTCTCCTGTAATCATAGACTCATCGATTTTTGTTTTTCCTTCAATAATTTTTCCATCAACTGGAATTTTTTCTCCAGGTCTCACAATTAATTGATCATTAATTTCAATTTCTTCAATTGGAATTTCAATTTCTTT
>JBHLNZ010000104.1:0-9229 GCA_048941015.1 Promethearchaeota archaeon | reverse complement strand
ATTAAATTTCATTCAAATAAGATGAATCTTATACTTATATTATTCTTTATATTAAAATACAACATTAAGTTGAAATAAATTATGAAATATACTTCTATTTTTGATGTAATTGGGCATACTATGGTTGGACCAAGTTCAAGTCATACGGCAGGAGCGTGTCAAATTGCTTATGTTGCAAGATTATTATTTGGAAAAAAACCTAAAACTGTAAAAATAGGACTTCACGGTTCATTTGCAGAGACCTATCAAGGACATGGTACCGATATCGCTTTATTGGGAGGTTTACTAGGATTTAGTCCCGAAAGTGAGCGAATAAAGGATGCATTTAAATTAGCAAAAAAAGAACAACTAACCTATACATTTGAAATTGTAGATTTAGGTGCAGAATACCATCCTAATTCAGTAAGCATTGAATTAATAGATGGTTCTGATAAGATGACGGTTATTGGATCATCAATCGGTGGTGGAAATATCGAAATTGTAGAAGTTAATGGCTTAGAAGCAGGATTTGGCGGAGAACCTAATACATTAGTAATATTAAATAAAGATAAAATAGGAGCGTTGGTAAATATTGCGACTACTCTCTCTAAGTTTAACTTAAATATAGGAGCAATGAAAATTTCTCGGGACTTGAAAAAGAAGGTAGCATTAACTTGGCTTGAATCCGATTCAGAAATTTCAGAAGATGTGATTGAAGAACTAAAAAAATATCCAGAGATTATATGGGTGAGGATTATAAATGTTTGAATCAATTTCACAACTATTAAATGAATCTGAGATGAATAATATTCCTTTATCTCAACTAATTTTAAAAGATGAGAGCGAATACACTCATACACCTGAATCCAAGATAATTGAAAGATTGAAAAAATCGTTAAATGTGATGAAACAGTCTCTTGAAAAAGCATTAGCTAGTGACATGGACTTACCAATCAAAGAGGCTAGCCATCAAGCAAAAAAATTATTGTCTCCTGGAATATTTTTCGGAAATAACATGAAACAAGCCATTAGTTGGGCAATGGCTATTGCAGAATATAATAGTGGAATGGGACTAATTGTAGCATGTCCCACTGCAGGATCTTCAGGAGTATTACCAGCAGTTTTATTTAAAGCTAAAGATACATTGGAAAAATCTGATGAAGATTTGTTAAATGCCTTAATAGTGGCAGGGGCAGTTGGTGCAATTATTGGAAATCAAGCGATGTTATCGGGAAGTGAGGGCGGTTGTCAAGCAGAAGTCGGAGTAGCATCGGCAATGGCTGCAGCTGCTATAACCTATATGGCATCTGGCTCTCATGACCAAATAAGTAATGCAATAGCTCTTAGTTTGAAAAATATTTTGGGACTTGTGTGTGATCCTGTAGCAGGATTAGTAATTTCACCCTGCATTAAACGAAATGCTATAGGTGTGGTTAATGCGTTTTTAGCTGCTGAAATGGCATTATCAGGAGTTATATCCATAATACCTGCAGATGAAGTTATAGATGCAATGATGAAAGTTGGTCGCAAATTGCCTTATGAATTGAAAGAAACAGGAAAAGGGGGAATTGCTGCGACTAAAACAGGGAAAAGGATAAGAAAGAGCCTTTTTTCTGATACACTATATTAAACATGAATTTTGGTATATAAAAAAATTGGACTACAAATAATTTAAAAATATATATTAATATATAATCCTTTTGTATAGGTGAACAATCCATAGTTCCTTTAATCATTTAATTACAGTAAAATTTAAATATTGATTTTCATAGAGAAATATATATCTTCATATATAAGTATATCCAAATAAAAAATTTATTACATAAAAAATTTTAATTAATTGATTTAAAATGAGTGATAACGTAGTAATTTCTGTAAAAAATTTAAAAAAGTTTTTTGGCGAAGTTAAAGCAGTTAATGGAATCGATTTCAATGTCTATTCAGGAGAAGTTTTTGGTCTTCTAGGACCTAACGGGGCAGGAAAGACAACTACAATTAAACTTCTTTTAGGTCTTTTAGAACCAAATGAAGGTGAAATGCAAGTTTTTGGCTTAGATCCAGAACGTGATGAAGTTCAAATTAAAAAGCGAGTTGGATATGTATCAGAAGAACCTTTAATTTTTAAATCGCTTACTCCTAAGGATTTATTTAATTTCATCTCATCGATTAGAAGATTAGACGAAGAGGAAACAACTGAGAAAGCAAAAGAGTATTTAGAAAGTCTCGAGGCACTCGAATATTACGAGCAACTTATTGCCACTCTTTCCCATGGAAACAAACAAAAAGTTCAAATTATTGCTGCAATTCTACATGATCCTGATTTACTTATTTTAGATGAACCTTTAGCAGGATTAGATGCCAAAAGTGTAAAAGTTGTTAAGGAGATATTGGATCTCCATACCCAAAACGGGGGTGCTGTTTTATTTTCGACTCACATTATGGAAATAGCACAAGAGCTTTGTGACAGAATAGGAATCTTAAATAAAGGGAAACTGGTTGGAATTGGAACAATTGATGAATTACGACAACAAGCCAATAAAGTAACGGGTGAAAGTTTAGAAAATGTATTCTTACGATTAACTGAGCAAGATAAATCTGTAGATGAAATAATTCAGAAATTAAGATCGTCATATAAAAAGAAAGTCAAGGGAGAAATGAATTAGAATGGAAGATGAGAAATTAAAATTTTATTCTCTCGCAAAGTACCCTAATTATGAGGTTTTAATGGATTCTCAGCTTAATTCAGCGGGCGCAAATCAAGCTCGATTATTGGAAAAATATGCGAGAAACAAGAATTATATTAAAACGCAATATTATATGTTAAAATTTGTATTCGCGTTTTTATTTATTTTCTTGCCCCTTATTTCTTTAATTGCATATTTTGATATTGTTAGTACTGGGGATATATATTTAAATCCACTTAATACGGTTATTTTTACTTTCAGTTACGTTTTTGGAATGCTTTTTATTAATTTAATTTTATATGTATTTCTTCTTGGGATGTTCAATATAAGCTCTTTTATGACAGGAAGTGCATTTAAATGGCTACAAACCTTACCTTTATCAAAAAAAAGTCTGAAAAAACTTGGATATATGACTTTATTGAAAACACTTGATATTCCCTTAATATCAATGATTTTATCTTTCCCAATTATCATGTTAATTATAACCAAAAGTTTTCTTGTGTTTATAGCATGTCTTATACCTTCTATAATAAATGTCTTATTCAGTTTTAGCTTGCTTATAATTATATCTGAGAAAATTAGCCACGTATTCTATGAATCATCTGGAAGGTCAAAAAAGAAGCACTTCTTAAGAATTATAATTATGCTTGCATTCTTTGCTTTGGCGTTTGGAACTTCATTCATAATACAATTTTCATTTTATGTTCTTGACGACATTATAAATGTTTTTCCCGTGAATGAATCTGCATTGATTTTGAATCTATTATTGAGTTTAATTCCATATCCATTAGCACCTGGTTATCTAGTTTCTATAACTGTAACTCCCGGAACAATCCCCTTTCAATTGATAATTACTTCAATAATTGGTGTAGCTTTATTTGCTTTACTTTCTTTTGGGATATATAGATTGGCAATTAAGCGTTTAAAAATAGCGGTTTCTTCTGAATTCGAAATTTCAAAAGAGGTTGTTAAAAAAGAAGTAAAACTGGAAGAAATTAAAGTGGAAGTTAAAACTAGGTCAACGATTTCTTCCTATATACGTAAAGATTTAGTTTCTTCTACTCGAGATATTCAAACGTTTATGTTTTTACTAATGCCTATTATTTATCCAATTATTATATTATTATCAATGCAAGGACCAATCGTTGACGAAGTTAGTTCTCCATTCAGTGTAATGGTACTATGGTCAATAATTTTAGGAATATCAATGTTTCTTCCGATTATTTTAGTGATTGGGTTATTAAATATCGAAGAATCAGGTAGTAGTATAGTTGCATCATTGCCAATTCTTCCAAGAGATCAAGCAAAAGCGAAAATACTTCTAATGGCTATAATTCAATCTATTTCTTTTGGTGGTATGGCTATTATGCTTACAATTTTAACAAAATCATTAGATGTGCTTTTAATATTTCTTGTAACTTTTCCAATTTCACTGAGTCTTCTATTTTTCTTATTTGAAATGAAAGTTCGTTTATTTGGACGGATGAAATACAAATATATAATTGAGGAACTCAATAAGGAAAACAAAATCATTAAATGGATAGGCATTATCTTATCTGAATTTGTTATTTATTTCCTGACTTTAATAATTGGATTTAATATTTTCTCTATCTTTGGTTTATCTTGGACAATGATAACGCTTGGATTAATAGGATTAATCCAATTAGGGATTTTCATATTTATTTTCTTTCGAATGTTTCCTAAAGAAGAAAAGATTCATTATTATGTTACCGGTGGATTCTTACGGAAATTTCCGATAATCGGAATTTCTATTCTGGGTATTTTGTATGTATTGTTTCAATTTATAGCAGCTTTTTCTGAGATTCTGTTCTTTCCATTGATTATTAGAATGAATTACGTTCAGCTTTTATTTTTCGACTTTTCAATGCAATTCGGATTTTTAGCACTACTTTTACTAGTAATTACCCCCAAGGGTTTAAAACTTCCAAATATGGAAATATCTTTCAATGAATATCTACGTGGAATTCGACTTACACCAGCAAAACACCTTCTTAGGAATATTTTCATTGGCATCGGTGCATTTTTGATTTTTGGTGCAATAACTTACTTAGGTTCTATTCTACTTGGTATATACACCCCCGATCTTTCTGTCCTATTTGGTAATCCCGATCCTACTACTTTTCTTGGTTTAGGATGGTTTCTTTTCATCTTTATGCTTATACCAGGAATATGGGAAGAATTTACATTTCGAGGTGTAGCTATGCCAATGTTGCTAAAGAAGTATAAGTTGACTCCAGCAATTATAATTAATGGTATTATTTTTGGTTTAATTCATTCTTTTAATGCCATTACGTTGTTGGTGTTAGGATATAGTCCGATTTCTGTACTATTTCAGGTTATATATGCTGCATTTTTGGGATTTGCTTTTGCATATTTGTTTGTAAAATCTAATAGCCTTATCCCCGTTATAATTTTGCATTATCTAATTGATTCTGTAGGAAGGATGATTTATGCTAATACAATATTTACAAATCTAACCTCAGCTGTAATTTATACAATATTCTTTATCGGTGTTATTCCTTCAATAGTAATAATATTGCTTGTATGGTTATTATTTAAAAACAGGAAGTAAAAAACTAAAACTATTTTTTTATTTATTTTTAACATTATTCTCGTTTAATATAAAAGAGATTAATAATTTTAGTACAGTCTCTAAAGAACCTTTTTCAATTTTATCTAATGTATCACTAGGTTGATGATAAAATTGAAGCATTTTCCTTAAATCCATTGCTGAAATGTTTGCTGCTTTTATACCCGCTTTAGAAAATGCAGTAGCATCAGTACCACCCGAGATTTGTCCTATTACTTTTTCAAGTAAGCTTGACCCTCCTAGCGAAGATGAGTTAGTAGTTATATCAATTAATTTTGCAGCTTTTTCTATTTTTTTTACAACTATTTCTGAATGTTTGGTGCGAGTCGATGGTTCAAAATCTATAATTGAGAGATTGGCTTTACTCTGAACTGCGTCTAAATTCACACATTCAGCATCGAGCATTTTTAATTCGTTATAATGCTTTTCTACATATCGATATGCACCTCTTAATCCTGCTTCTTCACATCCAAAAGATATTATTTTTATCTCGGTGTTTTTTGGGATAATTTCTTTATTTTCTTTTAAATATTTAGCTAATGCTAAGATTATCGATACTGCACTTAAATTATCTACTGCACCTGGAACTTTATTAGCTTTTTCTCCGGGAGATATAAATAGAAAAAGTCCAATAAATGCAGGTATTCCGATTATAAATAAGACTAATCCATATATAAAGAAGGATTTATAGGCAAATAATCCAATTATTGAAAACAAAAGCATAATTAGAGAAGAGAACAACCATAGAACCATGATCCCCAATCCAATGAAGATAATTATGGGGTAACCAATCTTAAGATGCCATAAAAGGTTAAATTGGAGCGCACTATCATGATGATCTGAAAATATTATAAGCTTTTTTCTTTCTCCTGAAGCATTTATTGTTCCAATAACATTTTGGGACTGCTTCTTTTTGAATAAGGGATCAATAAACTCTCGATAATTAAAAAATTCGTTCCAAATAATTAATACTGCAATTAAATTGAGAATAAATGAAAACCAGACTATAATTTCATCCCAGTAATGAGTTATATTAAGCGGTATCATGAAAAACAATATGAATGAGAGAAATACTAAGATTATATCAATCTTTATGTATCCAAGAAACGCTCGAGGTTGACAAATAAATGGTTCAATTAATACCTCATCACAAGATTTTTTAAGTTCATCACTTATCATTTCAGCAGCTTGTGCTTCCTGAGCGCTACAGGGCATTCTGGGACCACAGTTATCAATAATTTTCTGAATTATCTCATACATATATTTTGAATCTTCATTAGTAACTTCAATCTTCATTTTTATTCACCAATTTTTATAAAAATAAAAAAGGATTTTTTAGATTAAAATTATATCAAAAAGAATCTTATCCTTATCTTGTTAAATTTAAACTTTCATTTTTAAAATGCCCGTATTCGATACAAATCAGTACGTCTGTAAAGTCTGTGGATATAATATGATTGGTTATCATCCTCAGAATTGTCCTTTTTGTGGGGCTTCAAATGAAAATTTTATAACTGCTGAAGAATGTGCTCATGAATTTAAGGTAATAAAAAAGAAAGTAAAACCTAGTGTAAATATGTTATTATCATCCCCTAAATTAGGTCTTGAACATGCAGCATATCAAATTCTAACTGGAAATCAAATTATTATGATTGATTGCCCTTCAACTTTTGATAGAAATTTAGATCGTATGGATAAAATAATGTTCACGCATCATCATTTTTTGGGTGCATCCAATTTATATAGAAAGTATTATACAGCATTTATTTGGATACATAAAAATGATTCTGCGAATTTCTTGGCTAATAAATATCCTTTTGATAAAAAGTTCGAAGATAATTTCAATTTAGAAGGAATAAGAGCTTATTATATAAACGGACATACTCATGGTTTTACCTTTTATACGTTTCAAGATGTTGTTTTTATTTGTGATTATGTTTTTTTAACTGAAAATGGAGTGATACCTAATCCTTATGGCCCTCGAAATAAAACTATTGATGGATTAATTAAAATTAAACAAATCCTAGAAATAAAGGATTATAGTAAAGTTTGTGGTTATAACTATGCTATAGATTACAAAAAATGGAAAAGATATATTGATGAGTTTCTAAAAGAAGTCTGATCTAATGCAAATTATTATATCATTTTAAATATAAATAAAGTCATGTCCAATTCATACCACAATAATTATTGGTTCAATTACATCTTAAACGAAGACCCTCAAAAAATTAAAAATATAATTAAAGAAGAATATATCGAATCAGAGGGTTTAAAACTCCATTTAGATATCTATGAAAATCAAAATTCAGGGAAAAAAACGATAATTTTTATCCATGGTACTTCTGTTTATAGCAGATTTTATGCTGAATTCTGTTATAATCTATATCGAGAAGGATATCGCGTAATAGCTCCTGATTTGATAGGACATGGGTTAAGTGAAGGAAAAAGAGGACACTTTACTTTGCAAAAGTTCACTCAAAATATTTATGATGTTGTCACATATACCATAAATAAATTTGGAGAAAATATAGTAGTGATAGGGTCAAGTTTAGGTGGAATCACGACTCTTTACTGTGCTGCCAATGATGATCGTCTAAAAGGAGCCATATGTCATAATACTGCGATTCTTAATGAAAAAGCACATAAGAGAATTGTAAAAGTCAAAGGTTTTTTTAAGTATCTAAAACCTTTAGTTCCAAGCTTGTCTAGAATTCTTCCTACTTTTAAACTTAGTGTATTTTTATATTTAGATTTTAATAAATTAGCAAAATCAGAATATTTAGATAAAATTGATATAATTTTAAATGATCCTTTATTATCATCGAAATACACTTTAAAAGCTTTAAGATCTCAAATGAAAGATTCATTAAAAAAACCTATTGAAAAAATTGAAACACCAATCATGCTTATTAATGGTGATGATGATTTTTTATTTTCAATAGAATTAATGCAAGAAATATACGATAGATTAAATTGTAAGAATAAGAAGTTAGTAATTATTGAAAATGCATCTCATCTAATATTTCATGAGAATATAAATGAAACTATTGAGAAAATAATTCAATGGTTAAGTATTATCTTCTAAAAATTATTAGAGTTTAAAATTATGTCTGAAAGGGATATGGTAGAATCTTATAAAGAAATAGAAGTTAGTTGTCCGATTTGCCAAATTGTAAGAAAAATTAAAATTCCCGAAGCTATATTTAACCAAAAGAAATTTGGAACGATCAAGGTTCAGGTTCCTAAAGGAGGAATCTGTAAGGAACATCATTTTATTGTATTTTTAGATACTAAAGGAATTGTAAGAGGATATGAAAAAATTGATTTATCAATGATTACTTTAAAAGAAGAAGAATCAAGTAGATTAACATTAAGAAACTTTGTTCAAATGTTTGGAACGTATGGGCTTTTAAGTTTAATGCATGCTAAAATCTTCAATTATCCCGCATATGTAATAAGAGACAAAATTGAAGACACTAATATTGAATTAATAAACAAAATTGCTGAAAGGTTATTGCCAGAAAGTTATAGAGGAACGAGTCACATCAATCTCTTAAAAAAGACTACTTATGATGAAATTTCGGTAAAAGAAAAAAATTCACTCATTATAGATTCTCATCAGCACATATTGCAAACACCCTGGGAAGATAAGTTGAAATTTGAAGAAGAATTACTAAATAAAGCTCTGGATATATTTGATCAAGAAGAACAAATGATTATTGTACAGCAAAATATTTTTGAGTTTATTAGAGAAGCAGAATATGTTAAAAACCTTCTTGATAATACGAAGAAGATCTACGAAGAAGAGTTAATAGAAAAAATTAGTAGGGAATTAATGATACCTAAGCCTAGTTATTATCGGATAAGTTTGATTAAAGACTTTATAAAGCAAAGGTATTCGCCTGAATTAGCACAAAAAATAACAAGCAAAGTGGAAGAATTTCTAACTTTTCTT
>JBHLNZ010000029.1:0-39705 GCA_048941015.1 Promethearchaeota archaeon | reverse complement strand
AGTCAACTCATAACGAAGAACATAGATAATTTCAGCTTTAATAAAATAATTTTCATCAATAATACGTGCTTTAAGGTAATCATTATCTTTAATTAGATCAAGAATTATAAATGCGCCTTTACCATATTGTTGATATAAATGATTGACAATGTCTTCATCTAAAGCGAGTTTATATTCTTTAAACTTAGTGTTCCAAACTTCTTTTTCAAGGCTAATTTGAAAGAATTGTCTTGAAAAATGCTTTTCTCTCTTTATATTATGAAAAATTTGTCTTTCTTCGATATGATTAAATAGATCCTCCGCCATTGCTCGCCATTCGGTTAATTTTCCTCCCGTAATCGTTAAAAGACCATCATCAGAAAAAAATATTATATGTTTTCGAGAAATTTCACTTTCTGATTTTCCTTTTTGCATTACTAAAGGTCTTATTCCCGCATATGTTGATAATATATTTTTATAATCTAATTCTGCATTTGGAAAATAATATTGAACTGACTTTATTAAATAATCAGCATCTTCTTTACTACAATACGGATTTGCTAAATCTCCACGATAATCTGTATCAGTAGTTCCTATAATTGTAAAATCTCCATCTCTTGGAAGGACAAAAAAAGATCTATCATCTATAATTGATGTAATTATGGTAGCCATTCGATTTTTGACATGCTTACGGTGGTATTGTAGATGAACACCTTTAGTTGGTCGAATCAGCGGTTTAGGTATTTCATTAGGATATTTTTCAATCAATTCATCGGTCCAAATTCCTGTACCATTTACAACTATTTTCGCTTTTACTTCAAAATTTAAACCATTTTCCAGATCCTTACATTTTACGCCTCTAATTTTTCCGTCAGTTTTGAGATAACCCACTACTTTACAATAGTTGACAGCATCTGCTCCTCTTATAACTGCTTCTTTAATAGTTTCAATAGTCAACCTTGCATCGTCAACATTATTATCATAATATACTGCTCCTCCTAAATTTCCCTCTCTTATATATTCAGGCTCCATTTTAAAAATTTCTTCAGGAGAATACCATTGGTAGCTTTTATAATTCTTAAATTCCGAATCCTTATCACTTAGAAAGTCATAGATTTTAACTGCTCCTATAATAGTTCGTTTGTTATATTTTCCACTTTCTAATTGTACAAATAGAAAAGGGATCGGTCTAACAAGGTGAGGAATATGAACTCTCATCCAATTTCTCTCTCTTGTAGCTTCTTTTACCAAGTCCATATCTCCATGAGCAAGATATCTAATACCTCCATGGGCTAACTTTGAGCTTCTTGAAGAAGTTCCAGCAGAGAAATCCTGCATGTCAACTAAAGCCACTTTTAAATTTCTCATTGCAGCTTCTCTTGCAACACCTGCACCTGTAATGCCTGCTCCAATAATAAAGATATCATATTCTTGCTGCTGTAAACGAGTAATTATTGAACTTCTTGTATGGTAATTCCAAGATTTGTCGAATAATTTGTTTACTAAATCTGTCATAAGAATCAAATTATTAAATATTCAGTAAGAATTAAAGTTTCTTAACATTTTTTAATTTCAATCTAATTATTCATTTTTAAGGAAAATTAGGAATATCATTTTCAATGAATTTTAGATATCTTTGTAAAATTTCATTTAAATCTCGAAAATTAGGTGGATAGCCTGTTCTCACAAATATAGCTGTTAAAGCATTACCTAATAGTATAGATTCGGGAGGTGTTAATCCACACACTAAACCTAATACAGTACCAGAATGGAAATAATCTCCAGCAGCAACAGTGAATTTTGGTTTTGATGTGAATCCTTCCGTAATCCAATAATGATTATCTAAAGTGGAAATTGTTGCAAAATGAGGAGAATGAATTACTAAATATGATAGATGAGTGATTTTATTAATGTTTCTTCCTCCTTCTATAAAATCAGCAAAATTTTTTTTATTTGGATCAATATTTTTAACCTTTTCAAAAGTTTTAGCGAGCTCTATAGCTTCTTGATCATTAACACTTAACATTACGGGAATTTGTTCATTTATTTTTTGTAATATTATAATTAAATCCTTTATATCTTGTTTTGAACGTTTTCGGATATCAGCAATATCGACAAAAAATAATTTTTCTTTTAAGTTAGAAATTGATGGAAAAAGTTCATTTAAAAAATGTATCCAAATGTCATTCAAATTCGGTATCATAGACCAATGTCCAAAACCCATTACATCTGATCTGTTAATCATTTCAATTAAATTTTCTTTTGGTATTTTATTAATGATTGTTTGCCAGTTTATTTTTAAAATGGGTTCAAAATCGGTTATCATTACTTTACCGTCATCAAATTCTAACCCTAAAGTTTGTCCAGGATTTGTTATTGAATATGGTTCTATTAAAGGTTGAGTTTGAAAATGTTTACTATACTGTGGAACACCTAAAGACGCTATTAAATATATTTTCACACCAAGATTACTTAGAACTCTTGCTGTATTTGGAGCAAACCCTCCAAAAATTCTTTTTTTTAAAATTCTTTCTACACTTGCTGAACTTCCTGCAACTTTTACTAATAATTCGCCAAAACTTTTCATACTTTCCATTCTCTTCCATTCAATCGCACTTTTTCTACTCTGTACAACAGAATAGAGAGAATCAACATATCCATCAAATCCTAAAAAGCAAGATTTTTTGTTAGAATTAAGCTTTACAATATCGATATTGTTATTGAGCGAGTCTAATGTCTCTAAAGTAAAATCATAATCATTATGCTTTTGATACATAAATGATGTTATGCTTTATTTCTAATAAATCATTCTTCAAGTAATTTTTGAAGGATTAATGGCATAGAATAAACATCCCAATAATTATGTTCTATAACTTCTTTTATCAATCCTACGTGTCTTAATGGGTCATCAAGATACATTTTATAACATAATCCTACTAAACTACTTGGTAATTCATTTTTTCTCCTGAAACCTAATAATTTTTGTTCCATATTAGTTAACGTATAATCTTCAAACATACCTTTAAATTTTCTCCTACAATTATGATATAAATCAATGTGATGATATTTTGTATTAGATTTTTCATATGGAGAATCTTCCTTGGAAATCATAGGATTCTCATCGTAATAATACAAGAATCTGTTTCCAATATAAGGAATATCGAAACTTTTTCCATTATAAGTAATAAATACTTTAAAATTAGGAAGAATATTTGATTTGAAGTGTTCAAAAATAGAAATCTCTTCTCCTATATTTCTCGCAAAAAAAACATGAATATTGAATAGAGAGTTTTTAAAAAATCCAATCCCTAAAATGATGATTGGACTGTCATATATTCCTATTGTCTCAATATCAAGAAATAGTAAATCTTCCAAATTAAAACAAAATGATACATCTAAATCATTAATATACCTATTTTCACACAATTTGTTAAATTTTTTATTTTCAATTAAATCTAAAATCTCTTTTGCTGAACTTCTATACTTTAAATTTAATTTTAAATCGTAAAGTGTTTTTACTCCTCTCTTTAATAATTGACGTTCTGTGTATTCTCCAACATAGTAAACTGTTTTAAGGTTACGTAGTAATTTTTTTTTTGATAACATTAAATTTAGATCAATTGGCAGAGATTCTATATTGAATGAAATATTTATAAATTTGCCCATTTTATTTGAAATAATTTTATAATTCGGAAATAAATCTTCAATTTTTTTTCCGATATAATGTTCTACTAAAGGAGTTATATCAAAACTTTCGAAATTGTAATAAAAGTCCATTATCTGAATAAAATAAGATAATTAATATAATAACTTATGCTCTGGAAATTTTTAATAAAAGTAAAGAGAGAAAACATAGTTTAAATCCAATTAATAATCTATTCTTGGAATAAAATCTTCTCGTTCAGTACGAGTAGGTTTATACTTGAAAAATCTTCTTGATTCGCTATCTTCTAATACGTAGTTTGATCCACCACCGTGCAACATACAATAAGGATCTAGAAGTCCGATCTCATTACCATATTGCCTAGTAAATCCTCTTCCACCCATAGTTCTGAAACAATGAATTGCACTTTCGAAGCCTAATTCAGTAGCACTTATTTTTAGTCCCATAGCATTAGCAGCCATTAATTTTGAACTCCCTAATTCAGGATTTTCATCAAGCTGTCTCGCATAGTTGATTAAAGCAGAAATATGAAGATTTAATTCACGGATTTTTCGGGAAATGGGGAAACGGATAACTTGATATTGGTGCAACCTCTTTTCAAACTGTCTACGTTGCAGAGCATAAGCATGAGAATAGAGTAATTTCTTCATAGTATCTCCTAAAGCTTCAGCACTAATTACCAATCGTTCCTCTGTTAATTGGTGAAAAGCTATATCCAATCCATGTCCGTGAAGAATATTCTTTTTTGGGATTTCAACTCTGTCAAATATCAATCGACTAACAAAAGCATCTGTCATTCCATAAGTTCTGATTCTGGTGCTTCTAAAATCTTTTAATTGTTGATGTTCTGTATCTACTATGACTGCACCTAATTGTCCATTATTTAATCTTCCATACAATACTATAAAATCCGCGATCATACCATTTGTAATAAATAATTTCTTACCCTTAGCAATTATATTATCATTTCGTTCATGTAATCTAAGTTCCATCCTAAAGATATCCGATCCAGCATTAAATTCAGTCATAGCCGAAGCCCCGATTTGACCGTCTCTAGCAACCGGGACTAGAAAATTTTCTTTTTGCCAATCATCAGCAGCATAATTAACAGGATTACAATAGAGAGTTCCACCTGCTAATCGACCCATTTCAATGCTATAATTACCAGCAATATATCTTTCACTATATTCACTCCAACGACCTCCACATAAAGCATAAGCAATAAGCGCATTTCTAGTAATCCTTCCAACTTCATATTCTTCCGTGTTTAAAACAGTTGAGTAATAGCCTTTTTCAGCTAATTTTTTCATTATCCCAATAACTAATTCTTTCTTTTTATCTTGAGTTGGCTCCTCAACAAGATAGTTTAACTCAATTAACTTTCTTAATTCAGAGTCAAGCTCTTTTTCAATAAATTCGTATAACTCTGCTAAGAATTCCTTTTCTTTTGCATTTAGTACAGGATTGTTTAATAAATCTAATTCGGGAACATAGCGTTGGATATGAATGGGTTCAAATTCTGATATTCTAGTATCCATAATATTTCATATATTTAATTTTAATTTTTAAAAAGTACTATAATAATTAGAAATATTTTAATCAAAATAAAATATAACAATAAAATCTTAACTTCATTAAAAATTTAAATGGAAAATTGGGGTTGACAAGACATATGCAAGAGATCTATAGATGAACTTAAAATAGATTTTTAATGAAATTTGAATTAATTTATAAATATTTAACTCAATTGAGAGTATAACAAGACTTATATCTTTTAATTGAATTTATTAATAAACAAGATTCTTATTTAAAAAAGTTAATTTAATATAAAAATTTAGGGAAAAACATGATAAAATTTAGTGATAAACAATTAAAAATCCCCAAACTAATGCGTCCAGTATATTTGGCTACTGTAGGAATGTCGAAATTTGATAGAGCTTTTCCAGAAAAGCGAACTGAAGAATTATGCATCGAAGCTTTAACTGCAGCTGCAGATTTTGTGAAAATGACGCCTAGTGAATTAAAAAAGTTTATTCATACTTGTTATTATGGTCATTTTGCGGATCATTTTGGTGATCAACTATTGGGAGAAGCTGTTATCCATGATAGACTTGGATTGGATCCATTAGGAAATATTGGGGTAAAAACAGGTGGAGCTACAGGAGGCTCTGCTATGTGGGAAGCTGTTAAAACCGTGGCTTCTGGCTATAGTGATTGTGCTCTTGCTATGGGCTGGGAACGAATGGATGAAGTCCCAACAGATGAAGGTAACCATCTTATTTCATGTGCTGCTGATAAAGATTGGGAAACTCCTTTAGGACATATTTATACAGGCTATTATGCTGTGATGGCTCAAAGATATTGGAAAATATTTGGTAAAGAAGAAGATACATTTCGAAATACTATGGCGGAAGTAGCTGTAAAAAATCGAGGTTACGCTAGAATGAATCCACACGCTCAAGGACCCATGAAAATTACAGTTGAAGATGTAATTAATTCACCTATAGTTGCTTATCCTCTTCGTGCTTTAGATTGCTGCTTAATGAGTGTTGGAGCTGCATGCGGAATAGTATGTGACGAAAAAACAGCATATGAAATTACAGATAAACCACTTAGGATATATATTGGTGCTGGGAGTCATACTTTGCGAGTAGCTGACCGAAGAGATATGAAAATACCTCTTTTACCGAATGAAAAACCAAATCAATATGATGATTTAGGAAAAAGATTTCCAGGTGGAGATCGTTATCCAGGTTTCACGAGTTTCTTAGCAGCTAGAATATCTGCTTATTATGCATATCATATGTCTGGTGTTGTTGATCCTACAGAGGATCTTGACCTAGTTGAGCTTCATGATGCATTTACAATAAGTGATATTCAAACATATGAAGATATTGGAATCAGACCTTACGGAGAAGGAAGAGACTATATTGAAAGTGGAGATGCATATGTTATTAACCCAAATACTAAAAAACCGGGGAAGTTACCAAGTAACCCTTCTGGTGGATTAATTGGGTGTATGCATGCTGTAGGAGCAACAGGTTTAATGCAAATTGCTGAGATTGGATATCATATATGGAATCGATGGGATGAAATTCATGAACCTGAAGAGAAATGGAAAACCTTTGGCAGAGAAAAACCTAAAGATTGGACAAGCCTACAAGTTAAAGGAGCGAAAAGAGCATTAGCAATTTCTCATGCAGGAGTAGGTTCTCATGTTACTTGTACAATTTTAATGAATCCAAATAATTTATTAAAGGAGGATTAGAAAGATGCCAAAAACAGAAAAAGAAAAGGGTTTCGTAGAAATTGTTAACGGAAGATATAAACCTAGAGGAATTTTTCATATAATTGAAAAGAATCAACCTATTTTTAATAAAGATACGGGAAAATTAGCAGGTGTTACAAATCCCAGAGATATGACATATATTCACTCATATGGAGCAGAAACTATATTTTTTGATTCTCTTGGTAAAGGAAAATTAATGGCATCAAGATGTGATAACGATAGGTGTGAAACAAAAGGTTCAATTTATGAACCATTTCGAATATTTTGCCCAGATTGCCTAAGGAAAAATACCGTTGTAGATATTACTGAAAAGGCTCAGAAAACTGCCAAGATCCATTCTTTTATTGTTACACATCGTTCTGGAGCTTTTAATACCTTACCAAAACCCATCAAATTTATAAATGTTGAATTTGATGAAGAAGTGGTAACTATCCTTATGAGCGTTCTAGTCGTAGGAGAACCAGAGATAGGAAAAAAAGTTGTGCCTATATTTCGAACTAAGAATCCTACTTATACAATTATGGATTTAATGTTTGTAGTTGAAGGAACAAATGAATCAGAATTACCAGAGGGCTTTACATTCTAAATTTTTCTTTTTATTTTTCAATTCCTTAAAAATATATTTTTATAATTTTTAATACATTGTTTTTAATCGAAGAAAATAATTGTTTATACGAAATATATAATAAAAAGAAAATTGAATTTTTGATTTAATGTTATTAAATCAATTTAATTCTACATCATCTCTTAGGAGATGAAATATTTTTTTAGTTTCTGCTGGTGTCGCGACTTCTCGCCCTGCAATTTTTGCAACCTGGGCTGCCCACTCAACTTGTTCCCATGATCCTTTAGCTAATTCACCAGAGATTACTCTTGTATTATCTTCTAATCCTACTCGTATGTGACCCCCCCAGGCAGCAGCACTAAGTCCTGCTTGGAATTGATGTTTCGCTACTCCGCATACACTCCAAGTAGAACCTTCAGGCATTAATCCTAATAATTGTCCTAAATTATTGGGACTAAAAGGAATACCTCCTAAAACTCCAAACACTAATTGAAAATGAAGAGGGTGTTCGAATAAATTTTCTTGTTTATTCAAAAAGAGCATGTTATACATACCACCAAAATCATAAATTTCCATCTCTGGTTTTGTCCCTACTTTCTTCATTTCTTTAGCAAACTTTTCAATTGTTCGAAAATCATTTTGGAAAATATTAGTGTTCCCCATTATCACTTTTCCAGCTTTATAATCTCCTACGCTAAAATTCATGCTGTTCGTATTTAATGACGCGATTGGGGGTTTAAATGTTTGAACAGGTGCAATACGTTGCTTTGGAGTTGCTATTGCGCTTATGGCAGAACTAAGGTTAATGATTACATCTGGTGCTTTTGATTTTATATTCTCTACAACTGCTCTAATCAGATCTAAATCGTGAACAGGATTTCCCTTTTCTGGATCTCGCGCATGAATATGAACTATAGCAGCGCCTGCATCATAACACTTTTTAGCTTCATCTCCGAACTCTTCAGCTGTATAAGGAACATTTGGGTTATTTGTTTTAGTAGTAACTGCCCCCGCTAATGCGGCACTAATTACTAACTTATTTGATAAATCTTTTTCTGAAATTTTTATCACTTCTTAAAATTTCTTTTCTATTTTAAACTTAGATTACTATGCAGAATAGATTTTATTCATATTAATATATTTCATATTGATATGAATTTTTATTCAGAAGTGTTAAAAAAGCCTTAATTAAATTTGATAAATAAAAAAATTAGAAAATTAATAATTCAGGCTCAATCAGGAAAACCCTTCTTACCTTCTTCTATTTGAACTCCTACGGAATTTAAGAACATAGAAACAAGATTATATTCTCCAACAGTGAAAATTAAATCCATCAATTTTTTATCATCATATTTTTCTGATAATTTTTTCCAAGTAACGTCACTTATAAAAGCATTAGTATGAAGTTCATCGACAGCACGAATGAGTGTCTTTTCAAACTCATTCCAACCCTCAGCATTGGGACCTTTTGTAATTCTTTGAATCTCTTCCTCAGTAAAGCCTGCACTTTCAGCAGAAATTGCGTGTTGAGCCCATTCATATTCCGATTGGCAGAGCCAACCAATTCTAAGAATAATTATTTCCCTATCTCGTTTTGGAAGCCTTGATCCAGCAACAATATGCGCAAAAAAAGGATACCAGTTTTTCATTAATTTTGGATATCTGGCAATTGTTTTGTGAACATTTATTATTTTACCGTCAAATATTTGGTTTAAGACGCTATATTCCTTATTTATTGATTTATGCCATTCTCCTTCTAGCGGAGCTATGCGAGGATTTGAAAGTTTATTAACTTTCTTTATTAATGGCTTTTCTATTTCTTGACTCATGGATCTCATCACCTCTTTATATCAAAATAAATATGATGTTTACATTTTGATAATATTTAAGGTTTTACAATTCTGTCTATATTCAATTCTTTCAAGGAAAGAAATAATTTTTTTATCAAAATACAATTATACTATTCAAAAATTAAAATTAGAAAGTGAAAAAAATTTGGATGAAAATGCTGTATTAATAGAAGAAAACGAGGATAAAACGATAACAATAATAAAAATGAATCGTTTAGAAAAAAAAAATGCGATGAATTATGATTTATTGGTTGGTCTTCAAAAAGCAATTGATAAAGTGGAACGTACGGATACAAGAGTTGTTATTATAACTGGAGGAGATGATTTTTTTAGTTCAGGTATAGATTTAAAATTCCTAACTGGTCAAGAAAAAGATCCTGAAGGAGTAATTCCCGATCTAAAAGTTGTTAGAAATTTTAGATATTTCGCAAACACGTGGATCCATCCTATATTCACTAAAATCGAAAAGATGGAGAAACCTGTGATTGCTATAATTAATGGATATTGTTATGGCATGGCATTTGAGTTAGCATTAGCATGTGATTTTCGCCTTTGTACAGAATCTTCCGAATTCCATATGCTAGAATCTAAGATCGGTATGAACCCAGACGTTGGTGGTACAATTAGACTAACAAGACTTGTAGGGATCCAAAACACGAAAGATATCATTTTAACAGGGCGTAAGTTTGATGGAAATGAAGCTTATAGACTTGGTGTTGTCAATCGAGTTGCTAAATCCCACGATGAATTAAATTCAATTGTTAAAATGTATACAGATGAATTAATTGATTCTGCACCCCTTGCTGTAGGACTAACTAAAAAGTTAATTGATGATTGCTATGGGAAAGATACAGGTTTTGGATTAGAATTAGAAACACTTGTAAGTTCCCAATTACTTCAAACAAAAGATGCGGTAAATGGCGCATTAGCTAGATTATCTAAGACAAAAGCTAAGTGGCGTTGGAAATAAATTTTTGATTTTACTATTTTTTTTATCATTCTTTATAATATAAAATAAAAAATAATTATGTTATAGTTAGATCTAAATGGAGATCTGTTAAAGGATAAGAGACACAAGGATGAATAAATCCAAAGTCTTTATCAACTTCTCTTATTCTTACTTCAGGAGGAATAAATATTTTTCCAGAGATTAGTTTAGTTCTACACAGTGCACATGCTCCTGAACGACATCCGCTTTCGATTTGGAGTTCTAATCCTAGTTCTTTTTCAAGACTATTTAAGAGAGGCTCTGAACAAAGAACTTCAAACATTTTTTGATTTTTCTGCCCATAATTTTTTAATTCAATAGTTAATTTTACTTTTCTATTAACATCAATTTCTTGCGGCCATCCTATTACTTTAGTTATGTCATCTGGAACTCCAAAAGCTTCATAATTAATGCGGTGTCTTGAAATACCTAATTCTTTTAATTCTTCATCAATAAATAAATACATAGTACGATTTCCTACAACATAGAAAAATTTGTTTTCGATTGTTTCAATATAACTTTTTATCTTATCTCTTGTAATAAAACCACATTCACCCTTCCAACTTGATTCTGCTTCTGATAAAATATACTTTATTTTGATATTGGGCCTCCTATTTTGAAGATTTTCTAAAAGATCCCGAAATAAAATATCTTTTTCGGTTAAACAACCAAAAATTAACCAAACATTTAAATCCAGTACTCTTTCTGAAATATCTCTTAAAATCGAAATAAAAGGTGTGATTCCACATCCTCCAGCAATGAACACCAAATTCTTACCATGAAAGATAGGATTATAGTAGAAGGTACCCAATGGCTCTGTTGCTTCAAAAACATCTCCAATTTTAATATTATCAATTAAATAGGGACTTACAAAACCATCTAATTTTTTTCTAATGCCTAATTCATAGTAGGCAAGCTGATTTGGTGATGAAACTATAGAATAAGGACGACTAGTCCGTACATTACCAATTTCAACAGTAAGTCCAATGTATTGTCCCGCTCGAAATGGTGCTAAAGGTTTTTTAGGATTCGCTGAAACAAATCTAACTAATTTAGTATCATGGGAAAGACTTTCAATATCAGTTACCCTTAATTTTTGCTTTCCAGGGTGTATTCTATCACAGAGGTTTTCTAATCCATCATAATACCAAGGAATAGGTTGAACCTCATCTCGCCATTTTTTTAACTTTTCAGCTTTTTGATATTTTTTAATATCATCCATTACTTCTTTTTCCATTATTTAAATCCTCCCTTTTGCTTTATCTCTTAAATATAACCCTGCGCCTATTCTTCCACTCAAAATAGCAGTTGAGAAACCTCCACCAAAATTAGTCCATGCACCTACTAAATATACTCCTTGGATTGGGCCTCGACTATTAAGACGAAGTAATGGCATATTTAATATATCTTGGCTATACCCATAGATAGCACCTTCAATATTTTTTGAATATCTGTAATATGTGAGTGGTGTCGCAGCTTCAGCAACTTCAATGTAATCTTTTATATTAGAACACAGCGTTTTTTCTACCATATCAACCATTTTTCCAGCAATGTAATCCTTAATTTTGAAATATTGGTCTGGGGAAACACTTTGCCAAATTTTACCCATCTGGAGGGTTGTAAGCACAACTTCAGTCGTTCCAGGAGGAGAAATCTCGTCAACTACTCTATTATAACAAGCAGCAACAATGTATTTGGGTGGTTCTAATTTTGTAAAATTTTCAAAAGCTTTATTCATATCCCAAGTTTCATTAATAAAAGTCTCATGAGCTGCTAAACCTAACTCATCCATAGTGGTGTTTAATCCTAAATAAACGGAAAATGCTGAGGGACCGATCTCTGGGGCATAAATAGACTTTTTATAACTCTCAGGAACTATTTCACTTGGGAGCATTTTCATTGTTGTACAAATAGGATTTACATTAGATATAACAGCTTCACATCGGTAAATTTCACCATTTAGAAGCTCAACACCCCATACTTTTCCGTTTTCTGTTAAAATCCTATTAACAGTAGCATTAAATTTTACATCACCCCCTAAGTCTAGAAATCTTTGTACCATAGCATTACTTAGAGCATGAGATCTTCCAACAGGATAAACTGCTCCATGTTTCAGAAAGGACATAAGCATTGCTACATAGATATATGCATTTAATCTCTTTGGAGGTAAACCAGCATAGCCCCAGAGCTGAGAAACAACAGAGATTAATTTTTCATCTTTAAAAAACCGTTTAAGTAATTCTAACAATGTTAAACCAGAAATTCTTGGTAACCAAGGATGATTTTGAAGAACTTCAGCGGGATTATACCTTCCTCCCTTAGAGGCAATAAACTCTATTCCTGCTTGCACTTTCTCGCACATGTCTATAAACTTGTGAATTCCTTCTTTTTCATGAGGGAAAAATTCAAGTAACTTTTCTGTATATTTTTCTAAACCAAAGGGTACAGTTATATCAAAGCCATCAAGATAAACACTTCGGTACATCTCATGAATCTGCTTGAATTGTAATTTATCAGGAATGACTCCAAGTCTTTCGAAAAATCGATAAAGATTTCCTTGATTTTTTTCTGATCCAAAATCACTCAATTCATGAAGTGCACCTTCGAATTCAAAACGACCTCTAACGAATGAGGTAGCAAATCCACCAGGCACGTTATGCTTTTCAAGTAGTAATACTTTTTCATTTCTAAGTATTAGTTGACACGCAGCACCAAGGCCTCCAAGACCAGCGCCAATTACTATTACAGGATAGGTCGAAATTATTCTACTTTCATCAATATTACTTTTAATCATAAGAAATAATTCAACCAGATAACTTTTAAAGATATAGTTTAACAAAAAATTAAATTTAAAACCGAGTGTATAAGTTTAATTAACGGCCTTTAAAAATAGGCTCTCTTTTTTCTTTTAGAGCATTCATCGATTCGGCAAAATCTTTAGAAGCAAATGCTTTTCTCAATCCTCTATTTTCAAGATCTAAAGTCCTTTCTAACATATCAATAAAATAATCATGCATAGTTTTTTTCATTAGTTTTATAGACAAACTTGGTCCCTTGGGAGGTATTAATCTTAATGCTTGCTCACGCGTATAAGGCATTAGATCTTCTTCAGATAATACCTTATTGATTAAACCGAGTTTTAATGCTTTCTGAGCAGAAATTTTTTCTCCGAAATAGCAAATCTCCTTTGCTTTCTGAAATCCAACTAATAATGGTAGAATGAAAGTTGAGCCAAACTCCGGGAGGATTGCCCTTTTTGAAAAATAGAAACCTAACCAAGCATCTTCTGCCATAAAGATTAGATCTGCTCCGACTAAAGGCATAGTGACACCTCCTCCAATAGCCATACCATTTATTGCAGCAATAACAGGTTTAGTGAATTTTAAAAGTTTAAGAGTCAATTTTTTCTGTGCAATATCCATAAGGTCTATTTCTGGGTACTGCTTCAACTTTTTAAACATTTCTGGAGTGAAATAACCTCCAGAAGTAAATGCATTCCCTTTTGGATCACCTGTAATTATTAAAACTTTAGAATTTCTGTCCTTTTCCATGTCTTCTAGCACTTTATAAAGTTCCAAAAACGAAATATAAGTAACTGCATTTCTTCTCTCGGGTTTAGAAATAGTAGCAACACATATTCCATTTTTTTCCTTTTCGTAGATTATATCTTCAAAGTCTTCAATATTCATTTTTAAGTATAAAACAAGATATTTAGAAAAAGAAATACATTTGGATTTTTATATATTTTTAAATTAGTTTTAAATAAAAAAAATTAACTTAATTAAGGTTTAGAATTAGATTATAGATTATTCTTCACGTAATGCTCTTTTTAATACTTTACCTACAGTGGTTAGAGGCAGTTCTTCTCGGAATTCCCATATCTTCGGAACCTCATACTTTGAAAGGTTTTCCTCAGCATATTTCTTAATACTATCCTTTACTTCTTCAGTCGCAGATACGCCTTCTTTCAATTGAATAACAGCTTTAACAATTTCAGCTCCAGGACGATCAGGGTTTGGTATTCCAATTATAGCTAATATTGCTATATCGGGATGTTTAGTCATAACTTCTTCAACATGGACACTGTACACTTTGAAGCCACTAACTATAAGCATATCTTTTGTACGATCGACAATCTTTAAATATCCCTCTTCATCAAAAACACCAACATCTCCAGTGTGAACATATCCATCTTCATCAAAAGTTTTTGCTGTCGCTTCAGGCTTATTGTGATATCTTTTGGTAACTTGAGGTCCTTTTATTAAGATTTCACCAGGTGTTCCAATACCTACTTCTTCACTTGTTTCTACATCAATAAGCTTGATATCAGTGTCTGGTAGAGGTAGACCGACCGATCCTATTTTCTTTTCTCCAAACATTGGATTTACAGTAGCTAATACAGCAGTTTCAGTCATTCCGTATACCTCAATGAATTTATTTTCTGAATGAAATTGTTTTTCAAAATTTCTTATAGCTTCAGGTGGAAATGGTGCTGCTCCACTAACATATAAGGTAATATTATCTAATACTTCTGGTGGAATTTCTTTTGACTTTGGATTTTGTTGAACCATTAAGAATAGAGTTGGTACATTTCCAAAACTAGAAGGTCTTTTATCAATAAGTTCCTTTATAATATGATCGGTATCTCTCGGATTTGCGATAATTATCTGAGTACCTCCGATATAATTCAAAAATAATCCTATAAAGTAACCTGCTATATGAAAATAGGGAAATGCTGATAAAGTTATTTCTTTTCCCTTCTCTCTATTGAGCCAAACGTCGAACTGATGCATATTTGAAACCAAATTTGAATGAACAATTTCAGTGCCTTTAGGAAGACCTGTGGTTCCTCCTGTATATTGGATAAGTGCTAAATCATTTTTAGGATTAATTTCAACTTTT
Organism: Promethearchaeota archaeon; assembly: GCA_048941015.1. Classification (GTDB taxonomy): domain Archaea; phylum Asgardarchaeota; class Lokiarchaeia; order Sigyniarchaeales; family SOKP01; genus SOKP01. Next base: position 24,468 of record JBHLNZ010000029.1, on the reverse strand, counting down.
TTTAAATCAATTTCAAAATCTACCGCCTTTAAAAATGGCACTACTGTTTTTCCTGGCCATGGATCCATCTTACCTTTTGGTATTTTTTTTATCAATTTACCCATAAACACTTTAAATCCAGAAAATCCCATAAATTCAGAAACATTTGTAGGGACAATCACTTGTAGATTTGGCAATCTGTCTAAAAATTTGGAAAAGACTTTTTCATAGAGAATATCCATAGTTACAACGACTTTTGCATTACAATCTCCTAGTTGATAAGCCATCTCTTCAGGACTTAAGAGTGGAGAACAACCAGAAACAGTTCCTCCCGCAATATAAGTTCCATAAGCTGCAAATAAAAATTGAGGGGTATTAGGTAGACAAATTGCTACTACATCACCTTTTTGAAGCCCATTTTTTTGTAAAAATGTAGCAAATTTTTGAGAATATTCTAAAATTTCAGAAAATGGAAAAGAACGATCCATAAAATGAAATCCAATCCTATCTGAATATTTTGTCATTGTTTCTGTCAAAATTGTTCCAAGGTCTTTATTTGGATAAGTTAACGTCGGTGGAACATGTTTGTCATATGATTTTAACCAAAATTTTTCACTACTCATTTGTAAAACACATTTTTAATTTTATTTTTTTATTAGTTATTTTGTTCTATGTACATTTAAAAGTTGATATTTTTCAAATTTGCTTAGTTTTTAAAATTTTTGTTTCCTAGAAGAGATTTAGATTAAAACTAATTTCAAAAGTATTTAGATTTTGACTTTTTAAGAGTTATAACTAAATAAGTTAAAAAAAAAATTTTATTAAATTAATTTTTAGCTTTTTGGGATAAGTTATAAACCTGGAATTGCTGTTCGTTTATATATATAATCCAATCCCTTAGTTATGGTAGCGATAAGAACTAGAAATATAATAGCAACGATAATGTAAGTAAGGAGTGATGCAAAAGTGTAAGCAACAATATTATGAGCTTGCGCGAAGAGTTCTATAACACCTATGAAATAAACAACAACGGTATATTTGGGAAGATATGCTGCTTCATTTGACCAAGCAGGAATAACACGGCGTAGCGCTTGTGGTAAAATTATATGGCGGATCCCAGATATACGAGACATTCCTAATGATTGAGCAGCTTGTAGTTGTCCAGTTCCAACAGATAATATTGCTCCTCGGAAGTATTCAGCCTGATAGGCAGAACTATTAATACTTAAAGTGGTGAGACCAACTAAAACTCGATGGTTTAATAGGATAACATTTACATCTTTTCCAAACAGAACAAAACTGATCCCATAGCTCCAATTTCCGATAGGAATGCTTAGACTATAAGGAAGAAAGTAGAAAAGAAATAATTGAGCTAGTAAAGGAGTTCCACGAATTAGTTCTATATAAGCAGTTGCAATTCTCGATAAAATTATTCCCCCATACTGACGAAGATTAGCAAAAAAAAGTCCCATAATAAAGCCCATTAAAAGCGCTATACCGTATAGCCACATTGTCATTATAAACCCTGAGAGCATTAGATTCCAATACCCTAATACACTTAGAAGGTCCTCTATCGGTTCCGGTAAATATTGGAATATCATTTCTATTCCTCCTTCTTTTCAATTTTCAAAAGTCTTTCATGACTTCCGTATAACACTTCGAGTTGTTTAAGAAATTTCTTTACTCTTTCGGATTCAGGGGATGTAAAGAAATGTTCAGGAGTTCCACGTTCTAATATAATGCCGTCTCCAAGAAATATCATTTCGGATGAAACTGCTTTAGCAAATCCCAATTCGTGCGTGACCACAATCATAGTGGTTCCAGATTTTGCGATATCCAACATCACTTGTAGAACTTCACCAATTAGTTCAGGATCCAAAGCAGAAGTAGGTTCGTCAAATAAAATTACATCTGGTTCCATAGCTAATGCGCGTGCAATACCCACACGCTGCTGTTGTCCTCCAGATAATTGTGCTGGGTAATGATCTGCCCATTTAACCATTTTTACACTTTTTAATGCCATTAATGCTTTCTCATGGGCTTCTTCCTTCGATAAGCCTTTTACACGGCGAAGTCCAATACTTACGTTGTCTACGGCTTTAAGATGAGCAAATAAATTAAAGTGTTGAAACACCATACCGATCCGTGAACGAATTTTGTTTAGATCCACATTTGATTCCATTAGATTTTGACCCCGGAGATATATCTCACCTTTATCAGGCGGATTTAGCATATTAATGCAGCGAAGCAGAGTACTTTTACCAGAACCACTTGGTCCAAATATAACTTTAACTTCCTTTTCCATTAACTCAAAAGAAACACCTTTGAGCACATTTAAATCATTATATGATTTCCAAATATTAACTATCCGTATTACAGGTTCACCTATATTTAACCACCTCCCATCCCAATATCTTTTAGTTTTTTAGCTTGTCGTTCTCCAAAAAATCTCGTTATTGGATATGTAAATAGAAAATAAAGAATTGTGAGAAATACCATTGATAAAGTCCAAAGTTCCGGGATTTCTCGGTAAGCTACAGATATTCGGTAAGCTGATTTTGTTAACTCAATAATTCCTATTCCAGAAGCAAATGAAGAGTCTTTGATAACTACGGCATATTCGTTGGACCAGCTAGGTATTGCTAATCGTAAAGCCTGAGGCATCACTATATGTCGAAAACCCTGGAACTGGTTCATTCCTAATGAACGAGCAGCCTCCATCTGTCCTGGATTTACTGATAAAATAGCTCCTCGAAAAAGTTGAGATTGATATGCTCCACTACGAAGAGCTAACGCCAAGATGACAGCAGCTAGAGATCTATTCTCAGGTGATACGAACCAAAAAATTCCTGGTATCCCAAAAGCAAAGATATAGATCAAAACTAACACAGGTACACCACGAAATAGCTTCTCGTAACCACTTGAAAACCACTGCAGTTCCTTACTTCCATAAATACGCATTATTGCTAGTGTAATACCTAATAAAAATCCACCAAGTAATCCTAAACCAGTGAGGAGTAATGTCTGAGGTAATCCACTTAAAAGAATATAAATAAAAATATTAAAAAGAAATGGAAAAAAAAAATAGTAAATAATTCCTAGACTGATTATTCCTATGCTAAATATTAATATTATTAGATATCTTCTTTTCATTATATTAAATCCTCAAAACCTTCGCTTTTAATTAAATGCCTCGAGTGCTCCCCAGATTTATCGTCCCACTTGCATTATTTTTCTTTCAATTTGTATGAATTAGGGAATACCGCCAAACCATTTATTATAAAGGTCATTCATAGTTCCATCTTGAAAGGCTTTATGTATTACTTGGTTTATTATAAATAGCAAATCTGCTGATTTATGTCTACACCACAATGAAAATTGTTCTGGTTCTCCAGAAGTCCATACAACATCGAGATTATATATCCCTGACCAAGCAGTATAAACTGGTTCATCTACATAAGCTGCTGTAATTCCTCCCGTTACTGCTAAGTCTAACATAAGAAGGTCAGCTCTTGCAAATGTTGTTATTTCGTCTGTTAAACCGGCATCTATTAAATCATCATAAAGAGTAGTCCCTGATTGAACTCCAACTGTACCAGCTCCTAGAGCTGTTAGATCCGATAATTGTGTAATTGAGAGTGACGTACTGGCATTAACAATAACAACTTGACTTATATTAATGTAAGCTAAAGAAGCAGCTAGTTGTTGGGCACGTTCAGGAGTATAGGTCATAGCAGCTGCAATCATATCAATCGTACCTCCCTTACAAGCACCAATCAAAGAATCGAAATCCATATCTCTCCATTCAATATCAACACCTAATTCTGCTGCGATTAATTCACATAAATCTATATCAAAACCAAAGTAAGTATCAGTAGTTGTATTAAAGTCCTCAAAGGGTGGATAATCAGCACTAGTTCCAATAATAATTGATCCGCGAGTCTCTATCTTTTGAACTAGATTACGGCCTGTTATATTGCCTATAAACGCGGGAATTAACCATCCTGCAAAAAAACCTCCCACAATTCCGATTATAATACCTAATACTGCAAATTCTCTTTTCATTAAATTATCACTTCATAATTTTTAATTTTATTATATTAATGGATTACATTTTAAGTTAAATTATAGATAGTTCATATATTTCTTAGCTAACAATATAAAGATTTCTATCTATGAATTGAGTTCAAATAAAAAAGAGAGAATTAATTGGTTTTGAGAGTAATAGTTATTGCTCTAGTAAGGCGAATTACATCCATCACCTTTCCTTTTTCAACAGAAATTTCTTCCCGAGAAATTGCATGCGTGAAATCCCCTTTCCCATCACATATTTTTACTATTGAATTATTATCACCAGACATGACTATAATCGCATCGGGTTTTATCCCATCCGATAATGTTACTTTTCGATTTCTAACTTCTAAATAGAAAGGGTTTTCATTATCAAGATTGAATTGAAACGACATTTCCCAGTCAACGTCCTTTCCAGCAACATTCGTGACAAACACGTCTTTAGCTTTAGAGCTCTGGTTTAATTTTTCTATTATCTTAATAAGACTTTCTTTTGCTTGCCCCATTTTTACTCTCCTCCTTCAAATTCTGGTTTCGCAATCCAATTTTCATATTCATCTTCAGGAACAAAGAAAAAGTCTGTCATTTTTCCTTCTCTTAGTTTATTGAAAACAGTTTTTACTCTTTTTCCCTTTTTAATTTTAGAGGGAACTAAATTTTCTGAAAAGATTCCTTGAAGTAATGCTGTTTCAGCTCCATCTAGCTTAATAAATCCTATTCCATAGGGAATTGCTTTTATAAATGCTGATGTTGTATACCATACAATAGTGCTAACCTCTATAGTTCCAGTTTGTTTAACTTCTACCCAATTCGTCGGTGTATAACAATCAGAGCAATTAATCCTTGGTGGCATCCAAGTTTTTCCGCATTTTGTACATTTAGTGCCAAACAATTTTTTATTATTCAATAATTCAATAAAAAATTTGGATTGACCTCCCATAGTATATTTATAATTAATTCTTATTACATCTCTTATTTGATGTTCTTTAAATTCTTCACTCATGGCTTTTTCAACCCCTCCTCATTTGACATTACTATGATTGCAGCATAAGCCGCTCCTGGACCTCCAATAGAATGTGAGATTGCTCTTCCTTTACTAATTTGAACTTGATGCTTTCCTGCTTCGCCTCTTAATTGGAGGGCAGCTTCTCCAGTACTCATTATTCCTGTTGCTCCTACAGCATGACCACATCCTATTAATCCTCCAGAAGGACAACAAGGGAGTTCTCCTTCTAACCATGGTCCTTCTCCTGATTTTTCAAAGCTTTTTTCTATCCATGGACCACCCTTTCCAAATGGAACAAATCCAAGTTCTTCATATGAGATTACCTCTTGTCCTGAAAAAGCATCATGTAGCTCTGCTAAGTCTATTTGATTCTTAATTTTATTATAATCAAGTCCAGCCATTTTATATGCCATTTTTGCAGCATTAATGTTTGAATATAACCTTCCTAAGCTCTCTCTATTACCAATAAAACAATCGGTATTCGCTGCTCCTACACCCGTTATCCAGATGGGCTTTTCAACTCCTAATTCTTTAACTTTTTCTTCAGGAGCTAATATTAAAGCAGCAGAAGCTTCTGAATATAAGCAACAATCTAACATTTTGAAAGGGTAACAGATGATTCTTGAGTTCATAACATCTTCTACTGTTATTTTCATAGGAGATTGCGCTTTTGGATTAAGCATCGCATTACCATGATTTTTCACGCCTACATATGCCATCTGTTCTTCAGTTGGATTACCAAATTCCTCATAATGAGCGTTAACCATCGATACATAAGAACTAGCGGCCATCATACCCATTGGATATTCGTAGGTCATATCTGCTGAATAAGCAATAGCGTTTAAAACCTCTGGAGTCGTTGTTCCTGTTTGTTCATCATAGCAATCATTACATTTTTCTAAACCTATACAAAGACATAAGTCTGATAATCCTGAAGCTATCTCTGCATATGCCATCCGTACAGTATACCCTCCCGTAGCACCTCCACTCGCAATTCTTGTTCCGGGTTTATCATTCATTCCCAGGTAACTATTTGTAAATATATCAGGCATGAATTGTCTTTCAAAAAGTTCATTATAAATTCCATATACCGTTGATTGGAGATCTTTATGGGAGATTTGGGCTCCATTTTTATTCGCATCTTCAAGTGCTAATTTAGTGGCATCAAATGCTAGCTCAAAATAAGTCTTATCTAAATATCGTGCTTTAAATGGTGTTATTCCTACACCTATTATCGCAACTTTTCGCAAAATTTGGCCTCTTTTACATTTTTACTTTATTTTAATGGAATAATTAATGATTAGATTTTATTTTATTTAATTATTAAAAGAAAATATTTTGTTGTTATTGGAACATAAATATCATGAATAGAATAAAAATTACAATTTTTTCATACTTTTGAAGTTTCAATTGCTTGCCTTATTCTTTCAGCTGCATCACTTGGATTTTTTGCGCGAGTGATTGCCCCACCTATAATAATAATGTCTAAAGGATAGGTTAATAACTTAGGAATATCTGTAACTTGAATTCCGCCTGCTATTGCTAGACTAGGACGATTTTTTAAATTTACAACAGATTCAATTTCTGATAACGGAGAATGCCTTGATTCTTGGCGATCCAAGCCACTATGAACTAATGCATAATGTAATTCTGTACCTTTATAATTAACACCAATAATTTCTGCTAATCTTTTTGAGGGTAATCTAGACATAATAAGATCTGCCATAATTTCTACATGAAATTCATGAGCTGCCCGCAATGATTCTTCGATTGTGATATGATAAGCATCAGCTAGTATAGTAACGATATCAGCTTTAGCTCTAGCAGCCATTCGAACTTCTAGATAACCAGCATCGGCGGTTTTTAAATCTGCACATACTAGTTTATTTGGATGGGCTTTTTTCAGCATTCGAACAGCATGTATACCTTCAGATTTAATTAAAGGTGTTCCTGCTTCTAAGATATCAATATAAGGAGCAACCTGTTTTGCTATACTCAGCGCATCATCTAAACTTTCAAGATCCAAAGCAACTTGTATTCGAGGAGCTTGTTTTATCATTTTTAATACTTTATTTAGGAGAATATTTTAAATAAGCATTTAAGATGAGTTGACTTGAATAGATATACGATAATTAATTTAATAATTTTTATTCTTTATAAGGTAATTTAACTGGGATTAAATTTTTCTACTATTTTTGAAACCATCTCAATTTTCTTAATATCCCCATTAGGGCTTAATTCATCTGAAATACCTATAATTAAATTAGGAGAAAAAAGTTCTAAAACCTTTATTGTATATTTTTCCAAGTAATTATTAGAGTATTCAGGTAAGAATAATATGGACGGGATTCCATCTAATAAAACTTTATTACCTATTGCATGTTTTATTTCTTCTAAAGAAACATCTCCCTGTGGTTGAGCTGTTAGAGCCTCATATCCGTCAAAAGGTAATTGGGAGAGATAAGGAAGTAAATCTTTAAGAGAACCATCAATATGAATATGACAAAATTTATTTGATTTTTTCAATTGATTAATCCTTTTTTCATAATAAGGAAAAAGATATTTCTCGAAATAGGGAGGAGGACTGAGGTTTGCATCAATGTTTTCACCAAAATTTATAATTTTTAATGGAGAATTAGAAAGTGATTTATACATTTGGTCGTCCCATTTTTCTAAAAAACTAATAAATTCTTCAATTTGATTCTTATATCGTTTAAGAAAAAGAATTGCTCGCGAAAAACCCATATACTCTATGATGAGTTTTTGATATGGTGAATGCAGGGTATAGGTGCTTACGACTCCCCTGTCCCCAAAGAGTTGCTCTGCTTTTTTATAATTTTTATCTGAAAATGATATTTCGGTGTTTTCTAAGACATATCTCATGATTTTTAAATCATCTATAGTTTTTATTGGATATTCAATAAGATGCTCTCCAAGACCGCCACCAACTGCGCTTACCTGTTTTAGGTTTCCTATAGGAGTGTTAAATATTTGAATTAATTCATCTCTTTTTTGACCACGTAGAGTTTTAATTCTAATTTCTGAATCTGGTTTCAGTTTTGATTCTAGTAAATTTATATAAAGTGTTTCAAAACAATAACGTGGGCATGCGTTTAAAATCTCGTAGATTTCTAACTGACTTTTATTTAAATACTTAGGGGGGATATTATCTGGAGAATTTTTATTAGATCTATACTTCATAAATAATTTATTTACTAAATACCAATAATAGATTCTTGGACTGAATGCAATTTTTTCAATTTTTTTATGAGAAAAAGTATTCAATATTATTTCTTTTAAACGCATATCCTTTCTCAATTTTTATAAGTAGTTTAGACTTATAATCTATTCGGGAAATAAAGGCTTGAATCCACTATTTTTAGCTATATTAACTATCTTTTTTTGTCTTTCTTCGCCTAGTTTCTGAAAACGTTTTGCAGCATCTAATACCAAAGGCCATAACTTCAGATCGCAAGGTAACGAGTATGTAGTAACTCCATCTTGAGATAAAGTGAACCACACTGCTTGATCGATTAGCTCTTGTTTGGTAAGAGGTTCATACCAAGTACTATAATCAGGTTCTTTTGACCATCTCCCTTTAGAAATAGCTTTAATAGCCGTAACACCAATATTTTTATCACGAGCTAATTTAAGGATAACTTTATAATCATTTACAGAATTCGGATTTACAGCTGCTGCAACATAGACTGGTAATAAGATTGTTTCAAATTCATCAGAAATTTCAAGAGCTTTCTTAAGAACTCTTACATCATGATGAGCTGTTATACCGATATGTTTTATCAGACCTGTTTCTTTCGCTTCTTTAAATGATTCCATTGCTCCATTTTCTCCAAGTATCTGATGTAATTCATCTATAGATGAGACTGCATGAAATTGATATAAATCAAAATAGTTTGTACCAAGCCGTTCTAAAGACCGGTTAAGTTGCCTCCAGGCTCCTTTTTTTGTACGTTTAAGTGTTTTTTCAGCTAAGAAAAAATGATCTCTATATTTCTGTATCCACGGTTTAAGCCTTAATTCTGCATTACCATAAGTTGGTGCAACGTCTATCATATTAATTCCATAATCCATTGCGATTTTTATTGCATTATCAGCTTCTTCTTGTTCTGCATAGCCAATTCCACAACCTCCCATTGCGATTATTGAGACTTTTACTCCAACTTTTCCAAAAATACGATTTTCCATTTAAATTTTCCCTAATTTAAATTGAATCAACTATTACTCATTTCTTTTATAATAATTTAATAATAATAAAGAAAGCTTTTTTAGTTTCAAAGATAAAAATTACTCAAGTATAATATTAAATCCTAAAGGTTAAAAAATGATAAAAACAAGAATAACTGAACTATTTGGAATTAAATATCCCATTCTAAGTGCTCCAATGGGTCCATTTTATACAACTGAGCTATCAGTAGCAGTTTCAGAAGCAGGTGGACTTGGTGTTGTTAGTCATGCAACTTTACGTGGTAAAAATTCAGTAGAAGATATGAAACAACAATTGGAATATGTAATTGAACATACTGATAAGCCTTTTGGAGTAAATATTCGAACAGCTCGAATTCAAACTGATAATAAGAGAATGTTAAAGAAAATTACTGAATGGTGCAATGAAAATCCAAAGTTAAAGGAACAATTAGTATATATATTAACTAGTGCAGGAGGATCTCGGCCAGCTAGTAAGATTTTAAAAGAAAGGGCTCCAAATATTAACCATTTCCACGTAGCTCCTGCTCTTTGGTTAGTTGATAAAGTTGTTGCTGCAGGTTGCGATGGAATCGTTGCAACTGGAACTGAAGGAGGAGGCCATCAAAGCTATGAAGGAATTTCAACTTTAGTACTTGTTCAAGAGGTAGCTCGAAAATATCCTGAAAAACCATTGATTGCCTGCGGTGGTTTCGCAAGTCCAGAAGGTGTAGCAGCAGGATTAGCAATGGGAGCCGATGCTGTTGCCATGGGAACACGATTTATAGCTTCTAATCAAAGTGAATTCCATCCCAACTATAAAGCTCTAATACCCCCCGCAACTTCTCGAGATACAATATTAACAACAGGAGGGTTCGGTCCTATTAGATTGTTAAAAAATAAATATGCTTTAGAACATGGAGAAATTATGACAAAAGAGCAGAAGATTGCTCAAGAACATGCTTATGAAATGGATGAGTATTTAAAGGATCTACAAGCATATGAAATTGTGTATACTAAAGGTGATGTTGAAAATGGAGCGATACCAGTAGGACAAACTTGCGGATTAATTGACTCTATGATGGATGTAGACGATATTGTTGCAGGCTTCACCAAAGAAGCCGAGAAAATCTTAAAAAATTTATGCTCTAAAATTTCGTAATTAAATTTCCTCCTCATTTCTTTTTTTTCAAATTATTTTTGAATAATAATGAATTTCTTGACGTAGTTATTTTTAGTCAGTTTGATGATTATTTTCTAGAAAAATGACAACCCCAAATTTACTTAAAAAAATTCAAGAATTGTCAAGTATTACGTATAAAGCATCGACAATATTATCTAAATGTAAATCTTGTGGAACATGTATAAAATATTGTCCTCTCGATATTAGAGAATTCAACGAAAACGGAAAAGCTATCACTGTGGTTTCTAATTATGTTTGTGGGGGATGTTCAGTATGCTACCATAGATGTCCTAATAACGCCATAAAATTAATAATCATAGAAAATAAAAAAAAAGCTAAAAATTCAAATCGCGTTATTTAAAATTTATTTTCTCTCAATTATACCTACGATTTTTTAATAAATGATGAATATGACCACGAGATAAATTTAAATAGATAAGTGACTATTAGTTTGAAGATAATCTAATAAAATGAATATATTGTGAAAAAGATGAAAAGATACAGTATTTGTTTTATCAGCACATTACTATTAATGACACTATTAATTTTTGGAGTATATTCTACTATTGTGATCGCTCAAGATGGTCCTCCAACTCCAGAAGACTTGTTTGAAGGCCATGATTTTAGCGAAAATTACTGGGACGTTATGGTTTTTAATAACTCTAACTGGGATCATGAAGATATCGATCCAATGATTTCTTGGCTAAATAATACATGGAATGCCAAATGGATGAAAGAAGGGAATTTTGAAATGGGTATGCTTGCTTTTATGAATAAAACGATGATTGATTACGATACTGGAGAAGAAGTTATTTATACAACCCCAGCACAAATGTGGTGGCAACATGCCTATTTATTTGGATCTGAAATATGGGTTGCAGCGATGCACACCGCATGGTTTGTATTTGAAGATGAAAACGATAATGGATATTATGATATGGATATAGGTGAAGAAGTGAGCCCCTTCTTTTTTATGGGAGCACAAACTGAAGGAGTAAGAAATGCAAGTATTTTTTCTAATCCTGCAACTACAGCTACTCCACTTCAGAGGAGTGCTAGCGGTTCTACTGTCACATATACTTGGGGTTATAATTATGAGGATATAATCTTCTATGTTCCACAAATAAATAGAACATTAATTGATCAATTTGAATGGGGATTTAATTATAGTGATCCAGGTACTTATGCTGAGGGTTCCCATCACATTGGTAATGTTACTTATTTCAATTATGATTATACACTTGATATTGATTTATCGGCTGGAGAGGCTACACTTTACCAAGATTATGAATTAGGTGAAATTGGAGCAATGGCTTACAGAGATGACCAAAGTGATCCATGGGCTATGGCAGCTTATGATGACCATTGGATTGGTGACAATTACTCGTTATGTCTTGGAACATGGAGCTTTATATATGCAGATCAAGATTGGGCATTAAGTACTCCGTTTGGAACAATTTCAAGAGAAAATCATACAACTGGCCTTAATGAAGTTTTGACTACCCTAGACGGGGTGCCTGCATTTGATTTTAAATTTAGTCGAAAGCCTCAGTATGAAATAGCTAATGCAACAGAGACCACTTTTCATACACATAACGTTTCATATCAAACTATGGATGTAGCGACTGATGCAGAGTTCATTGATTTTGTTTCAGGGATGACAGATTTAGTTGGTGAGTTTGGAAGGCTAGTTTGCGGTTATGTAATAAATCAAACTAATCAATTCACATTTGGAATTCCTATGGAAGAGGCTTATAATGAAACTGATCCGGAAAATATGGCAGCATTCTTTTTAACTTGTTATCCTGAATACGGAGCATATAGAGGTGGGAGATTAATCCATGATCCTGTTTTTACCGCATACTTTACTCCAACAAGTGCAATTCCAGGTTATTATATTGGAGTGCTTTGTTTTACAACAATTTTAGGTATAGCTATTGTCCTATTATCAAAAAAGAAGTTTAAAATTATAAAAAATTAAACCAATTTTTTTCTTTTTATATACGTTTAATCTGCTTTATATTTCTCTTTTATAGAGATTTTTATTCGGTACAATACTCATCATAATTAAATCGTCTCGTATTTCCCATCCTAATTTCAAGTAGAAACTAACTGTTTTTTTATTATATTTTTCAATAAATAAATGGACCTTATGAACTCCCATCTTACGGAATTTTTTCATCAATTCATCCATTATGTTTTTTCCATAACCTTTCTTTTGGTATTTTGGATCAACAGCAAGATGATGAACATATCCACGTCTTCCATCAAAAGCCCCCATAACTACAGCAATCACACGATTTTTTGATTTTCCTATCAAAAAAAGTTCCGGATTTCTATTGAACATTATCTTCACTTCTTCGAAAGTATCTGAAGAACCAATCGAAATTCCTGCGTTTCTCCAAAGATTGATAACGTCATTATAATAATTCATAGAAAACTTTTCAATTTCCATTTAATTCAATTCTCTTGTTTGTAAAATTAGGTTTTAATTATTTTATTCAAGAAAAAAATCTAATGATAATTTTTGAATTTTTTTTCTAGTTTCTATTTTATTTTCAATAATATTTTTTATATAATTTGAAATTTCTTTTCTTTTATCAATCTTTGATGGAATAGGTAGCATTATCTCCATTATCCTATTTCCAATGGTAGCTATAGTTCCCTGAATAAAAGTTATGGCTTGTATTTGCCTTTGAACTATATCTAAATTTAATAAATATAAAATCAGATATGGATCAATGCTTAATTCATTTTGAAGGACTTTAATTTGATAGATATGACTTTGGATGATTATTTTAGTATCTAATTCGGTTATATAGGCTGTTTTACCTATTAAATTTGGCCCCCCATCCTTTACTAAAAGAATATCACCTGCTTCAATATTTTGTTTTTCCTTGTATTGTTCATAGACTTCTTCCGAAGTTTTTTTGTTAGAATTCAAATTGACTTCCCAATTATTTAATTCACTAGTACGAATAAAAGGAATATCGCCTAAGCCATAGACTTGAGAACCAATTTCATCTCCCCGAGGAAGATATCCATTATTTTTTGTGTAAATTATTTTTTCAATAATTAGATCCTTAATAGATTTTAATAAGTAATTTTTATCCGTAGATAATTTTTTTAAAGTTTTTTCAACACCGGTATAGTAATTAGGTATAAATATTTTATTTTTTATTTGAGATAACTTAATTTTGAAAATTTTTTGTTCTTTAAAGTAATCAAAATTTCCAGATTCTCTAATTTTTTGACTTAGGTTGACTAATTCATCATTGATTATAGGAATACCATTGGTATCTAATTTTTTACTTCCATCCTTGTTTAAAACAAATAATTCTTTTCCATCTTTATCATGACCAACGTTATCTACAATAGCAAAATCAATATGATAATCAGACGGTATTTCGTTTAGTTTTTGAAAAAATAAGATGCTAGTTTTATTACAAGTGTAGGGTTGAAAAGTATTTTGATCTAAGGAAACAATCCCTAGAATTTTACCCTTTCTTTCTAAAAATTCCCAGATATATCTATCTGTTGGATTCCCAAATATGCCATCAGGTAGAACTATTCCAAGCTTTCCACCATTTTTAAGAAATTGAACACATCTTTCAATAAATAATACCTGAGGTGGTTGTTGTTTTACAAGCTTTTCTGTTTTTTCCCAAGAATCATTATTTAAGTTTTTCCAAACATAACCTAATTCATAATTTTTTAATAGAGATTTATCGTTTATAGGGATTTTAGCCCCAAATGGTGGATTAGTTAAAACATAATCAAAACTATTATCTTTAATAATCTGTTTAGTTTTACCACGATAATTACTATAATCCAATGAATCTTCACAAAAAATATTAGATTTTCCTCCACTTAATATATCTAAATATAATTTTGCTATTCTAGCTAGAAACAAATCCTTGTCAATACCATATAAGTTAGAAATTATTTCAATACTATTTTTTTCGATCTGATTATCTGGGAATCTTTTATCGTTAAAAATTTCCTTTAATAGTAAATCTTTAGCTTCTAATAAAAAACCTCCATGTCCACAGGCTGGATCAAGTATTTTGGCATTTATTTCTGGATCTAAATAATTTACCATAAACTTTATGATGTTGGGAGGTGTAAAGAATTGCCCTCCTTCCTCTTTTAAAACTTTACTTACAAATATTTCAAAGGCATCGCTTAGAATATCTTTTGAGGACTCTAGTAAGGATATTTTATGTAATTCTTTTACTATCAAATATACTAATTCCTTATTAAGACTAATTTGTTCATTATTAGCAATTATATATTGATATTTTCTCTTAACATTTTCATTGAAGAAATTTTGAAGTCTCTTAAGTAATTCTTCTTCGGATTCCCCTTCCTGAATAATAAAATCCAAAAAATCATCAGGTTCCTTATTTATTTCATCAACTAACTTACATAATAATAAATTAATAATCTCCTTAGCGCGAGTTCGCGTATCGGTATCTAAGTATTTTGATTTACCATATAAATGCTGGTTTATTGAATTAAAAGTCTTTTTCAGATTGGGAGATATTTGTAAATCTTTTTTTCTAAGCAGTTTAACCACATTTTCAATTTATAAATTATATTATTATTTTTTATTTATTAACCAAAAATTAAATAATGAATTCCTTTGTTTTAGATAGACTTTATTTTTTTGATAATTAATAAAATAATTATGTCATCACGTAATTTAGATTTTGGAGAGAATATAGAATTTTCAATTAAAAAAAGATTTGGTATAATAACTCTCAATAGAATTCAAAGGTCAAATGCTTTTACAATTGAACTACTATTAAATCTAAAAGAAGCTGTAGATTATTGTCAAAAAGCAGAAAAGATTAGAGGTTTGATCTTAACAAATAATGGCAATTCGTTCAGTACGGGTATAGACTTAGGAGAAATCGATGGAAGTGATCATAAAGCAGTAAAGTATCTTGAAAGTACAGCAGCATCGATTTGTAAATTATTATATAATGGTAAACCTGCCATCTGTGCAATTAATGGCCGAACACTCGGAGAAGGTGTTGTATTTTTAACATGTTGTGATTATCGAATAGCAACAAAAGAAAGCTTTTTCCAAATGCCTGAAATAAATTCTGGAATTTTTCCCGGCACTGGATGTGTACTTTTATTTTCAAAGATAATAGGAATCCCATGGACTAAAAAAATGTTAATGTTCAGTGAGAAAATTTATTCTGAAAAAGCTTTAGAAATTGGTCTTATCGATCAGCTTGTTAATACTAAAGAAGATTTAATAGAAGAGTCTATGAATAAAGCGAGATTCTTATTTACAAAAAACCAAACGGTATTAAATGCAATTAAATTATGCAGTAATCATTTACTTGACAAAACCTTTGCTGAGGGTTATAAAATAGAGAAATTAGGTTCAGTATGGTATGAATATGAGAATCAAGACGATTATATTCAAAAACTGAGAACTGAGTTTGAATGGGATACTAAGTAGTGATTAAGTAAGAACATAATTAATTTGTGCATATTTTTCATGATTAATTGAATAATAAATATGCTTTTCACCCTCTTATTTTGATATTGTACAATTTAGACAAATTAATAAAAATAACATAACCTTTAAATCATTGTCTAAGTTAATTAAACTTAGCAAATAATTGATTATTGGCTAAATTTAAAACAAAACTTCGAAGTAAGAAGAAGAAAAGAAATATAAAGAAAAAATAAAGCAGAATTCAAATAAAAGAAAAAGTAAATAACAGGTGAAATTTTTTTGGCGAAAAAGGACGATTCAAAAGTATTTATTGGTAGAAAGAAATCAATGAGTTATGTAATGGCTGCGATGGTTGTTCTGAATGAGAAACCAGTGAAAATTCTCGCTCGAGGAAGATCTATCTCACGAGCTGTTGATGTTGCAGAAATACTTATAAATAAATTTGTAAAGGGAAGTAGTTATGGTGAAATTAGCATTGATACCGAAACAGTTACCAATAAAGATGGAACAGACACCAATGTTTCATCTATAGAGATTGAAATTCTACCTCCAAAAAAAAAATAAAATAGATAATTAACAGGAGAAAATCTGGAGACTTTCTCGCTTCTTTTTTTTTATTTTTAACTATTTTGAGTTCAATACTATTTTTTTATAAATTCATATTGATCATAATCAGTTACAGGTCGATAGCCTACTTTTTGATAAATACTATTTGAAGTTGGATTCATTAAATCAGTAAATAAAAAGCAATATCTATTACCTTCATCTAAAAGATACTTACTGAGATGGGCTACTAATTCTGTAGCATAGCCATTTCTTCTTAGATTGGGAGGAGTATAAACAAGATTCACAAGATTACCATTTGGAGTCTTTCCAGCTTTTCTTGCCATAGAAACCGGCTTTCCATTTTCAAATAATAAAAATATCCTGCCTTCTTCTATATCTTTTTTAATACGTTCTAAACTTTGTATAATAGAATCTTCTTTTTCATGAGGTAATGCTTCAATAATAAATTCACGAGCCCATTTGAGAATTAAATCTTTAAAAGCCATACCAACTATGATACATTCACAATTTCCTATAGCTTCTTCAGAAACTCTTTCCAATTTATAAATCCTTTCATTCATCACAAGTTTATAGGTTAAATCTTTTGCTGCACACCATAATTTCACAAATTTTTTCGCTATTTCTTTACATCCAAATAATCCAGGAATTTGTATTCCTTTTTTGATGAAATCTTCTACTAAGAAATCTAAAGTATTTATATCATCTGTATATGATAATATAGGATTAAATGGAGGTGTTCTAATTAAGATTAACTTTATTTTTTCATCATCAATTACAGTGACTAAATCAGGCTTTTCTTTTCCATACCTTTCAGGAAATTCGATTATCGTAGTTAGAATAGCTAAGATAATATTATTTTCTGCTTCATGTTCGACTAAAAATGAATTAACTAAATCATAAAATTTTTTAGCATCATCATGAAATTCTACTTTCATTTTATACTGGCCTTTAATTCTTCCAATCTTTCTTGAAATATTTCAATCTCGTTCTTGGATAATGTATTATTATTGACATTTTTGATTAAATTGACAAAGTTTTTTATTAATGGATGCTCTACGATAATACATGTTTGATTTAAAGTGTTTACGTCATAAATTAGGGCAGAATCTAAGATCTCTCCTATTCCTAGTATATCCTTGAATAATAATTCATTATTCTCTGTATAGGATAAAACCACTATGTCTTCCAATATCTGAGAACCATCGTTTTGCTTTATTATTTTAAACTCACACATCGCTCAATTCTCACCATTTTGTTTAGTAAATTGCCTTCAAATTTATTTAAATTTAATAAAACTAAATTTTTTAAAACACGCTTAATAAGATAAAATATATCAATTATTATAAAATACATTGTGTAAAAACTTAAACTGAGAAGATTTTAATGGCAAGACCATACCAAAAAGCTAATATCCCCGGACCAGAAATGGGTACCGCCGTTTTTGATCCAAAAGTTATGGCAAACATTCTGAAAGCAGATAAGAAAAAGGTATTTGTCATTGGCGCAGAATCAATTAACTGGGAGCTTAATGGAAAGAAAGTCGCTGATTATTACATTGAAATTGCTAAAAAATTAGATTGTCATGTTATAGCTACAGGACATACTTATAAGTATTTAAAAGAACATTTTCCAGAAAATAAATTATGGGATATGTCCTTAATTAATACTACTGGTAGACTAGTTGATGCAAATTGGAAAGGCTTAGATGGAAAAGGTCAATACGGAATGGCTATTTTTGGAGGCCATTTAGTCTATTATGTCAGCCAAACGCTAAGTCGACTAAAGAATTTTCAAAATCACTTAAGAACCATTGACTTAGATAAATATTCGCATCCTAATGCGAGATTTAGTCTTCCAAATTTGAGTAATGATGATTGGAAAAATTTTTTAGAACAATTAATTGAGAATTTATAAATATTAAAAAACAATAAAGAGGAAAGTTATAGGAGGTTAATAATATGAGTTTTTCCGATATGCCTGTAGATGTAGGCCCTGTCTACGAAGGCGAACGTATTAGAGCAAATCAAATGTATGTAGAGTTAGGAGGACCAAAAATTGAAAAGCATTTTGAGCTAGTTAGGGTCAAACCAGCTAAAGAAGTAAAAGATGGGCAGGTTATACTTCATGGACCTGATATTAAAGACATGAAAGAAGGAGAAAGATACCCAATAGGTATCCTTGTAGAAGTTGCTGGGCCTCAATTAGAAGAAGATTTAGAAGCAGTATTTGAAAGAAGAGTGCATGAATTCTGCAATTTTGTTAATGGTATAATGCATTTAAACCAACGTTATACGAATTGGATGCGAATTTCTAAATCAGCCTTCGAAAAAGGTTTAAATACCTTTAATATGCTTGGAACAATCTTAATCAGACTTTATAAAGCAGAATTACCCATAATTGAACAAGCTCAAGTTACATTCTATACAGATGAGAAAGCAATTTTAGAACCATATGAAATGGCAATGCAGATATATGAAAAGAGAGATGAGAGAGCTAGAACAATCCATGATGAAGATGTAGATATGTTTTATGGATGTGTATTATGTCAGTCTTTCGCTCCTACTCATGCATGCTGTATAACTCCTGATAGAACATCACTATGTGGTTCAATAAATTGGTTTGATGCTAGAGCTGCGGCAAAAGTAGATCCTAAGGGACCAATTTATGAAGTACCCCCTGGTGACTGTTTAAATAAAGAAGCAGGAGAATTTACTGGAATAAACGAGATGATTAAAAAGCGTTCACTTGGTGAGATTAATAGAATTTTTCTTTATAGCGGAATGGAGTTCCCTCACACTAGTTGCGGATGTTTTGAAGCAATAGATTTTTATATCCCTGAAGTAAATGGACATGGTATAGTAGATAGAAATTTTGATGGGGTTGCTATAAACGGTTTACCTTTCTCAGCCATGGCAAACCAAACTGGAGGGGGAAAACAGATGCCTGGATTTAATGGTGTGAGTATACAATACATCGTATCCCCAAAATATCAACAATATGATGGTGGAATCGAAACTATTGTGTGGATGCCTAAAGCTGTTAAAGAACGGGTTGGTGAATTCCTTCCACAAGACTTATTACCAAAGATCGCTACTGAAGAAGAGGTTCAAGACATTAATGCTCTAAGGGACTTTCTAAAAGAAGTTGGTCATCCTGTTGTAGAGACGTGGGCCGAATTAGAAGCCGAAGAGGAAGAGGAAGAAGAGTATGAAGCTGAGGGTGCTATGGTTCCAATGGGAACTGTTGGAATGACCATCCCTGGAGTAGGTGGTGCTGGTGGATTTAAAGTGATTCTGAAGAACTGTAAAATTCATGCTGAAGCAATAATTATAAAAAAAATTGAACCTAAAGGCAGAAAGAAGAAATAAACACTACTATTTTTTATTTTTATTTTAGATTTAGATATTTTTAAAGCTATATAATTCGATTTAGTTACTTTGCTTAATCTAAATTGTAAAGATTATGTAATAATCCATATAACTTTTCATCTTGAAGAGTGTAATCAAACAAGGGATTTACTAAAAGATTACCATTTAGAGAATTTTCCAAAAGAAGTTGAATTGGTAAGAAGAAAGTTTTAAATATAAAAGAATTCTCAAATTAACTTCTTACTTATAAGGCATACTTTTATTATAATATCTTTTCAATGCACAATCATAATTTAATTATTAAATCTAAATCAAAATATATAAATCATTAAAATGGTGTGTGATTTAATGGGAAAAGGTGGAGTAATTTTAGGATTAATTGCATTAGTATTAGGTGCTGGTGGTTTAGGTTTTGGGCTAATTACATGGATAGATCAAGGGAAAACTGATTTTTGGTATGATTACAAAGAAGCTATATATACACCCCCGGGTCTAGATTATTATACTGTCCCTGATTTATATGTAATTGTTGAATTGAATGCTCCTGCGACAATCGACATGATATTTACTACGAGCACAAAGATCCTTCCGGCAACGAATCCGTCAGGTTATGCTGATATGCTATTCTACTTTTGGATGGACGGTGAACGTTTATTTGATCCTTTTACTCGGGCAGGGCCGTATCAAGGAAATGCTACTTATCAATATATTCCAGTTGCATTGCAATATTCTTTAACATTATCGGAAGGAACTCATAATATTAGTATAGTAGTATTTTCGGAAACAGTAGGTAACTTTATGAGAAGTAGTAGTCTAGCTGTAACTCGCTATTAATAGATAAAGTCTAAATTTTTCTTTTTTTTATTGAAAGGATTGCATTCGTAATTTTTAGTTAAAGATGAATAGGATTGTTAGTCCTATCGTTTGATAAAATATTACTTATTATAGTATTCATATTTTGCTATAAGATTTAATCAAAACGTCATCTAAGCGAATAATTAGTATGATTTAACAAAAATGAATAAATATTAAATATAAAGCATTCTCAATATAGATTTATAACATATTTATTTGTTAGTGGGTTAATAAAAGGTTGAGGTAGTGGATATTAGAGCTCGAGCTTGTATTAAATGTAAAAAGTATGCCATTATTCATGCAATGAATCCGTATAATGTAGAGCAAATTAGATTTTTTGAAAAAACACATAGAGGACACACCTTAATTACTGTAGAGCTTAATGAAATCGAGAAGGTATATGAAAGAGTAAAACTTCAAGAAGTCATGGCAGTTAATTCTTAGTCATTTAGTTGAAGATTCTTTAAAATTAAGATCAATTAAATTCGGTATCTCAGAGCATCAATTCTAATTCATAAATTAGAATCTTTAATTTATTAAGGTTTTAATGTTGTCTTGATTAAAGGAATCGAAATCAAATATTTAAATCGAGCCTTAAGAAAGAAGAAAAAAAGTTCTTATTTTTATTTTTTTTCAATTTTTGTATTATAATTTTTTTAAATTTAATCTTGTTTACTAATGACTAAAAAAGAGAATTATCAAAAGGAACTAAATGAATATTTAAAAGTATATTTTAAGACTAATGAGAACAGGGAGATATTAAAATATTTAGAGCTGAATAGTGATCTTCCTAGTCGAAGAGCAAATATAGAATTAGCTAATGCATTTGCTGATTTAACTGATAATTATAATGGTATTGAACTAGAAAATATATGGACTTTATGTCAAGCACTAATTCAATTAAACTCAAATAAAGCTCCTACAAATAATCCAAAAGAATTTTTGCCATTCTGTGGAATTTGGGCGATTGGAGCTATTGGGGCAAATAATCAGTCTTTTTATCAAGAATCCTTGTCAATTCTAAAAGAATTCGCTAATGATCAAAGATGGCGGGTAAGAGAGGCCGTAGCATTTGGATTACAAAAATTATTAAAAAAGCATCATTCTAAAGTTTTAAAAAAGTTGGAAAATTGGATTCTTCAAGATAATTGGTTGGTAATGAGAGCTGTAGCCGCTGGTATAGCTCATCCTTCAGTTCTTACTAATAAACAAGTATCTTCCAAAGCTTTGGAAATCCATCATAAAATATTTTTAAATATCATTAACTCAAGGGATATAACATCTAAGAATTTCAAGATTTTAAAAAAAGGATTAAATTATACTCTAAGTGTAGTTATACAATCAAGTCCGAAAGATGGGTTTGCATTTTTTGAAAGATATACTAGTATTGAAAATAAGCAGCTTCAAGACATAATTAAAGAGAATTTAAATAAAAATAGACTTATTAAGAATTTTCCAAAAGAAGTCAAATTGGTAAGAAGAAAATTGAAGTATTAAGAGAATTTTGAATTTAACTTCTTATCTATAAGTTAAACGCTAATTATAGAATTCGGTTAATATCCATTCATAATTTCTAATTTTATCTTTTTTTTTATTATTCTATTCATAATAAGTTAGAATATTGTTTAGAGTAGTATTTCTATGAGGATTAGGATTACTTCATATCATAAATATATTTTTCGGCTGACATCAAAAGTAATTGATATTATTAAACTTCACTTATTTAATGGGCTTCTAATACTTAAAATCTGAGTTTAATATTCTATTTATATTTAATTCAGATAATTAAAATAAGATGCCAGTTAGTAATCTGTTTCAAGTCAAATTCGACAATTTATCATACAAGATGAACCAAGAAAATAATTTCGTACGATTCATCCATGCAAGTGATATTCATCTTGGTAGCAATCAATATCGTAATGATTTCCGAGCTAATGATTTTATTCAAGCTTTTGAAGAAACTTTATATCATGCAATCTCAAATCAAGTCAATTTTATACTATTAGGTGGTGATGTGTTTACTTCATTAGAAATCCTTCCTGGAAAGTTAATAAAAATTATTAAAATCATAACAGATTTTAAGGAATACACAAATAATTCAATTTTAATTATTGCTATAGAAGGAAACCATGATATTCGAAAATTTTCTAGAGGAGTTAGGTTTGATAAGCGAGGACAATCATGGTTAAAAGTACTTTCAAGCTTAGGTTTAATTATTCTTCTTGATGGTAACCTAGAAGCTCCCTGCGAAGGAGTTTTTAAAAATTATGATTTTAATAACCATAGAGGTGGAAAAATTAAAGTTAAAGATTTAGTAATTTATGGAACTCGTTATATTGGGGAAAGACCAATTAAAGAGTTATCTAAAATAAGAAAAGGAATAAAAAAAGATGATGAAAAATTCAATATTCTTTTACAACATTTCGGTATAGAGGGCCAAATGGAAAACGTTCCAGGAGTAAAATTGGAGGAAATTCAACATTTAAAACATCGAGTAGGTTATTTAGCTTTAGGACATTTTCATAAACAATTTATTCTTGATAATTGGATTTTTAACCCCGGTTCTTCAGAAGCAGTCTGTTCAATTGATAATTCATATAACAGAGGTATCTTTTTAGTAGAAATAGTAAAAAAAGATAAGGTTTTCTTAAAAAAAGTAAAAATTATTCGTCTAAATAATAGAAAATATATATGGAAAACGATTCATCTCAAACATCAAATTAGCACGAGGATAGACTTTGAAAAATTTATAACTAACAAACTATTCCATTCATTAGCTTATTTAAATCGTCAAAAAGATCCATCTAATCCTGAAATGCCCTTGTTATATTTAATATTGAAAGGAAAGAAACCCTCAAGTTCATTTAAATTGAACGAAAAAGATTTAAGAAAAAAAATTTGTGAAATATTACCTGTCGTAGATATTAAAATATATCAAAAATTTGCAGACTCACTTAGAACATTAGACAATTATTTATTGGAAGGAAAGTCCATTGTCTAATTTTTCCCGTCAATTTTGTTTTAATCTTTATTAAGTAGTTTAGTAGAATTAATTATTATGAATATACGATCACAATTTAAAAATAATAAATTTTTCAGCATTCTATCAATTGTTTTCCTAGTATGGATTGTTTTTCTCATAATCTTATCTATTATTGGAAATAAAACAATAACGTTCTATGATGCTCTCAACCAAATCGACGTCTCTTCAAATTATTCAATTCAATTTCCTTTATTCAGATACATTCTTGAACCGTTTGCATCCATTGCCTTCATAATAGAATTCGAATTTACCTGGATGTTTCTATTTTTGATTATTTATCCTATAATTAGGGTAATCTATTTGTATTTAAAAAAGAAGGGAAAATTTAATTCAGAAAAATATCGATGTATAACTTACCCTTTAGCCGATATTATTTCCTTTTCTTTTAAAGTTCTCACTTTGACAGTTTTAGTTGTAGGTTTAATTGTTCTTATTGGATTCTTAGTTCAAGGTTACTTCTTTGTTGGTAGGTATTTCATGATTCCAGTTCAGATTGGAGTACATTTTAGCATGATTCTCATTGCTATCAAAGTAATTTATACTCTACTTAAATTATTTCATCCAAAGCTAAAGCTGAATTTGTCCAAAAAGATGTTAAAACAAAGAACAAGATTTCGATCAATTAACCGAGAAATTGTACTTTATGTTGGTATTGGTGTGATACTTCTCGGTTCTAATATCGTCTTAATTTCAACTGCTTTTCCTCCAATTAAA
>JBHLNZ010000028.1:0-39991 GCA_048941015.1 Promethearchaeota archaeon | reverse complement strand
AAATGTACAAAAATTCAGAGATATGATTAATAATTGCTTAAAGAAAGCTTCTCAATTAAACGATAAAGGAAGTGAACTATGAAAAAGATTCCCGGTACATTATTTAATTTAAGAGTTACTAGCTCAGGAGAAAATATATTCAACTTAAATATTTGGTATAGGGATCAATTAGTCTATGAAAAAACGGGACTAATTAAGGAAAGTATTACAAATGAGGTTGAATTCTTCTTTGAAAGCAAAGGCTTAAGCATTCCACGTAATAGAATAGACTGGCTTATAAAAGAAGAGTTAAAAACAATTTTCCCCGATAGCGATATTAGTTTTATTGAAGGCACAGTATCAACAATGCTTGGGGAGTTTGAAAAAACTCCGTCTGATGATATGAAAAAAATAATTTTAATAGGACTTTCAAATGCAGGAAAAACATGTATCTATGAACGTGTTTTTGAAGGAAAGAAACCTTGGGAACTTTTGCATTCAGCAGCTACTAAAGGAATCGCTTATAAAGAATACAGTATTGGATCAATGTCAAAACCAATGATATGGGATTTAGGAGGGCAACAGCAATATCTTGATGAGTATCACGGAGTTCTAAGAGAAAATATATTTAAAAAAGCATCCATATTATTGTATGTTGTAGATGTGACTGATGTGGATCGATTTGAACAAGCTAAATCTGAGTTTGAATGGAGTGCAAAACAAATTCTTGCATTTAACCCTAACGCAAAGCTTATTATATTTTTACATAAAATTGATCTAGTTAATGATAAGGAATCAGTTTCCTCATATCTGAAGAATCTTTTATCTCAAAATATATCTCATGAAATTTCTTTTCATTTAACCTCTATATTTGGTCAATCTCTATTTTCTGCGTGGAGTGAACTCATAAGAGTAATTTCACCTAAATCGACTTTTATAAATTCAATATTAAATTTACTGAAAAATCATCATGGAGTTAAAGATGCTGTACTTCTGGAGAAGTCAACAGGATTAGCATGTGGTTCGACTTTAAATCCCTCTGATGAAGTTATTGTTGTTGGAATGCTTTCATTATTGATTATAACTATAGATAAAGTAACAAATGAAATGAAATTAGAAAGTTTTAAAGAATTTAAATTGAAAACGGAATCAAAATATCTTTATTTAAGTAATGTAAATCAAGATTTACTCTTGGTTATTATTTTGAATTCACCGGATTATAATAGAGAGATTTTAAATGAAATTGAAAATATGGGAAAGCAAGTCTCATATCAAATTAGAAATTTATGGTAATAATAGGAGGATATTATAAAATTGCCAAAAGGAATTTTTTTATTGATTCATGACGAAATAAAAGGTCCTGAAATTAAATGCTCTTATTATACAAGCCCTATAAAGCTACCTCAAGAGTTTATTTCGAAACTCTATATGTCTCATGCAGGATTTAAAACATCATCCCATCTTGAAATTAAATTAAGGCAACATAGAAGTATTTCATGTTTTACAGGAAATTTAGATCGTAGAAGTCAGAGGGAAGGAATTTTAGGTATCATTTTTGAAGAAAATGAGACCTTTGATAACCTAGACTTATTTTTACGGCGTAATTTATTTTATGCGATTAGTAATCCAAATAATCAAACTATGAAAGAGATCTTTACAAATAAGTTACTTGAGTATCTTGAATTAAACAGACTTATTGAAAATGTAGAAGTTGAAGATGTTAAAGAAATTTTTTTCTTACAAGGAGACGATAAATTTAAATCATGTCCACTTAAGATTGGAGAAAAACAAGTATCAAATTCTGAAATGATTGATATATATCGGAAAATAATGGAAAATCAAGAAATACCACAATATAATTATACAAAATTAGATTTAAAAGAAAGGGATAATATCTTTCTGATTTTTAAAATTAAAAAATCTAGCCCAAACATTGAAAAAATAATTCAAGCTATAAAACCATACTTAGAAAATTACTATTTTTATTCGTTAGAGATGTTAGCTTTATTTCTCGTCCCTTCATTTTTAGGGATAATACCTATAAATCCTAAATTATCTAATAAATATTCAGATAATAGGAAATCTGTGTTACAAAACCTTCAAAAATCAGACAATTATGCTAAAGATTTTAATAATATAGTTTCATATCTAATAAAAGGTGAAATCCTGCTTTCTTTTCTATTATGAATTTAACCGGGAACTTTTAATTTTTTTACAATATCTCTCATTAACATATTTCCTATCCCAAAATTCACAAGTTCGGAAAAAATTAAGACCAGTATAAATTCTATTCCTTGAATTTCTAAAGTCTCTGAACACACTTTTTGTTGATTCTTTAATTCAAGAAACATTTTTATAACACTGTGCACATGTTTTTCATTCCTAATTTCGAATTCCCTAATTGTGTCAAGTAATGTTTTTTGTGGAATTGATGTATATAAAACTCTCCCTTCAATAGTAAAGATTGCAGTCCCAAGTATTTCCCGATCATCTACAGATCTCCTTAAAATGTTAATAATTTCTTGAAACTCTGGAGATGATGGAATATTACTTTCGTAATATTCAATTTTAGAAAACTCAAAATCAGCTAATTGATATCCTCTTATAGAAAAAAACTTATCAACAAAAACCTGAAAATTATGAGAACAAATTATTCCAGAGGGAACATTAATTGTTGTTACATTATTACTTTGGTTTATTACTTTTAATGGAACTTTCAAGAATTTTTGATTCTCGCATTCTGGACATTTTATAAGGATCCTTTTAGTATTTTCTTCTTGGTTTAGATTCTCACTATTATCTTCTAATTTTGAAGTCTTTAAAGGTTTTAAATTCGTAGATTGTGATTCTTCTTCAACAATAGGAAGAAAAGTTGGATTATTTTTAGCTTCATCACACTCTTGTTTTAATCTTATGTTTTCTAACCTTAGTAAACCCGTCTTATCTTTCAGTTCTCGATAATTTTTCTCCATTTCTTTTAATTGAAATTGTAAATATGAATCATTGTCAGGTTTAGATATGATTGCTTCTAGCTCCATAATTGCATTTTCTAGTTGGTCTATTTTATCGAGCTGTTCGGATAGTTCTTGTTTTTTTAATTCTAATTCCAATTCCAACTTTTTAATCTTTATTTTTTGAAAATCTTCGGTCATTCTAGATATTCCAATAATTATCTTTCTAAATAATAAATTTCATAGATTTATATATTTCGATTTAATATCCCTTATGGCTTTACAAACTATATAATAATTAATAAATGCTTTATTAAATCAATTCTATTCAGAGTGATTGGTAAAATTTAATCCAATTTTTCAAAAAAGATTTGTTTTAGATTTGACAAACTTGGAAAATACTTAAATAATTAATTATCATTTTCTACTTTATTGGTGTTTAAAGAATGAATTATAATCCTTAAATATCAATAGATTTTCTCGGAATTTAATAGAGGTGTAAATTAAAGAATGTTATTTATTACGTATTGGGAATTGAATGAAAATTTTGACCCAGCAGAATTAGCTGAAATGGCTCAAAAAGTCTTAAGCAAGAACCTTTATCCTACAGAAGGAGTTAAACAATTAGGATGGTATGTATCTACTGGAGATTATTGGGGAATTACAATATCAGAAGCAGAAAATGAAGAACAGTTAGTGCAAGACACTAATGTATGGAGAATGGCTAAACCAGGGGTATTTAAACTTATCAAAAATTCTCCTGCAATGGAACTTGCTAAAGCTCTCCCCATCTTGATAAAGCTTAAAAAGAAGCTTGAAAGTTAAGAAAAAGAATAAATAATAAAAGTTCAAATTTTTTTTTTTATTATTAACTCTATTTTTTGAATATTAGGACTTTAAAAGTTCTCGAATTAATTTAATTCTCTCTTCTCGCGATAGTACAAAACGCGAGTGTTTTGTAACAAATTTGGAAAATATTGAAATATATAATTTTTATCTTCTGTATTAGAAGGGAAATTCTTCCTTTTATTTAAAAAGGTGGTTTAAATCCTTCTGGAAATGGTGAAATATAAGGTTTATCTTTAATTTTCTCTTCAAATGCTTTTTTTGCTTTAATGACTAGTTCAGGATTGTTCATAAATTCTATAGCGGATAAAGCTAATACTTTTGCTGCCATTATCATTCCTTTATGGCCTATACTCGTACCAGATGTGCACACATTTTGCCAAGAGTGTCCTGGGGACCCCATAATTTGACAAGTAGTAGCAATTTCACCTAAAGGTGTAACTCTTGAAACATCAGAAACATCTGAAGAACCAGGTATGACTTTTCCTTTTCCAAGTCCAGGAAGTATCATTCGATTCAAAGGGTGATCAAGAATTTGTTTAGCCATTTCACGAAAATTATCAGGTATAAGGCGAGAAAAAGCCTCCATTGAACCAGGGGGCAAAGTTTTTTTGAGCTTTTGTGCAAATTCCTTCTCTTCTTTGTTATACTTAGGTGCACCTACTAATTTCATTTTAGAAAGAAGTACTTCACCAACTGCCTCAGTATGTAAAGGATTATACATACCTCCTAAAAAATTTATTTCCATTTTAGTATCTGTCATTAAGGCTGCTCCTTCGGCTATTTTAATAACACGGTTATAAACTTCCTCAACTGAAGGACGTTTAGGAGCTCTAATGAAGTAATATACTTCGGCTTTTTCTGGAACAACATTAGGGACTTCACCACCATTTGTAATTACATAATGGATTCTAGCATCAGGAATAATATGTTCTCTTAAATAATTCACACCAACATTCATTAATTCAACAGCATCTAATGCACTCCGTCCATTCTGGGGATCAAAAGCAGCATGAGCAGAACGACCCAAGAATTTAAATTTTACAGAATTTATAGCTAATAATGAAACATCATTTATTGCATTCAGAAATGCAGGATGCCATGAAAGAGTAATATCTACATCTTTAAAAACTCCTGCATTAATCATAAAACCCTTACTATTGAATTTTTCCTCAGCAGGGCAACCATAATACCTAATTGTACCTTTAGCGTCCCCTGAAATAATAGCTTCTTTTACTGCAAGAACAGCTCCAAGTGACCCAGTACCTAATAAATTGTGTCCACATCCATGACCAGATGCTCCTTCCTTTAAAGGTTTTTTTATTGGTTCTTTAATTTGGCTTAACCCTGGTAATGCGTCATATTCACCTAAAATAGCAATTACTGGTTTTTCATTTCCATAACTGGCATAAAATGCTGTAGGCATTCCTGCAACATTTTTTTCAATAGAAAATCCTGATTTCTCTAATGTGTCTGCTAATAAGGTTGATGATTTGTACTCTTCAAACCCAACTTCAGCAAATTCCCAAATTTTATCGCTAATTTCAATAAGTTTTCGTTGGTTATCTTCAATCCAATTTTCATATTTTTTGGACATAAAATTATCCTTTTTATAATTTAATTTATTTGAAATTTAATTAATGAATGCTAACTTAAAAAACTACAAAATTGTGAGAAGTATATATCTTTTAAAATATAATTTAGGTAGAACAGCAATATCGTAAAAAAATAGTACTCTACTACCGGTTTTTGCCACTTAGAATTAATTTCGGGTTGATATTGATAAGTATAATCACTATTGTAAAATTTCTCTTATTTTATCTAATCGTTTATCTCTCGGTATTTTATCTTTAACTGGATTAAGTTCTCCATATAAACCTTTATGATACACACCTCTTTCAGATTGGTAAAATGTTCCTATTGTAAATTTAGAAACCTTTTTAGCAGTGATCATTGCTTCTTCAGGAGAGTTAGGTTCTTTATTAAGGTATTCAATATTATCTTTATATTCTTCCCATTTATGATAAGGTACTGCGGGTTGTAATACTTCTATGAATGAGAACCCTTTATGTTTAATTGCCTTAACTAATGTTTCAGTTAGATGTTTTATATCACCAGAATAGCATCTGGCTACAAAAGTAGCTCCAGCTTCTATTAATAGAGAAACAGGATTAAATGGTATCTCAAAACTACCCTTTGGAGTAGAAGGACCTTTCCATCCTGGTTCTGTTAGTGGAGAATATTGTCCAGTTGTGAGAGCATATACACTGTTGTTATGAAGAATCATAGTAATATCTTGATTCCTCTTTGCTGCAAATAGTGTATGTTCTAGCCCTTCAGCTAACCCATTTCCATCCCCTGAAAAAGTAATTACTTTTAGATCGGGATTCGCTAATTTAATTCCTTCCGCATTTGAACTGTTTCGCCCATGTAATCCATAAATTCCACTGAGGTTCAAATAATCAAACATTTTAGCATGACAACCTATACCTGTTGTAATTACAAAATCTCTTCTGTTCATTCCTTCCTTTTCAAGCTCGAGAATTGCATTTTGTATCGCAGTTTTAATTCCGAAATTCCCGCAACCTGGACACCAAGTTATTTCTGCATTAGTTTTAAGGTCATCCATCTTAACTGAGCACCTCCTTAATCTTTTGTGCGAGGGTAATGGGATCAAATGGACGACCATCGTATTGTTTAATTGTTGTTTTAATGTTTAGTCCAGCTTTTTCCTTTAAAAGTGAGGTAAATTGACCTGAGACGCTTTGTTCGACAACTATGTTGTCTTGGTGTTTAAATTCCTCTAACTCCCAAACAGGTAAAGGATTTAAATAGATAGGTTGAATGACAGTAAGATTTAAATTACTATGTCTAAGAGCTTCGAGTACACTCATATAAGTTGATCCATAAGTAATAATGTTATTAGGGTGCTCCCCACGAATTATATTAACAGTTTTTTTTTGTTTCAAATAATTAATTAGAGAATTATACTTCATGTATCGCTTATTATGCATTTGAGTTGCAATATCAGGATTTTCCGTCGTAATTCCATCGAAATCGTGTTCATGACTATTCCATTTTATTACTTCATCTGAAGGAGGAAACAACATTGGAGAAACTCCATCCTCAGTATTTAAATAACGTTTATATGAGCCTTTATCATGCATTTTTGGTCGAACCCATTGAGCTTTCTCAGGTTTTATTTCAACAGTCATGCTACATTCTGACAAATGTTTCTCAGTAAGTAATATAGCAGGGGTTTGAAACTTCCATGCTAAGTCTAACATTTCAGCTGATAAATAATAAGCTTCTTCGATTGTTCCCGGTGAAGCTACGATTCTTACGAAATCTCCATGTCCTGCTGTTAAAGCAAACAGTAATTCTGCTTGTTCACTGTAAGTAGGTAAGCCTGTCGCAGGACCAGGTCTCTGGGAAAGGATTACAAGAACTGGAGCCTCAATCATACCAGCTAATGAGAGTCCTTCTGCCATTAAGGCAAAACCACCTCCACTTGTACCTACCATTGCCTTAGCTCCTGTGAAAGCAGAACCTATTGCTAAATTAATAACTGCCAATTCACTTTCAGCATGCATAACTGCTAATCCAAAATTGTCTGCTTGTGAGGCAAGAAAGTGTAATATAGTAGATGCAGGAGTCATTGGATATCCATAATATATGTCCAAACCCCCGGCTATAGCACCTAAACTTAAAGCTTCATTACCAGTAAGAATTGGTCTTTTAAAGTCACCTTTTTCCAGTGTGAATTTTCCTCTTAATTTTGGATCAACCAAATCATAGATTTGATCAGCAAAAGAGATATTATCTTTAATACCTGAGGGATATTCGCTTTTAATTATTTCATTCATTTCTTCTTTTTTAAAACCTATAGCTGAAGATAAAATAGCGACAGCTCCTACCCCATAAATGAGAGATTTTATTGGATATTTTTTACCCAATGAAGAAAAGGGAATTCCTATTCCCTCTACATTTTCTTGCTCATCAGAATTGTAAATTATTATACCATTTTCAGTCGCAAAATCATTAAGGTGTAAATCATAACTTCTTTTATCGAAATTTACAACTACATTTGCTTTCATATAATGACTACTTATCCAGCTTGTTGAAGTACTTATTACAGAAAAATTGTGTCCGCCTCTTATTAAACTCATATAATCATCCATTTGAAAGACATGGCGCCCCATTGTTGAAAAAATTTTTGCTGCTACAGAACCAGCTTTTTTAACACCTTCTCCAGCTTTTCCTCCAACAAGAAAGGTAAAAATATCATTTACCATACTAAATCAACTCTTAAATTAAATTTTATAACAAGATAAAGTAAAACATTCTATCAATTATTTAAAAATATGGATTATAAGTTTTAAGACTATTTTTTAAGAGAGTGCTATATGTTTTTCTTTATTTGTATTTTTTCGAATTCTAAAGTATAAATTAATACTCATCAAGAAAGCTAGTAATAATAAAACTGCACTAAAGTAAAAAGGCGCACCCAATCCAAAATAATCATAAAAAAAGCCAGCAAAGAGGGGTCCTGGAATTAAAGCAAAACTCGCTACAGATTGAGCTACTCC
This sequence comes from Promethearchaeota archaeon, assembly GCA_048941015.1. Lineage (GTDB taxonomy): Archaea > Asgardarchaeota > Lokiarchaeia > Sigyniarchaeales > SOKP01 > SOKP01. The sequence continues at coordinate 31,626 of JBHLNZ010000028.1, read as the reverse complement.
TAAAAATCCACCTTGTTCATCTTCACTTGAAATTTTTGAAATAATACTTGGAACCGCGGTTCTTACAAGCCCAGATCCTAAAGATAGCATTGCAACTAAAATAAAAAAGAATACGAGACTAGGGATGCTTGGCATAATGATCATTCCAAGAAGAACAGATAGCAAACCAAATATAATTAATAAATTTTCCCCTATCTTATCAGACAATCTTCCAATCAAAAATCCTTGCAATATTAATTGTAAAGCACCAATATAGATAAACACTAAAGATAATTGAATTTCGTTGAAGTTAAAAAAAGCAAATGTTAAAAAAGGCATTAATACAGGTATTGCAGCAAATGATAAGGTCATAATAAAAAACACAATAAGTAATGATGGTAATAAAGATTTTTTCAAAGAATTTTTTAAATTAGTTATGAAATTAGATTTACTGGAAGAGTTCCTATTTTGATGAAAATTGTCACTCCTTTTGGGTTCTGGAAGAAAAAAGTAAACAAAAATTAGATTTAACAACGTTAATCCTACAGCCATTATTCCGGGGGCCCAATAACCAAATACACTTAAGAATCCACCAATCGAAGGACCAACGATTACTCCAGCAGAAAAGGCTGCTCTAACCTTACCTAAACCAGAAGTTCTTGCCTTATTAGATGTAATATCAGCCATGTATGCTTGAGCAATCGAGATTTCTGTAGCCATACCAGAGAACATACGTGATAATAAGAGGATATAAAAAGAAGAAGCTATAGCAAACATAAAAAAACTAGCACTTGATAAAGAAATTGATATTAAAAGAAGCAGACGACGTCCATATTTATCTGATAATCTCCCCATTATAGGAGAAAATATAAATTGCATTAAAGCAAACACATTCATTAAAATACCCAACCCAAGAGCGCCTAAATTGAATGAAACAGTATAAAAAGAGAGAAGAGGAATTACCATCGCATATCCCGTAGCATCAATAAAGATTGTCATCAAAATGACAAATTGCTGAGCGAATTTTGGTTTCTCATTAACTCCTTTCATTGTAGAATAAAGAAAAATAAATTAGTAATTATAAAAAATTATAGAATATGAGAATATGGTTTATAAGTTTAAAAAGAATTATGAAATCTTTTGAAATAAATCTAAATAACGTTCCACATGTTTATTTAGCAAGAATTCATTTTTTATCATTTTATGACCTTCTTGACCCATCTTTTTGGCAATTTTGGGATTCTTTAATAAATATAATATTTTTTCTGCAGTCTCACTAACCGTATCAACTAAAAATCCATTCACTCCATTATCAATTTGAAGCTTAATTCCTCCAACATTTCCCCCTATAACAGGCGTTTTTTTCCATAAAGCTTCAGTGACAGTTAATCCGAAACCTTCTTTGATTGATTTTTGGATTATTACTTTTGAAACTCGTTGAAAAGCATTTACTTCAAGGGCATTAACACCATCAAGATTGCTTAACACATGGATATAAGGATCTCCACCAATATAGTTATTTATTTTATTCAACCATTTCTCTCCTTCTGGGTCATCGTGTGCCAAGCTTCCTATCAATGCAAGACGAACTGGATATTTTTCTTTAACTATTCTATAAGCGTCTATTACTCCAAGGGGGTCTTTCCAAGGATCAAATCGTGAAATTTGTGAAATAAGAGGAAGGTCTGATGGAATAAATCTTTCAACAATTTCCCTCGCATCTTCTTCTTGAATTTCTTGATTTTTTAATGAGAATGGATCTATAGATGGTGGAATTTGGAAAATATTTTTATGTTTTACCTTTCTGGCGTATTGTAATTTTGTAAAAATTAAAGCATCATATAAAGATAAGTATCGATGAATCATATTCCAAGCTTGTGGATTAGGATCAGATGTATCAATATGGCAACGCCAGATCCATTTTCCTTTTTTATCTGTAGCAAATTTTATAGCAGGACAGGGCTGTGGGTCATGAATGATATTAAAATCTCTATCTGGATGCAATTGATCATAAGTGGATTGCGCTTGGTTAATATAATCCTTTATTTCATCTTCAGAAAATATAATATCCATATTTCCCTGTAAAGCATTATGCATTTTCTTAGAAATCTCAAAAAAACTATCAGGAGCAGTAAATGTTTCCCATTCTGCATTTATACCTAAATCATTCATTAATGGGATCATATTATGAAGGATCTCAGCTACTCCTCCACCAAATTTAGTTGAATTAACATTTAGAATAGACTTCTCTGTAAATTTTTTAGCCTTGTTCTTCAATTTTTCCATGGCAGGTTTTCCCAATAGGTTCTCATATTTTTCCAATATACTTATTGAATCATCATTCATTATGATTAAACCTTTTATCTTTATTAATTATCGATTATTTTTTCAAATTTAAGATTTAATTTAAGTATTCATCGTATAATTCAATTTTATAATGTTTTAAAGCATTTTGGTTTTTTGAATTAAAAATTATTATGATAAGGTTTTTAAGTTAAATTATCGTATTTCATCTCTAACTTACTTTTACATAACCGTAAATTAAGTCTAATCTAAAATTAAAAAATAAAAAGAAAATCCAAAAAAGTGAAAATTTTGACTAAGAAATATAATATAAAGGCAGTAATTGTGCTTTTAAGTCTATTATCGTTAATGACAACAACCTTTTTTCTCTTTCCTATAAATGTCTATTCGAAACCAGAAACCTCTCAGCTTGTTGATTTAACAATTGTAGTTACTGATCAGCAGATGCCAGGAGTTGAAAATGTTACGGATGACTTTTTAAGTTCACCATTAGGTTCTGGTGTTAATACAGTAGATGTCATATCTTCAGGAACTACCGCTAATGAACAGCTTGTCTTTTTACAAACCCTAATGGCAGCAGACACAGCTACAGCCCATGTAATTGGCCTAGATGTAGTTTGGACCGCATTATTTGCTTCTAATGGTTGGATTAGAAATCTTGATTCATATTTAACAGCTGGCGAGATGGATGATTATGTTGCTGGTTTAGTAGATGCGGGTACCTATCAAGGACATCTATATGCTTATCCTTACTTCAATAATCTGGGAATTTTATTCTATAGAACAGATATATTGGATACTCATTTTGGAGTAGGAGGATGGTCAGAAGCGGATTTCGATACTTGGGAAGAACTTAATGCAACAGCAAACTTTGTACTTAATAATGGCAGCGGTTTGTTAACCACAGCTGATGCTGATCTTGTAGGCTATGTTGGCCAATTTGATGCATATGAAGGTGGTGTAGTTAACTTTTTCGAGTGGTGTGGAAGTAATGGGGTCTTAGATGTTGTTACTAGTGATGGAACGGTAAATGCCGATGATCCAGATGTAGCTTATGCGATGCAATTTCTTAAAGATTTAATTCCTGGTCAATATACAGGAGTCCAAGGAAATTTAACGGATACAGATCCTCCAATTGGTCCAAATTCTGATTATAATAACTATATCATTCCTCGATCTGGACTAGTTCATGATGAAGGATCATCTGTAGGGGTTTGGTACGCAGAAAATACTATTTTTATGAGACAATGGCCATTCCCTTATGGGCAATCAGTTTCCGATGGCATATCATTTGGTCTTGCTCCTTTACCTCATTTCGCTGGTGCGACAGGATATAGAACATCAGCCGTAGGAGGTGCTATTTTAGCAATTCCAACCGCAACATCAGGAGCAGATGAACTAGAAGCAGCAGTTAATCTTACTAAATTCCTTGGAGATACAGTAGCTCAAGAAGCAGAACTCACTTCTGATTCAAGTGCTGATCCAGGTGTACAACCACTTTCAAACTTTCCAGCTTTAATGTCCGTTTATAGTAGTCCACCTGCTGGGTTTGAATGGATTGAAAACTGGACAGACCAATTGCCATTAACTTTATCTCGACCAGTTCACCAAGATTATCCATTGATCTCAAACACTATCGCTGATTATTTCAGTGATCTATTAAGTTGTCAAAAGAGTGTTGATGATGCTTTAACGGAAATGCAGAGAGATCTTGAAGAAATTGTAGCGGGAAGACCCGAAGTTCCAGGAATTCCCGGCTTTAGTATAGCGATTTTGATTCTCTCAACTGCATTTACCATAGGAATAATTGCTTTACTTAGGAGAAAAAATAAATAAAAATATCGTAACTCAAATTTTAAAATCTAATTTTTTTTATTTTTATCAAATAATATTTATTAGGCGTTGTTAACAAAATGGAAACAATTACAATAAAAAAGTTTAAATTGGAAGGCAGAGATAAACAATTAAACGAACCACCGAAGGATAGAGGGTTTGTTATTACTTTATTACTTCCTGGATTGATAATTTTTGCATTAGCAATCCTTTTTCCAATTGTAACAGGTATATTTATTAGTTTTACAGATAGTGAGGCATCGATTGGCTATTTTGGATCAAAATTAACGATTGTTAATTATTATGAACTTTTAGTATATGGAAATTATAACACACGTGATTTTTGGCGTTATACTTATCAAACATTATTTTTTTCAGTTATATCTTTAACACTCGAATTTCTATTAGGTCTTATTTTTGCTCTACTTTTGAATAAAAAATTTAAAGGCAGAGGAATTGCTCGAGCAACGCTTTTAATACCTTGGGCAATCCCTACAGTGGCGTCAGCGACTATTTTTAGATTTGAAATTTTCAATACAGCAGATGAATATGGTTTAGTCAATAGCCTTATAGGTTTATTTGGGGGCCGACCAATCGATTTCTTTGGACCTGATGCTGAAATTTTTAAATTAGGCGATTTTCTAATGATAATTAATATTGGACTTGCAATTTTTTTAGCAATTATGATTTTCATTGCTATATATCAGAAAAAGTTAGGTACTTCGAAAAAGAGAATAATAAGTATGGCGAGTATAATAATATCATTAATTATATTAACGTTAATTGCATATTTAACGGAATTAGAGTTCACAATGACGATGATAACTGCAATTATCATTGATGTATGGAAAACAACTCCTTTTATAACTTTATTAATCCTTGCTGCATTACAAATAGTACCAGAAGATTTATATAAAGCGGCAGATATAGCCGGAGCTAGTGGTTGGCAGAAATTTAGATATGTTACATGGCCTTTAATTAGACCTGGAGTAGGTGTGGCATTAATTTTTAGAATGATGCAAGCGCTTAGAGTTTATGATGCAATAGTAGTTTTTAATGATGATAGTGTTCGTTCAATGACCTCTCATGCTGTGCTTCTATGGCTTAATGGTGATTATGGATTAGCTTCAGCGGTTACAGTAATGCTCCTTGTATTCATAGTTGTATTTGGAGTTATTATTTCACTTTTAACTAGAAGAGAAAAAGGTAAAAGATCAAAGCTAAAATCTATTTTTCAGAGGATAGGTCAGATACCTATCCTTTCTAAAGATAGAAAACAACTTATCCTAACTCAAAACTACGAGGATAACACAAAATTAGAAGAAAGTATCTCAGCAATAAATATTGAAGAAGAAAAAATTCCAATTAACAAAAAAAATATTACAAAGCTCCCATTGATTACTGAAACTAAAGTTAAATGGTATATTATCTCAAGAAGGATTAAAAAAGTTATTTTTTCTATTTTAGTAGTTATTATGTGTCTTTTCTGCGCAGGACCTTTTATTTGGATCATTTTTAGATCATTTAGAGACCCTTTTATAACTCAAAGTGGATTCGAGTTATTTAATTTGATTAAATTTACACAAACAGGCATTGAGTTTATAAATTATTTTTCGACAGGAGCTTATGGGGTAATTTTTGGGAGTAGGGCAGTATATGGAGTTACATTTGAAAGAGCCCTTTTAAATGGATTTATTCTTTCAGGAACAACTGTTTTAGTGGTTTTAATTGCTGGTTCATTAATAGCTTATGCTTTAGCGAAATTTTCTTTTAAATTTAAAAGAGGTTTAAATGGGTTCATCTTTTCTATGAATAGTCTGCCGCCATTAATAATAATAATACCATTTTACATTCAAATAGTTGGTTTAGCGACATTTGTAGCCCAAGTTAACCCACTTGGTGTGACAATTACTAGTATCATAATCATAATTGCTACCATACTAATTGCGTTACTAGCAATTGCAAAAGATAGAATTAAAGCCTCGAAAAAAGTACTTATAACTATAAGTATAATTGTAATCATCTCTGTGATGGCAATTATTTTTTCACCGTTTGTTGCTAATTGGATCAAAAAATTTTTTGATCTACGTGATAATTTAATGGGATTAGTTTTACCTTATGCTGCATTCAATTTGCCATTGGGAGTATTTATTTTAGTTGCCTTTTTCAAAGAAATTCCTGAAGATTTATGGAAAGCTGCTAAAGTTGATGGGGCTTCAAATTTTCAAATATTCAGAAAAATAATTTTACCGTTAACGATTCCTGGCATTTTTACAACTGCTATATTAGTATTCATAGCTTCTTGGAATGAATTATTATTTGCTCAAATATTTCTTACCAGTCCCATAAATCATACTGTTCCTCGAGCAATTTTGAGATATGTCAGAAATCCACAAAGCTTAACGGCTACTTGGGACACAGATATAGCATTATTGGCAGCAACTACTATTGCAACAATACCTTTAGTTATTGTAGTTTTGATATTCCAAAAGAAAATAATTAGTGGTTTAACAAGAGGCGCAGTTAAAGGTTAATAAAATTAGGGTGATTTTAAGATGGTCAAAATAAAATTAGAAAATGTAAATAAAATTTTTGAACCAGATGTTCACGTTTTAAAGAATATAAATCTAGAAATCAAAGATGAGGAATTTATGGTGCTAGTTGGACCTTCTGGATGTGGAAAATCAACTTGTTTAAATATAATTGCTGGTTTAGAATTTGTTTCTGATGGACGTGTTCTTTTCGATGATGTGGATGTAACATTCATACCCCCTAAAGGAAGAAAAGTGGCAATGGTATTTCAGAGTTATGCTCTATATCCGCATATGAATGTTCGTCAAAATATGGGATTTGCTTTGAAATTATCTGGTATGGATTCAGAAGAAATTAACACTAGAGTTGAATATGCTGCGGAATTATTAGGGATTTTACCCTTGCTTGATCGCAGACCTGGTGAATTGAGCGGAGGTCAACGCCAAAGAGTAGCTTTAGGAAGATCAATTGTCCGCAATCCTACCGTATTTCTTTTTGATGAGCCACTAAGTAATTTAGACGCTAAATTAAGAATACAAATGCGTGGCGAGATTATAAAATTACAAAGGAAGTTAGGAATTACACAAGTTTATGTGACTCATGATCAAGTCGAAGCAATGTCAATGGCTGATCGAATAGCTATTTTACATGATGGAAGATTTCAACAAATAGGAACTCCAACTGAAGTTTATAATAATCCTTTTAACATGTTTGTAGCAGGTTTTATAGGATCACCTTCAATGAATTTTATAGATGTTCAATTTGAAGATAATAACAATTCACTTAAATTTGCAGACATAACATATGAAGTTCCTGATGAGTTTGTTAGTATTTTAAAAAGTACTCCAACAAATCTTTATAAATTAGGGATACGACCTGAACATATAAAAATTACTCCAGAGCCCCACGAAAATTCGTATGAGATAAAAATAACTGTTGTAGAATATCTTGGTGCGGAAACACTGGTAACAATTGAATTTTCAGATAAAAAATCTATTATCATATCAACTCCCGGATACTATCCCGCAAAAATGGGTGATAAATCTTATATTTCATTTCCAGTAGAGAAATTATATATTTTTGATAAGGATACAGAGAAAAATCTTTTATATAAAGATCCTGAAAGACATTAAAACTGAATAATCATGGGTGATTTTTATTCCATTTATTTTTAATCTTTACAGCAAAGCAAAAGAAAATAATATCTTGTCAGGTATTATTATTTTCGATATTTTCGCTTTTTTAGCGTATATAATTAATCCTTTTAGTCTAATCTATCCCGGAGATGTCGATATGCTATTTGGGGGTATAATCTCCTTGATCTTTAGTTTTAAAAATAGGAAAGTTGATCAATCTTCTTTAAAATTAGGGTTAACAATTGGATTCTATGGATCATTAATCTCTGCAATAACAATTACTGTTTATGAATGGATTTATGTTTTCACTCATCATGAAATAGATTCGCCAATTTTTTTAATGCAACGTATTATTTTCTTGATATTGGCTATTGCTATTGGTGTAATTCTTGGTATAATTTTTGGATGGATTTATCCTGAAAAAACTCAAAGTACGAACGAAGAATCGAAAAAGCTTGATGAGTTTCTTAATGAATTAGATTAAAAACAAATCTTTTTTTTTTTATTTATTTTTTTCAATTTTATAAAAAACAAGGTTTTATTAATCGCTATACTAAATTTTTTAAAATACAATACTTTCTAAAAAATAAGATTATTACATAATTTTAATTGGATATTATTATAATTTACTGAAAAGATATTGATTTTAAAAGAATAGAATTGAATTATAATGTCTAAAAATGAGTTTAACCCATATATATTAGGTATTTGCTGTAATTGGTGTACATACGCTGGAGCCGACCAAGCAGGAACTTCTCGAATGCAACGACCCGCTAATTTAAGAATTATGAGGGTTATGTGCGGTGGTCGTATTGAACCAAGTTTTGTTTTAGATGCCTTAATGAATGGTGCAGATGGCGTATTAGTTTCGCATTGCCACCCGGGAGATTGTCATTATGTAGAAGGAAATTATAAAACAATTAGAAAATTGCCAATGCTTCAACTTTATTTGAAACAATTTGGCATCAATCCTAAACGTGTTAAATATACCTATGTATCCGCTTCGGAAGGAGCAGAATTAACTGAAATTGTAGAAGAATTTGTTAAAGAATTAAAAGAATTAGGTCCAAATCCAATTAAAATGGAGGCAAAATGAGATGCAGATTTACAAATTGAAAATAAATAGGAACACTTGTACTGGTTGTAATGCCTGTGTTGTTTCTTGCCCTATAAATTTTAACCAGTTAAGAAAACAGAGTTTTTTGAATGAAATTAATGCAGTAATACTTGTAAAGAATGGTATTGCTACACCAATCTATAATGAAGAAAGAGATATTAACTGTGATGGATGTGGAGTGTGTGTTAAAATGTGTCCTCAAGTTGCTATTAGAATTGAATGTGTAGAAGGTTTTTAGATAAATGTCGTTTCCAAAAATATCAAGAAGTATAACCAAAGATAGTGAACATGTTAAAGTTCAATTCCTTACTGAAAGTCTAGAATTAATTCTTGATAGAAATAAATGTGTAGGATGTGGGACATGTGCTCGAATCTGCCCAAAAGAAGCGATATCTCGTGGGCCAGTTGGTTATTCAAGAAGATTTCCTGGAACCGAAGAGATTATTCCAGAAGTATATAACCCACGGAAATGTGTTTTTTGTGGTAGTTGTGTTGTAATGTGTCCTTTTAGCGCTTTAACTCTTAAAAAAGATGGTGAAGTAATAAATTTAGAAGATATTCCTATCGTTACTCAGAAGGTAGTACCAAAAATAGAGTTTGAAGCAAAAACGTTGAAAACAGACAGAATAGCAAAGCAATATGCAAAAGCTGAAGTAAGTGTTATTGATGAAGAATGTGCTAAAGGATGTGGATCCTGTGCTGAAGTATGCCCATCAGGGACAATTGAAATAGCTAAGCGCCCTGAACATGGTTGGGAGATGTCAAAAAACGTAGAAGTAGTTGATCCTGATGCTTGTGTAGCGTGTGGTGCATGTGATAACGCTTGCCCTACTGGCGCTTTACAATTAGAGATAACCGAGGTTAGAACCTCCGGAGAATTTAGCGAATTATTTTGGCCCCCATTAGTCGAAAGATTAAAAACTCTAAGATGGAGCAAAAAGGAGGCTTAAATCATGAGTTTAGATAATTTAATATTATTAACAGGACGAACAATAAACCAAGGAGTAGCTTTAGAAGGTGGAAAAACCACCAAAGAGAATGTTAGAGCTGCAGCAATCTGTGCTTTTGACAAAGAGGATTTTAAAAAATTGGATTGCCTTACCGGTACTCCGGTAAAAGTAATAACAAACTATGGTGAAGTTATGGTTTATTCGACAATTTCAGAAGAAGGGCCACATCGCGGAATAATATTTATTCCAATGGGTCCTTGGGCTAATCAAGTTGTAAATCCCGATTCTCAATCATGTGGAACTCCAACCTATAAAGGTATGAAAGCAAAGGTTGAAGTTGTAAAAGATGGAAAGGTTTTAGATGCTTTAGATTTAATAAGACAATTAAAGGAGGCATAAAATATGGTTGAAAAGAAAATTCATACTGTTTATGATGTAGTGTGCCCTTTTTGTGGGACTTTATGTGATGATCTTGAAGTAGATATTGATATTAAAGAAAATGTAGTTGTAGAAGTAAGAAATGGATGTCAAATAGGCACTAAGAAATTCTTCTCATCAAATCCAAGTGAGCACAGATATTTAAAACCGAGAATAAGAGAAAATGGTTCATATAAGGAAGTCAACTGGGAAGAAGCAATCGACAAAGCTGCAGATATTTTAGTGAAAGCTAAGCGGCCTTTACTTTATGGTTTTTCATCAACAGAATGTGAAGCTCAAAGCAAAGGTGTAGAATTAGCTGAGATTCTGGGAGCTATTTTGGATAATACTGCTTCTGTATGTCATGGCCCAAGTATGTTAGCAATACAAGATGTCGGAGCACCATTATCTACATTAGGAGAATATAAAAATAGAGCCGATCTTGTAATTTTCTGGGGTTGTAATCCTGTTCATGCTCATCCTCGTCATCTTGGGAGATATAGCGATTTTGTTAGGGGATACTTTCGAAGAGATGGTAGGAACGATAGATTCATAGTAGTAGTCGATCCAAGAAATACTCATACAGCTCAAATAGCTGATTTATATATCAAAGTTAATCCTAACGAAGATTATGAATTATTGAATGCAATTAGAGCTATGGTAAGAGGAACAGAATTAGATGAGGATGAAGTCTCTGGAGTTTCGATGGAAGATATAAAAAAATTAGTTGAAATTTTGAAATCATGTAAGTTTGGTGTAATATTTTTCGGTATGGGATTAACTCAAACGCTAGCACATCATCGTAACGTCGATTCAGCAATTTGTCTCACACGAGAGTTAAATGATTATACAAAATTTTTGTTAACTCCTATGCGAGGTCATTATAATGTAGCTGGAGCAAATCAAGTTTTTACATGGAATACAGGATATGGCTATTCTATCGATTTTTCAAGAGGATATCCCCGTTATAATCCAGGAGAATTTTCCTCAGTTGATCTCTTAATGCGAGATGAAGTTGATGCTGCATTGATTGTTGCATCTGATCCCGCAAGTAATTTTCCTGCAGCATCTGTAAAGAATATGTTTAAGCATCCTTTAATTTCAATTGATCCCCATGAAACACCAACCACCGCTTTTGCTGACGTTATTTTACCTGCTGCATTTGCTGGTATTGAATGTGAAGGAACTGCTTACAGAATGGATAAAGTACCTTTACGACTAAGAAAGGTAAAAGAAGCTCCTGGAGAATCATTATCCGATAGAGAGATTTTGGAAAGATTAATTCACAAAGTTAAGGAGAAAAAAGGTGAATAAACAATGGTAGAAGTCAAGCTAAAGTTAAAAAAGAAAATAGATTTACCTTTAGAAGCAGATATCATTTCTCCAAATAATTTTGTTGGTAAAACTGTTGCCGAAATTAAGAAATTAGTATTATTTTACGGAAAAGATATTGTTACTTTAGGAAGTTTTTTTGATGTTTCTGGTAAACCAGGAGAAATTAATGATACAAAAATCATTATTGATGGCGATTTGTCTAAAGTAAAAAGGATTGGAGAAAAAATGACTGGCGGTGAAATTGTAATTAATGGTAATGTAGGTATGCACGTTGGAAATCAGATGAAGGGCGGTAAAATAATTATTAATGGTAATGCTGATGATTGGGCCGGGGCTATGCTCCAAGGAGGAGAATTAGAAATCACTGGAGATGCAGGACATTATGTTGGTGCTGCATATAGAGGGAATTGGCAGGGGATGAAAAATGGAAAAATTACTGTCAAAGGAAAAATAGGAAATGAAGCTTTAACTTGGGCAAATGGTTCTGTTGCGGCAAAAAGATTTCCAACTTTAATATGTGGAAGTGCAGGCTCTTTCTTGGGGATCCACAATCATGGAGCAACAGCAATTATAGAAGGAAATGTTGACAGATGCGCAGGGGCTGATCAAATTCAGGGTACCATAGTAGTGAAAGGAAAGGTTTCAAGAATTTTACCTTCTTTTAAAAAAATTGGCGAAGTTAAGGAGATTGAACTACCAAATGGAGAAAAAATAACTGGTAAATTTGTAGAATATAGCGGTGATCATTCAGTTAAAAAGAATCATTCAGTCATTGATAAAAAGACAGGAAAAGTTAAAATTGGAGTAAATGGGAGACTATATGTAGCTGCTTAATTTGAGTTTATTGTTTACTTATTTTTATAATTATTTTATAAATTAGAATAAAAAATTCTTTATTTAATAGATATAAATATTATAACGTTAGATTCAATTTGATTAAACTAGGATTTTACCTTGTATAAAAGAAAAGTAAACATTACACGAGTAAAAAGAGACCAGAAGTCTGAAGAAATTGATATAGTTCTTATTGAGAGTGCAATCGATATTATTGTTAATTCGAAATCGATAGTTAACATCATTTGTCTACCTAATAATTTAAAAGAATTAGCTATTGGATTTATTTATTCAATTGGAATTATTAATTCTATAGATGATATAAAAAGCATTAAAATTGATGAATTAGAAAGTAGAATCTTTATTGATTTAAAAGATTCATTAAATATTGATTTAGATATTCTTAACTTAAGTTCAGTTAATCGAGTAATTGATACAACTTGTGGTATTCCTTCTCCTTGGAGGAATACTATTAAAAATTTAATTAAGGAGTCAAAACAATCAAGTTTGATTAAAAAAGATATTGAAATATCTTCAAAAACTATTTTTTCATCTATTATTGAAATGCAGAAACAAACCACATTATTTAGGGAAACGGGAGGGTGTCATGGTGCTGCTATTTTCGATCTTAATGGAACAATTTCAAGTGTTAAAGAAGATATCGGAAGGCATAATGCAATTGACAAGGTGATTGGTGATTTGCTTATCAGAAAAGAAAACTTGAATAATAAATTATTAACTACAACGGGTAGATTAACAGGAGATTCTGTTTTAAAAGCAGTGAGAGCAAAAATCCCTATATTAGCTTCTTTATCAGCGGCAATAGAATCGGGAATTAGGTTAGCATTCGCATATGGAATTACATTAATTGGATTTGTAAGGGGGAATAAGATGAATATTTATACTCATCCCTCAAGAGTTAAAATTTAATAATCCTCAAATCTTTCGCATTATTTTCCGAAATCGTTTTGTTTATGATATATATTTATATAATTGAAAAGTCATTACTATTATCAGATTATTAAGAATTATTTTGGAGGTCCAAAAAAATGGAAAATAAAAAATGGCTAATTTTAACTATAATCGGTGGAATTATTATGATTATTGGCTCTGCAACAGGTAGTTTTGGATTATATACTCTAATTTTAAACCAAATTAAATTATACGTAGGAGCAGAATGGGAACCTTTAATAGGAATTATTTTTAATGTTTTAAAATATATTGCGATAGGAGGAGGCTATTCTGTGCTAGTAGGAGTATTATTAGTCTTATTGAAGCAATATTGGCTTGGTAGATTTATTATTGGTATCGCAACTAGTTTTGGTTTACTTGGTTTGATTATTTATATTGCTGTTTGGATTATTGGAATTACAAATATCACTTTAGATCCCTCTATACAACTTTTCCTTGATCAAGTTTATAATCTATTTACCTTTAATTCAGGATTAGCATTTGGAGGCACTGTTCTCGCTATAATTGGAAGGATGGGATTAAAAGAACCAGAAGTTCCTTCGGAGGAGCCAAGTGCTTCAAAAGTAGAAGAGAGAGACTCTAGTATGTTTGACAACTTAAAAAATAAATATTGTCCAAATTGTGGAACAATCCTTCCAATTCATGCAAATTTCTGCAGTGAATGTGGGAAAGATTTCGATTAATCAAATTTCTTTTTTATTTTAAGTTATTTAAGAATTTTCAAATAGGTAATATATAAAATGGAGATTGAGATTTTTGGAGGAGTAAATGAAATTGGCGGAAATAAAGTATTCATAAATATAGGAGAACGAAAATTCTTATTTGATTTTGGATTATCATTTCAGGAAAGTAGACAATATTTTTCCGAATTCTTAAGTCCTCGAAAATTTAATGGGATTATTGACTATCTTTATCTTGGTTTGGTTCCTTCTTTAAATGATTTCTACAGAAATGATTTAATTCAACCATTTAAACAGATTTTAAGTAGAGAGCCTTATAATATTACTCCTTCTGAACGAAATATTGTTGATGCTTTTTTTTTAACACATGCTCATATGGATCATTATAAATTCATAGGATTTCTCAAAAAAGATACTCCTATTTATATGAATTATATTTCTCAAATTATTATTGAACATCTTATAGAGACCACAACAGATCAACTCTTACCAGAAATTTTAAATTTTTATGAATTTTTTAAGATCATTCCTAAAAAAATTCAAAATAAAGAAGGGGAAACCCAATATAAACGTGCTACTAAAAAAGATTATAAAGAAGGAGATATTACAAGAAAGATTTTTACAATGGAAAATGAGAAACCTTATTTTTTCAAATCTAATAATGGCGAAGTAGGTATAACACAATATCAAACTGATCATTCTATTCCTGGAGCATGTTCTTATATAGTAGAAAATGATGGGCGAAGCATAATCTACACAGGAGATTTTAGAAGCCATGGTTTTCATAGTAACTGGGTTGACAATTTCATTAAAAAAGTAAAAAAAAGAAATCCGATAGTTATTATTACTGAGGGCTCAAGAGTTAAAAGCATAGAAGAATTCAGAGATGGTACATATAATGAAGATGATCAATCAGAACAAGAGGTAGAAGATCGTTCAAAAGAGATTATCAGAATGCATTCTGGATTAATCTTAATAAATTGTCCTTCAAGGAATCTTGATAGGATTTTAATGTATTATAAATTAGCTAAAGAAACTAATCGAATTTTTGCTGTCCATCCCAGAATTTTTGCTATGATTGAGAATATCAGAGCAAGCATGAACCATATGGGAGAAGATGAAATTAAAGACTTTAATGATTCTTACAAACTCCCAGATGAAGTCGATAAAAATTTTGTTGTTTATCTTCAGAGAAAAGGATGGGGTAAATTTGACTCTGCAGATTATTCAGGATATCAAAAAAGGATTTTTGAAGCAAACAATTTTGTAAATTGCTTTAATATTATCGACGATCCCGAAAGATATTTACTATATCTTGATTACTTTATGCTTGGAGAATTAATTGATCTTAATCAAAAGCCTGATACAGTATTATTTTTGAATTCAACAACCGATCCTTTTAACGAGGAGATGGCAATGCAAGATGAGAGATTAAATTCTTGGCTACAAAGATTTGGGATTTTGAAAACAGAAACAATACATTCTTCTGGGCATTGTAATGTAGATGATCTCATAGATTTACTACAAAAAATCAATGCAGATTATGTTATTCCAATACATACAGAGCATCCAGAAACTTTTAAAGAGTTTGGATTATCAAGTAAGATAATTCTATCAGAAGAAGGTAAAAAATATGTTTTTTAAATACCTATTTTTGAAAACCCCTTATTCAGGAAATTACCTCATCTTTTTAATTTATATAAAAAGAGTATTGAAATATTTCTAATTAACAAATTTTTTAATAGACTCAAAATATACCAAAATATAATAATTAAATTCATAATTATCATGTTTAAAAATAAAAATAAGGGATAAAATGACTATTAAAGTAGCTTTTATGCAATTAAGTAGCTGTTGGGGTTGTCATCAAAGTTTATTAAACGCTCATCTTGGACTTCTTCCAATTTTACCTGAACTTGATATAGTGTATTGGCCAGCGGTTGTAGATTTTAAACATAAGTCTTTAGAATCAAGACCTGATGGAGATATTTTAATAGGGTTCATTGAAGGAGTAGCAAGAACTAAACAAGATACAACTAATGTTAAGTTAATGAGAAAGAAATGTAAAATCATAGTTACCATTGGGGCATGTTCATGCTATGGTAGTGTTAAAGGTCTAGCTAATTTGTATGATTTAAATGATTTGATAAAAAGAAAGTTTATGAAAACTGAATCCATTACAGATGAAAACCCAAAAGAACCTAAGGAAGTCGTTCCTGGGTTTGAAGAGTATATAATTAATGTTAAAGATACTATCGATGTTGATATGTTTATCCCTGGATGCCCCCCAACTACTGAAAATATAATGGGAGCGATTTCTTATTTATTATCTCTAGTATCACCATTACCAAATTCACTTGACAAAAATAAGAGTGTTTGTGACAGTTGTAATTTGTTCAAGGAGGGATGCTTACTGGATGAAGAACTTTTATGTTACGGGTCGATCACAGCAGGAGGGTGTGACTTAATGTGTCCAAATAATGGCGATATCTGTTATGGCTGCTTTAAAAGTACATCTAAACCAAGCAAAAAAGTTGAAAATTTGAAAAATATGATACAAAATATCGAAGAATTGAATGATGAATTAGGTGCAAATTTACAACATTTTCTTGATGTATATTTAGGCGCGTCTAATATTACAAATTTTTATTTTCGAGGAGATTTATTACAGAGATTAGCATACGAGCCAGATAGCTTTGAAGTTAAAGAAATAGAATCCGAGAAAGGGCAAAAACTTGCTATTGATGTAAATCCAACAGGTTCAGCTGTTATTGATGACATTGTTGGAAGTATTCTTTTTCTATTAAAAGATGATCCCCACTTTAAGTTTAGTTCTAAAACAGTTTGCAGTCATTGTAATAGGGATGTAGTAGATAAAGTTCCTACTGAATTAAAAAGAGATTACAAGGGATTACCTTCAATGGATAAATGCTTTTTAGAAGAAGGTTATATTTGCTTAGGTCCGGTAACTCAAGCTGGATGCGGTACTATTTGTCCAAATAAAGCTAATGCTCCATGTCTTGGTTGTTATGGTCCTCCTGTAGGTGTAAAAGATCAAGGTGCTAGATTTATTAGTACTTTAGGTTCTTTGTGTGCTGACAGAGATCCTAAAGAAGTTATGAAGATTATTAAAGATCCTGCAGGGTTATTTAATCGATTTACGTTAGCAGATAGCATTTTAGGGCATAAATATCATGATAAAGTGGAAGGAGAATAAGATCTCAAATTTTAAAAAGTTATAAATAAACCAATATTAAATAAAATTATTAATAATTAAGATAAGAGGAGTTTGTATGGCAAAAGCAGAAGAATTTAAAATGTTCCAGGGCTGTACTATCGGGAATAGAATTCCATTTATTGAAGCCAGTGCGCGAAAAGTATTTGATACTCTCGGAATTAAAACTTCTGAAGCTCCATTTGCATGCTGTCCTGATCCTGTTGGATTTAATGCAGTGGATCATTTAAGTTGGCTTGCTATGGGGGCAAGAAATTTAACTATTGCAGAAGAAGAAGGAAAAAATATAGTATCCTTATGTAATGGATGTTTTCAGACGTTAAAAGCAGTAAATCATGAACTAAAACATGATGATCATTTAAGAGATCAAATTAATGATATACTAAAAACAGTGAAAAGAGAGTTTAAGGGGAGCATTAATGTAAAACATTTTGTTGAGGTTTTACATGAATTTGGTCCAGATAAAATAAAAGAACACGTTAAAAAAGATTTTTCGGGTTTAAAGGTAGCATGTCATACGGGCTGCCACTATAATCGGCCTTCTGAAATCATGCAGACGGATGATCCAATGGAACCAGTAAAACTGAGAGAATTAGTTGCAGCGTCTGGAGCTACTCCAGTCGATTATGAAGAAGAGATGTTATGTTGCGGATCTGGCGTCGGAAATACTGAAGAAGAACCTTCGATGCAAGTATTATCGAATAAGTTTACAAGTGCATTAAATGCCGGAGCTGAAATATTTGTGGTTGTTTGTCCCGCTTGCTTCCAACAAATGGATACGAATCAAAAGAAAGCTGGAACCCAATCTGGCAACGAATTTAATATACCAATTCTCTATTTAACTGAATTATTAGCATTAGCTTTTGGTTTTAATCCGGATGATCTCGGGCTTAAATTCCATAGATCAAGATTAACGGCCTTCTTGGAAAAATATAATCTTAAATAATAATTATATTAATTTTCTTGTTCTTAATTCTTTAAATTACTCATTTTGTGATGATATGTATACTTTTATATATGATTAAACCATAGGTATTAAATGTAAAAGACAAAAAGAATATTATACTCGGAGTGAGAATTATTAATCGAAAGATATTTATCATATTAAAAATCCTTTATTTACTCACATTATTAGTATTTTTAACGATTGTTGTCAGCAGACCTCAGTATTATCCTCATGATGGGAATTTATTAATCAGTGGATTAATCCAAGGAGGAATGATTGAAGCAATTTTATTCCTAACTTCAATAGTTTTAATCCATAACCTAAAATGGAAACTTTCTTTTATTTTAGGCATGGTGGGATGTGTAATTTTTGGATTAGATATATTGTTTTATCGCTTCGTATCAAGTTTGAATTATGAACCCGGTTTACAAGATTTAAATTTGATTACGTTTTTATATTTTATCTGTTGGGCTATCATATTGACTATTAATATCCTCTTTATCTCAGCACAACCGTCTAAAAAAGTTTATGAAAATTATAATCTTAAAAAAGAAGTATTAGATCTTAGTACTAAGTTTACGCGGTTAGAAGTTAGGGGTATTTCTGAAAAATTAGATAAAGATCCAATTTTAGTATTGAATTTAATTAAAAATATGTTGAAAAATAAAGAAGTTTATGGTGAGTATTTTGAAAGTACGAAAACCATAACCTTTGATCAACAAGCAAATATTAATGAAATTGACCAGTTATTATCTAAGTTTTCTAAATTCGAAGAAAAGAAAATTGATAAAAAGATTTGATTAAGAAAAAAATAAAGGTTTCAGGTGGTAAAAGATGAAAGAAAAAATATTCCTTATTGTCAAAATTTTATACATAGGTTTATTGTTATCTTTTTTGATAGCATCATTTCCTCCAATGCTATACCCAGAGGTTGAAGGAGAATTTTATGGTCGTCCGTTCTATCAAGGGTTTAATTTCTTTTATGTAGGGGGATCTGTTATTTTTTTTCTTTTCTTATTATCAATACTTTTTGTTTTTCTATTAAGAGTAAAGTTAGGATTAATTTTTGGAGTCATTGGATGCCTTATTATGGGAATCAATATGTTCTTTCCTTCAGTTCCTTCTGTTGGGGTGTCAGGACCGTATGGAAGTGGAATTGTTATTGGGTATAATATCGCTTATGGTTATTACATTCAATTTATCATTTGGATATTGTTCTGCGTTATAAATCTTATATTATTTTTTGGAAACATCATAGTTAAAGATATTAATTTTAAAATTATTAAAAAAACGATATTAGACCTTGGTACGCAATATGCTAATTTAGAGGTACGAGAGATTTCAGAAGCTTGTAAAGCGGATAAAGTAACAATCATAGATACGATTCAAGATATGATTGAAAATAATGAAATCTATGCTGAATACTTTAAGAGTAGTAAAACTGTTGCTTTCAATAAGCAGGCAAACATAAAAGAAATTGATAATTTAATGGCTATGTATCAAGTTTGGGAAGAAGGTCAAGAAGGGAAAGTTTGAGATATTTGAAGGTGTTATGAATGAAAAAATTAAATAGTAGAACCCTAAGTGATGTTTTTTTAATTTATATATATCTTTTTATAGCGATTAACTCCTTTCCGTTAGGTGGCGCATCAAGTTTTATTTTATTTGTTTTCGGCGGAGGCTTTGGATTAATACTCCTTGCATTTTCAACTAAATTTATTAAGAATAACAATATATCCTATTCAGTTAAATATGGATTTGCAGGATCGATTTTAGTAATTACTAATATCGTATTTCTTTTTGTTGCCTATCGAATTTTTTTACATCCCATAATTATTTTCGATATTTTAAGTGTTCCCATATTTTGCCTATTTTATATAATACTTATTGATATACGAAGAAATCATGATCTACTGAAAGATGAAACTTTAATTAGGCAAACCGTTTTAGATTTTGGCACAAGATTAACAAGATTAAAAGTAGCTGAGATTGCGGAAAGAACAGGTGCATTTCACAAAACTATTATTGACGTGGTGGAAAAAATGATACAGAATAATGAAATTTATGCTCGCTACTTCAAGAGTTCTAATTCTGTAGTATTTAATCAGGACGCAAATATTGATGAAATTGATCGCCTCATGTCCGTTTATAATGAATGGGAAAAAGAAGTAAAAGGTAAAATTTCAAAGTAAAGTTCCAAATAAGTTAAATCCATCAACCTTATCTATTTTAACATTTACGAATTCTCCATACTCACCAGTATAATTCGCGATAAATACATTTTTATAAGCAAGGTTTCTACCGAATGCTTGATTTTCTTTTTCACCAGGATGTAATATCAGAATTTCACCTTCCCATCCTTCCCAATGTTTGTTCATATCAATCAAACTTTCCCTGAAAATTTTTGATAGTCTGATTGATCTTTCTTTAATAACTCTGCTATTAACTTGCTTCATGTCCTTTGCTTTAGTTCCAGGACGAGGAGTGAATTTTGATATGTTTAAAATTTCTGGTTGTAGCCATTTAATTAAATTAATAGTTTCATTGAATTCTTTCTCAGTTTCACCTGGAAAACCACAAATTATGTCTGTTGAGATAGTTAGGTCTGGCACTTCTTTCTTTAATACCCTAATTTTATCTTTTAATTCTGAAATTGAATAAAATCGGTTCATCTCTTTTAGAATCTTGTCGCTCCCAGATTGGATTGGGATATGCAATAATTTATAAACTTTGTTCAAATGATAGATTGAAATCAACTGCTCAAGTTCGTTGATTAGAAAACTAGGATTTACCATACCTAATCTTAAGAAAAATTTGAACTCTAAGTCATTTATATGCTTTACTAATTTAGCTAAGGTTATATTATTATGTTGATAAGTGCTACAATCCTGAGAAGTAAGATATAATTGCTTAATTCCTTGATTTAACTGATGATTCGCATTATTTATAATATTATCTGGATTATAACAGTTAAGTGGCCCTCTCGCATTTTTTACACAGCAATAGGTACAAGATCCTAAACATCCTTCCGAGATTGGTAAGATTCCTGTGATTTTATTTTTGGGATAATCTATTAAAATTTTGGCTTTATCAATTGATTCTGTACTTTTTATAATGAGATTTTTTTTACCATTTCTAACCTGTTGTAAAATTTCAGGAAATTGATGGATATTATCTAAATCTATTATTGCTGAGAATGATGGGACTAGTTTCCTAACCACATCAATATAACCAGGATCAATATGAGGTAAACATCCAGCTATTATGATATGTTTATTTGGTTCATTTTTATAGATTTTATATAAATTCTTTAATCGTGTCTTTATTTTATTTTCTGTTTGTTGTTTAACGGCACAAGTATTAATGATCAAATATTCTGCTTCATTTAGACTAGTTTCGGTAAAATGATTATTCTTTAGAATATTTGAGATTATGTAAGAATCTGCTTTATTTGACGCACACCCATAAGTCTCTATGTAAAAAGAATTTTTTTCCAATTGAAATCCTTTAAAAATTAATATTTAACTTTATATAGGTTTAAAAGAGTTTTTTAATTAAAATAATCTATTATTTACAATAAGAAACTTTCATTATTCAATGATGATATATGGTTAAATATGCATATTGCAAGGTTTGCAAAAAACAGATTGATAAACCGGTTAGAAAACCGCTAGAAACATTTGAAAAAGTAGTTTGGGTAATAGTTATTATTGCTACAGTAGGAATTGCGGCATTAGTGTATGCAATTTATGTAAGTAATAAAAGGAAGAATCACTGCCCAACATGCTTATCTGCCCTAGAATTCTCAAGTGAGCCCTTTGAAAAGGAAGAAGAAGAATTAGTTCCACTAACCCCTAAAGAGAAAGTACTTAAAAAAGCAGGAAAAAAAGTAGAACGCAAAGAAAAAGCGGAGGAAGTCAGAGGTGAAATGGAAGAAGAACGTATTAAACCCGAACAAAAATTTTGCCCATACTGTGGAGAAGATGTAAAAGCTGATGCAGTAAAATGCCCTTACTGTGGAAGCACTTTGAAAACACCTAATAAGTAACATTGATCTAATTTATCAACGCCATAATATTTAAATAGATAAAGTATTCAAATAAACTAAAATAAAATATAAAATAATAGAAATTCTAAATTTTAATTTAATTATTAATAAAGGGTAAAATAATTATGCCAAGAAAAGCAAGAAGAGCACCAACTAGAGAACCAGATCCTTTAGATGAATATAGTACTTGGGATATACGTATTGCTAAAATTATTTATTATGCCCTAATTGTAGGTGCTGCTATTACAATCCTTGGAATTTGGTTGACAATTATCGGTTGGTTAATTGAAACTGGAAGATGGACCATAATTGCAGGTTGGGGTCCAGGGGCAGTAACACTTATTATTGTGGGGATTATTGTTGGCCATCTTTTTCTACTGGTCCTGTTCTATATATTGTTTAGAGGTGGGATATTAAAAATATGTCAAAAGATATTTAAAGACAGAATCTTAGCTAAAAAATATGAAGATTATACTACTCTAAGACTTTTAGTTGCTGTCACTTTGATTAGTATTTACATCTTTCTTATTACGCTTGTCGTAGTAATTATCCCTTCATTAGTCTGGAATTGGGTTGCTCAATTATGGCTTTATATTTTTACATTTAATCCAGGAGAATGGGTTTTATTTATAGGAATCCTGATGCTTGTAATAATAGGATTGATATATTTAGGATTTGTTCTCTGGAATCATGCTGTATTTTCTGTACTCAAACGAGTGAAACGTATTGAAGAAGAATATGAAATTGAAGAAGAAATTAAAAAGGATGAATTAAAAGGACTTGACGAAGAAACTTTACAAAAAGTGTATGAAAAACAAACAGGGAAAAAAGCTATTTATCGCGGAAAAGAAACTAGAGCCTATAAATCTTGGAAAAAAAAAATGTTAAGCTAACTTCTAAAAAATAAAAATAAAAATTTTTTTATAATTTTTCTAGACTTTTATCTACGCATCATTCTTGGATTTCTAAACAGATCAAGCTCGTTTTTGGGCGGTCTATAAGGAGAGCTTCCTGTATTCTTCATCTTTTTAAAGAGTCTCTTAACAAGCTTTGTTGCTCCATCCATAAAATTACATGCGCATCCAAATAAAATCATATATTTAACAAAAGTCTTATCTTTGGCATAATCTTCATCGAAGATTTCTATCTCGAATTCTTTTTGGATAGGGTGCCCATCTATTCTTGCAATAAGTTTTTTGCCAATAGAGAGTTTATAGTTTCTTCCAGGACCAACCACTCCCCTTGCTCGAACCATTTGAAATTCATCATCTTTCTCTTCGGGAAGAAGTGGAAAAGTCCAACGAGTTCCAACTAATCTCCAACCTCTCACTAATCTTACCAAATTTATCGTTCCTGGAATTTGCATGATGAATACAGGAGCAGCGTGTTTTATTTCATAACTTTGTATTAAAGAATGTGCTACACTTAATTCTACTCCACCTTTAAAGTTTCCACCTTTAGGAGTAGCGTCCATGGATTCTTCCATAATAGTGAAAAATCTACAAACTAATCTTTTTTCTTCTAAGGGGTTTTCTTCCCATTGTTCTTTATTAAAACCTATAATATATTTCTTTTCGTCATCTTCTTCAATTACCCCCTCAATATCAAAATTCTTGCTAAACCAACGAGTTTTTGCTTGGTATTTAAGTTGTTGATGGATTCCTAATTCTTCATCATGTAATCTAGTTCGCCAAAAATTAACTTTTAGTTTTTTATATACAATTTGCTTAGGGGCTTCTACTTCAGCTTCAGTTACTTCTGCAGCTTGTGCTTTTGTTGTTTTCTTAGAAGGTGTTGCTCTTGCTTTTGTACGAGGTTTTTTCGGCTTCTTTTCTGCCATCTTTTCTATTTCTTCTACGGGATCTTCTTCTGTCATATTTAATCACTTTATTTAAAATTCTAATATGATAAAATTACTTTCTTTAAATTGTTTTTATTTTTTACTCAAAATATTCTTTAGTAATAATGAAGTGAATATAAGTTTATAATTTTAGCTACAAAGTTATTAATCATAGTATCCTGCTAATAAAATTTTAACTAAAATTAAATATTATTTTTCGAATCTAACTTCACAAACATCGCTATCGCAAAATTTCTCCCCAATAGCACGATCTCTTGTCTCATCTAATTGAAGTGGTTTTATATTTGAGACTATTTCTTCATATCTCTCTTTAGAGATAAGTTCATAAGGAGCCTGTTTATATCCATGATCTTTTATTGGCAAGAAGCTCACACTTTTTAGCGTATCTTCAAAACATTCTAAAACATGCTTGATCTGATTTGCTTCTTCTTTCTTAAAGGTTATAGTAATTGATACTTGATTATCTGACCAATATTTCTGATAGGCGGCTGCATTTTCAGCTTGTTCCCAAATTGAGACCTCTGTTTTTGAACGATCGAAGTACGTTTCATGAACAGGAAACTCAGCAACTACAGTATTCGGTGAATATGAATCATCCTCAATAAAATATCCCGCTTTTTTTATCGGTTCTATTAAATCAGAGTTTTTAGAGAGTCGAATTCTTCGAATATAATACTCTGAATGAGGATAATGAATTCCTGGAGGAACACCAGGTAATAAGCTTACTGTCCCACTCGGTTTTACGGTGGTTAATTTTATTGATTTCGGAATACATAACCAATCAGAATAATCTTCATCTAAGTTTCTAAGATAATTATAAGCCTTTTCACACCACTCTAACATTGTTCTTCTTCCATGCTTTTTAAAAGCCTCAATAATTCCTGTTTGAGAGATACCCATTCTTCTGTTTTTTAGCATTACAGCATTTGTCTCCTTCCAATGAGTATTTACCAACGTAACGGATTTAGAATAAAGATAAGCATATTTAAGCGTATGTTGAAATTCTTCATAAGATTCATGTCTTGATGGAAAAGTCTCCACAAGGCAACATAATTCGAAACTTTCTAATGTCTGTTCACCACAGGGATTAACTCCTGCAGCTTTCTTATCTTTAAAGTCTGGTTTATCTCCCATTCGAGAATAGTTTTTAGCATTCTCTAGCCAAAAAACGCCTGGTTCTCCATTTACAGCAATTTGATTTGCAATAAATGAGTAATCTAAACCCTTTACAGCAAAAACAGAATTATTACTTGCCCATCTATGGCTATAAAGTGCCTTTTCATCTTGTTTACATGTTACAAACTCCAAATCAGTAGGTTCACCTAAAGCGATTTCAGCGCTTCTACGTACATTTCCCGCAACTACACATCTACCAACCAGATTCATAATATCAACAATATCTACAGAAGTAATTTTTTGACCAATTCTTTTCTCTAAGATCTTTTTTATATCCTCAAGCATCTGTTTTAATGGTTCTGGACCTGAAGCTATTCCTCCAAAACCCCTAATGGGAACTCCTGCGGGCCGAACTGAACTAAAATTATATTCCGGAATTTGTTTTCCCAAAAAATAGGCTTCTAATATTAATTTAAGAGCCTCAACCCAGCCTTCTCTACTATCAGGGATCTGAAATTCAAACTTTCCTTCTTTTGGTTTTTTTATTGTTAATTTTCCTGCTCCTTTGGTATCAAAACCTACTCCAACACCAAGCATTAAAGCATCCATTACAAATTCAAAAGCCTTAGAG
The DNA here is from genome assembly GCA_048941015.1 of Promethearchaeota archaeon. GTDB lineage: Archaea > Asgardarchaeota > Lokiarchaeia > Sigyniarchaeales > SOKP01 > SOKP01. Next base: position 5,700 of record JBHLNZ010000028.1, on the reverse strand, counting down.
TATTTTCGATCAATATCCTCTGTAGAAGCAAAACCACAATTATTTAGGGACATCGATCCATGCCGAGCGATAAACTCAGTACCCATCATCCAGAGTCCTCTGCCTGGTGGTAAGAATTTAAAATCCCAAATTTTTTTAAACATTATTTGTGCTGATTTTTGAGCTTTCTCGTCAGACCAAGGTAAGCTTAATTTGATACAGTGTTCCTTTTGAATTGAATAGCATCCTTCAACCACCCTTCTAATAGTCTCCCAAAATTCTTCTTTACGATTTTCTTTTTCTATTATTCGAGCATAGGTTCTTTTATACGTAATATACCCTAATGGACCCCACTCAGGTTGTTTTCCTTTAAATTGCTTTAGAAAATTATCATCAAGTTTAAATGAGATATTTTCAAGATTGATAGCTCGAGCAAATAAATTTCGATATTTATTCATTCCTCGTTGAGTTAATTCTACACATACTAACTCACGAATATAGTTCGTAGTAATTTCATCTACTCCAAGTCCAATTATCTTACGGATTACATCTTCTGCTACTTTCACCGCAATATGCATGTCTAACCCCGTTTCTTTATTTAGCACCTTAGCGATATTAGTTTCATCGAACTTCTTCTTTTCCCCTTTGGAGTTAATAACATACTTTGGATACAAATCAATTAACGAAAAAGAATTATTGGTCATTCTATTCCTCCACAAATATAAAAAAATTTACGTTCTTAATTTTATCGGCTCTTTTAAATTTTTAATAATTTTTTTTGCCTTAACCTACCTATAAATTAATGCTTTGATATAATATAAAATTGATCTTTTGTACATATTAAACCATTGATTACTTTTTCCTAACTTTTAAGGGAAATATTTCAAGTAATTCATGGAATACAAGGAAATTTACGTTTTAATTTTTAACTATTTTATTTTATAGCCTTGAAAAGAATTTTATGTCGAATTTATGTCGCACTGTATCAAATTTTTTAATTTTAGAAAGTATTTAAACAAAAATTGATTGAAAAATTATTAATTTCCAGAAAATACTATAAATTCATAAAATATTTTAATATGTAAAAAAGATTCTTATATTCAATCATTTCCTTTTTTCTTTTAGGAATCAATCAGGAAAAAAATATGTCTATTGACTCTGAAAAAGATGGCTTAGAAGAATTAAAACCAGAAGTTATTAAAGAAGAATTAGGCTTCCAATATTTCTTATATTTCGTAATATTTGCGACAATCTATTTAGCTTCGCTCTTAATCCCCACTATATGCTTTTTGGTTTACTTCTTACTATTTTTCTTGCCAAATTTCTTAGAGACTTCCACCTTTGTCTCAATTTTCACTGAACTAAATCCATTACTAGCACTGATAACAATGCCTCTAGTAATGATATTCTGCTATCTATTAAGATTATTCTTTTTAGCTCTTATTACCAAAATAATATGGAATTATACAGAAAAAAAATCACCCTCTAAAAACGGAATCATCCCTCGCAATATCAAAAGTAAAACTGAAAAATTTTACCATCTCAGATCGTTCCTAATTAAGCACCCTAAGAATTCTTTCATGAAAGGTTTCTTTCCTTGGTTATCTAATGCTTTATTTAATTTTATAGGTTCTACAAAATTAGGAAAAGGTTCCACTCTCGAAGAATCAGTTGGAAATGAAAAATTTGCGATCGTTGGAAAGAATTGCTATATTGGGGTTAACTCCACATTATCGTCCCATTTAGTAGAAGGTCTGTTCGGAAATATAGCCTATTTTCAAATAAAAGTAGGCGATAACGTCACTTTAGCGGGTTCAAATCAAATCGGTCCAGGAACCGAGATAAATGATAATTCCTACCTTTTACCTTTAGCTTCGGCCACAAAACATAACATTTTAAGAGGTAATAACTATTATTTTGGAATTCCACTACGTCGAATCTTTAACAAAAAAGTTATGAGATATTTAGATTTAACCCCCAAAAACCTCCAAATAAATGAAAATATCAATGAATATCTTGAAAAAAACCCAAAAGATAAGTCAGAAAGAAAAACTGTAGAAACTGAGAAAGGAGAACTCTTTAATGAATCTACAGCTAATAAGCAAGAAATTCTGGAAAAACCTGTTGATGTAAATAAATTATCAGAGAAGGACTTAGCAGTCGATTTTACTACAAGTGGTGCAATTAGCAGAGTTAATATCAAATTCTTAGCAGTATATCTCCCAATATTTTGGCTCGCAGGATTAATCGTTGCAATCTCATTTTATACCTATTCATTCCTTCTCAATAATATCATTCTCTTTATATACTTCTTACCTACAATGATCTTAATTTTATGGTTTATGTTTATTTTAAGCTGCTTTCTTCTTAGTAAATTACTTCTTATTCTAGTGAATTTAATCCATAAACCTAAAGAGGGTGTTTTCCTCGCTCAAATTGGTGATACAGATTTTGAATTCTGGTGTCTAAGGACTGAGCTCAAGAAGATCGTTTTATGGTTGATGAGAAATTGCCCTATACCTTGGGTCGATGTTTTGGCTTTTAGATGGTTTGGAATCAGCATTGATTTCTCAAGTTATCTCTATGATGCATGGTGCGATGCTGAATTTGTAGATTTTGGGCGTAGAGTAGTTATTGGACAGGGCGCGACAATTATGTCCAGTATGGTAATAGGTAAATACCTAATAATTAAAAGAGTTTTTTTTGATGATTATGTGTTAGTAGGAGGGCATACAACAATCGCTCCAGGGACAATTGTTGGTAAAGACACCGTTATTGCTGCAATTTCAACCACATTATACAACCAATATTTAGAGCCTGGTTTTATTTATATTGGCATCCCTGTAATTAAAATAAAGCCAAATAAATATGCTGAATCTCGTAGGGACCTTATAATGAAAAAAGATGTAGATGCTGAAAGGAAATTTGAAATTGAACATGAAATCAACATTGATGATGATAAAAAAGATATTGCCTGATAAATTTTTAAAACATAAGTACAAAATATAAATTCCTTTTGATTTTATCGCTTATTATATAAATTAATATACATAATTCTAATTATGGCAACTATAGAAAATATGTTATTAATCATAGGTATTTCAGCGATTGCGCTTTTCATATATATAATAATTGCTTTTATAACTGGTACAATAAAAAAAAATAATGGACTTATGGATATATTTTATGGTCCAGCATACTTCGTTGTTTCTCTAACGAGCTTTATTTCCTATCTTATTCTAACAAATGAATTCTCTATAAGACAAATTATTTCAACTTTCCTTGTGTTAATCTGGGCAGTAAGGATTGCTACATATGTTTATATCAGAAATCGTGGTAAGCCAGAAGATTATAGATATGCTGCTATGAGAGAGAGATGGAAAAAAAATATAGCACTAAAAAGTTTTTTGAAAATCTATCTTTTTCAAGGAATTATTATCTTTTTGGTTGATTTTCCTGTTTGGTTTGTCAATATAAGCGACAACCCTCCTCTTAGCTCTTTATTAGATTTTTATGGGATTACACTCTGGTTAGGTTCTTTAGTTTGGTTTGTAGGATTTATATTCGAAACTTTTGGAGATTGGAGTCTATATAAGTTTTTGCAAAAACCAGAAAATAGAGGAAAAATCATGGATAAGGGATTGTGGAAATACACTCAACATCCAAATTATTTTGGAGAAGTAACCCAATGGTGGGGTTTATTTATTATTGCGCTAGCAGTGCCTTATGGATTTATAACTTTTATAGGTCCAGCCTATATAACATTTCAAATCATTAAAGTATCAGGGATAAGGTTATTAGATAAAAGATTTGAAGGAAATGAAGCTTATCTTGATTACAAAAGAAGAACTAGTGCTTTTTTTCCCTGGTTTCCAAAAAAAAAACAAAAATCATAAAGATTTTATAAATTTCTTTTTCTTTTTTATATTAAAAACAATTGAAAAAATATTCTATAAACTATAGACTTGATATTTTTAAATACATTTATACTTATAACTATAGATTTATCTCTACAATTATTATTTTATATTTATTATAATTGCTTTAAGTTATAATATGAGTCAAGATCAAAACAGTAATAAAAAAAACACTGAAGGCCAGAATATTATAAAGGAGGAAATCAATCTTCAATTTCATTGGTATTTAGGATCATTTTTTGTAGTTTATTTTAGTTCTCTTCTGATTCCCGCCATTATACTAATGTTATATGTAATGTATTTCTATTTACCGTATTTTCTAGAAAATAATAATTTTATTTCGATTTTTACTAACTTAGAACCATTACTCGCGTCAATTTTCATGCCTTTTATCCTAATTATATGCTATTTGATTCATATTCTGATTGCAGCAGCCATTACAAAATGGTTTTGGAGTATAACTGAAAAAAAGTCTCCTTCTAAGGATGGCATTATTCCAAGAAATATTCCCAGTAAAACATTGAATTATTACCATATTCGTAGTTTTATGATTAAATATCCTAAAAATGCTGTTATAAGAGGTCCTTTCCCTTGGTTAATAAATTGGTTATACAATTTTATTGGATCTAATAAGATAGGAAAAGCTACAACTATTGAAGAAAACGTTGGTGCAGATAGATTTATAGAAGTTGGAGATAATTGCTATTTTGGGGTAAATGGCGCTTTTAGTTCCCATGCGGTCGAAGGAATATTTGGAAATCTAAGTTATTTCAAAGTTAAAATTGGAAATAACGTCACTACCGGTGCTTTCAATTGTATTGGACCAGGAAATGTAATTAATGATAATTCATGGTTTCTCCCGATGACAGGCGCAACCAAATTTAATCTTTTGAAAGGAGACAATTATTATTTTGGAGCTCCTTTAAGACGTATTTTTAAAAAAAGACTAATGGAATATCTTCAAGTTTCTGAAGCGGATCTTGAGAAAGCAGATGAACTTAAAACTAAAACTATGGAGCAAATTTCTAAAGAGAGAGGGATGTCTAATGACTAATGATACTCCAGCATCTAATGATAAAGAAACAGATGATAATAAAGTAGATTATATTATTGATTTTGTAACCAGTAGTGCTATAAGCAAAATTAGTATAAAGTTTCTTGCAATTTATATTCCTATTCTATGGGTTAGTGGATATATGGCTGTAGCCGTCTTTTTTGATGTTTCAAGATATATTAATAATTGGATAATAACAATGCTACTTCTACCATTTTGGCTTTTCATTTTATATTTCATCTTTATTTTTGGAATCGCAATTTTTTCTAAAGCTTTTTTATTAATGATTAATATGGTGCATAAGCCTAGAGAGGGCATCTTTAAAGCAGAAAAAGGGGATCCAGAATTTGAGTTTTGGAGATTGAGAATTGAAGTGAAGAAATTAGCGTTATGGTTAATGAATAATAGTCCGTTGCCTTGGATTGTAATGTGGGGCTTCAGATGGTTTGGAGTCAGGATAGATTTCTCTAGTCACCTTCAAGATGCATGGGTAGACACTGATTTCATTGAATTTGGCAGAAGAGTAACTATTGGGCAAGGCACTGTAGTAATGAGTTCAATGGTCGTTGGAAAATATTTAATTATAAAAAAAGTTGTATTTGGAGAGTATACAGTTGCAGGAGGAGTATCAAATATAGCCCCTGGAACATTTTTGGGAGATGATTCGGTAACAGGTGCGTTTACTAATACTAATTTTAATCAATTTATTGAACCGGGGTGGATATATGTTGGACTACCTGCGATGAAATA
>JBHLNZ010000002.1:0-129963 GCA_048941015.1 Promethearchaeota archaeon | reverse complement strand
CAGGTGCCCCTAGGTGAGAAGCCTAAGGCGTATTCGTGTAAAGGAGGCTAGGGAAATCGACAAATTAGAGCCGTAACTTTGGGATAAGGCTTGCTTGCGGATTTCTATACGCAGCTTCGGCAGTGTATGGGGGCCCACAAGTTGCAATAACTAAAGGGGGACGACTGTTTAACAAAAACATAGGTTTCTGATAGCGCGAAAGCGTGTTTACAGAAGCTGAAACCTGGCCAGTGGCAGTTTGATCAATCCGGGATACAACCCGAGTAAGTCCTGCTAAACGCCGGGAGTAACTATAACTCTCTTAAGGTAGCCAAATGCCTTGTCTGGTAAGTTCAGACGTGCATGAATGGTCCAACGTTCTCCCTATTGTCCCAGCCTTCTGACGATTGAAATTACACTCCGGCGAACGGACCGGAGGTACCTGGTGGGACGAGAAGACCCCGTGGAGTTTTACTGCAGCCTGTAGCTGTGGTTCTGAGTTGGATACAGAGTGTAGTCGGGAGCATCGAACCCCTGATCTCGGTTAGGGGGGAGCACCAATGGAACACCGACTTTCCCTCTTGGTATCACTAACGGCGTTCCACGTCGAACACCTGCAGGTGGGCAGTTTGGCTGGGGCGGCTCTCTCTAGAAAAGGTATCTAGAGAAACCAATGGTCAGCTCAAGCGGGTCAGGAATCCGCCGCAGAGTTTAAGAGCACAAGCTGGCCTGACTGGATTCTGACAACCAAGGAATCCTGAGGCTAACGCCTGGTCTAGCGATCCTTAGCAGTCCTCGTGTGGGTTGCTGAGGTGATAGAAAAATTACCCCGGGGGTAACAGAGTTGTCACGAGTAAGAGTCCCTATCGACCTCGTGGCTTGCTTCCTCGATGTCGGCTCTTCCTATCCTGGAGGCGCACATAGCGTCGCGCAGGTTCGCACGCGTGCAGAACCTCCAAGGGTGGGGCTGTTCGCCCATTAAAAGGGAACGTGAGCTGGGTTCAGACCGTCGTGAGACAGGTCGGATTCTATCTACCAGGTATGTAGGATGACTGAGGGAAAGGGAAAATCAGTACGAGAGGAACATTTTGCCGGCGCCTCTGGTGTACCGGTTGTCCGACAGGGCATCGCCGGGCAGCTACGCGCTAACGGATAAGTGCTGAAAGCATCTAAGCACGAAGCTGGTCCCGAAAAGAGTCATCCAATCTTATTCCGTATTGATTAGGAGCAGTGTACGTATTTGGGTTGGTGTATGGGTGGTAAGGCTTACCTGTGATGGCCGGAAGCCACTCAGAGTGGTCCGTGAAAGCGCACCATAGAAACGCATCATAATTCAAATGGGTGGATTGCTGATAATCGAGAGCGGGGCGCGGTGACGCGAACCGTGGGAACGAGACGAGCGCACCCGTAGAAGACGGGGTTGGTGAGGTGGGGGTGTACGCAGGGAGCTTTCGGGCGACCTGTTTAGCCTGCCGCTCTCAACAGCGCGAGTGTGTGGCATATCGAAAGAGGAGTTCGGGTTCAGGCTTAGGGCGTGATAGGTTTGTGGAAGGAGCAGGATAAGAATTAGAGTGAGATGAATGGTTTAGATGAGGCGGAGTATGTTCGTGAGCAGTTTTTATTTTTTCTTTTTTTATTTTAATTTGATAATTATTGACAGAAACGTAAAGGTTTAAATATGAGACAATTATCCTTTTTTTCAACCTAAGAAATCTTAATTTAGAACTTCAGGTGTTCATTTTGCCAAAAATGAAAGTGAATGATATTAAGATCAATTATCAAGTAAAAGGTGAAGGTGAGCCAATAATCTTAATCCATGGTGGCTCCGCTTCAGTAATGCATTGGTTATATCAAGTTCCTGAATTATCTAAACATTATAAAGTTATAGCTTATGATATACGAGGCCATGGAAAAACAGATAAACCAAAGCAAGATTATTCTATTGAAATATTCTCGGAGGATTTAAGCGAATTACTGAACGAACTTCAAGTGGATAAAGCTCATATAATTGGCCATTCATTGGGCGGGATGATAGCACAACAATTTGCCTTAAACTTTCCACATAGAATTTCAAGTTTGGTATTAGCTGCCACTTTATGTACAATTTCAAAAAGATTTGAAACTTTGCTGGATAATTGGATATTAATTGCAGAAGAACTAGGCATGGAAGCTATTTTTTCCCAATTTGTTTTATGGTCTACAAATGACACAATATACGCAAGAAATACAGATTTTATAGAAATTCTTAAAGCACAATATTTAAAAGATAATGACCAAGTGCATGCTTTTGTATCAGTCCTGAAAGCTGTAAAGAAATTCGATGTGATTAATCAACTTCAAAAAATTAAAAAGCCGACATTAGTTTTAGCTGGAGAATTTGATATACTTACTCCTCCGGAATATTCCGAAGTCATTCATAACAAGATTGTTGATTCTGAATTTCTAGTATTAGATGGTGCTGCGCACACACTTAATTTTATAGAAGATGGAAAGCCATTTAACAAAGTGGTGCTTGAATTTCTCAGTAAACTCAGTCATGATCGATGAAGTTGAATAAGTAAGACGGATGAGTGGATGAGAAGAAGAAAGGTGGAGTATGTTCGTGAGCAGTTTTTCTTTTTTTTTTTGAAAGGTAAATTCAGATTCTGATTTCAATGAAAATTCCTTTGAAAAAACGGAATCAAAATCTAAAAGCTACTAACAAAAAATTTTTTACCAGTATTTATCAATAAGTATTATAATAGATATTAAACATGTGAATAGACTAATGTGCTATTATATTACTGCTTCCCTTCCAAAAGGTTCTAAATTAGAGAATTTAACCCTAATTCTAAAAAATTATAATATGTCTTTTGAAGAAATTGATAATAAGAATATCAAAACACAATTAAGAGAAGGAGATTTATATTTAAGAGCAACAAAAGCATATTGTGATTGTAATTCAGTCCTTGGTTCCGAGAATCAAACTCAAGAATACAAATCACTCTTAAATTCTAAGAAGGTAAAAAATTTGCGTAAAATGAAATGGACTGAAGAACAAATTGATAATTGGATTAAAGAGAAATTAGGCAAGAAGGATAAGAACAAGCTGAAAACACTTACCGAACATGAAAAAAAAATTGAAATCGAACGTTGGCTCAACTTTATTCGGGCTATTATTAAAGAAGCTCAAATCTTACGGTTAGGAATAATGAAACATTGGTATTCGCACAATCTTGAGAAAGAGGAGTTCGAGATTAAAGCTGTTCAGAAAGTGAATCTTAAGAATCTCAATAACAACTTAATTTTAAGATTAGAGGAAGATACTCTGTATGAGTTTTATTAAATTGTGATTTTAAGCCATTTATGATTATAAGTGTTTTTTATAAAATTTTATAAAGTATCATATCATATTTACTTTTAATTAGAAAGTCCAATTTTATAAAATCAATCAGTAGGTTTGTTGTAAGATGCTTTCTTTTGAAGGGTGGTTCGATGGGCTCTCAGCGTTATTTATTTTATTATTTGGCATAATTTTTGGATTTTATCAAGTAAGGTATTCAAAAGTCTATAATACTAAATTGCTTTTTTATTTTGGATTAAGTGCTTTTTTTATTGGATTAAATTTTTTATCTTTGATTTTAGATTTTTTCGTCGTAATTTCATTTGGGAGAAATTTTAATATTCCCACTATTTCTTTCGGTCCCTATAACTCCAATCCAATATTATGCTTGTTAAGCTTTATGTGGCTTTTTCCAGCGATTTATAGTGCGTCAGTAGTTGCTGGAGAATTAGTTGCGCCGAAAATAAAGAAATACTTATACATATTGATATTGATATTAGGAGTAATTTATGAATTATTTCTCTTTTTTGGACCGAACAGTTACACAATTAGTTCTTCTCCTCCAATTGAAGGTGAAGACCTTATTGACAATTATATTATTTTTGGTTCTCCTCCATCTATCATATCTTTTTTCTTTATAATTTTCCTATGGATTTTTTTAGTGCTTGGAGCTATTTATAGGAGTTTACAAGCTAAAGGATTAATTAGAAAAAAACTTCTTTATATAGCAGTTGGAGTTTTTCTAGTATCATTAGGAGCAATTTTTGATAGTCTCTCTGCACCCAATATTTATCTAATGATATTCAGGCCATTTTTTGTGATTGGATTAATAATTGTATATATTGGATTAAAACCTCAAAAAAAAAAAGAACGAAAAAAGAAAAAACCCTCGGAAGCATTGATTAAATTGGCATCTTATATGGTAGGTAAACCTAAATCTGAAGAAACTGTCAGTAATTCTCCCGTACTAATTGAAAAGTTAGAAACGAAATTACTATTATTTTTAAGTTACGCTACTAAAGATGTGGATACTTTTAATATCCATGGAATTGCAAAATCATTGTCAGATCTGCCTGAAGTTGAGAAAGTATTGTATTGGGAAGAAGATATGGAAGATAACATTTTCGAGTATATGGATGAAAATTTGGAGAAATGTAATGCGATGCTTCTATTTTGCTCTGAACACTCTAAGGACTCGGTTCCTGTCAAAAAAGAGTGGACAGCGGCGGAAGCAATTGGTTTACCCATTATTCCGGTGTTTTATGAAGTGAATCATATACCAACGTTGCTTAAATCGAGATTAGGTTTGGAATATGATTTTTATGATATGGAACGAAACATTCAAGAATTAAAAAATCTCATTTTGAAAAAAGTTGGAGGATTAGTGGAATAATTACTTATCCTATAATCCGAATAACCTTTTAATTTTTATAAAAAATAAAAGTGATACTTTTTTAACTAGAAACTATTTTTTCTTATTTAATGAACCTTCCCGCAATAATGTTTAATTTAGTTTTATTTGCGATTTTGATGGCATTTTTTTCTCAGAGTAAGATTGATTATTTTCCAATCGCATTAATCATAGGAGCTATTGCGGTAATATCAATGCTCACATATGAAAATGTTCAAGAGGTAGAAATTCTTGGATTTATTAGTTTTAACACATTAATCTTCATATTTGCTATGCAGATCGTTATTTATTATGCAACTGATAACCGTGTTTTAGAGTATGTTGCATTAAAGTTAATACATATTACGAAAGGAAATAACAGATTATTCTTTTATGTGATTTGCTTGTTTACAGCTATTATGGTTGCTTTTATTGAGGACCTTACTTTATCTTTGATATTGGCTCCATTGATTTATAGGACATGTAGAGCTTTAGAGATACCTGCGGGAACGTACATGATGGGGATGACAATTACTATAAATATTGGCGCAATTCTCACACCCATTTCAAGTTTAAAGAATTTAATAATTGGAAAGGAATTTGGATGGAGTTTTGGTGCGTATCTTTCCAATATGGGTATTTTATTTGTAATCGCATTAATATCCACTCTTTTTTTGATGGATAGGTTCTTTTTAAAAAAGGAAAAAAAACCAACTGAAAAAAATAAACAAATATTATTATCAATGGTAGATCCAGGAATTGTAATTCGGAATAAAGCATATTTTATAATGACAAGTATCATAGTTCTTGCTTCTTTTATATTTATGTTCTTAGGTTTCGAACCTGCTCTTGTTGCGATCATAGCTGCTGCAGTTCTTCTTCTAATCCACTCAAAAACTTCTAATTTCTCAGATCTTAGGAGCGAAATTGAGTGGAAAATAATTATATTGTTTGCTGTTTTATTCATCCTTTCGAATTCTTTATCATATTTTGGGTTTTCAGAGTTTATTTCCACGAGTTTGGTGAATTTGGTAGGTAATAATATTTATCTCGCTGTGTTGATAACATTAAGCATTTCGTCTCTCATGTCTGCATTCCTTGCAGGCACCCCAGTGACTATCATTCTACTACCTATTTTTTCAGCCGTCATAGGAAAAGGATTCTTTCCTAATCCAATAATTATCGCTTTTATTAGTGGTGTTAATATGGCAGGAAACTTTTTACCACAAGGGTCTGCTTGCGATCTTCTTACTCTCTCAATAGCAAAAAAATACAAAGTAGAAAACTTGGATTATAATCGCTTGCTTAAAAATGGTGCCCTTTTTGCAACGTTTCATTTTCTTCTTATATTAGGATATACAATGCTTTATACTTTGATCTTATCTTAGAAAATCTTCCTTTACTCATTTAATATGATATCCACATTGAGGACATAGATTTCTTTTTCCTGAAATTAAATATCCACAAAAAGGACAGTTAAATTTCTCAAATTTCTCTTTTACTTCTAGTATTTCTTTATCTAATACAATTTTTTTTTTGTGTATTTGATACTCTGAATTAATGATTTTTGATTCCTCTGGAAGTTTTTGAATCTCTATTTTGGATACAGGAGCCCTTGCTTCAGGTTGGAGAATATGCGTTTTTAACTCTATTGGTTCTATGTCTGTCTCAGGAGATTTTATTTCCGGCCCAATTGGTTCTACTTCTGGTTCATGAATTTCCATTTCTGGCTCTATTGGTTCTGTGTCTGTCTCAGGAGGTTTTATTTCCGGCTCTATTGGTTCTATGTCTGTCTCAAGAGGTTTTACTTCTTGCTCAATTGGTTCTACTTCTGGTTCAGGAGGCTCTATTTTTAATTCAATTGATATTTCAGGCTGAGGAGATTCCATTTTTGACTTAAACATCTCTATTTCTGGTTCAAGAGGGAACTCTTCCTTTATGAACTCATACTTTTCTCTCTTTATCCTTGCTAATTTTCTTGATCTCTTTCTAATTACTAATAATGTTATTGTTAATAATACAATGAAAAATATTACTAATAAAGTGGTAATAAATATCCCAAAATTGAAAGAAGATATAGGATTACATTGATTATCATTAATATAGTTTTTGACGCAATCTATTTCATAAATGCATTTAGAAGTTCCAATTATATTATTTTCAAAAATGTTATTATAATCAGAGAAATGTAAATAAACACCATACGTTCTTTGAGATCCTTGATTAATGTTCTCATTTATAATCAAATTGTTTGAGATGATATTGTATTTAGAATTAAATAATCTAATCCCATACTCGCTGTTTTTTATTCTATTTCCAGATATGTTATTATACTCACAATAATTCTCAAAATATATTCCATGTACATTATTGGTTATATTATTGTTATAAATAATTAAATCATGAACATTATCATTGAAAATTATTCCGTTTCGATTATTTAATATACTTGAATTTAATATTTCTCCATTTTCAGTCCACTCAAGCCTAATACCTGCATCCCAGTATCCAGAATTATAAACAGTAACATTCCTAATAATGTAATATTTGGAAGTATCAACAATTCTAATGCAGCTTCCAATATAGTTGGCATTAATAGTTATATTTTCGATAATATAGGGGCTATTCCAAGTTCCCATTCCACTACACCAAGGTTGACTAGTAGCCCAAGTCCAATTATGTGCATCGCTTCCTTGATAGATATCCCATCCAGATTCATCTCCGTCAATTATAAATGGCGAAGTTTCCCAAAATCCTGAATCCTTTAAACCATTTTCATCTTTAAACCCAAAAATTCTATTATTAATTCCAAGATTCGAGTTAAAATAAGAATTTATAAATCCGAAAATAATAAGTGCTATTCCGAAAAATATGAAAAGTATTCTTAATATAGTATGAGATTTCATTTTCACAGAAAATTATAAATGTATTATAAATGTAAGATAAATGCTTATTTAAAGATAATGTAGAGATTTAATTGAGAATAAAATCCTAAGAAATTCAAATTACTTTTAATTTAAGTTATTAGCTTTATTTTATTCCCTTATTACTTCTATTAATCTTATTCTTCAATTATTATTAATCCCATTATAGTTTGGTACTACCATAGAAGTATTGTAATAGAAACTATATATGAATATCAATTCTATATAAAATTATAAAATAAAAAAAATTATGTGAAAAAAAAATGAAAAGAAATAATACAGTAAAAATAACCCTAATCAAACCAGCAGGATGCAATACTGCATTTAATTGCTTTAAATTCTAAATTATTTTTTATCCTTTTTCTATTTTTTAAATTTTTTAAAATAATTTTATAAAAACAAATTCTATTATTCTGGCTCTGCTCTCGCTTTTAAATAGATGATTAATCCTGCAAAACATGGAATTAACCATACAATTAAGATCCATAAAAATGTATTTAAGTTCCTTTTTTTAGCATCCTTATAAACCCAAATCGTTATTGCTGTCAAAATCGCAAAAGGAATTATTAAAAAAATAATAAGGAGCATTGTTATTACTTCGAATAATTCAGCCATAATTATCAACATTAAAATTTTAGTCTAATAAAATTTCCTCATCAACTTTTTGTTCTAATCTTACAGGTTTGGATTCATCAAAAGGGCTTTCGCAAACCCAACAGGCATTTTCTAAATTGGTTAAAGCTTCTGAACATTTAAGGCAATAAAAAACATTGCAACTAGGACATACATAATTTAATCTTGAAATCTTATTTTTACACACGATACACACTCCTTTCTCTCTATAAAATTTCGCTTCTTCTATTGTAATTTTTGGGGGTCTAGTAAACATACTAATTGTATCCTTTATCTCATCCCTCCTAATTTCAGATTCTCTTTGACGTCTTTTTGAATAGATATAAATTACATAACCTACAACAAGTACAAGAACGAAAACAGCAATCCAAATAAAAATTAGAACGACTATAAATAAGGGTAAATTAAAGAAGAGAGTTAACACGAGAAATGTAGCAATTAAGCCAATCATTATAAAGATTAACAATCTAATGAAAGGTTTTGTAAAAAATTCCGAATACCCAACCAAAGGAGATATCGCGATAATGGATCCTATTATTATAAATAAAGAAGGTAAAGCACGAGAAACAGGATTTATACTTCTTATAATTATAGCTTCAAATGTCCATCCTATAACAATAATAACAAATCCAATTGAAATGACTGATGATATAGCTTGAAATTCTTTTTTTGACTTGATAGACGACCAAACAAATAATAAACTTAAGATAATAATAGTTATAAATTCATTAATATAGAGATATAAGTAAAAATATAATAGTATATAATTTATAATATCAAATGTTTCAAAAATGGTGTCTAAATCACCCAAATAAAAACCCTCAAAATTAGTATCTATAATAAAAAAAAATAATCTTATTAACGCAATATTAATCCAAAATACTCCAAATGCGCTCATCATTAATCTTTCTTGTTTATCTTCCCCTCTTGTTCCTCTATAAATATATAATATACTACAGACTATTAATAAAAAAATAGCTAAACTTGATAAAAATCGTTCTAACGGATCAAATATTGCCGGATCTACGATAAAAAATCACCGTTACAAAATAAACTCAAATACACCTTTATATTATAAATAGCTTATAAGAGATTTTGATATTAAAAAATTTTGATAAAAAGTAAATTTGAATTTTTCATAAAATTGTTAACCTAACCTTATATAATTTTGATTCCAATTACATCATGTGAATAGAGAGGTTAATCCAAATTTTACCTCTTCTCATAGTGAAATAATATAGCAAAAGTATTTCAGTTATTCAACATTAAAAATCGAAGGTATTACAAGAATATAATTTTAAAATTAGTTATTTAAGATAAAATATTAAATACTGAGACCAATGATAATATGGATATTAAATAGCGAATCTGGTGTAAAGTTGCTATATAAATCATTTTTGAAAACTGATGCAGACGAGGACATAGTATCAGGATTTCTAACTGCTTTTCATCATTTCTCAATGATAGAGTTCCACCAATCATTAGAATCTATTGAAATGGGAGGATTAAGATGGATTTATATATTAGAACAAGAGTATAATTTACTATTTGTCGCAGCAGATAATAAACAAGTAAAAACAGCAATGCTTATGGGAAGATTAAATGTAATAAAAAATGCATTTATAAAAGAATATGAACAAATTTGGAAAAAGAAAGGTAAAAATTGGGAAGGAAATCTTAATGTATTTACTCCATTTCTCAAAACTATTGAAGATTATTATAACCAATGGGAACAAGCTGAAACTTTAACAGATGTAGCTGACTTTTTCGACATTCTAGGCGTCTTTCAGCAGATATTAATTATGTTAAGGAACATATTAGAAAATAAAATGTATACTAAATCTAAGACCAATATTCTAAATTATATAGAAAAAACATATGAATCCTTAAAAAAAAGGGATGAATTTAAGGATCAACTGGAACTTGCAAACATCTCATTTTCAAAAGAGTCCTGGTATGACTTCTCGGATATTGACTTGATAAAGTGTGATAAAGAATTAATAATTAAATATTTGAAATCCATTCTCATTGAGATTGTGAGCGCTTTAAAAGAGGTAAAAGGAAAAAATCTTTGTCTTAAATATTTCAATGAAGAAGGTATTCATGCTTACATCGTATCTAATATGAAACTACTAAAAGATTTAAATCTTGATCGATTTTTTTTAGAACACTTTCTTCTAATTTAATTTCTGTTTTAGATTAAAATTTTCAATTGGATTTTTAGTCTTAGAATCTAAAAAAAATGAGGTTTTGTTCTAAAAGACTTATTTCTCAAAAAAATATTTAATTCTGCGATTAACCAGCATAAGACATCGTAAGATGGTGAAGACAAATATATCTCTGCAGCTTTCTTTTTAACATATTCAACTTTTACTTCCCTAAAATTATTTTGAATAAATAATTCCCTTTCGGCTAACATCCAACATAAAGTATCATAAGGGTGATTCTTTTGGGAAAGATAATAAGCCGCTACATTGATTTTTTCTTTTAAGTTGTTCGTTATTTCATTCATAAATTTTTGAAAGTATATTTTTAAGTTATCTTAAGATTAAAATCACGTTTTATACATAAAAGTCTTCTGGATCATTTCTGATTTAACTAATACGGAAATGTAATTAGGTTTATCAATTTACCAAAAATCATTTTAATAACTTAATAGCAATATAATTTAATTTTCTCAATCTAAAGATTTAAAAGAACAGAATTTAATTTTAAAGCAAGGGAATAAATTTTTGTCTAAAATAGCTCACCTTAATCAGACTTTTGAAAATTTAATTTTCAAATTCATTTAATCTAATTTGAGCAGGGTATAAGGACTATCATGGTTTTTTTTAGAATAAACGGTTTAGGTTATGACTGTGGGTATAGCAAGAAAAAATGTCCACAAAACGCTTTAGGCTGTATACAATGTATTAAAAATCGTCTTAAAGAGATGGGATTTGAATTTAATTCAAATATAGTAATTTTTGAGGTAGATTCTTATGAAAAGCAGTTAAAGCTTGAGCAAGAATTAATTTGGCAAAAATTTCTAGATGTAATTAATATAAAACACATCATAATAATGGATAGGTTATCAGGTCTTACTTTATTAAATTATCCTGTTTCAGGAGTCGATATTGATCCAAATTTATTGAGTGGTTTTATTCAAGCAAATATTAACTTTTCAGAATCTGAAAATATCTCAAATAAGGATTCCTTATTTGAGTACCAATTTTATGAATTACAATATAAAAATTTCAATATTATATTGAAAGATGGAGATTTTATTCGACTCTGTTTAATTCTCGATCATACAGCTTCTAAAAAAATGAAAAAACAAATTTTTCAATTTCTTGAGTTATTTGAGAAAAAATATAATAATGATCTTATTGAATTTCAAAATTCGGGAATTATTAACTTTAAGATAGAAGAGGTAGCTGATTACATTGTTAAAAATTTTGATATCAACTTAGTATTTCCAATGACATTAGCTCACTCGATTCCTCCACACGAATTAGAAAAAATAAATTCAAATGTTATTCAAAAAGCGATTTACAATCTTGCTAATGAAATATTAAGTTCTAAACCTTTTTTCTTTATCAATCACATGCTTAATAGGTTAAAAAAAATCGTTAAAATCGAACCTAATATCGTTTTATATGAAATTTATCAACTTTTAAAAGAAAAAATAATCACACCTACATCAATCGAAGCAATTGCCCAAGAAGCGGATACTATTCAAGAAACCTATAAAGAAAAGATCGCCAAAACCAAATCTATTTCGCCAATACTTATAACAAACAGCGATCTTGGTAACTTACAGGAGCAAATTAAAAAAATAGATAAAAATCTCGCGATAGATTTAATAAAAGAATTAATAAAGAAAGCTAAGTCAGCGGAAAAAGATTTAGCTTATCAAGTAACCTTGGAAGAATATAATAAAGCTTTATTTATAGCAAAAGAATTTAATTTGAAGGAACAGATAACCAAAATCAACCAAAGGATTTTTGACCTTGATTATAAAAATAAGCAAATAGAATTAGATTTTAACATAGAAATGGCTGAAAATGCCGAAAAAAATGCAGATTTGATAAACTCTATTAATTACTATCAAAAAGCAGTTGAAATCCTCGAAGGTTTTCTAGTGTATAATATTTTTGACTCTCGGTTAAAGAAATTCAAAAAAAAAATAATTAAGCTTCGGGAAATAATTTAAAGAAATCGCTATTTTAAATAATAATTAGATCTTCTATCATCGAAAAGATTATTATATTCATTTAAATTTTTGTTTCTAGGTCTTTTAATATCGATCTCAATAAATTCGGCAAAAATTTCATTTGCTGGAGCTGATGATAAAATCTCACCGTTATATGAAGTAATCTGACTTCTACCAGTGAATGTGAAAGAATCTGATCCTCTAGTTTCAGAGCCAATTCTATTAGCAGTGACAGCATAAACTCGGTTTTCTAAACACCTTGTAATCATTGCATTTTGACAATAGGGAAGTACTAAATTAGCGGGATGTGCAATTATATCAGCACCAAGTAAAGCAAGTGTTCGAGCACTTTCAGGAAATATCCAGTCAAAACAAATCATTATCCCGATTTTCATTCCTTTTAACTCAACTAAATGAAATTTACGATTTCCTGGTTTGAACCAGAGTTTTTCTTTGAAGTATAGATGAAGCTTGCGATAAGACTCATATAATCCCCTATTGGACACAATCATGGCAGAATTAAATATCTCACCTTCATTTTTTTCAATAAATCCGGCTACAATCACTGCTCCCGTCTTTTTAGCTAAAATCTTTAGAAATTCAGCAGTTTCTCCGTTTAAATCTTCTCCTAAAGTATATGCTTCTTCTTTTGAAATAAAAGTATAACCTGTTGCAAATAACTCAGGAAGCACTATTAAATCTGCTTTAATATTGGATACCAAATCTTCTACTTGTTCGAAATTTTTATTTTTCTCACCAAAAATAGGCGAAGTTTGAACATAGCCAATTTTCATTTTAAATTTAACTCTATATATTTAAATTTTCAAATACTTGATTAATTTGAAATTTAAATTAAAATATAAATATTGATTTCATTGACATTTCATTAAAATGATAAGGGACTTCTCGAAATGAATAAGTGCTATTTCTGTAAAAATCATCTTATAAATTTACCTTATAGATGTAAATTTTGTGGAATGATTTTTTGCAGAGAACATAGACTACCAGAAAATCATAACTGCCCTTTTGATTTGGTAGATATAAAAATTATAGAAAATGAAAACTCTGGAAAAACATTGATATACCAAGATGCTTTAGATTTTATGAATGATGGTTTAACAGTTGCACAAATTTATGATTATGTTAAGAGTCACAAATTAGGTAAAAACGAAGCAATAGATCTCTTAATTTATTTCTTAGAAAACAGTGAAAATACTGAAATAAGAAAGAATAGCATTATTGCCTTTAAATTACTTAATTTAAATAGCAATAAAGTTTATAATATCCTCGAAGAATTTATCCTTTCAGAAAAAAATTACGATTTAAAGAAAGTAGCTACAGAGATAATAACACAAATATTTCCAAAAAAATCAAAAAACTTGATAGAATGGCTTCGAGAACATAATAAATAAGAATTATAAAAATAAAATTATTAATTAAATCGTTTTAAATTTTAAACTGGGGGCGACTCCTGTCAAAAAGACCAATTATTATGGTCTAAATCGATTAGGATCAAAAAAAGATGAAAAGAAAGTTCACATCCAAAAGACAAAAATCAAAAATATTGACAGGAGCCATTTTAAAACTCTCTTATTTGTAAACTACATATAAATATAAGAATATTAAGTAAACCTTTTATGATTAGATGAAAAGAGAGATTATATATCATAAAAATAATTTTTATCATCATGGAAGATTTAATTAACTTACTCTATAAGCGAATACCATATTATTCAACATTAGGTTTTGAACTTAAAGAAATAAGAAATGGTAAGGCGATATTTGAGTTAATTATTAGGAAAGAATTAACACAGAACGGCATGGTACATGGTGGAGTTTTAGCTTCTATGATTGATTCTACTTGCGCATGTGCAGCATACTCTCTTATTTATCCTGATGGTTACATAACTACAATCGATTTACAAGTCGCTTATCTCAAACCTGTATCAGAAGGACGATTAATAGCAGAAGGATTATGTATAAAAAGTGGAAAAAAAATATTTTTCTGTGAAAGCAAAATTTGGAACCAAAAAGACGACTTGATATGTACAGGAACATCACAGCTTCTATTCATAAAGGATTAGTTTCATGAAATTATTAAAAAAAAGAATTTTAAAATTGCGTAATTACAGCACAATGATCCGAACTAATTGAGCAAAACACATAATTGGATTGTGGTATAATATCAGATGAGCACATTATGTAATCAATTCTTTTCTGTGGAGTATGATCCTCATCAAAATCCCCCGTATATCCTGAAAATGTATTTAAATATCTATAAGTGTCTGTAAAGTTAAGTATTGAAATTCCATTTATTAAACTGTATTCTGACGATGTAGGCTCAAGGTTAAAATCACCCATCCATACAATTTTTTCAAAAGTTATTTCTTTATCTATTTCATTTACAATAAAAGGTACTTGAACTAATCTATCATCTGAGTTCGTTGATAAATGGCTAAATATTAATCTATCTATAGAATTTCGAATTTATAATATAAAGTAAAATCTAATGAATAATCAAAAACTTACTGATTACAAATACGATATAGTTCATTATAAATTTCTGCAAGCTTAGATATTCGATAATTATCATTTTGTTGTAAATAATAAGAGATATAGCTTGATAATCCTTCAGGATTTCTTATCCATTGTAAAAAACCTTCAATTTCGGCTTTCAATATAGGATCAATATAACTTCTTCCTAAAGACCCGCTAGACGTTCCATAGCTCAATGAAGCTGATTTAGTTTGAAGTTCTCTATCATCAGAAGTATCTACATTCGTTTCAATAAATTTTGATTTTGAACCTTTTATAACCATTGCCGCGGCTCTAGCAACCGCCGGATATGCCATGTGATACCATCCTTTGGCTTTTGGTTTTATATGGGCTATGAAATAAGTCTCACCATCTGGAGTGCTAGCTCCTATTAAATGCCCTTTTTTCTGACGATTAGTTGCAATAAAACGTTCGGGAGCCATTTGTAGAACAGAATATCGAATTCCATTCAAATTTACAGATTGAGCATTACCACTTGCCCAACTAGAAAGAAGTTTATTAATATCACTTTTTACATCCCAATTTTTAGTAGAATAAAGTACTTTCCCTCTATTACTTACAACTACAACCTCTGATGCATCAGAATAGTGTTTTTGTAGATTACTAACTATTGATTTTAAGTTTACCATGTAGTTTTCAACTCTTGACATTCAAAATGAATGTCAATTCAGATAGAAATAATGATTTTTTTTAAATTTAAATTTTTTCATAAAAAAGAACCATTTATTATGTCAAACTTAGTTAAAAATACACGAATTGATGCGGTTTCGATTATATTAAAAGAAAATGTATAGATTAAAAATAAAAAGAATTTAAAAATTACATAATAATCTTATCTTGCTCCCAGGTTTTGAGCAACTTCCATTGCTAAGGATAGATACTCACCATAAGCAATAGCATCTTGAAGATTGCCTTCTATTGTAAGATCACCCGACATATAGGCACTTGTAGATTCGATTTCTCCTGCCATCATTCCACCCATAATCTCATATGTACAAGATAAAGTAAAGGACGGGTCATCAGTTTCTCCTTGTCCATAATCAAATTTACCATCTCCAATTTTTAACCACGATTTAAATACTGGATCTGTGATTGAAATTTGAGCGGTAAAAGCGTCCATATCTTCCAATTCTTCTTTTAACTCATCACTTTCAGCAGATATTTGCTTAACAAACTCATAAATCTTAAGTAAATTTTCTGGTTTTTCTCCAACTTTTCCGTTATCATACATTTCTTTTATTTCTTTGGCTAAAGAAGCATCAACCATGTTAATTCTCAACCTATTTATTTTTTTCCTTCAAATTTTTTTGAATATATGTAATTATTGCTTTTTATAAATATAAAACTAATTCATTTATGTTTTTGTTAAGCAATAAATACCGTATAAAAGCTGGGTTGCAGTCCAGAAATCAATTTAAAAATCTTTCTTTAACAAAATTTTATTTTGTTCTAATATTACAAATACCAAATTTTAACGTCATTTTTTAAAAATATGAACATATAATTTGTCACAAAATGAGAAAAACTGTTAAAGTCATTGTTTCTGGAGATGGAGGCGTTGGAAAGACTTCGTTTTTAAATCGTTTAGTTAATGATATTTTTGATGAGAGCAGTGAATTAACTAAAGGAGTTGACTTTTATTCGAAAATCTTTTATATTAACGGAATAGAATACAACTTTGTAATGTGGGATTTTGCTGGACAAGCTCAATTTAAAAAAATATTAGATGAATTTGTCGATGGTTCTTTTGCTGCTTTCATTTTATTTGATCTAACACGATTGAATACTCTTGAAAATGTCGCTGAATGGATGATTAAATTAAAACAAATTGGTAATATTCCCATTCTATTAGTTGGGACAAAAATTGACTTATTAGATCAATTAGAAAATAACTATTTAGAAACTTTGGTTTCTGAATTAAAGAAATTACATGATAATGTAATTGATTTTGTTAAAATTTCCTCTAAAACAGGATATAATGTTAAAGAAGCATTCAATATTTTGATTGAGAAAATTTCTAACTAAACCTATAATAGAAAATTGCTTGACATTTTTTAAACAATTAATAATTTTCATTATTGTGTTTCCTTCCTGGTTAAGTTTTTTTATTATAATTGCTCTTATCCTGATCTTCTCGAAAAAAGAGTTAGGAATTATTTTAACATTTGCTGCATTATTATTTGGATTTTTAACCCAAGTAAATATTATATCATCCTTAAAAACTGTTTTTACAAACCCTTCAATAATCTTTTTAGCAATTTCGGTGGCTCTTATTCCAATATTGGGAGGGATAATGGATGAATCTGGACTTATTCTTGAATTAATTGAAAAACTTAAAATTTCTAAAAAATTTGCTTTAGTTTTAAGCCCTGCATTATTCGGATTATTACCAATTCCAGGAGGTGCTTTAATGTCAGCACCTATTGTTGATAAAGTAGATATTAATTTAAATTCAGATCAAAAAGTTGGAATAAATGTGTGGTATCGCCATTCTTTACTTTTAATTTATCCTATATCATCAGCAATACTTGTTGCTAGTGCATTATCAGGAATTTCGCTTTATTCCATAGTGTTAGCTATGATTTTTCCCTTTATTTTAATGAATTTGATTGGATATATCACTTTATTACGCTCTGTGGAAAAAGGAGGAAAAAAAATCGATCGGGACATAAAAAGAGTTTTACATAACTTATTTCCTATCATATTAGCTCCAATAATTGACTTTTTAGGTCGTAGCTTTTTAAAACCTGTTATTCCAGAAATCTTTTTGCTCATCGGAATTTGTGTAAGCATAATTTTCGCCCTAAGGTTCACAAAATTCTCTTTTTTTAATATTAAAGAAATTATTAAGAAAATGAAAATTTGGCGATTTCCCCTCTTGATTATCGCAATGTTTTTATTTTTAGATATATTCATCAAATCTGGAGTACCAGAAGAGATTGGATCATTAAAATTACCATTATCTCTATTTATATTCATAAGTTTTTTCCTTGGTTTTGCAACAGGAAGAGTTCAATTACCTATTTCAATTTTAATTCCTATTTATTTATTTCAGAATGCAATCCTTATAATGCCTCTTTTAGATTTTACATTTATTTACTTTGCTGTGTATTTAGGGTATATAATGACACCACTTCACCCTTGCTTAGCTTATAATATTAGCTTTTATGAAACAGACTATAAAAGTTCATTCAAGTATTTAGCACGTCCCACATTTATATGTCTAGGAGTACTTTATCTTGCTTATTTTATCTCTGTATTATTATAATCTATATTTAATTAGATCTTTATTATATCAAGGATCTTTAAATATTAGAAATATATATTAAGGGAAATTTTAACTAAAAAGGTAAATAGAGAAAATATAATAATGCTTTTTATACCTTAACAACCCATCCATATGGATCTTCTATGTCTGAATATTGAATCCCTTTTAGCAATTCATAAAGTTTTCTCGTGATTTCACCAGGTTCTCCTCCGCTAAAGATTTTCTTGTTTCCTTCTATCATAACCGACTTAATAGGTGTTATAACTGCAGCAGTACCAGTACAGAAAGCTTCAGTACAAGTATCTTTAAATAATTCTTTATACGATATATCTCTCTCTTCAACTTTCATACTTAATTTATCTGAAGCAAGTTTTATAATAGATTTTCGAATTACTCCGGGTAAGATTGTGCCAATTGATCTAGGTGTCGCAAGGTTACCGTTTATCATAGCAAAAAAATTAGCAGTACCGACTTCTTCAATATATTCCAGGTTCACAGCATCTAAGAAAATAACTTGAGCAAATCCTTTTTCTTTTGTCAATTTCGCTGGTAACATGGAACCTGCATAATTACAACAAGTTTTTGCTGCTCCCGTACCCCCAGGAGCGGCACGTGTATATTCTTTTGTTATTTCTAAATCTATTCCATGAAACCCTTCACGGAAGTACGGACCTACAGGTACAGTAAATATTATAAATTTATATTCATCAGCAGGTTTTACTCCTACTATTGGTCCATTTCCAATCATTAGAGGTCTTAGATATAAAGCTCCCCCACTGTCATAAGGAGGGATATATTCTTCATTAGCTTTTACCACTGCCTTTATCGCCTCAAGAAATTTTTCTGTATTGAATTGAGGCATCATTATCCTCTTGGCACTATCATTTAATCTTTTTGCATTATCTTTTGGCCGAAATAAATTAATCTCACCATTTTTGGTTCTTAAGGCTTTCATTCCTTCAAATATTCCTTGTCCATAGTTTAATACACATGCAGCTGGTGAAATTTCAAAGTTTCCAAATGGGACTAATTCCCCATTGTTCCATTTACCATTTTTATAATCTGAAACAAACATTGTTTTGGTGGGTATAAAATTGAAACCTAAAGAATAAAAATCTATATCTTTCGCATCCATAAACATCAATTACTAATTTATATTATCAGAGATATTAAATGAAGGTACAATTAAAAAATCTTATTGAAAAATATTGTTTATTTCATTATTTTATTCTTATTATTATTAAGGAGATTTCTAAAAAAAATCAGAGAATATATAATGCAAAATCAATAAAAATAAATAACTGAAACATGATTTATAATTATATTTTAAAATATTTTTAATAAAAATCTACTAAAGCACACCGATATATTCAAGATGTCCAAAACCAATCGGAAACATAATGAATATAAAATTGTTATTGCGGGATTAGATAATGCTGGCAAAACTAGCTCCTTAATTGCATTAAGACAAAAATATAATTTTTATGAGAAAGTAAAAAATTTAAAACCAACTATAAAGGTTGATTATAGCTCCTTTAAATTTCTTGGTAACACATTCTTTTTTTGGGATATGGGCGGTCAAGAAAAATATAGAGAAATTTATGTAAAAGATCCGGTATATTTTAGTGAAACGGATTATCTCTATTTTATTATCGATATTCAAGATGAATTAAAATTCGAAGAAGCAAGCAATTATTTACATACTATTTTAGATATCTATAGACTTTTAGATTACTCAAATGAAGTGATAATCTGTTTTGATAAGTACGATCCGAAATATAAAATTGATAAAGATTTTATTGACAGAGCTGAAATGTTAAAAACTCTAATTCTAAAGCAAAATAATGATATGAATTTCAAATTTTTTAATATGTCCTACTTCGATATCGCTTCAATTTCGAAAGCTTTTTCTTATTCTTTAAATAAATTCCTAAAACTCGAAAAATTAAATGATAAAATGCAAAAACTTGTGGAAGATTTTAATTGTAAGCATGCAATTTTATATACAGATACAGGATTGATAATCTCTGATTATTATAAAGAGATTATGGATTCTAGAGAATTTAATGAAATTATAAGCATTAATATAAGTAATAATCTTGAGTTTTTCCAAAGATTAGTGGATGAAAACGTAGAAATAGATGAAAGATTAAATATTGATCAAGATACTGTTGAATATGTAAAAAAATATTCTCTAAATATTAACAGCGATCTTTATTCATTATATTTAGGAATTAGTACTCAAGCTGAAAAAATAAATGCGATTAAGAAAGTTCTTAAAGAAATTCAAAACGAAATAGAAAATTGTTTTCATTGATCTTTACATTTTTGCCAGAGTCGCTTAGTTCGGTTGAGCGTCAGCCTGCAGAGTTGATAACGTGGGTTCAACTCCCACCTCTGGCTCTATTTTTAAATTGAATAAATATGAACAGAAGCTCTAATTTTCATAACATTTTTCAAAACGACATTTTTAATTTAATATATGTCTCTTCAAAAAATGACCGCTAACAAAATTATAGAGAAGAAACTAAAAGGCCAGAAAATAATAACAATAACTTCATATGACTATTCTATAGCTAAAATTGTTGATGAGTGTGGTTTTGACTTAATTCTAGTTGGAGATTCCCTTTCAATGGTAGTCTTAGGCTATAAAAATACATTATCAGTAACGATGGATGAGATGATTCATCATACTAAAGCAGTTTCACGAGCAGTATCGAATGCGATGATTGTTGGAGATATGCCGTTTCTGTCATACAAAATTGATACTAAAGAAGCTGTCAAAAATGCTGGAAGATTTATTCAAGAAGGAGGTGCCGAAGCTGTAAAAGTTGAAGGTGGAACTGAAATATGCCCTACAATTAGGGCAATAATAAATGCTGATATTCAGGTAATGGGGCATATAGGTCTTACGCCCCAAGCAATATATCAATTTGGTGGATTTATGGTTCAAGGAAAAACCATCGAGGCAGCAAAAAAGTTGATTTTGGATGCTAAAAACTTGGAAAATGAAGGAGTTTTTTCCATAGTACTAGAAAGTATCCCATGGCAAGTTGCTAAGCTTATTACTAGCTCCGTGAATATTCCAACAATAGGAATAGGCGCTGGAAAATACTGTGATGGACAAATTATTGTGATTAATGATATGTTGGGTATTTTTACTGATTTTAAACCTAAATTTTTAAAATATTTTGGTGATATTGGTAAAAGTATTCGCAAAGCTTTAAAAGATTATAAAAATGAAGTAGAAAAGGTTTTATATCCAGATCGGGAACACTCCTATGAATTTCCAGAAGAGAATTTCAATCCATTAAATGAATGGTTTGAAAGTATAGATATAGAAAAAGAAGCTCTTAAAATAACAAATAAACCGCGCTTCTTGAAATAAATTTTAAAGTGCTATTTTTATAGCCTATTATTAATTAACCTTCTAATACTTTATGTCTAAAATGCAAAAACTTTAGTTTATTTTCTTTTTTATTGATATTATAGTAATTAACCAAAAATATAATTAAGAAAACTTTTTTTAATTATAATAATAAAAACAAAATTGTTTAAGATCTTTAAATATAAAAAAATTCACTTTTAAAGTAATGGGAGACTAGATATGGCTGAGGAATACGATTATCTTTTTAAATCAATAGTTGTAGGAGATGGAGGAGTAGGTAAAACGGCTTTAACTCTCCGTTTTTCTAAAGGTTTCTTTACAGAGGATTACAAAATGACAATAGGGGTTGATTTTCATGTAAAAACAATATCTATTGATACTGATGAAGGTCCAATTAGATGTAAATTACAATTATGGGATACTGGAGGCCAAGAACGCTTTAGTTCTATTAGGCCAATGTATTATAGGGGATCTCTAGGTGTTGTTTTAGTATATGATGTCACTAACTCGGCCAGTTTTGAACACTTACCTCAATGGATTGAAGAAGTAAGAGCGAACATTAAAGCTGAAGTCCCAATATTACTTGTTGGGAATAAAAGTGATTTAGCCGATCAAAGGGCTGTGTCAATAGATGAATTAAATGATTTCACGAGAGATTTTAATTTATATTATATGGAGACATCTGCGAAAACTGGTGATGGTGTAGGTGATTGCTTTTATATTCTAGCTTGCCTTATGATTGGATCAGATGTTCCAGATCAATTAATTAAAAATAATACGGTTTTCAATCCCGGTCAAATTTTTATTGAAGCACCAAGCATTTCACAAATTCCTTCATTAAAACCCGAAATTGAATTTGAATATTCAGCACCTCCCGTTCCAGAACCACTTACTGAATCTGAACCAGGATTCGAATATGAAGCCCCACCGGTGCCAGAACCACTTATAGAAACTAAACCAGAATTCGAATATGAAGCCCCACCGGTGCCAGAACCACTTACCGAATCTGAACCAGAATTCGAGTATGAAGCCCCACCAGTGCCAGATGCTCCTGTTATAAAAGAAACAGAACCCCTCCCTACATTCGAACAAGAGTCAGAACCTGAAATCCCAATTCCAGAACCAAAAGAAATTGAATTCAAAACACCGGATGAAATATTATCTCAAAAAAGTGATAAAGTAACATCTATTCCTTCTTTTATTCCTCCTCAAGATAGCTATGATTCACTTTCAAAGGAAGCATATAAACCAAAAGCAATTCCTTTTTCTAAAAGTACTCCAATACCCGCACCGCCACCACAAGAATTTAGATCTGAAGGTGTTGAAAAATCAATAGAAACAACATCTTCAGCTACTCCATTTCGTGTTGTAAAAAAGGAAGAACCTATCAAACCAAAACCCGCTTCAATGACCTTTAAAACAGAGCCAGAACCAATATCTAATTCATCAGAATCACCTTTCTTTCTTCAACCCTCATCAGCTCAACAGTCTGGAACTAAATCAGATTCTTTAGTGGATTATATGCCACAAACAATTCTTTCTAAAAAAGAAAAAAAGAAGCAAAAAAAAGCAAAAGAAAAGAAGAAGAAAAAAAAAGCAAAAGAAAAAGAAGAAAAAATAGAACCTAGCGAGATTTCTGAAAAACCCTCCCTCTTTCAAGCATTAACTCAAAGATTTGAGGAAATCGAGCCTAAAGAAACTAGTCCTTTTATTCCATTCCTCGGTACCAAAGAAAGTAAAACTGAAGAATCATCTACCTTAAGGATAATTCCTAATGTTGATGAAATTAAAAATGAACCTAGCAACTTTACTGTAATAACATCAACACCTCCAGAGAAAGAATTAAAATCTAAATCAAAGGATCTTATAATCTGTGAACAATGTGGAGCAATCTTGTCATCTGATTATGCTTTTTGTAATAAGTGTGGAAATAAATTATAAGGAATTAATTTTATCTTAAATTTAAATACTCTTTCCACATATAGGGCATGTACTCCACATTTTTTTAATTTTTGAACTACAATATGGACATAATTTTAGATCAGGATCCACTTGAGTTTGAAGTTTACCAAATATAGTTTTATTACTTTTTACATCATACTCTATTGGAGTATTTTGAGGTGGCTGAACTTTGACTAATGTTTTTGTTAAGGGAGGAACCTTTGTTTCATTAGGATTAAAATACTTCTCATTTTGAACGATGGGTTGTTCTATAGCACTTTCTTTAGACATTGAATATTCTGGAGTCAAAGGAGCTTCTTCTTTAATATGATTCTTTAAACTTGATGCTTGTCTTTCGGTTTCTTCTAAAGTAGCTCCAACTTTATAAAAAAAGTATTTACCTTCATTATTTTCTATAACTTTTTCTCCATTTTCTAATCTGACTTCAATATAATAAATAATAGTTGAGCCTAAAGGTACCTCTGCTATCTCTGCTATAAAATAATCGACTTGATTGTCCATTCTCATCTGATACCATGATTTTCCATGATCAGCACTGAAAATTAACTGAACTCTTTCTAACGATTCATCAAAATCTTCTTCTGTTATTTTAACTACAATTTTGATTGTTTTTTTGATAAAAGTCTCGTGATCCCTCTGAACTATTGATTCTGTGTCATCCCAAGCAGCGCCGCACTTAGGACAATTAGTAAACCAATTTGGATATTCAAAATTGCATTTAACGCATTTTTTGGTAAAATATCTTGCGGTTTTTATTCCTAATGTTTTCTTTTTTTCTTTAACCATTCTTTAAATCAATTTAAAGCAGAAATTTAACCCTATTAACTATATATAAATTATTAAATTACTTTTTTGTTAATAAATATATTTCTAGTAATTACATTATAAAATTCTCATTTATAATAATTATTATATTTACTATTATAAAAGGTTAAACTAGTGATGATAAAGTTAGATTCTAAAGATGTTAAGTCTCTTTTAGCTGCTATAGATGATTTATTAGAAATTAAGATATTAATCAGAGAAGTTGTTCCAAATTACGAATTAGATGAGCAATTATTAGAAAAGTATCTTTTTATACTTGAATCATTGCAATCGAAACTCGTTCCTTTATTTTTAAAATATCTTGCACAAAACTCCACAACTACAAAAAAAAAATCAAAACAAGAATTAATAAACAAGATAAAGGAGCTTGCTGGAAATTTAAATATCATATTAGTATCATCTAACTCCAATAAGAAGAAATTAAAGGAATTAGGAATTGATCCACGAAATATTATTGTTTCTGGTGGCCCCATCTTGGTTAAAAACTACTTAAAAGTAAATCCTAATATTTCCAATAAAATCTTACCTAGTATAAAAAAAAAAAGTGAAAATTTAATCCTTAAATTAAAAAATTTAAGCAGTGAAGATACAGATATTGTTTTTTTATATGATCATGAGAATAAAACAGATAAAATAATTCTAGAGGAGTTATTAGAAATTTCAGGCTTAATCGGTAAAAAAATTATAAGTTATGACATATCTTTTTGAAAAAATTTATAATTGTAACACCTGAACGATATTATTTAAATCATCTAAAAAATTATATAAATGTGCTCTTTCTACATGAGGCATGATAACAACTCTAATTAAATTAAAATTGACAAATTTTCCTAGCATCCAATTTTTTTTCCTTAATTCCTCATCAATTTCACAGATACTGCTTCCATTTTTAGTTGTTATACCTACCACGTTCATTTCTGGTTTTGCAGCAAGCTTAAGTCCGTTAATTTTAGAAATTTCTTCACTTAAAAATAATGTATTCTGCATACATTTTTTAACAATATTCTTAAAGCCATTAATTCCAAGTGCCTTTAAAATAACCCAAAACGCAATAATACTCGCTCCCGGTCTAGTACCAACAATATGAAAATGTTTAAAATTACCTCCCGCTAAATAGGGAATTTCAAATCCTGTTTTCTGTAAAATTGAAGAATCTCTAATGAAAAAACCTCCAGAAGGTATGACTCCTAATCCCATCTTATGTGGATCCGCAGTAATAGAATCAACGTTTGTGACTGAAAAATCCCAACTGGGTATCTGATATCCCAATCGTTCTAAAAAAGGTAGAATAAATCCACCAAAAGCAGCATCAACGTGGAAAAAAATATCTTTTCCTTCAATTAATCTCCCAATTTCTTTAATTGGATCTATTAATCCTAATGATGTTGTTCCAGCAACTCCAACAACTCCGCAAGTATTTTTATTAATTAAAGACTTGAAATGATTAAGGTCTAATTTAAAATTTTCATTAAGTTTTACTTTCTGCAATTTAATATTTAACAAATCAGCAGCTTTATCAAAAGAGATATGTGCTGATGCGGGAACAATTACTTCAGGATTTTCTAAATCAGGTCTTAATTTTTTAGCAATCCTCATAGCTATCAAATTTGCCTCAGAACCTCCAGTTGTAAATGTTCCTGTTATATTTTTTCCACCAAATAATTCTCCAATTTCATTAACTAGTTCATCTTCTAATTCAGCAGTTCCTGGAAATAAACCTGGATCGCCTAAATTCTTCGAAATATATTTCAAATATACCTCACATCCTAAATTAAAAGGTTCTGTACACATCGATCCTAATATCGACCCTGAATTGTATGAATAATCCTTTTCCAGTTTCTTTTCTAATATTTTTAGTATTTCTTGCTTTTTTAGTCCATTTTCTTCCATTTTTTTTTAAAATATCGTATGCATTTTTCCAATTGATTTACCATTTCTTAAAAAATAGAACATTTTAAACAATTAAAATTTTATAATTCAAACATAAATTCTTTAAAAAATTGTGATTATCAATTAAAAAAGAATATTTATCTAAATTTTTTGTTTACATAATTTTACTAAATCTTGAGCATCCAAATCTTTAACCATTTTCTTTAAGTTATTTTTATCTTTAATATAAGAATTATAAATCGGATTACCTCTAAGATCTAGATTAATTAACTTCTCCAGTTTTTCTAATCCTTTAATTTGAGAAATTAGATTATATGCAAGCTCTAACCTCATTAAATTTTGAAGATTCTCTAAATTCTTAATCTCACTAATTTGATTCCATTTAAGATTAAGTAAGACCAAATTTTTAAGAGTATTAAGACCTTTTATTTCAGAGATTTTATTCTTTTCTAAATTTAAAAATCTCAAATTTTTAAGAGGTATTAGACCTTTAATTTCAGAAAGCTTGTTACTCCCAAGATGTAGTTCTTCTAAACAAATTAAATTTTCAAGACCTTTTATTTTTGTTATATAATTCTCATATAGATTAAGAACCTTTAGGTTTTTTAACTTATCCAAACCTTTAATTTGAGTTAAATTATTATTATATAAATATAATTTCTTTAAACTCGTTAAAGATTCTATCCCACTAATCTCTGAAAGTTGGTTATATCTGAGGTTCAAGCTTTCTAGGTTACTTAAAATTTCAATATCTTTCACTTGTTTAATACTATTTCCTGAAAGATTTAATTCTTTCAAATAAGTAAGATTTTCAAGACCCTTTATTTCAGAGATACATTTAATCTTCTTTTCACTTAAATCTAATCTATCTCCCCATAATTTAATCTTTTTACCATTTAGAATGATCTCACTCATGAATCCAACAACTAATTAGATAAATCTATTTGAATCTCTTCTTGAATATTTTTCAATAACATTAATCAATTCGTTACTTAAATCAACTTTATAATAGTTGGCTATACATATTAATGCATAAACGATATCTGCTAACTCTTCCCCAATATTTATTATTTCATCTTCTTTCTTTTTAGGTTTAAATCCTTGAATATGATTAATCTCTCTTGCTAATTCTCCGATTTCTTCAATAACAGCAGAAAGCATCGCTAAAGGAGGCCAATATCCTCCATGAGAGCAAATCCAATCATTAATTTTTTCTTGAAATTCTCTTAATGAAATTTCATAATTCATATATTTAATAAAGAAACAAAGTATTTAAAAAATCAAAAAAAATTTAACTAAATAATACTTCTCTTTTTCTAGCTTCCCATTCTGCTCTTTTTCCTTGATTGTATCTATTTACTTCACTATAATACCCTGTAATTCTTGAATAAACTTTCACATCTTTTGAAGAACAATGGGGGCAAATAAACATTCCACCTCGAAACATTTTACAACATGAAGGACAATAGGTGAAATCTATAGTATAAGCAAAATATGCTGTATTACTATTGAGGCAAATATTTTTAGTAAACTCCCATAATCCATTTAAATCGGGTTTTTGTTCTCCAAGCCAGATATGAGTTATAACTCCTCCTTCTACAATAGGATGAAAATTACCTTGTTTCCTAATACGCTCTGATAATGGAATATCTGCATCATAACGTAAGTGACATGAATTAGTATAATATGGAGCCAAATCCTTTGATTGTGGTATAGCTTTCTTTGGAAAATGCTTTAAATCAAGGCGTGCCATACGTGAACTTGAACTCTCAGCAGGTTGTTCCCAAAGTGAATAAGACTTACCGTCTCGTTGAGTCATAGTATTACATTTTGCAACCATATAATTCAAGATTTTTTTACCTAGATTATAAGCGCTATCATCTTCATGTAAATCAAATCCAGTTAAACTTTTCACAGCTTCATTTAATCCAGTAAATCCTATGGAAAGATTTTGATCTTTCAACTTAAATATTGGTTCACCCTTAATTTTACCACTACATAATGGTAAATGACCTGTTTTTAACCTTTTTTCCATTAAATCCCATTTTTTCCTTAAAATTCTTGCAGAAAGCTCTATTTTATCATTTAAAATAGTAAAATAATTATCTTCATTTAATGCAATATAAGCATATCTTGGTAAATTTAAACTTACACTTTGAAGAGAGCCAATCGTCACATAATTTTCCCATATATTTGCATTTTTTCTTTTCTCTGGATCTAAAATACATTGATTTATTATTTGATTGCCACTAAGAAATTTTCTACAACATTGACTATGTATCTCATCAGGCATCCAATCAGGGCACATATTTAAGAAATAAGGAGTTCCCATAGTAGCGACCTCTTCCATAACCTTAAGATAAGATGCTTCGAATTTATTTATCCAATCTTTTTTAATTTTTATTTCATGCTTAGGAAATGCAAAAAGCTTACCATTATAATCACCTTGAATGTAAACATCAGTTAATGCATCAAATAATTGAAGACATTCATCAATATAATCACCGTACTCACCAACTAGTTTTCCATGAGGACCAACAGCAGGAATATTTAGTAAACCCTCAGGAATAGTAGGTGTACAGGAAATAGAAGTAAAAGGAACTTGTCCCCCTCTTGCGGCAAAAATTTGATTAGTTTCAAATATCAAACATTGCATTGACTGTTCAATCTCTCTTTTTGAAAGACCTCGCGCATAAGGCGCAAGAAATGAAGTAATATAATCGTATCCTTGCCCACCTGAAAATTCACCTTGGATAATACCTAACCATTTAGCCAAATGGGTAACCGCTACTCTTAAACTCCCTGCAGGACCTGATCTGCTGCAGTGAGCCCAACTTTCTACAGGAGGTAAACCATGCTCAAGAATCATACGTGGATCCCATTCCTGGCAAAAGGGGCGTAAATCAAAATATCTGAGCATATGTACATGAATATCCCCATATAGATGAGCGTGCGCTTCTTCAGAATCCAAAATTCTCAGTAATGCATATTCATCAGAAATTCTATTCGCAGCCCAATGATGAATACTTTCTGGATTCATATCTTGATTAGCATTCTCAGTAATTCCTTTTTCTAAAATAGCTTCATAATCCATCAGTGGCATTCCAATCCTAGTATATAGTTTTCTTTCTTCTTCAAAATGTTGTTCTGACAAAATAGAGCACACTATTTCTCTAATATGTGGTCCTGAAAGAAATTTTATCCCCGAAGATATAATTCTCCGAATAACTAATTCAGTAATTTTATGAGCAGAATTATGATTTAAACCCGTCTCGTTCATTATGCTCTGCTCAATTTTTAATGGATCAAAATATACCACATCCCCTTCTGTTCGAAAAACTTGAGGTAGTAAATTTTTAAGAAAGTTTCTTCTTAAATTTTCAGTTTGTTCTTCTTTTATTGTTTTAGATTCTGGAACCATTACCATATAAAGCCATC
The DNA here is from genome assembly GCA_048941015.1 of Promethearchaeota archaeon. Lineage (GTDB taxonomy): Archaea > Asgardarchaeota > Lokiarchaeia > Sigyniarchaeales > SOKP01 > SOKP01. Next base: position 100,193 of record JBHLNZ010000002.1, on the reverse strand, counting down.
AAATTTTTTAATTTTTAATATTCTTATACCAAATAAGATTAATATAACAGACAAACAATTATTTTATTTTGTCGGCGATATGAATTGAACTCTTAGAATTATTAGTCGCCTATTATGGTTAATTATTTACCTCTTTTGATATAAAAATTTATTTATTTTTCCAATTTAAACTTAATTTATTAATAGCTTACTTGAATTTTTATCTAGCTTCTATTAAATCTGTGCTAAATCTCAAAATCTCTCATTTTTATTGCTATTCTAGGAAATCTTATTCATTAAAAGGATCATGCTTATAATAATGTCGATAATGACCAATTTTTCAGAAATTCTTATTATTTAAATTTTTGATATTATTAATTGTGAGTATATTTAAATAAAAAATAAATAGAGTATGGTAATTAAGTGATAAGGTCTAATAAAAATGAATAAGTATCTCGTTAGTAAAAATTCTGTCGAATTTGTTAATGCCATAGCTGGAATTTTTCGTAAAACTTTAGCTTATAACAACGATATAATGTTATGTTATTTCATTCTCAAAAAAGATGCTGAAGTTCCATTACACAACCATAAAGAACATCAAGTGGGATATGTACTCAGAGGTAAATTAAAGTTTTTCACAGAAGAAAGAGAGTTCATAGCAAAAGAAGGAGATAGCTATATTTTTGATTCAAACATTAAACATGGAGCAATTATTTTGGAAGATTCTGAAGTAATTGATATTTTTAGCCCAGCAAGAGCAGATTATAAATAACGATTTAATTTAGGAAAAACTGTCAAAATATTTACCATTGGTAAGCCGCAATTGCAAATATTGCAAACATACTGATAAAAAATTCACCAAGTAACCAATCCAAATACAATTTTTTCTTTTGATCTCTATTATTTTTAATTCTTGTAGCAGTTGCGAAACTTACGGCTGCATTCAATCCTGTAAAAATTATAAATGTGTATGTTGGAGCTGCTAAATCAAAATTGATAAAATCTAATAAATAGTCAAATATAACCCAAGCACCCATAAAAAGTACTAAGGCAGCTAAGAAGATCCAAGCACAAAATTGCATAATTTTTTCAAATATCATTTCTTCTTTTGATAAAAGAGTTTCACGTTTAGATTTTTTTTTGATCTTTGACATCTTCCTTTAACCTATTTCAGCTAATATATTTTAGAATTTTATATACTTCTTAATTCTTATTTTTTTATAAAAAAAGATATAAAAATCTATGGTCGACTTTTTAATAATAATATCGCTTTAGCAATATCCCCTTCACATTCTTTTAAAATTGCTTCCGCTTCTTCTTGACTAACATTTGTTTGTGTGGCTACTAGCATAATATCATTTTCTGTTATTGTTGGTTTTACTTCAGGTGATTCTGGTAGCATTTCTTCTTCCATTTCTTCACTTTCAGCTATTGAAAGTTCAGATGACGAATATTCCTTTGCTGAGCCTACTACTTGATAGATTTCTTGCCCCATTTGTTTCATTAATATGACTTCTGGTTCATCAATTACCAAAGTTTTATCAGGACCTTCAATAATTACTCGAGTAGCATCAACTTGATCCATATCAATACCTTGTTGTTGCATTTTACGTCGCATTTGTCTTGAACCAAATTGTTGACCTTCCCTTTTTTTAATAGGAGTAGGTCTTTTTGGTTTATTTTTTTCTCTTTTTTGCATCTCTTTTGGTAATTTTACCATTTTTATCACTAATTAATTATCTTTTTTAAAATAATATAGTTAAAGAAGATTTATATTTTTGATTTATATACTCCCTTTCTGACATTAATGGCGATACCCGATTTAAAGCTTTTCACATACGGAACTGGTATCATTAATCGTCCAATTGCCAATAATTCATCTTCTTGATTAACAACAATCACTTCATCTAATGGTCTTAAATTGTCATCAATATCAATAATATGTTTACAAAATACATTACGTCCTTTTTTAATAAATTCCGATATTTCAGATAAAACTATTGCTCTTAATGTCGGTTTTTCAAGGCTTTCGATTATTTTTTTGGCAGAAAACAAAGTTAAAGTAAAAAAGCCATTGTTTGGACGAAAATTTAAAATAATTTTATCCTCGAAGCGAATATGTTTAATTTTCCCAGTATTTTTTGAAAACTCAAATGTAATTTTTTTTTCATCGCTAAATAAAATATCAGTAATTACAGAACCAAATTGGTAATCTGTAATACCTCTTGCTTTTCTTAATGCTAGTAATATATCAAGTTGCATTTTGCTTTTCTAAAATAAGTTAACCTAAATAAAAAATAAGAATTGAATTAATATATAATTATAGAAAATACATACTCTTTATGAGTATAATCGAGATTCAATATTTCGATCTCTACTTTTTTGGAGGACCTTATTAACAGCTTCAAGAAAATCATCTTGAGCAATAATTTCAGCATCTTTTCTTATTGCAAACATTCCTGCTTCAGTACAAATTGCTTTAATATCTGCACCAGTAGCTCCTTCTGTTAATTCCACTAACTTCTTTAAATTTATTTTTTCTTCGGTATTTAAATTTCTAGAGTGAATCTTAAATATAGCCATTCTTGCTGCTTCGTCAGGAATAGGAAAATCTATCATTCGATCAAATCGACCGGGTCTTAATAAAGCAGGATCTAAAATATCGATTCTGTTTGTCGCACCAATTATTTTTACATCTCCTCGTTGTTCAAAGCCATCTAACTCGCTAAGTAATTGCATCAGTGTTCTTTGAACCTCTCGATCACCTGAAGTAGCTATCTTCAACCTCTGTGAACCAATCGCATCAAGTTCATCAATAAATAAAATAGTTGGGGCTTTCTGTTTAGCCAAATTAAATATTTCTCTAACTAATCGAGCTCCTTCTCCTATAAATTTTTGAACTAGCTCAGAACCAATAATTCTTATAAAAGTTGCTTCAGTTTCATGGGCAACTGCTTTTGCCACTAAAGTTTTACCGGTTCCTGGTGGACCATAAAGTAATACTCCTTTAGGTGGCTCGATTCCTACCCTTTTAAACAATTCAGGTTTTAATAGAGGTAATTCTACAGTTTCTCTTACCTCTTGAATTTGTTCTTCTAATCCTCCCACATCTTCATATGATATATCAGGAATAGAATCAATAACTTCCATACCTTTCACAAATGGATCTAACTTAGTAGGTAAGATTTCCATAATTGCGAATGTTCTTTGATTTAATGCAACTCTCATACCCGGAGATAACTTTTCATTTCTAACTTTTCTGCTAGCATTAACTACAAAACTAGGGCCGGTAGAACTCTTTACTATCGCTCTACCTTTCTCATCTAAAAAATCAATTATAGTTGCTGAAACTAATGGAGGTTCTCTTAACCTATCAATTTCATTTCTTAAACTATGTAATTCTTGTTCTAATCTTAATCGCTCTGCATCTAATAATTGTTTTTCAGTTTCTAAGTTACGTAATCTTTTTTCTAAATGCCTAGTATATGTAATTAAATATTCCCCATCTTTAGTCTCTTCCTTTTTCCTCTTTTCTTTGGTCGTTGTCAAAAAGAAAATACCCCTTCTTCTATTTATTCAAATTACTAGGTATTGTTTTAAATTTATAATAATCTTTTAATCATATAAATTTAAGGTTATGATAATATTTCGAATAAAAGGTCAATTTCTAAAAAATTTATGGGTTATATTTTATAACAAAAGTACCCTTAAAACCAAAAATTATAAGAAATCTTAGTCCCTTTCTTTATATATAACACATATCCTTAAATTTCACCAATTTTTGAGTAATAGTATGGCAAAAAAGGGAACAAATAGTTTAGATAAGCAATGCCCTATCTGTGGAGGATTAATTTGGGGTAAAGGACAAAAGGTCTTAATTGAAGGTGCAAAAATTACTGTTTGTGAGAGTTGTGCTCAATATGGCCAAAAAGTAGAAAAAAAGCCATATCGTAAAGAAAGAGTATTAATTTCTCCCAAAAAACGAAATATTATTTCTCAACAGTCTAGTTCAAAAAAAGATAAAATTGATGATATCGAAGTAGTCAAAGATTATGCTTCTATAATTAGAAAAGCACGAAATTCTCTTGGATTGAACCAAGATCAATTTGCACAAAAATTGAATGAAAAACCGTCCTTATTACGTAGAATTGAGTCGGGTAAGGTAGCTCCTACGATTAAATTAGCTAAAAAAATTGAACAGGTATATCATCTCAAAATATTAAAAAAGGCTGATGCAACCGAAGTAAGTGCAAACAAGGATAAATATATGAAAAAATCAACTGGTGCTTCTTTAGGTGATATCGCTTTTATAAAAAAAAAGAAAACCTAATCTTTCTTTCAGTTTAATTCAGGTTTAACTTTAGTGATTCTGACAGTAGCAGAATTATAAGATCCTGAAAAACCTAACTCTTCGGGACGATCTCCTATTAAGACATTAACATTTCTTCTATTAGCAGAATTTAGAGGACAGCCTGAATAAATCATTGCTACTCCAGATCTTAATAATCTCGATTCCTCAACGATGAATTTCCCTCTTCCATATTCATTTGACACAATTACACTCTCACCATGTTTCAACTTAAACTTCTTTATATCACCTTGACTTAAATATACTTTTTCAAATACTCCTAAATATTTTGGATGTATTTGTCCTAGTTGAGAATGAATAAATTGTTTAAAGGAGGGAGTTATCAGAAGAATTTCATTTTTATCTCTTACTAATCTCTCTTCTAACTCATATCTACCAAAAAAAAATTGAAATTTGCTTAATTGAATATGATTATTCTTAGTTGGAAATTTTAAATTTTTGAAAGGAATATCATCTTTACCAAAAATCACATGATATCCCTTACTTCTTATACCATCTCGAACTTTTGATGGAAGTAAGTCAATACAATTTTGAATAATCGAATCTTCGTTTTCATAGAACTCAGGATCAATATTCCAATTAAGATTCTGTGCTAAAAGCTGAAAAAACTCAAAATTGGAAGTACAATCAGGATATGGACACGGTCCTGCTTGATTAATAGAAATACCTGGAACATAGTATGGAGTAATTAGATCATTAGATTCTAAATCGAATTTTGATGGGATTACAATATCTGCATACTTTGTTGTTTCATTTAGAAATAAATCTTGTACTACAATAAATAAATCTTTTCTCTTTAAAGATTTTCTTACTTTATTTTGATTTGGAAGCGAGCTAGCGGGATTGAAATTATAAATAAACAACATTTTGATATCATTAGAACTTAACTTATTTCCTAAATCAATTAAATTTATATTAAATTTTAACGAATTAAGGGGAAATTGAGTAATATATTCAAGTAAAGGTATTGTAAATCTTTTATTAAAATCACTTTGAGAATATATTAAACCTGTACTCTCTTTTCCAAAATTTCCTAATAGTATTTGAATCAAAGAAATTGATTGAAGAATTCTACCACCATAATAATCTTTTTGTACCCCATAGCCAACATTAAAAATCGTATGATTTTTAAATTTGATTAATAGATTAACTATATCAATGATTTGTTTTTTTTCAATTTCAATTAAATTCAGATTATATTCTTCATTGATATTAGCCGCTTCTTTTATAACTACTTGATAACCATCAACGTAATTTTTTAAGAATAGCTTTTCATATTCCTTTAGCTTAATTAATCTTTTTATAATTATTTGAGCTAATAAGTGATCTGTTCCCGGTTTTGTATAAATAAAATAGTCTGCTTCTTCTGCAATTTTCGTAAATCGTGAATCGATTACGATTAAAAAAGCTCCATTTTCTTTCGCTTTTTTGATTAAGAGATAAGCATGTATATTCCTATTAGATAAATCACTGCCCCAAACTACAATTAATTTTGTTTTTGAATTAATCAATTGTAATGGATTTGTTGTTGAATAAGTTCCAAATAATTCTGTCAAGCCAGCACAGCCTCCTTCATTGCAAATTCCCCCAGCTGTTATCTGGGCATCTATTCTCCCAAAAAATCTTAATGGAGCATATCTAGAGATTAAACCAAAATTACCAGCATTAAATGCTGCTAGAATAGATTCAGAACCATAGTTTTTTTGAATCTCAATAAGATTGTTAGCTATAATTTCTAAAGCTCTTTTTAAAGAAATAGTATTAAAGTCATTTGACCCTTTTTCATTAGTTCTAAACAATGGCTTTTTTAGTCTTGCGGGATGATAAATTAAATCTTGGCGATTATTTAGTTTAGAACAAAAGAAACCTTTAGTAAATGGATGACTTTTCGAAGGTATTGCTTTTATAAATTTCTTCTCGGTATTATTATCTTTCCATTCTCCAATAAATACACAAGATCCATAACAATCTTTTGAACATGTTCCAAATCTTCTTATAATAGGTAAATTATTTTTAGAAAAAGAAATTACACCTCATTTGAAAAAATATCTAAAAATCGGATAAAAATTTATTAAAATGTTATTTTTTAACTCATTTATCATTACTTAAAGGAATATCGACTTTTTGAATTGATGCAATTTTTTCTTTTAAAAATTGGATAATCTTCTTATTATCTTGCGCTTCTAAAATATTTCCACAATTGGGGCACCTAAAATTCATCTCGTATGCTTCTTCAAAATTAAATTTGGTATTAGAATCTTCACAGTTTCGGCAAATAAAAAAATAATTATTCTCTTCAAAATCTAATCTCTCTCTTAGTTTTAACTCAATAGTCTTTCTTTTTTCAAGAACAATTTCATCAAGTAGATCAAATTCGTGCCACCAATAATAAATAAACCAGCCAGTTGATTTGTCTCTTATTCGACGAAATTGAGCTAGTTTTTCATTATAAAGTTTGTACAAAGTTTTTCTAACTGTATTAAGTTTTAGAATTTCAGTATCATCTGGCTCAAAATCTACTTCTCTATTTTCAGCTTCAATTCGTTCCTTAATATTTTCAGTAATATCTTCATCTGTGATATCTTCATTCTCTGAATTCAATAATTCAATTCCAACTTCAATTGCTATATCCCCTCCTATGATATACAATAATGAACGGAGTAGCGGATTCAAATTTTTCCAATTCCCTCTTTTAATTTTAAAGTCTTTTTTGTATCATAAATTTTTATAAAAATTAAATTTTTTTATATTTTATATCATAGATACTATATTTTTTATTATACAACAACAGAATATTGTTTTTCTATGATCTCACCATCAATCTCTAATGATCGAAACACTTTTCCTTCTCTAACCGACATTATTCGCATTAATCTTGAATCTGTGAGACTTTTTGGGATTTCAATATCGGTAATTTTATAGTTATTATAAAGTGTAATCGATTTCCAATTACTCGAAATGTCTGCTTTAAAATCTGGTATTATTAAATTAATTATGTAGTCAAGGTTTTGTTTATTATTTCTTATATATCCAGTGCAGAATTGTACCCTCTTATTAACATCATCATCTTCAATTTTTTTTTTAGATGGTTGTGGAATATTTTTTTTAGTTGTAACTTTACAATTTGACCCTAAATTGAAAGATATGAGTAGATAACTATTTTCTCGAAACATATCAATAGCATTTAATAATTGTTCTCTATTTGTTTTATCTATAATATCTGCTTTAAAATTCTTAGTTTTTCCAGTAGATTGTTTTAATTCCCAATTAAAACCTAAATTAGAAATAATTTTTGAGATATCGCTTCCAGTAATCAATCTACCTTTAATTTCAAAATCACTATTATTTGAAATTGTTTTAGTAACAATTTCTAATATTAAATCTTCATATTCATGGGTTCCTTTAAGAGTGATCTTTGTACTTGTTTTGCTTATTTTTATCGCAGGGCCAATGAAATCTCCCCTCGAATACCTATAGAAATGCCGATGAACCTCCCTATGTTTATTTGCTGGATCATCCAAAATTGGAGTTTTAATGAGCTTGTTTAAAAAATGCATTTTTTCAAGTTTCAATTAAATAATTCAAAATATTTATAATTTAACAAGAGTTCATGCCTTTAAATTTTAATCATTAATTCTTTGCTAAAATAATTTGGAAAAAACAATAAATTTAACACATTAAATAAAACACCTTATTCAACTTTTTGAACAATACCGTAAATTTCAATTTATTATTGATAAACTTAAAAAAATATAAAAAATAAAATATAATTTAACCAGAATAAAAATGTAGAAAACTCATATTAGAACCTATGTTTCAAATTAGTGACTTTGAAATTCCTTCATTTACTTTATGGATATTAGCATGGATTTTTCTTGTTATTGGGATTATTTCATTGACTATATTAGTACTTTATACAAAATATGGTAGGGAATTATCAATCAAATTGTCTATAATTTCTATTGCCTTTACTTCTGTGTTTTTAGGTTTTGCAATTCACTTTTTTCTTAAATCCTTTGGTATATAACCCAATTTTTCATTTTTTAACATAAAATCCTTTTTTAAACAATAATAATATTATGTTAATATTTAAAAAAGAAGGAGAGTATTGCACACTTAATTTAAATTTTTCAAAAACTCAAAATTAAAGGTAGACAATTAAAATGTTATTTCAATGGGAAAGTACGTTATTTTTTATTTTATGGTTAGTACTTGCGACAGTAATAGTTACATTGATCATTTATATTTCGACATTACTTATCGAATCTAAAACTAAAGCCTCTGATAAGAAATTTTTAATCATTCTATTAGCTTTTATATGTGTTTTGATAATTCCTGTAGTTTTAGGTGCAATTAATAGTGTTTTATCTGCAATAGGTGATTTACTTGCATTCAGTGGTTCGAATTATTTGACTCAATTAACTCCGATAATCGGTTTTCTTATTATATTAGTTTTAACTAAGTTTTTCCTGGATATCTCTTGGGATCATGCTGTATGGATAGCTTTATTAACATTGTTTTTCCTATTCCTTCTATATACAATGATACCAGAACTTTATTCATTCCTTGGTTTTGGAATTTAAAATTCTCTTTTTTTTTTAAATTCGATTTTTCTCTCAGAATTGAGCAATAGATTCATAAATCTTAAATAAATAAGGCGAAAAGGAAAATATAATTAAATTTTTTCTTTCAATTTTAAACGTGGAGCTAAACCTAAACTCATCATTTCCTGAAGTAATAATTTAAAAGCATAGGAGCATACAACCTTTGAAATTACAGTACCCTCACCACAAACAGGGCAATATCTCTTATCCCGATTTCTATCATATACAGCTAAAAGACCACATTTCTCACAAACCAAGATAACAGTTCTATCAGATTCATCTAATAATCTTTCTTTTAAAAGTAAAGCAGATCCATGACCAACCAAACAATCACGTTCCATTTCCCCAAATCTCAATCCTCCCTCTCGTGCTCTCCCCTCAGTAGGCTGTCTTGTTAATATTTGTACAGGACCTCGAGCTCGAGCATGTAACTTATCTGCAACTAGATGATAAAGTTTTTGATAATAAATAGGATTACAATAAATTCCTGCTTCATATTTTTCACCTGTAATTCCATTATACATTACTTCTCTTCCATTAAATTCGAAGCCTGCCTCAACAAGTTGTTCTTGAAGTTCAGTAATATTTTTCCATTCGAAAGCAGTAGCATCGCCTAAAATACCTGTATTGCATGCTATCTTTCCACTAATTCCTTCAAATAACTGACCTAAAGTCATTCTCGATGGCATCGCATGGGGATTAACAATTATGTCAGGAATCACCCCAGATGAGGTAAAAGGCATGTCTTCTTGAGGTTGTATTAATCCTAAAACACCTTTTTGTCCATGACGAGAAGAAAACTTATCTCCCAATTCAGGTATTCTTAAATCTCTTACTTTAATTTTAACTAACTTATTACCGTCAACTGTTTCGGAAATAATAACCGTATCTACAATTCCCATTTCATTGTGTCTCATATTCTTTGATGTTTCTCTTCTATTTGGTTGCATTAATTCAAATTCCTCGTAAGATTTAATGAATCTTGGAGGTGATGTACGTCCGATTAAAACATCTCCACCATTTACAGCAGTTTCTGGCTCAATAATCCCATCTTCTTCTGATAATAACCTATAAGATTCAGCAGACTTAAAGCCTCTAACTCCTCTTTCAGGGATCTCAAACTTATCCACTTCTCCCCCAGGATATTTTCTTTCTTCAGCATCATAAGTTCTAAAGAAATGGCTTCTTGCTAGACCTCTCTCAATTGAAGCTTTATTAATTATAATAGCATCTTCAATATTGAATCCTTCAAAACTCATCATGGCTATAATAAAATTTTGTCCAGCAGGGCGTTTGTTAATTCCTATTATTTCCATTGGACTAGTTTTTACTAATGGCTGTTGAGGATAATGTAATGTATGACCTCGTGTATCTAGTCTTAAATGCATATTTGCAGCGAATAAGCCTAATGCTTGCTTTACCATTCCTGCTTCATAAGTGTTTCTTGGGGATTGATTATGCTCTGGGAACGGAATTATAGAAGCGCATATTCCCAAGATTGCAGCTGGAGAAATTTCTAAATGAGTAGTTTCCTCAGTTATATCTTCTTCAAACATTGCAATATAAGCGTTTTCTTCTTCTTCAGCGTCCAAATATTCAATAACACCTTTCTGGACTAAATCAGACCAGATGAATTTATTCTGCTTTAATTTTTCAATATCTTCTCGACTTATAAGCAACTTTTTATTTTTCACAACAAACAATGGTCTTGTAGCTCTTCCCTCATCACAATTTATTTGGATCTCTTTTGAATCATGATAATACCCTATATTTACATGTTGTCCGATCTCTCCCTTTCTCCTCTTCTCTCTAAGCTGAAGGATAAATGGATTGTATTGTTGATGTATCCCCACCAGCTTTCCGTTTAAAAATACTTTAACTTTATCTCCTTTAATGTTTTTTACTTCATTAATAGGTATTACTCCTAGGTCAATTAAGATATTTTCAATTATCTTCTCATCTGCACCTACCGATATAATGGAAGCTAAACCAAGATTCTTAACTAGACCGCAGTTTGGTCCTTCAGGTGTTTCTGCAGGACAAATTTTTCCCCATTGGGTTGGATGTAAATCTCTAGCTTCAAAATGAGGTTGACTTCGACTTAGGGGAGATATCACTCTTCTTAAGTGACTTAATGTTCCCACATGATTAGTTCTATTCAATAACTGGCTTACTCCCGCTTTTCCACCAACCCAATTACCTGTTGCTAAAGCATGCCTTATTCTTTCTGTAATTACATCAGCTCTTACTGCCGTCTTGATATTAGGCGCTCTACCACGTACTGCTGTTCTCTCTAATTGATATTTAATATCTTTGACTAGATTTAGAAATGCTACTCTAAATAATGAAGTAAATAATTCTCCCGCTAATTTTAACCTTTTATTTGAATAATGATCTTTGTCATCAGGGTCCCTTAATTTTAAAGCCAATTCCATGACTTTTTGTGCCATTTGGCCTAAATAGTAAGCTTTTTTAATTCGATCTTCCTCTTCATTTCCAATATGAGGTAAGAGATATCGATCTAAAACTTGAAGGGCTCTTCTAATACGATAATCTTTAGTTTGCCCGATAGCTACTCGTTTTCCAATATAATCAAGTGCATTTTGTTGAGATTTTTCAGGATCTTTTAAAACTTGAATCTCAGAAGCCACATCTACTACAGGTATTAATTCTTTTTGAATTTCATCATTTTCTGAAATTGCTTCAAAAATTTCTCTATCAGAATGTAATCCTAAAGCTCTCATTAATATAGCTAGCGGAATTTTACCAGGAACAGAAGGAAAAGATACTCTCAGATTTCCATCTTTCTTTCTTTCGATTGTTACAGGAGCTCTAAAACCACTCCTTGTTGAAAAAACTTTAGCTTGATGAGTAGCACTTGAACTCCTACTTGCTTCTTCTGCTAATATTCTATTTGGAGCTAAATCTTCTTGTGTTACCAGCACACGTTCTGTACCATTTATAATGAAGTATCCTCCTGGGTCAAGAGGATCCTCACCACGGTTAATTAATTCCTGTTCTGCTAAACTTTCTAAAGGGCATCGACAACTCTTGAGCATTATCGGGATTTTACCAATATAGATATCAAGAGTTTCCTCAGGTTCTTCCCTTTGCGTCCTTTCATCGATTGTTATAGGTGTCATTTCTAATGTGATATCAGCAGCGTAACTTAATTCTCTGATTCGTGCCTCAATAGGAGTTATCTCCATTGTTGCACCATCTGCTTCCCTTACTTTAGGAACACCTACTTTAATTTTTCCAAATTTTATTTTGAATCCTGGAATGTCTGGAATAACTTCACCCGATTCATCTACTATTGCTTGCATCTCATGCTCAATAAAATTGTTATATGAATCCAGATGTTGTCGAACAAGACCTTTTTCATCGAATAAACTTTTTAAAACAACCCATTTGTCGTTATTAGATAGTTTTTCAACACTCAAAATCTATTTAACCTTCACATTTTTATTTTTAATAAGTAATAATTAGACTTTTTCCTTTTTTACATATCGATAGTAATTAACTGAGATTACAGTAGTATGAGAATCACGGATAATCTTAACTACATCCCCCTCTTTAGCTCCAATTGCAATAGCAACAGGATCTTTTTCAAAAAGTTGAGGCAAATCTGTAAGTTGTATCTGAAATTTATTTAATAATTGCTTAGTCTCTTCTTTAGTCATAAGTTTATGTTTTGGAACTAGTTCATGAAGTAATACATCAATCTTTTTTTTTTTAGTCAAGGAAAAATCCTCATTTTTCACATGTGAGTTAAGAAAGAAAATACATTAATTCTAAAAAATTTTACCAATTTTTTACGATTTCTCTATTAAATTTTTGGAGAAACTGTATTATTTTGATGTTGCACACAATTAAAAACCCAATAACCACTTCTTTTGCATAAAACTTCTACGGTTTGTTCTGAATATTTTTTTCTTAGATAATCTAATACATATTCTGCTCCCATTTTTTTTTTAATTACAAATTGGAAAAATCCTTTTTTCTTCAAATAATTAGGAAGTTCCTGAAAAAGATTGAGAAATTCTCTTCTCCCCTTTCTTAATGGAGGATTCATATAAATTGCATCAAATTTAACATTCTTTTTAATTAAAGGCTCAAAATAATTACCTTTAAGAACTATTGTCTGATTCTTAGAATCTGGTATATTAATTTTTATATTTTCTTTTGTACACCAAATTGCTCTTTGATTTATGTCTATCATATAAACCTGGCTTAGAGGGGATTCTTTAGATAAAATTATACCGATAACCCCATATCCACATCCTAAATCTAGTAATACACTTGATGAATCAGGTATTTTCATATTTTCAACAAGAATTTTAGTTCCAAGATCTATTTTTTTAAATGAGAATACACCAGTTATTGTCTTAAAAAGATATAGATGTCTCCTTAAACTTGCAGATATCGAAAGAATTTTCACATTGACATCTGGAAAAGCCGTAGAGTAATGTTGACCTTTATTATTCATTTAAACTTCCAATTTTTTGATTTTAATCTCATCCCAGCGAGGATAGGTATTCCTTTCCATAAAAATCTTATTTGTATTTACCATAATTCCAGATTTTGCTTTGTAAATTTTCATTGCATCCATTTTTGAAAGGCCAAAACCGATTAATTCACGTTTAAGAGTCACATATGCTATAAGCATATTAATTTTAATCCGTGCATCAATAAAACAAATTCCAGCAGCCGCAAGATCTGCTCCATGACATAAAGCATCTACAGCAGAATCCCTAACATAAATCTTAGGAATATGCTCGACAATTTTTTCCATTGGAAAAACAATTTTTCTTAGATATGATTCATCATTTTCTTGATAAAAGATATCGAATGCATCTTTTACATTTTGAAGAGTCACTAATGTATTATCTTCACGAAAATTGCCTACTCGAGTTCTTCTTAGTTCAAGCATATGAGCTCCTGAGCATAATGCTTCGCCGATGTCAAAGCATAATTTTCTTATATAAGTTCCAGCTTCGCATCCAACACGAAATAAAACAAGATTTTCTTCAATATCAAGAATATTAAGATAATAAATATCTCTTGTTCTTAATCTTCTGCTAACAGAAGATTTCAAAGGTGGTGTTTGATATATTTTTCCTGTGAAGATCCTAAAAATTTTTTCTATTTTTTTAAAACTTTCAGGATTATGCAGTTTCATAATTCCTACATACTCTTTCCCTACTTCTAATAGTGCCGATAAAACGCGTGTTGCTTTTCCCAGAGCACAAGGTAATACTCCTGTAACTTTTGGATCTAATGTACCTCCATGTCCCGCATTAGGAACGTTTAAGATTTTCCGCAACCAAGAAACAACTTCATGACTTGTGGGACCACTAGGCTTATCTAAATTAATTACACCATATTGTAATAAGGATTCTATATTCCTTTTAGTTGGGTCACATCCATATTCTGGATTTGTTTTATCCTGAGATTTGACTAATAATTGTTCTGGTTCATCAGATGGTAGTCTAAAATCAGAATTAATCATATACAAAAAAAAAGAAGGTTTTATTATAATTATTAAATATTGGGGAAATTAAATATTATCGTTATTAATACCAAAATCATATATAGATTTTGAATAAAAAAGTGAACTATTAAATAATAGTAAAAATTGCGGGCCATGTGGGAATTGAACCCACGACCTTCAGGTTAAAAGCCTGCTGCGCTACCTGCCTGCGCTAATGGCCCAAATGTTTCAATTTAATAAAGACCATTTTTTGATTAAAACAGTAATAGATTAAGTCTATAATGATATAAAACTTTTTCGTTAATATTTTAATTTCTAAGTTAGGAAAGTTAAGCTTTAAAAACTGATTACCTAAAATGCTCATAACCAAATCCTTCTAATTCAATCTTAACTCCATCCTTTATAATATTTACTTTCTCTTCAGAAATAACTCTTCCAATTTTAAAAATTTTCCCTCCCCTTTCTTGTATAATACTACTTATTAATCTCAGATTTTGTGGTTTGATTATAAATAAATGTATGAATTCTTCACCAGCTTCAAAAACTAATCCTTCGATTGGGATGTTAAATTCTTCCGAATATAATAACGCTTCTTTATCAATTAAATTTTCATTACAATTTATTTCAAATCCAAGATGAGGATTTGATAGCATTAAGTCTTTTAAAGATTTTAATAATCCATCTGATGAATCAATCGCTGCAGAAGCCAAATTCTTTTCAGCTAATATATATGCTTCTAGTCCAAAAACTTCCGGTTCTAGGACACTTTTAATTGATTTTTTATATTTTGGATATTTCTCAGGAGTTCCATTCTTATTTAAAAGAATATCAAAACCTACACCAGTTAATCCAAATTTATTATTAGAAACAAGAAAATCTCCCTCTTCGATCCCAGTTCTATATAATATTTTTTTAGGATCTTTAAAACCAAAGACGGTGGGATTTATAATAATTTCTCCAGTCTTATTTAAATCTCCTCCAATATAATCTAAACCATATCTTTCGCATTGATCAACAATACCTCTCAGTAATTCTTTAAAAGATGATATCATTAAATTATCTGGTAATCCAAGACTCATGATAATTCCTTTCGGTTTAACGGCTTTAATAAATAAATCACTTAAATTCATTATTACAGCTTTTCTTCCAATTTGATAAAATGACATCAGTCTAGGAACATCGGATGAAGCGACCAGCATATCAGAGTTAAATATTAACAATTTCTGGTTTGTAGTTTTTTCAAGTTCAAAATAAAAAGAATCATCCCTTATCAAATTCTTTCCAAGCTTCTCAAATACTAAATTTTCGATAATTTCAATTAATTTAATTTCCCCAAGTTCACTAATATAATGCTTTTGATTCATTGGAAAAATTTTATATTTTTTTTATATTAATATATAATAAGTAAAATATTTTGCCTCTGTGGCTTAGCGGTATAGCAACATTCTTCTTAAAAAAGAATGCTAAAGATTCGTAATCTGTAGATCGGGGGTTCAAGATGTCATTGAGAAACACTCTGACATGAAATTCCCCCCAGAGGCTCCATTTATAACTCTTCAGTGATTATATATTTCTGGATAATTTGTAAAGCAAGCATTTTAAACGCATCCTCTATGTTTTCACCAGTTTTAGCAGATGTTTCTATATAAGATAATCCTAACTCTTGAGCTAATTTCTCTCCCTCTTCGAAGCTAACCTCTCTATTCTCCTCTAAATCAATCTTATTACCTACTAAGATTAAAGAAATATTGGGTGAGCCATTTTTTATTTCATTATTCCAATTTTCTACATTTTCAAATGAAGTTTTGTTAGTTACATCATAAACTAAGATCCCTGCTTCCGCATTGGCTAAATAAGATTGCCTTACTCTTTTGAATTGCGCTTGTCCTGCTAAATCCCATATAACGAAGCGAACCCCGCTATCTAATCCTTCAAATCTGCATTCCTTTTTCATAATCGAAGTTCCTATTGTTGACTTATAATCTTTTTCAAATTTATCTTCAACAAATCGATGTACCATACTTGTCTTTCCAACTGCTCCATCACCGCCTAGAATTAATTTGAAAGCATATTCTCCAGATTTAATTTTGATTTTTTGAAGTTTTTCTAATTTTCTTTGTATACTTTTAGCATCTTTATCTTTTATTAATTTAGGTATGACTGGACTAACAGTTCTACCGTCGAATATTCGAGCAATTTTCTCAGCTGCTAAATAGGCATATGGAAATATGGGATCTACTCCCGCTACTGCATCTAATACTGTAACAAGTACAGCTTCAGGGCCAGCTTCGCAAAAAATGAATCTATATTCTTCAGTATCAAAAGTTCCAGTTCCAAAAGAGCCAGAACTGAATTCTTCAGTAATTCTTGTTAAAACAGGTTCCACAAGTGCGCTTACTCCTCCAACAATTTCTTCATCAACCAACTTTTCTGACGAATTAGTTAAAGAATCAATTATAAGACCATCTCTATTAACTATAAGGGCTGCGATTAAATTCTCGCCGATATTTTGCTTATACCATTGTAATAGTGCTTTTAATTTTTTAGTATCAATAGACAAATCTCTACACTTATTATTTTTTATTGAAATGATTTTATATTTGAGTTATATTGATTAAATTATAAGATAAGTTAAAGTTTCGTGAATAAAAATTTTTTTTTAATATGTTTTCCATTTAAATAGTGGATAAATTAATAAAATCGACAAATAAAATTTTTAAAATTTCTCTTATTTAATTCATTAATTCTATTAAAATAGAATTTAAGTAGGTCCTTAAAGAAAACATAATTTAAAAATTGCAGGAGTTGCCAAGCCTGGTCTACGGCGCTAGACTGAGGCTCTAGTGACATAGGTCTTCGTGGGTTCAAATATCATTCTCTCATTGAAAATGATTGAAATTCCCACCTCCTGCATATTTCTGTCAATATACTCATAAATCAAATAGCTAAATTAAAATAATTATTTTTTCAAGTATACAATTAAACAAAAGTCGATATTTAAATATGTAATAAATCCGAAAATAAATAAATTGACGATATTTTTATTATTTAAAATCATTAATTACAAAAGTTCTTTTTAATTTTATAAAGCGTGGTAAATATAATAAATTCGAATTCATATGATCCAGAAGCTACAATAAACCATGTTAAGTCTTTGGCTTTTAACCGGTCTAGTGAAAGTGTTGGAGAGTCTAAGGGTTTATTTTATATTCAAGAAGAACTTAAGAAAGAGAATATTGAATCAAAAATAGAATATTTTTCATATGCTGGACCCAAAACATACCTAACTAGAATAGTTTTACTCATTATATTTGGATATCTTCTATTATCTCGCTTAATTGTGATTCTTATCTTTTGTTTAGCATTAAGATTTTTTTTACCTACAGAACGCACCCTTTCATTAGTAAAAAAAGAAAAGTCTAAGAATCTCATTTGTTACGTTCCATGTATTAATAATAAAAAAAATCGTCCTTTAATCATATTTTCCGCTCACTATGACACATTTTCAGCTAACCTCCCTTATAAAATTCAAAGTATTCTAATATTTATTTTCAGAATTATGTTTATACCATACTTGATTATAGCTATATTTTATTCATTATGGTTTATTGTAGATTTCTTATCTGGAGCTGGAACTGCAAACGCATTTGTGTCTTTAATTATCTATACTTCTTTAATCCAATTATTTGTTCTTATAATTAATTTTTTACTTATTTATAACAATAAGAAGTCAATGGGTTCTATCGATAATGCTAGTGGTGTATCAATTTTAATAGAAATGACAAAAATGATAAAAAATAATCCACTTAAAAATATTGATGTGATTTTTATTTGGACTGGAGCTGAAGAATGGGGTTTATTAGGCTCACAAAATTATGTTGAAAGACACGTAGGGAAGTTAAATAAAGATTACGACTTAAATAAATCTTTTAATATCAATATTGATATGGTTGGAACTTATGTTGGTTTGTTAGATAGTTCTGGTCTTTTTAAAAAAAAGCCAATTAATAGCTCTTTAAACGAAGAACTTGAAACGTCCGCTAAAAGTATGAATATTCCAATGATAAGATATAGTAGAATTATATTACCAAAAACAGATCATCGATCATTTCTTTCTTTAGCAAAAATTACAAAATCTAAATTTCAAGTTGCATGTTTTCATTCTGACAAAGATTCAGTCTATATTCATTCTTCTAAAGATACTCCTGATAAATGCTCAGCTAGAATTTTAAATGGATGTTTGCAAATCTGTTATTCAACTATAAAGAAAATTGACAATTATTATGATTAATTTCTAAAAGAAGTCCGACAATTTCTGTTGCTTAATTTTTGGATTATTTGTCAAGCTCTCTACATATTCTCTAGTTAACTCCATCCGCTGAATTGTATAGTTATCCAATTTGAACTCTTCGCATAATTTTACAGCTTTTGGGATGTATTTTTCAATTCCCCCTTTATTTACAGTTAAGATTACTCGGTTTCCACAATTAGGACATTTTCCTCCATTCGAAAGAGGGGGTCTTTTGAACTTTTCATTACATTTAACGCATCTAAACTCTTGAATAGCAAATTTCCTTAAATTACCTAGAATATCTGGATTAAAATGAGATGATAATATCTTTTTCGCTACTTTTTTCGCTTTGACTGCGTTAATTATTTTTGCTAAATGTAATTGCGCATCAATTTTTTCTTCCATATTTTCATAAGTTTTATAAGAACTAATTGAAGGGCCTTCATTAATATCTTTTGTTGGAATATTAAAACCAATATTTTCATATTGTTCAGAAGTTCCCAATCTATTTTTCACTAAATTCATAATATTCTCCAACTTTGATGGAGACTCAAACTCAAGAGTAGCTTGATAAAATTCTAATGGATATTTAAAATGAGTATCAAGATTATGGGCTTCAACATCAATCTCATTAGGATCTAAAATACTTGAAATTACCAGAGTAGCATCCATACGACCACCTATTTTACTAGGAAGATAATATCTTGAGAAGTTTAATAGCGGATCTAAAAGAAGCATAATACCATCTTCATCACCATCACAATTTCTTCTTTTTGCCGCGTGCCAATAGGGATGTGCATAGATTGATCTGGCTGGGGTAAAACCAATAATTCTACCTATAATTCCTGCACTTGTATGTGGAGCAAGACCTACAGCTAAACGACCAATCAGATCTTCTTTACTTGCGATATGGTAAAATGCATGCATGCCATAATAAAGTCCTAGTTCTTCATCAATAAATTTAGCCACTTTTACGAAATATTCAGCACAATCATCGGAGATGACAATATCTTGAACTTTAAGCTCAATTATTTGATTAGTTTCTAAAATGTCATTACCCTGATAATCTTTTTTATATCCTAATTCTTTCACCTTCTTAACTGAAAGTTTGATTTCCTCTGGCTTAAAATGAGTAAGAGGAATATCAGTAGCATCATATCTAATCTCCGCTGTTTTATATACAAGTAAACCATTTTTAGCTCTTAATATGCCTTTTTCTATTGGTTCGGGGACTTTGAATTGATTTGTTAAACCAAAAATGCCTTTAAACTTTTTTGGTAAAGGTAAATTTAATGCCTTTAACACGGAACTAATGTGTGCTTTAATATTAAATGATGCTTCAGTTGAGAAATCTAGAACTTTACCACATTGCGAACATTTCTCTTCAAATTTGGGAAACAATTTTTTACAATTAGTACATATTTTTTGAAATTCGGTATGAGTTCCACATTTAGAACATATATTAAAAATAGTTTTATTTCCACATTTGGGACATTTCTTTCTACAAATATCAATCTTAATTTTTCCAAAATCAATTGCTTTTTCAACTAATCTTGAACTTCCTACTTTATCGCTTAAAGGAAATAAAGTATGTACACCTTTCATACTTTTTCTCTCAGATTTCTCTGGGCGCCCCATACGAGTCCCCATAAAATAAGGAGCTTTATTTCTTATTTGAATTTTAGAAATTTTATATAAATTTACAAAAACATCATCATCTTCATTTATTTCATCAATATCCTTACTATTCAAGCCAAAAATTATTCTAAAAGTATAATTAGTATTTTCATCAAAATATATCTTTGAATCTTCAACATTGTGGCATATAAATGCTTTTTCAAGAATATTTTTTATAACTTTATCATTTTCAAGAACTATACGCTTTTCAGATTCAATAAAACCTTCTATTAAAGCATTCCTTAATATTTTTAATTCTTTTCCATCAATATTTCCCCAAAAATCAAGATACTTTGGATGTAGGGGTACTTGATATTTTAAAGATAGAGAAATTGCTTCTTCAGCTGTGGGTATGTTTTGAAAGGGATGATCTATAAATTTTTTAACAGTTGAATTAAAAACTTTCTCGTTTTTCACTGCTTCCTCCAGATCTAATGCCCACCATTCCTCTACATATCCAGAAGGCACAAGCTTATGATTATTTTCAGCAAATTCTCCAAAAGCAAATAATATATCACCTAAAAATAATATTTTTTTAATTTCGGGGAAAATTTTTTTTGCTAATATAGGATCTGATACTTTAACTACGTTTCCATTATTCAATTTAACAATAGGGGGCTCAATTGCATCAACAGGGCAAATACTTGCACTTTTTCCCGGTCTTTCAATCCTAAGTTGAGTACCTATTGCAACAAAATCATCTAATATCGCCATTGTAGCAGGATGCATTCCTGCTGCCGCTAGCCCGGTATTTCGAGATCTTCCATATCTTATCCGGTGGCCTCCAATTCTTGAAGGATAACTGAAAACAGGTCTTCCAGCAATAATATCGGCAATATATTTTGGGTTTGGTGGTATTTTATTTACTTTCTTAAAAGATTTCTCTTCTGATTTATCAATTTTATCTTGGCTTTGTGCAATTTTCTTTAGATTTATTAACCATTCCCAACCATCTAATCTCATAGTTCGAGCTATCTTTAGAAGCTTTGGTGCTTTTAGAAGAATTCCGTCATTTAATACTAGGCAAGCACCTCCTCTTATTTTATTTGTTTCAATCCTTGGTAAATTTCTGAAAGCTGATACTTCTTCATCCTCAGTCGAATCCCCGTTAATCTCCACTGGTAGATTTTGAACAGCGTAACGTATCTCATCATTAGAAGAAGGATATTGTAAGTGAACTCTCCTATCATACAGTTTTACTTCTTCGACATATCTTCCAATTTCACCTTCAGTAGCTTCATATTTTGGAATATTTGACTTCTTTCTTACATAATCGGCAATTAACACGCATAGAGCCGCTGTTGTACCTCCAGCAGCCCTTATTGGTCCAGCAAAGTATAATGATAAATATTTATTGCCTTGTTGATCCTCTTTAATTAAAATTTTAGATATACCTTCCAAAGGAGCACTTACTACTCCCATCGTTTTAATTGCTAAACCTACTCTTATTGCTCTTTCTACTCTATCTTCAAGAAGTTTTATCTCTCCAATTTTCTTATCTAAAATATCAGATACTACTTGAAAAACGATTTCATCATCAGATTTTCCTTTCCTCTTAAGATCTCTTATAATTTCTGCGACTCCTTCAGGACCAACCAACTTTTCTACTCTACCTGCTAAATCCTTGGCTTGTGGAGATTCTACGAAAAGTTCAGGATCCATACCTTTAGATCGAGCTTCTTCTGCGATATTATAGCAATCATCGACCATTTTTTGAATCTTTGAAAAATATTGTTCCATTTCATGACTAAGCTGTACCATAAAAAATCACTAATGAGTAATTACATCGTTAATATTCAATTTGTACAGAAAATATTAAATTAAATTATTAATAGGCTAATTGAATCTTTACTTTTTAATCAAAACAGATTTACAATTTTTAGAAATAATGATACTTTAACTCTCCTTTCATATAAAAAAGAAAGATGTTTTTTGTTTAATAATAAATAATTTAAAATTGCTTCTCTATAAATATAATAATTTTTGCTTGGAAGAACGCATTTTGAAGGATGATAAATTATCTTTAAAACGTGAAATAATCAATACATTAGTTAATTCTGGAATAAATGCTACTCCAGAAATGTTAGATTTTATCCTAAATCTTGAAAATCCTCATGAAAATTTGAATTTAATAATTAAAGAAACTAGCTTTATTCCTAATTTTAAAAGTCATTTAACTGGAACTGTTTTAAAGGAAATTTCAAACGAAAAATTGCAATCAATATTAAAAAGAGTATCATTCAAACCAAAAACTTCACTAAGTGAAAAATATGACAGCCCTGTAAAATCTTTTTCAGAAAATCTTATCAAAGGTTCTCAACAAGAATTGAAAAGTGAATTAAGTAATCTTGCATATGAAGTCGAGAATCAAAAATCTGCTATAAATAAATCTGTAAAATTTGATAATATTTTAGAGGAAAAGGAATCAAATTTAATAAAGAGGAAGTTAGAAATCAAGCCGATAGGGTCAGCAAAATCTAATCTTAAATTCAAACCAATTGCTAAGGATTACGCTTCTAATTATGAAGTTTTGAAAGATCCGACAGGTAAATTATATACCTCTGGAGACTATGAAGATTTTTATGAATATACTAAACAAAAATTTACTAAACTTCATAATCTGATGAGAAAAAGACCAGATGTGCTTACGGCAACAAACATTAATAATATTCTCAGATTATATAGTAATTCAGAGGTTTCTACTATTGGTTTAGTCTCTAATATTCATCAGACTAAGAATAATAATTTCTTATTTGAATTAGAAGATACCACGGGTGTAATTAATGTTTTAATTCGTAAAAGTACAGAAGAAGATGAAACTGTTAAAAAAGTTGAAAGAATTGTTAATGACCAAATGTTATATGTTGAGGGTGTATATAATGCAGGAGATAAAGGAAAAAAAGGGATAATTTTTGCAAATTATTTAACAAAAATTGATATTCCCGCTGATTTTCAACCATCTCTTTCTAATGAACCCTTATCTATTGCATTAATTTCTGATACACATATTGGTAGTAAAGAATTTGAAGAACCATTATTTAAAAGGTTTATAGATTTTATAAATGGCAAAATTGGAAACAAAAGTATAAGAGATATTGCAGGGAAGATTAAGTATATCGTTATAAATGGTGACTTAGTCGATGGTATAGGAGTCTATCCAAATCAGGAGATAGATTTAGTTATTTCAGATATTTACAATCAGTATAAAAAAGCCGCTGAACTATTATATGAAATTCCAGATTATATTCAAATTTTTTATACTTCAGGAAATCATGAACCTGTTAGAAATGCAATTGCTCGTCCAGCAGTTCCAAAAAAGTATTGTGAAGAATTACTTAATTTAGGAGTAAAATGTTTAGGAAATCCATCTATGATTAAGACTAATAACGTCAAAACTCTTGTCTATCATGGAGAAAGTATGCATGATATGAATATGTTACTTTATGATTTAGATATAAATAAACCTGCAGAAATTATGAAAGAATTACTAATTTGCCGACATTTAGCACCTATTTATGGAGAAAAAACACAAATTGCTCCAACTGCAAATGATTGGCTCGTAATAGATCATATTCCTGATATATTTCATACAGGACATATTCATATAAATGGATTAGGTTATCATAGAAACGTTACTCTCATAAATTCAGGATGTTTCCAAGCTCAAACAGACTTTATGAGAAGTTTTGGTATAAAACCTACTCCAGGAATAGTTCCAATAATAGAATTAAATACATTGAAACCATATGAGCTAGATTTAAAATCAAATGTATGATTAATAAAATTTAAAAGCTCAAATGTTTTTGAAATGAAGATATCTGTCCCTCGTAAAAATCTTAAAGAAATGACACTTTATGTTTGGAAAATAATAGAATATTCTCAAATTTCAAAAAAGGAACTGTTATATAAACTTACATTCGATTTATCGCTTTTCACTCCTGACGAGGCTCATAAGTATATCAAAGAGGCCCAAGATAATAACTTAATAATTGAAAGTGATGATAATATACTAACAATTGCTCCTGAATTAGAAAAAATACTAAAAAATTGGCAAAGAAAAAGGAAAGATGAAATTTTAAATAAAATTGAATCAAGTAAAAATGCAGAGAAAATCCATGCTAGATTCCAGAAAGACAAAACCTCAACTTATAACATTTTATTAAAAGCTTTTTTAGACAAAGGGACCTTGAACAGAGCTGTAAATGTATCTGATGATTCAATAAATTTGTCATTATTTGATTTAAATAAAGGGAAAATTAATGCTCACATTATCGGTTCAAGAAAAAATCCCTATATAATTGAAATAGATATAAAAAAGAGATCACTAAAGCATGATTGTCAAGACTTTGTAACTAAAAGATTAGACAATAAAAAATTTTGTAAACATTTAGCAAAACTATTCTTATTTTTAAAAGAGAAAGATGAAAATGCCGCTAAAAGATTTCTTGAAGCTATAACTGAAAATATTGAACAATGGGAATTTTTAAGTTAAAGTAATTTTTTAAAAACATTGTTTTTTACTTTCACCTTATCAGTTTGTAAAATGATTGGTTTGTAATTTAGGATTCCACTCATAGATATTTTTTCTATTTGAGCTAATACTCGTAATACTAAATCATTTTCAATATCAAGTTTAATTAATTTTGTTCTTCCATAATGACCCATAGATCTTGTTTCTGCGCTAATTATTCCTGCTAAAGACAATTCATTAATATAGTCACTTATCCTTCTTTGAGTCAGTTGCTTTACTCCAGGGATTTTACTTACAAGTTCACTATGAACCTCGTAAACATCTCCAGAAGTAATAATATGTTCTTTCTCATATTTTGATATCAATACTATGGCTGTTAATGTTAACTGTGCTTGCAATGGCATTGATAAAATATATTCTACAATATGATCCTTATCTATATCTCTTTGTGCTTTTTCTACATCAGACTCAGTTAAGAATTTATGTTGATTTCTTTCTGCAATCTCACCAGCTTTTCTCAATAATTGAAGAGCTTTTCTTGCATCTCCGTGTTCTTTAGCGGCTAATCCGGCACATAAATTAATAACGCCTTCTTCTACGACATTATCTTGAAATGCTAACTTTGCTCTTTGTTCTAAAATATCTGCTAATTCTTTAGCATTATAAGGATGAAAGACTATAGGTTCCTCATCTCCTAAACTTGAAGTTACTCGAGAATCTAAAAATTCCATAAATTTCAATTTATTAGATATTCCTATCAAACTTGTTCTACATGAATCTAAGTTCTCATTTAATCGGGTTAAATCATATAAGATCTCATTTCCCCCTTTTTTCTCAATAAGGATATCAATTTCATCTAAAACTAAAAAACAGACACCATTATTAATATAAATATCAAGTAAACCCAATAATTTCTTGAAAATAATGTCTTTTGGTAAACCAGTAGGAGGTATTTTTTCTTTACCAGCTATAGTATTGTAAATATGAGCTAAAATTCTATAAGGAGTTGAAACAACATTACAATTTATATAAATCCACCATGGAGGATCACTCATACAGTGTGTGGCTAATTTTTGACTAACATAACGAATTGTTGCAGTTTTTCCTGTACCTGTCATCCCATAACACATAAAATTCGGAGGGACATCTCCCTTTAAAGCACAAGCAGTGATCCCTGCAATTTTTCCTATTTCTTGGTCTCTATGGGGTAGTTCATCAGGAATAAACGAAGGATCAAGTGCTTCACGTTTCTTAAATATTTTAGGACCTTTCAAATAATCTCTATAAAACCGATCAATATTAAAAGAATATTTATCATTATTAGGATTGGTCAACACATACTAGCACCTTGAATTTTATTTCCACACGAAAAGTTAATATTTCCAATGCAATTGACATATTTAAAGTTTCTTATTAATCTAGAAATTATTGCAATGCTTAGTGTTAAAGGTTTAATATTCCCTTACCAACACCATATTTTTTAGATCTAATTAATATATTATTATATTATTGTCGGATTTTTAAAAGATATTTATTTCTCAAGCAATATTATTAAGGCTTTATTATGTTCTTTTAAATCAAGAAAATTTAATTTTAATAAAAAATTTTGTTAAACTAATTTTTTCCATAAAAATGTCATTTTAAAATGGATTCTAATAAAACTGATGAAAAATTTAAACGAAGAAATACTAAAATAGCGAAGATCTTAACTATTACCTTTATAACTTTACTCTTCTTAAATTTTATTACTATTTCCTTAATTTATAGTTGGGCTGATTGGATTGCGTTATTAATTTTTAGTTTACTATTTATAGTTCCAGGATATTTATCAAACGCAGGAATGGTTATTGTAGGTGGGGGGAATCCTATAGATGGTGGAAAACTCTGGCGAGATGGAAGAAGAATTCTTGGAGACCATAAAACATGGAAAGGCTTATTAAAAGGACCATTATACATTGGAATTCCGATATCTTTTATTATATTTATACTGTTTATTGTATTATGGCCAGCAATTCAAGAAATCCCATTAACAGGTGCTCAAATGGGAATATATAAGTTATATTCTAAACTTTCTTACTATGAGTTTTATTTCATTGGAGGACCATTTCCAATTGGATTAATTTCTCTAATATTAAGGATTATTTTGAGTTCTTATGGTGCCGCATTTGGGGACCTCCTAGGCTCTTTCCTTAAGCGAAGATTTAATATCGCTAGTGGAGAACCTTTCTGGATAATTGATCAATTAGATTTTGTAATTGTATCAATAATATTTGCTTCTATTCCTGCTTTATTTATTCCAAATATTTATTTTGCTCCTGATGTTCAAATAATTATCTTTCTATTAATTCTAACTCCCGCAGTATCGGTTTTCGCTAATACTGTAGCATATTTTGCTGGATTAAAAGAAGTTCCTTGGTAATTAATTATATAATTTAATTACCTCACATCTTATTTTGATTGGAATTCGATTATATTCAAAAATTACAAATTCTTCAAATAACTTATTCACCGATTTTATATAGTCTCCATTTCTCCCAACTGCAATACCTCGATCCTTATAGCTTAAAAAGAAAACAGTTATTACTTTTTTACTGGTATAGATGTTCATTTCTATCTTTAAATCATGAATATAAAGATCTTGGAAAAGACTAAATAATAATCTAATTAAAGTATTTTCAGCCCTTATTATTAATACCTTTTTAGATGCTAGTTGGTGTCGAATTCCATTGATTTTTGCTTTTGCTTTAAAATACTTCTTATTATCAACAAAAAAGTAAACAAAATTATCTATAAGAATCACTATTTTTGGTTTAACTTCCGTTTTTTCAATAAAATATTGATAATATTTAATTTCCTGGTTTGAATAAAATCTTCGAAACTTTATTTGTTGATAATAAATAATATCATCACATATTGTACTTAACATAAGTAATATATGGTTTTTCTTAAAAGTTATAAACTCCTAAAAAAATGATTTTAATAATGAATAAAATTATTCTATCACGATAACCTTCCTTTAAATTAAAAAGGGAGAATTCATTATGAAAAACGCAGGTTATGAATTTAAAGAGCATACTGCAGACGTTCAAGTTAAAAGTTGGGGATCTACCCTTGAAGAAGCTTTTTCTCAGACCGCATATAGTTTAATGGCTACAATATCGCCAAAATTAGAAAATATTACCCCCTCGATTGAAAAACGGATAAGAATTAAAGCTGAGGATAAAGAAGCTCTTTTATTTGATTTTCTCTCTGAATTTCTTTTTATATTTGATGTTGAAGAACTTATTTTTTGCTATATAAATGTTTTAAAAATCAAACGCTTAAACGAAAAATATGAATTAGAAGCAATTATGAAAGGAGAAAAATTTGATAAACAGAAACATGAGATTGGAACTGAAGTGAAAGCTATTACTTATTCTTACATGTCAATAGAAGAAAAAAAGAAGGAGATTGAAATAAATGTCGTTTTTGATATATAAAAATGAGAAGACTTTAACCTTTTACGACTCCAACGGGAACAAGTCTTACAACCTTTTCAATTATATCAAGGTCATGACTTACCTGAACTACCTGATCAATATCCTTATAAGCTCCAGGAGCCTCTTCAGCTATTACTTTCATAGATGCTGCTTTAACTAGTATTCCCCTGCTCCCCAATTCTTCCTTTACTTTTGCGCCCCAATAACGTTTAGTTGCTTTAGATCTTGACATCACACGCCCAGATCCATGGGCTGTAGATCCAAATGATAAATCCATAGCTTTGAGCTTACCAACACATAAATATGATGCTGAACCCATAGTACCAGGAATTAAAACAGGTTGTCCGATACTTTTATAATCTTGAGTAAGAACAGGATGATCGGGAGGGAAAGCTCTTGTTGCTCCTTTGCGATGTACATTTAATTTCATCTTTTTGCCGTTAATTTCATGTTCCTCTATTTTAAGAATATTATGGCATACTCCATAAATTAAATGCAGATCTAAATCTTCAAAACTCTTCTTAAAATGGTTCTGAAAAGATTCCCTTAACCAATGAGTTATTAATTGACGATTAGTAAACCCAAAATTTGCTGCACATGCCATTTGACTTAGATAATTTTGAGCTTCTTTTGTATTAGCTGGAACAGAAGCTAACTCACGATCTGGAACTTTAATATTATACTTCTTCATCGCTTGTTCTATACTTCGTAAAGAATCAGTACAAACTTGATGCCCAAGGGCTCTTGATCCAGTATGGACCATTACTGTAACTTGATCTTTTTCAAAAATTCCAAGCTTTTTGGCTATAAATTCATTATATATCTCATCGACTCTTTGAATCTCAAGAAAATGATTTCCACTCCCTAAAGAACCCAATTGTTTAATAGCTCTCTGTTTTGCCTTAATAGAGATTAAGTCTGCATTAGCTTCTTTTAAACATCCTCTTTCTTCACAATGTTGGAGATCTTCTTCAACAGCATAATCATTCTCAAGAGCCCAATTCATTCCACTATTTAAAACTTTGTCAAGATCTGAATAACTTATATTTAATTTACCTTTTGAACCTAAACCAGAAGGGATATTTTTAAATATTGAATTCAATAGATTTGAAAGTGTCGCATTCACATCATTTAGCATTAAATTTGTTCTTAAAAGTCTTACACCACAGTTTATATCATAACCAACTCCCCCAGGAGAGATCATTCCATCCTCCGCGTCTGTACCTGCCACACCTCCAATACAAAAACCATATCCTTGATGAGCATCAGATAATGCAATAGCATGTTTTTTAACTCCTGGCAAACATGCAACATTACTAATTTGTTCAAGAGTTCTATCTTTTTTAATTTTTTCTAAAATGTACTCATTAGCATAAATGTGAACTGGAACTTTCATTTGAAATTTCTCTATTGTACCTCCTACTCGAGACATTATAGTAGTTGGCGAAATCTCGTATACATTACTATCAATTTTATTAATATTCATCCTAAAGTATTTAATAATATAATTTTCATAAATTTTATCATTTAATTAAATAGAAACCGATATAATTATTCACAAATTAGCTTTACTTTTCATTAATAATGAATAAGCATAGCCGTTAAAAATAGAATATGAAGAATTTAAATTATTTAATTTCAATAAACTTTAATAAACCTAAATCGTCCAAATCATCTATCATAACTTGAATCTCAGACTCTGGTTTACCAGATTCCTCTGCAATATCGGAAATAGTATGAAAACCATCTGCTAGATGAGCTATCTTATACATTTCATTATCTAAAAAACCTTGAGTTATTACCTGCGTTGGAAGTCTCTTAAATGTCCAATTAGGTTTTTGATGCTGTACTTTACGTAAGTCTTCTTCAGAAAGTATTAGACCTTTTTTAGCCAACAGTTTTCGAGACTTAAGGAAATCTTTTTCAAAAATTTTTAAAATAGGGATTTTTAACTGCATTTCAGCAATCTTTCCGCTGTGTAAGATCTCATCAACAATACCTTCAAAACCCTTAAATATTCTAACATCTCCGCCCCATGTTTCAATTTTATCACCAAAATCTCTTACAAATTTATCAATTATATCGCTCAGTGCTTTATGGGTAATTTTTGCGTCATCATTTTTATCAGCAGCAGCAGTACAAAGAATTCCCTCTTTAAAAACTAATAGTAAATAGAATACTTGCATATCGATTATTTTCAATTCTCCACTTCCTTTTGAAAATTCAATACTAAAATCCTTAAGAGCTGTTAGGAATCCTGATACTAAATCTTGATTAAATTCAATTGTTCCATACTTCCTATGGATTAAGCAAATACCCGTGTGCTGGTCAATAAGATAAAATGCATGAATCAAAGTCTTTTCAAACTCCTTTATTAGATTTTTTATTTTCTCTTCTTAATTGCATATTTAATAAAATTATAATAATTTAAATTTCTTTATAAGAAAAATAGTAGACTTTTCTTCATTAATTATTTAGGCCTTTTAAATGATTATTTTTTTATAAAGTAAAAAACCGTAAATCTCATATGATTTGTAATCAAATAATAGTTTAATATCTGCAAAATAAAATAAGGATAGTTATGAACTATTATATTTTCTTTGTCACAGTTCCAAATATTGAAGAAGGAAAAAGGATCGCAAAAGTTCTTATAGAAAATCATCTCGCTGCTTGTGTAAACATCATTCAAAATATTTTTTCTATATATCATTGGAAAGGATGCATTGAACAAGATAATGAACACTTACTAATAATTAAAAGTACAGGAAAAAAAAGCGAAATTCTTATTGAGAAAATCAATGAGATACACAGTTACGAGAACCCAGAATGCATAGGATTTAAAATTGAAAAAGGTTCTGAGAGATATCTAAATTGGATTCAATCTATTGTTAACCAAGTATAATTAATAAATAAGAAATGCCATTTAACATCTTTCGTTTAAACTGGATTTTAATTGATTTAATTCTAATTTTTTTTTTAATTCTATTTTTAATAGGAGTCAAAATTTTCAAAGGATTAAGTAGATGGAGATATTCATTATCTAATGAATCTTTAATTAGAAGCAACTATAAAATAATATTACAATTTAATTATAACAGGACAACAATTAAGATAAAAAACTTAAATTTAATAGAAAATTCGAAATTTAAAGAACAAGCTTTAGCAAGGCCTTCTATAATCATTATAAGAACTAATAGAAAGAAAAAAATAACTAAGATATTAACTGAGGGACTTTCAAGCTACGGATTTAACGTTATTAATATATATATAAAAAAAATTCATGAAACATTTTTGATTGAAGAAAATAAAAAAAATATTGAAAAATTTGGCACGACGATTATGAAAATTTTTGCTAATAATAATAAAATTTTGAATTCTAAATATGTCTTAATTAATTATGGAAAATGCTTTCTTTCATTCAATTTTTTTTTAAGTGATATTCATTCTACTGGGCTATTTCTAATTAATCCTCGAATCAATGAGTCGAATGTGAAGAATATCTTAGCTCTCAAGGATTTAAACCTCTCAAAAAAGCATTTAAAAATCATATTTAGCGCTCGTTCAAATCTTTTTTTAAAAAATTTAAATCTTAAAAGTTTTAAGACTAAAATTTTTCCATATAATAAGGATTTATTTAAATTTATGATAATAGAAGCCAGTGGCTCCTTTAAGTATTATGAGACTATTCTTTTAAGTAAAATTATATTTCTTATAGAGAAAATGAATAATAATTTCCAGAAAAAATAATTGAAATTATGCTAAGAGGAAAAATTTTAAAAAATTATAATAATACTGTTTTTTTTACAAAATCGGATTGGAATTTACTAAATCAAAAACGTAAAGCTTCTCTTCGCTTATTAAACTTATTTGAAAACGAAGGGATTAAGGCATTTATTTTTGGAAGCATTGCTCGTGGGGATGTTCATCAAGATAGTGATATAGATATTATTATCCCTCAATTAATTCCTTCTTATCAAATCGAATATATATTACAAAAAAATGGTTTTTCTAATTACCATAGAGAAATAGTTATGGCAACTCCCAATGATTCAGTTAAATTATACATATATTTAAGCGAATTAGAAAGTATAACTCTCCCACTTTCTAGATTTGATAAAAAATCGATGGAATTTTATGATTTTGGAGGAAAATTAGATATTAAGGGTTTAAAAAGTAATGATAGAATCCCAGGTATAGATAAGAGGTTAGTACTTATTAAACCAAATCCAAAAGGATATGATGAATATTCAGTTATAGGTAATGAACATTTAGTTGCTAAAGAAATAAATGTAAGCATTGAGACTATTTTAGATCGGAAGAAAGTCCTACTTAGAAGAGAAAAGCATGGTAAAACAGGAGTTTTTTTAAAACGTCAGCTTAGCATTAATGAATCAACCGAAGAAGTTTTAAAAAAATTAGCAGATAAAAAATCAATTATAAGGAAAAAGCTATATTTAAGATGACTAAATCCATTATAATTAAATCGAAAGCCCAAACATATTATTTAAAAAGGAGAGGGATCCCCAAAGGATGCCAACAGTGTCTTAATGGAGAAAAAGCAGTATTATTTTTAAATGGTTTATGTCAGGATCCGGAGCATTGTTGGTGGTATTGCCCAATATCTGAAGAGAGAAAAGGTAAAAATTCTACTTTCATAAATGAAATAAAAATCACTCAAATTGAGCAATTATTGGATGAAATTGACAAAACTGGTGCAAAAGGAGTTAGTGTTACGGGTGGCGATCCTTTGTTTAAACCAAATTTAGAAAAAACGCTTAAATATATAAAATTTTTAAAAACTGAAAAAGGAAAGAAGTTTCATATTCATCTTTATACAAATGGATTAGGATTTAGTGAAGCAATCGCAAATGAGCTTAGTCAAGCTGGCCTAGATGAAATTAGATTCAACCCTTCAAAAGAAAATTGGGGCGTTATTAAGTATGCATTGAAGAAAAAAATGTCAGTTGGAGCAGAAGTTCCTATGATTCCTTTAAGAAAATATGCTAATGAATTAGAAGAATTCACATTTTATTTGGATAAGATAGGAGCAGATTTTATTAATCTCAATGAATTTGAGTATTGTTTTCCCAATAGTAGGTACCTGAAAGAGAAGGGTTTTAAACTAAAAGATGGAACTATCGCTTCAGTTGAAAATAGTAAAGAAATGGCTCTTGAGTTTATAGAACGAATTGCCCATAAAGTTTCCATAAAAATACATTTTTGTCCCATAATTGCTAAAGATTATTGGCAATTAAAGGAAAGATATAGCCGTCGAGCTAAAAAAATTAAAGAACCTTACGAAGTTATAAATAAAGAAGGGCTTTTAATGTATGCTCAAATTGAAGGAAATATTAATAAACTAATAGAATTACGTAATTTTCTTTTAAAAAAGTTTAAAATTCCTAAAAAGTATTTATTATTTAGTAATCAAGCCATAAAATTGCCGATAAGTGTCGCTATTGATAAAAATTTTATAGAATTAATAGATTCAAAAAAATTGGAAGGATATATTATGGAGATTACTCCTTTTAGAGAAGCAGATTACTGTCAAATCACTGAAAAAACCCCAATTAAGATTTTCAAAGCAGAGATTGATTCTAATGATGATTGAACGTGTTGAATTGAATGATTTAGAACAACTTATCAAAATAGAAAAAAAAATGTTTAGAGAAGATGCATTTTCAAGAGAAACAATAAAAAAACTAATCTTACAAAATACTTTATTTTTAAAAATCGAAGACAATAACTTAAGTAAAAAGATCATTGGTTTCGTCATTGCTATAAAAGATGATGAAGACAGAGTAAATATAATTAATTTTGTTATTCAAAAGAAATTTCAAAAACTAGGATATGGTTCACTTCTTTTAAACAAAACGCTAGAACGGATTAAAAAAATAAAAGGAGTTAAAAGGATTATTTTAAATGTTAAAACTACAAATGTAAGTGCAATAGATTTATATAAGAAATTCAATTTCCGTATAATAGGTAAAATTGAACAGTATTATCGTCAAAAAGAAAGCGCTTATTTGATGGAATTAAAATTTTAGAGTTTTTCTATAAACTTAAACTTAAAAATAAAGATTTTTTTAATATTGGTATAAAAATATATTAACAGATTCTCAAATTTTATTAAAAAAAGGTGTTGAGGAATGCCTATAGATAAAGAATTGCAGGAAGAGATTAAGAAAGGAGTCAGTCTACAAAAAGTAGATGAGGAGGAATTAAAACGCCGCGAAGAAGAGAAAAAGAAACGTATGGAAGAGTTGGAAAAAGTAAAGCAAGCTCTTGGAGCAAATGAATAATTTAATTGTTAACAGCTTTTTTATTTATTTTTTTATTATCTTCAAATTATCTTATTTTAGACAAAATTAACCTTTTGAAATATACATCACTACTTTTAATTATCGCAAATCATCTATTAAGATTGGTATAAAATTTGAAAATTCTGGAAATTAACAAAAAAACTCAAGAGATCACTGTTAAAGTGGAGAGTCTGAACGATCTTTGGACGCTTTACAACTTAATTTCAGAAAATGATAAAGTTATAGCTCGAACCCATAGGAGAGTTGTCTTAAAAGAAGGATCAAAAGGAGAAAGAAAACCCATGACACTAAAATTGAAAGTAGAGGCAGTATCGTTTCATGAATTTTCAAATAGGTTAAGAGTTAAAGGAACAATTTTAGAAGGTCCAGAAGATTTTGTTAGCTTCGGAACTTATCATACTTTTAATATAGAAATTGGACAAACATTAACAATTATTAAGGAAGAATGGCTTAGAAGTGAATTAAAACGTTTAAAAGAATCCTCTAAATTTGAGAGTAATTTTATAATTCTTATGATTGCCATTGAAACAGGTTTATCTACTATAGAGTTAATAACGAATTTCAGTCATAATAAGATAGCTACAGTAAAAAAAACGATTCCTGGAAAAAGATATGAACAATCACATCGTAAAAAGGCTTTAGAAGAATTTTTTTCTATTATAAAGAAAATTATTGATGAAAAATCAAATGATATTCAAATAAATTTAATAGTAATATGTGGACCTGGCAATACACGTGATCTTTTTATCAAATACATTAAGGAAAAATCCAATCCAGAATATCTCTCAATAATAAAGAGTATTCATGCAAGTTCAGGGACCGAAAGTGGAATTTTAGAAACTCTAAAATCAAAAGATTTAATCTCAATAAAAAAGAATATAAGAATTTTACAAGAGTCTGAAAAAATTGAAGAAATTCTTATGTTATTAGGGACTGATCCTGATATGATTGCTATTGGTTCCAATGAAGTATCTAAAGCTGCCCAAAAGGGAGCAATTAAGGAATTATTTTGTGTCGATATTTTAATTAGAGGGGCAACCAAAGATCAAAAACTCAAAATTGAGAAGATTCTGACTGATGTTGAAAATCAGGGAGGTAAAATTCATATTCTCAGTAGTGATCATCCAACGGGGAAACAAATTAAAGACTTAGGATCTCTTGTTGCTATTTTACGATATAAAAATTAAGTAATAAGTATAAATTTTTAATAGAAATGATAAATAATTTTATTCATATTGATGAGAATTCTAATATCCCCATAATGGGTGTAGATTTTATCGGTTTAATTGATCGTGGGACAAATATAATTGAACTTAAACCTATAACTTTATGTAACCTCAAATGCAAATACTGTTTTGTAAAAGCTGGTGATTATCATACTAATTTTATAGTTGAATATAAATACCTTATAAAAAAAGTAAAATCTTTAGTGAAAATAAAAGGATATCATGATATAGAAATTCATATTGCTCCGTATGGTGAAATACTACTTTATCCAGATTTATTTAAACTCTTAAGTGAGCTATGGAATGTTAAAGGAATAAAAGTTGTTTCTATGCAAAGTAATGGGATAATGCTTAATTCAAAAAACATTCAAATGTTAAATAATAACAACCTAACTCGTATCAACATAAGTTTAAACACATTAAATGAAGATTTAGCATACTATTTATGTGATTGTTCGAATTATGATCTACACAAAGTTATTAAAAACATTGAAACTCTATTAAACACCAATATTAATGTTTTAATTGCTCCAGTCTGGTTTCCTGGTGTAAATGACTTGGATATTGAAGAAATAATTCAATATGTTTTAAATTTACGTAATGAAGGTTATTCTGAACTCAAAATTCAAATAGGCATTCAAAAATATTTAATATATAAAACTGGAAGAAAATTGAAAAAAATCCGTCCCAAATCTTGGGATTATTTTTATAAATATCTGTCGAAATTAGAAAAAAAATATAATATTAAATTGAAACTAGGTCCAAAAGATTTTGGAATACATAAACGAACTACTTCGTATTCTTCAGCTTTAAAAAAAAATGATCTTATAAACCTACAGATTGTCTCACAAGGTAGGTGGAATTGGGAATGTATTGGTAAAATTAATAACAATGTTGGTATAAAAGTACTGCTAAAAAGACCATTAACTTTTTCTGAAGATCTAATAGGGAAAGTAATTAAAGCGAAAGTAATCAAAGCAAATTATAAGGATAATATTTTAACAGCATCATATCCAATAACATAGTCAAATTAAAAAAAGACTAAAAAATATAATTAAGAATTTACATAAGAATAATATTAAAATTTGTTAAATATAAAATGTCTAAAATGAGTCCTATAATCACCCATGAAGATGAACTGGAATTAGCCAGTATGGAAAAAGATCTAGTTAAAGAAATTAAAAAATTGGCAAAAGCCCAAAGCGCTCTAATTAGTTCTCAAAAAAAGTATGCTGATGATTTAACTAAAGCTAATGTCGAACGAGATATGCTTAATAGATCTTTTCGTGATGTTTTAAAACAAATGCAAACTTTAGTAAGAGAGAAAAGAGCTAATGTAAAAGATGAAGAAGTAAATCTATTTCATGATATCATTCGAAAAAATGAAGAATATATTAAAGTTAATA
The DNA here is from genome assembly GCA_048941015.1 of Promethearchaeota archaeon. Lineage (GTDB taxonomy): Archaea > Asgardarchaeota > Lokiarchaeia > Sigyniarchaeales > SOKP01 > SOKP01. The sequence continues at coordinate 62,874 of JBHLNZ010000002.1, read as the reverse complement.
ATGGCTATATTGATGCTATCAAAAATTTAATTGTAAATAAGGAATATTTCATTCAAAAGAAAGAAGAATTAGCCGATGCTTTAATTGAAGTTGCAAACAAAAGAGCTGCTGTTATTAAAAAAGCTCTAACAGTTGAAAAGAAAAAAAATGACTTAATGGAAGGCGATAAAATGAAGCTTTTAGAAGCCGAATTAAACGATTTTCAAAGAGATTTTGATCGGGCGAGAGATGTTCTTCTTAAAAAGATCCACCAATTTATAGAAGTAAGAGATGAACTTGATAATTTATGGATAATTTTAAAAAATTCAGTTAACAAATCAAGTTAAATTTAAAATAATCTATTTTTTTTATAATTGTAACTTGAATTTCTACTAATTCAGATGAACTTAAATTTATTAAACATATCAAATATATAATTATTAAAAAAAAATACTAGTCGTATTCAATATTAATAACTATTGAGAGAGGAAAATGGCAGAAGAATTCGCAAATTTTATGCAAGAGACACGAAGAGCCCCAATTGAAGAAAAATTAAATGCGTTTGGAGACATTGTCGAAAAAATGATGATGATGATTTTAAGGATTCCTGATTTGGTCGATCAATCCTTAGCAACTTTGAATCAAAAAATTTCCAATCTGGAATCTAGAATCAATACTATGAATAATGACGTGGCAGCTTTAAAGACAAGAGGTGCTGGAGCTACCCCTATGGTATCCACTCCATCTGCACCTGTTAGCGCTCCTCCTCCATCTAGTGGTCCACCTGGCGGCCCTCTGCCACCACCTGGTGGTCCACCTGGCGGTCCTCCACCTCCACCTGGCGGCCCTCCGGGAGGACCTGGTCCTGCTCGGCCTGCTACCCCTTTAACATTAAGAGGTGCAATAATGGGGGAATTAAAGGAATTATTTAGTAGAAGAAAGCAACAAGGATAATCCAATAATTTTGAAGTTTTTGAAATTTTGAGCTTCTTACATCTTCTTATATTTCAAAAAGAAAAAGCTTCTCGATTCAAGCTTATAATATTTTTAGATTAAAATTTTAAAAAAAAAAAGATATACAATTATAAGGATAATTTTATTTATCGGTTTAAATAATTGCTACATAATTCAAATCTTTCTGAACAAGCATTATATGTCAGAGTTACTCACGATCTTCAACGTCAAATATTAGAAATAACATCTTTTATTAGAGTTTTAAATAATTATTATTTTAAAAAAGCTAGTTTGCAAAATCAAATTACGACACTTTTATTAAAAAAATTCAATAAAGGAGCAAAAAAGTTTGAGATAGAAAAAAACTGGCTTCAATCTATCCCCACTTTATTAAATACTTTAAGTGACAATTTATTAAGCAAAATAGACTCCTTTAAATTCCCTGATAGCATACTTCTATTTGAAGCATGGATGAATTTAGGGCTTGATGCATTATACCCACGATTTGCTTTACACTATAAATTTCCCGGATTTTTAAAAGGAGAGAAAACAAGAAACATTTTTCAGTTTACATTTTCTACTTCTCGTGGATTTGGATTTCCAATATATTTTGGACCAGAATTTTATGGTTATAACCTCACTTATGGTAAGATTCTTGAACCTATATTAAAATGGAGCCACACTGTTTGCCACAGAGCAAATCAAGCAATTTTTTTAGTAGGAAAAAGATTTAAAATCAAAAGACATCATCCAGGAGAGTTTGAATCTGTAATTATCTCTGAATATGAGAATAATGTGTTTAAGGGAATTGATACCCTTTTGCATGGGTATTTTACGAATGATCCAAAAAAATTGGGAAATTTCATGAATTTAAAAGAAGTTCTTCACAAGATTATTTTCTCCTATTCTATTGGAGATCATGCTATGAAAATTGATTCAAAAATACATAGACCTTATATTGAAATTCCATTAATTAGCTATCATGAAATTTTAAATAAATATAATGTGGACTTTTATTCTTACATTAAAGAATTGATGAAGCTTAAACAATTATTAATTAAAAAGATCATTCTCTATAAAAAAAAAAAGAAAGAATTTATTAAACAATTAAAAATAACCGAAAAAATTAAGATTCGATTTAAACGCTCGAAAGCTAAATCAGTTCGAAATCCTAAAAAGCAGCAAAATTATTCTATAATTGAGAAATTTACTAATACCATCAAACTTATGGAAAAATTACTTGAATTAATATGGAATACTCCCTTAAATACCCATACAATTCACACTCCCACAGAATACGATATTGATTTCTTCTCAGAATGGTATAACACTAATCACTTTGAAAAACAAATACCTGATTCAATATTCCTATTATATATTAAATATTATGAAAAAAAATATCATTTTACTTTTGATGAAAAAAAACTACTTAATATATTAAAAAATCTAAGAGTTACTATGGAAGAAATGTGGTTTTCCTTTAAAGAAAAACACTACAAATTTGCTATATATAAATTAAATGAGTTATCTAATTTATCTTTAGATAATCCAAATTACAGTAGAAAAGTAGAAGAAAATCTGAATAATCTAATTCCGATATTCTCGATTTATGAAATATTTAATAGAGCTCTCTCAGAATCTGTATATCCAGAATCAATTCCTCAAACTAAAAGATTTGGAGCATACTTTGCAAGTTTTCTTGCTTCTAGATACAATATCTTTGGAGTAAACTTGATGCACCTTTTTAATAACTTAGCTTTTCGTAATTGGAGCTATTTTATATTAAAAAATAAATTAAGTATGAATCGATTTTTTCAGTTTGTTGTAAAATTACCTATTTGGAAATATATCCCTGCAAAAGTAAAAATTAGAATTTTAAAACCTAATTTACCATTCTAAAAATCCTGGATCATCAAAGATATCATTTATTTTTCGTTCTTTTTTTATATCACTTTCATCATGTTCAGAAAATAATGACTCTTCATCAGTTTTAATACCTTTTTCTAATTCAAGAGTTTCTAGTTGTAGTAATGCTTCCTTTTCTAGCTTCTTATACTGTTCAGCTTTTGATCTCCATCTTAATACTTCATCTTCATCAACATTTTCAGAATCTTCTAATAACTCAGCAGCTTTTGCTTTACATAAATCTGCTAAAATTGAATAGGAAAGAGCAAGCTCCCCCCATTGGTTATCCTTTTTTAATTTAGCAATACGTCTTTCTAGTCTCTGAATTTCTTGATCAGCATAATAGATATCAATAAAATCACCGAAAGCATCCACTGGTTCTGAAATAGAGTTAACCAATACATCTTTAGTTAAACCGCAATGCCCACATTTAACAGTAGCAATTGCTGATTTCCTTATATTTTCCACTTTTACTGACTTTTCCCCACAGTTTGGGCAAGTGAAAATCTTAGGAACTTTTTTTACGCGTTTATAAGTCTGCTGTTTTCTTTTTCTTCTTCCCATTGATATTCAACTTTTTAAAATAGATAATTTAAATTTCTAATTCAAGAAGTAAAAGGAAATCAAATCTAAAAAATTTTCGCTTTTTTCTGTTGTAGATTCAAGGAAATCGAAAGATTTTTTAGGAATGCTTAATTTCTTTAATTACTCTTTTTAGCTGAATCAATTATTACTTAACAAGTTGATTTTAGGTTTGGAACATAAGAATTTAGTAATGGAATATGATAAAGACTTAATCGAGAAAATTCTCGATGATATTGATATGAGATATATCGTTTTATTTTTATATGTTATAAGAAACGACTTATTCAAAAATTTAACTAATAAAAAAATAATAGAAGCCTACGAGAAGATTTTAGAATTAGATGAAATATATAAAACTAATATTTTGAACTTTTGGAATCAAGAATTTATTGAAATCACAATTGATTTGGGTTTATTCAAAAATATTAGAAGTGTTAGAGAATTTGAGCAAAAAGATGAAGATTTTATTGTTAAATTAGGAGAAGAAACGATCACCATTGAAAATGACATAATTTCTGTACCTGCTGATACCTTATTTTTAATAATTAACAAAAAATTTAAAAATTTAACACGCAGAAATTTCAATTTAGCGTTACCAAAGCTAAAAGATGTTAGATGTGAAAGATCTAATGTAATACATCATCTTATTTCTGAAATTGGAGAACATGATTATACTTTATCAGATGATCTTTACATCATCCTTGATCAATTTGGTAATGTTTATCAAACGATAAAAATTGAAATTACTATTGAAGGATTTTATCAAAGATTTAAGGAAATTCAAGACAAGATTGCTAAGTTTATTGAAATTTTTGATCCAATATTAAATAATCTGCCCATTATAAAAAAAATAATTAGAGCAATAAAGGAACAAAAAGATATTATTAAATCTCTAAAGGATGAAAAAGTAGAGCTTCCAGAGAAATTTAATTTTGAAAAAATTGATAAGAATAATAAAATCTTTAAGCATTGGTATTCAAAATTATTATCACTTTTAGATTTTAGATTTAAATCAGAGAATATTGAAACTAAATTATTAGGTATCAAAAGATTTTATTCTGGAAAAGAAAAAAAATATAATTATCTTAAATTTATTGAAAAAGTCTCATTTAATGAAGACAACATCATAAATAATATTCAAGACTCTCTTATTGAATTAAGGAGTAATGTTATAGAATTAAATGAAAAAATTTCGAAATTTAATAGAAAAGAATTAAAACTTTTAAATCTCGATTATGAAAGATTACTTATTACCAGTAGTGATGATTCAGAGTGAAATGTCCTTTATGTAATATTGATATGGAACCATTAGTAGCAGGTATTTTTCAATGTCCTCAATGTAGAAAAATTATTAAAGAAAAAGATGAAATTTCAAAAAGAAAAGAAAAGGATGAAGTTGAAGAAGGGGATTTTCAAGATGGAGAATATTTTCATAATAACGTCAGCCTCAATAAAGAATATGAAGTATGTGAGAAAGGGATTACAATAAGCAAAACAGAAAATCGTTTATTAGCTGTTTTAATATGCCATAGCCCCTTCTTAAAAGATGAAAAATATGTAAGACTTTCTTGGTGGAAAAGTTATCAACATGCTGGAATGCTTAAAATATATGATAAGCACGTTCTTGAAAATTTAATAAGAGCATTGGAACAAATTGAGATCTCTTTTGATGAAATTTGGAATTGGAAGGGAAAGTATGGAAAGCAGCAAGCAAAAACTAAAGAGGAACAAGAAAAAGAAAAAAATATAGATCTTTTTAAATATAGAATAATAGAGAATAAAACTTGCCCAAAATGTCAAAAAAAGATGGATAAGATGAAATCACACTATGAGTGTCCTCATTGTGGAGAGATAGTTATTTTAGAAGGATATAATCAACCAATATTTAATATCTCTGCCGAAGATCTTGATTTACGTTTTCATAGTAACTTTCCAATCAATTATTACTTGCCTGTAAGTGGGATTACAATTAAATGGTTAATGGGAGAGTGGAAAGCGGTCGTAGTTATATATTCAAAAGATAATCCTAATAAAAGATGGTTAAGGTTTTATTGGTGGATTCGAGATCTCAGTAAAATACTGAAATATGGTCAAAGAGAGATGGGTGAGGGTACACAAATGGGATGGAAAGCCCAAAAGGGAGTATCTTCTCCAAATATCTATGATAAAAAAATTCTAAAACCGTTAATAAACGCATTAAATAAAGTAAAGTTAGAATTAAATTGATAGGATATTAATTATTATAGGCTAAGAAGATTGAGAATTTATGACAGAAGTTAGCGACAAAACCTGGAAAGAATTATTAAAGGATTTTGAAATTGGATTGAATAAAGCAATTGAACAAATTGAAAATAGAGATATAGATAATATACCTGGAGCTAAAGAAGCTTTAATACAAAGGCTAAATAATATAAAACTTCATTTTCCAAAAAATAATGGAGAGCTCTTTGTAAAATCGATCGATGATAAAATTCAAAATTCCTTCTTTCCTACAATTAAAGACTTTGCAAAAAATTTTACCCAAATCTTAAAATCAAGAACTCATGAACAAGATTTTATTATAAATGAATTATTAAATGGATTTGTCACCTCGAAAGCTAAAGCTATTGCTTCTGGTAGCCAAGGGCCAATAATAGATAGAATGGTTGAGGCATTTAGTAAAAGGAACGACTTTCATATTGTAGACCATCAATTTTTTGCGATGTTTGGCGATCCTAATAAACCTAAGCATTATGTAAAAAAACAATTAGAAGATTTAATAGACATGTTTGGTCTTATTTCTAAGGAATTGATTATTGAAAAGGATGTAAGAAAAAGTGAGAAAAGAATTTATACTTTTTATACATTTCCAGATGAGATTATAAAAATCCTTGAAGAAAAATATCTTATTATTGATGAACAATTAGGATATGCATATGTTTCTGAAGAATTTGATAGAAATATCTTTATTTGTATGTTTCTATCTAACATCGCAGTCAATCGGGATGATCTTGAAAAAATTGGGGGCACTTATACGGTTAATGGGATTTCAGCAATATTTGCATTAATTTTATTACTTAGTTTTATGCCTAAAGTTACAGTCGATGAAACTAACCCAATTCTTAATGATCCTAGTTTCGATCAACAAAAAATGAGTATAATCCCTAAATCTTGGATGATGAGAGAAGTATTAGAACCACTATTTGAACCATTAATTAAAATAATTGCATATAGACTAGGAGGGGGATTATGGTTAACAAAAATAATTGATTCAGAAGTTAATAAAAAAATACATAATCAAATCCGCTTTTTATTAAAAGATGTCAACAAGTGGATTCTAGGAAATCTCTGCAGAGTAGAAATCCCAATTTTTATTGAAATTGCAAATATTTTTGCTGAAGTTTTAGTTGGTTATGAAGAATAATAAGTTTTAAAAAGGTGATAATTTAATGAGTTATAAGAAAAAATCTTCGAGAACAGTAAAACCAAGCAGAAAAAGAGAGAAATGGACTGATATACTTCCGAGATATCTTACTTTTATAAGCCATATGCGACCTATACTTAGAGAAACAAGAAGAATTATAAGTGATTTAGATGCTGATCTTCTCCTTGACACTGAAGTATTAGATAAAATACGCCAAGAAGAAGAAAAAAGGAATATTAGAAAGGTTAGAGCTTTATCTGAATTTTCTGCGATGTATAGATCTAACGTGTACGAGATTATTAAGGATTTTATTGTTAAATATCGTGAAGAAATCCCAATAATAGATATAAAAGATTACATTATTGACTTTCTCTTTGAATCAGTCGAAGCTTTAAATATATTACGTAGAATAACTAATCCTGATGAAACAGATTTAAAGAACACATATTTATATATTTTAGTTAAATATATTGAAGATAAATTGTTTCCACGAGCACAAAATCTAAACTTAGTTTATCAAAAATTATTAAGCTATTCAACAAATTTTTACGAATGTCAAAGACATATTTTACAACCTCATACTTATTACCGAGAAAAAATTGAAAGTTCTGACTTCTTTGAAATTCCCGGAATGACGCCCAAAGTTTATCAAGTAATAAATAATATTACATCTTTATTCAATTTAGATCCTAACTTTGGAGATTTTCCTGAAAAAGAGAACTATGAAATCCCCATGATATTAAAAAATGAAGTCTTTGCACCTTTTATTGATTCTATTGCTAACGCAGAAGAAGAAGCAATTACGTCTCTTTCTGAAAGAATAGGTTTACGAGTTATTGACAATATTTTCTTAGCACCTAAAGAAGATTTCGTAGATTTGCTTCTGAAATCCAACTTTTTACGTGAGAGTAAACAATCAGATGGAACTATAAGATTATTACCTCAATTTAGTAATGAAACTTTGATCTTATATTATTTAGCATTTGCTGCTCAGAGAAGAGGTTTTTTATCAAAAGAATTAATCAATTGGATTTCAATGAATTTCTCTTTTTTAATTTATATGGGAATTTTAAAGTGGAAATTATCTGATGAAAATATTTTTTATTCTATTTTCAAAGATTTACAAACAAACGAGAAAATCCTCCCTTATTTAATGAAGCTTATTTGTTTCCCAAATTATTTAGGATTAAATAAAATGAAAATAAGAGATTCGCCTCAGTATAGAAAAGAAATTTTTAATTTTATAGGTTCACAAATTGATAACCTTAAGGATTTTATTATTGAGATAGCAGAATTTTGTGAAAAATTTGATAAAGAAAGGAAAAATAAATAAATCACTAAAAAAGAGTTGAGAAAAATTAGTAATTCAAAAAAAGAAGTTGAAGTAAAAACCACCTATACAGATGACGTAATAAAAGACCGGATGGGGAAATTTGGAGCTGTTTATTTTCCAAATGAAATTAGAGAAACTGTTGATGATATCTTAGGTAATGAAGTTAAAAAAGAGATTCTTGATGATTTCTTTACGGCTTTAAAAAAATATGATGATTTTATGGAACAATTAAAAGGAGCAAAACTTAACCCAAGTTTAACTGTTCTTTTATATGGTCCACCAGGTACAGGAAAAACCTCACTAACAAGAGGTTTTGCTAAGAAATATAATATTCCTATCTGTGTTGTAGAAACTGATCGCCTTGTATCGCCATTGTTAGGAGATACAATCAAACAAATTAGACGTGTTGTAGATTTATCAGCAGAAATAGCAAAAGAAAGAGGCTCTTTTATATTATTTTTCGATGAGATTGATGCTATTGGTTCTGAAAGATCAAATATTCATGAGGTAGGAGAAATAAAACGTGCTGTCATCTCTTTTCTACAAGTAATTGATAGAATTAATTATGAAGGGGTTCCATTGGCTATTTTTGGGGCAACTAACCATCAGCATCAACTTGATTCAGCAATCTGGAGAAGATTTACATTTCATTTAAGTTTTGAATTTCCTGATTATAATTTAAGAAAACAAATTATTGAGGTATTCCTTAATAAAGTTAAAAGTGCTAAAATTGGAGTTGATAATTCAATATTCAATAACTTAAATAACGAGCATCAGAAAATTGATGAAATTAGAAGTTCATTAGAAAAGAAAATAGGGCATAAAGTCTCTGAATTTGATAATAATTTATTATGGAACGAATTTAATAAGAAATTTAAAATGGAAGGACTATTAGAGTTAACATACGGATATTCAGGATCAGATATAGAAAGAGGAACTAGAGTCGCAATCTTAAAAGCTATTAATACTGAGCGTTTAACTTACGATCTATTTTATAATTCACTGAAATTAGTTGGAGGAACTGCTATTCACGTAGAAAGACAAGATATTTTAAGTGATTCTAGAAAAAGAATTGAAAGAAATATTCCATTGCCTAATAATAGAAAAAGTTTATCAGGACCACGAGAATTATAAAAATATTATTACAATTTAACAATGAAAAAGACTCAATCATTTAATCTAGAAAAAATTAAAGAACTAACCTCATCTATAGATGATCTTCAAGGAAAAATCAATCAATTAAACGAAATATCAGAAAAATTAAAGAACTCAAAATTAAATCTGACTTTTCCAGATACTCAGAATTCACTTGAATTAGAAAATATGTTTAAAACTTTAAACAAAATTAATAATAATCTCACTGAAATTACTAATGAAAATATTAAGAGTTTCTTAGATTTTAGAAATAGTTTAATAAAAAGATATAAGGAGAGCTATAAAGATAAATTAAAAAGTTTGAAATTACAAAAAGGAGATACTCACCTAATAGGTCTTTTTTTCATAGAAAATAAAAAAATATCTAAAATATTGGATAAGACATCTTATACCTTAGCAATTGATTTAGTTAAATGGGTTGAATTATTTGATTCTTTAAAACAAAACACAATTTTTTCTAGTATCATTATGAAACTAAATGCTTTTTATAATAAAATTCTTCAAAAGAAACTTGAAATCCAATTAAGGAATTTACCAAATAATATCGATCCTTTACTAAAGGATCAATTTAAAGAGAAATTTTATAGAAATCCCGAATTAACTTTTGAGAAATTTTTAAAAAGTCTTGAAAATCAAGCAAGTCATGAAGAAATTAAAAATAAGAAGGAAATTCTAAAAAAGATCAAAGAAATGGAAGAATTTGAAAAATTAAAAAAAGAACAAGAAGAAAGAAAGGGATTATATGAAGATTACTTAAAATTATCCCACAAAGAATTTGAAAGGAAATTACGGAAAGGAAAAAGGCAAACACTAAAAAAGCCTAAATCCACAAAAAAATCAGAAGATATAAAACTTAGCGATGAAGTTACAGAAAAAATTGAAAAATTTAAATCACAATTCACCGAATCTTTTCAAGAAAAATATCTAATAATGAAAGATAATGAATCAGATCCACTAGAAATAATTAGAAAAAGAAAAAAGAAAAAGGAAAAGGAGTATAAAGAATTTAAAAATCATTTTGATAAAATTGATTAACAAAGTAGAAGTGAAATAAAAATTAAACTTCATGAAAATATACTTTCTATTGGATCAAAGGAAATAGAAATTAGAGATAAATATACTTTAATTCTTGGTAAATTCAAAAAAGATCAATTGCTCGAGGATTTTGATGAACAATATTTAAAAATTCTAAATAAAATAGAATTAATTCCTTTAGAAGACTTTATTCATTTATTACAAAGTCTTCCTGAACAATTTGAAAAAATTCATCTCTCTTTAAATTTACTTTCTTTTTTAAAAAAATTTAATAATACAAGTATGAAAAATCTCGAAATAATAAGTCAATATCATCAAATTGTCCAAGAATTAATTTTAATTTTTAAAATCAATACACTCAGTAAAACAAAGAAAATTTTGCTAGAGGAATTAGAACTTTCGAGAAAGTATCAAAAGTTAAGTGATTTAGCAGCAACAAAAGATTTATTAAAGAAATTAGATGATTCGATAAAGCTTAATAAAAATAAGTCAAAATACTTGGAACAAGATTTTATAAAGATAAGTAATCAATTTGATCAAGTAAAAAAAGTAATTGATGAATATAATCAACAGATCCAGAATTTAATTACGAAAAGAAAAAATCTTTTTAGTCAAATTAATAAAATTACTCGTGATATGGAAATTGACTCATCTAGTGAAACAGGTAAAAACTCAGCCACGTCTTATTCTCAAAGAATAAGAAATCTCCAAATACAGGCAAAGGAAGTTCAATCTCAGATTAATCAAACTAAAACAAAATTGGATAACTCTAAAGAAAAATATCAGAAAATTGAACCCCAATTTTTAACTTATGAATCGGATTACCAAAAAATCTTAGAAACAATACGAAATGATGAAAAAAAAATGAAAATTTTACAGCAGGAAGTTATAAAAGAAATGAATTCTTCCGAGGCTAAAATTATGAATGACTTAAGCGATATGAAAGCAAGAACAGTGAGAAATCCAACTATTATCGTGCAAGAAATTGAAGAATTAGAAATTGAGTTAAAAAAGATTGAAAAGTTAAGTAAGTTGTATAATCCTGAATGCCTATTTGATTTATCATCAATAAAAAGTGAATTAAAAAAGATAGAAAAGAAAATTAACGAATTAAGTAAAACAAAAATTAGCTTTAATGAAAATAACACAAAAACCTCACTTGAAAGTTTTAGAAAAATTGAAATTCTTATTCAAGATTTAGAAGTTTTATTGAAAACCTTTTTAAATGAAATAAATTTATCAGTCAATCTTGAGATAACCATTGAAGAAAATTCACAGAATTTCTTCATTTTATTGACTTTTATAAGAAATAATAAGGAACAAATTTACTTCGAACAATTAACAACTCCAGAAAAAATATTTTTTGTTATAACTTTATATGTTTCTATAAAAGTATTAATTAGAAGTGAAAACATTTTATTCTCTAATTTATTTCTTCCCCCTATTTATAATAAAAGAGGCTCTCTAATAAGAACAATGAAAAAAATATTACCACAATTTGAGGTTAAAAATAATCTAACTCAATTTAATCTAATCTTTATTTTATCTAATATTGAACTAAAAGATAAAATTAAGAATTTAAAAATAATAAAAATTAATGAGAATGAATGAGCTAAATATGGAAAATACTAATTTTGAAGAAACTGTTGAGCAAATAACAAGATTGATATTAACAAGTCCCCAAAAAATGATAAGAGAAGAAGATCTAAGAAATTTATCCAAGAATTTTAACTTCGAAGATATTATTAATAGTATTTACTTGAATTTGAAAAAGATTGGATTTGAAATTGTCACCTCGAAATTTTTAGATCAAAAATTCTATGTATTAGCCACTAATGGAAAAGATGATGACATTACACCTTCGCAATATGGTACTTTAGCTTTAATAGTAGCTTTAAGTAAAGAAATTGATGAAAACATAAAAATTAGTGACTTAAAAGAAATTTTTTCTGAAGTATGGGCTTCTGATATCAATTTCCTAATTCAAAAGGACTATTTACGTGAATTGAAAGATTTAGGATTGATTAAAGTCACACCAATAGGAAAGGCCGTTTTAAAAAATGTAATAGATGATTTAACATTGAAGAACTTATTAGATATTTTTAAAGAAAAATAGAATTAATAAAAAAAATTATTCTTCTGATGGATTTTCTAAATCCATTCTAAATTGTTCGAATATTTTTTTAACCCTATCAGCAGATGGACCAGATCCTCTTACTCCTTCTTCATCAACAATAATTTTACCATTTAAAATAGAAATAATATTTTGGTCCTCAATGTAGTTTACATGGCCTTTTGAAAAGATTGTTGCAATTCTATCTGCTAAAGCTTTCATAGGAAATGGTTCCTCTTCAACAGTTACGTAATTATAATAAGAAGACCTTATCAAAATCTTCGGAAATACTTTATTTTTTTCATTCTTCGCATTTACAATAATAAGGTTAGAATCTTCTGAAACTCCTTTTAATTGACCTACAAAGAATTTATCTTGATCTAAATATACTTTTACTATTTTATCAATAAGTAGTCCTAATTCAGTATTATATTGTCTTAAGCTCATCTTTTATCAGAGATTTTATTTTTAATTTAAATTATGATTCTTTTAATTCATAATCTGTCTTGATTATATCAATTTTACTTTTTTATTAGGAAAATAATAGTTCTATTAATTTATCGACATTTTCTCCAGTTACTGTGCTTGTTGTAATTATTTTGAGATTTGGATTAATTTCCTTAGCATCATTTATCATTTCTTTAATATCAACTTCCATTACATCACTTAAATCTATTTTATTAATTACTGCTATGTCTGAATATTTAAATAACATCGGGTGTTTTCGAATAACCCATGGACCTTCTGTTATTGAAACAACTACAACACGCTTATCTGTACCTAAAATAAAATCTGATGGACAGATCAAATTGCCGACATTTTCTATAAATACGGTATCATATCTGCTTATATCAAAATTTTTTAAAACTTGGGAAATATGATATGAATTTAATGCACACTCTCTTCCAGTATTAATTTGAATTGTTTTTACTCCATGTTTTTCAATTCTATCCGCATCGATTCTTGTAGCAACATCACCATTTATGACGAGGATTTTTTTCTCTTTAGATTTCTGTTTTACAATAGCTTCAATAAGCGCTGTTTTTCCAGCTCCTATAGCGCCAACTATATCAAATGAATTAATCTTATTTTTCGTAAAAATTTCTTTATTTTTTTTTGCTAGTATTTCATTATTCTCTATTAAATCCTCGTTTAACTCAATAATTTTTAAGACTTCTTTTTCAGACATGTCAATTATCCTAATATTTAATATTTGTTAATCTAAAAAAGTAAAGGATTTTTACTTCATATTTTTTATGGAAATATTCGAACGAGATTTAATTAACGGCTTGCTTTTTGATATTTAAAGACGATATATGCCCCCAGAATCCCTCCTAAATCCGGTAAATACATCCATAAATAAAATGGAGCAAATAATGCAAACAATAAACCTGGTATAAGTCTAATTAATATAATAATATATAGAAATGTTTTTCCTTTCAATCTAATTGGAAAAAAATACATTAGCGCAGTAATTTCTCTATTCATTGCTGGAAATATCGAATATGAAATTAACCCTAAAATACCCCCCCATGCTAATCCAACATAATCATATCGAAAGGTTAAAGGATAATTGAAAGGAATTAAAGCTAATCTTAATAATATATAAAACAAAGCTGATAATAATGTACAAATTAAGTATAACTTGATTAGAAAGGAAGTACCATATGTTAATTCAATGTTTCTAGCAATTATATACAAAAAATAAATCATAATTAAAAGAAAGAAAATCCAAAAAATACTTGTTTGTGCAATAAATAAGGATGTAATTATAGTGTGGAAAGTAAAATTAATAATTAGCCCACTTAAACTTAAAAATATATATTGAGGGACACCAAAACCTTCAAAAATTAGACCCATAATTGAGAAGATGATAATCAAACCAACTAATATTTTTGTTCCCTTATTACGTATTGCTCCTGCCTTTCTTCCTGAATAACTCCTTATTGTGTATCTTCTTTGCTTTTCCTGTCTTTTTAAATACTTTTTTAATTCACGAGGACCTTTGGATAAATATTTTTGGGAAACAGGTTCTATAATCGTTCTAGCTGAATATTCTCGACTTGATGAAGGGACAACAGGAGTGTGTTTTAATTCAAAGGTACATTGATGATTTTCGGGAAGTCTATGCTTTTTGCAAAATGTACCTCCACAATATTTACATTTAAATGGTAAATATCCAATTTCTACCCCACAATGCTCACAGTATGTCATAATCTTTCTATAACGTGGATTTTATACTTAAGATAAGATATTGATGATACATTAAATACATGCAACTAAATTTTTTAATCTATATATTTTAAGGTATAAATCTTGTTAACTTTTATTAATTATAAGAAAATAAATAATTTTATTATTATATTATAATGGAAAATAAAAATCTATTCCTAAAGGAGTATATATAATTATCCCTGTTGTAACAACCAGAGTAGCTAATGAAAGCATTAATGCAATATAGACTTTTTTATTCCATTTCCATATATTTTGTCCATCTAAAATTCCTATGGGGATCATGTTAAAGGTGCCCAGCATATAATTTAAATAAGCTGCTAATCCAAAGAAATAATTTAGTGGATACAATGCTTTTGGAATAACAAAAGAAATAATAAACAATCCGGTACCGAATATAAGATTCACTAAAGGGCCAGCTGTTTTGCATAATCCAGTTTTTCTATCTATTTTATCCAAACCAAGAACAACAACCGCTCCTGGTAATGCTAAAGAAGGCAAAAGTGTAGAACCAGTAAAAAATCTCATTAATCCAGAAATTAAGCCGATAACGGTTATCAACATTCCAAAAGTAAGAAGCCTAAATTTTGTCTGCAATCCGAAATGTAAAGCAGTTTGACGATGCCCTAATTCATGGAAAAGAAAAGCAGTCATATAAAAACCTGCGAGCATAAATAAAGACCATCCATAACCTAGGGTAAATAACTGGGGATCATAGAAATTTAACAAGCCTATTATGAAAATTAAGCTACACCCTATCAAAAAATGAAATAATTCTGATTTATGAGATAATAGTATGCCTTTAAACTCAATTCCAGACTCAGGATCAAAAGCATTAGGAGGAACTTGATGTTCTTGACGATACCATGTATACGTTCCATCAGTTGTACCACGTTCAACTGAACTTGTTTGGTATGATTGTGGATATTGGTGCTGATATTGAGTGATATTAGGTTCTTGATATAATGGTCTATTTGGTGAAATTATCTGTGGTTGAAGAGTTTCTTTTACTATTTTGCATTCATGATCGACAGGATCACTATGAATAGAACAATAAGTTTGGCCACACTCAGCACAGACAATAAAATCGGAGATCTCTCTCCCGCAATGATAACATATTGGCAAATTATAATCCTCCATATGAATGAAATATACACTAAATAAAATGATCTTATAAGTGATATAAAAGTAAAGATTAATAATATTTAGTTTATACTTTTATTATTTTGCAAGATATTAATTATTATAATCTTATTATAGATGATGATATTGAGAGAAGAAAAAGAAGAAAAAAATGAAGATATAGAAACTGAAAGAAAAAAGTTAAAAGAATTAGGTGTTAGCAGTACTTGGAATATATTAACGGATCTTTCAAAAAAAAAGAAAGAAGAATAATTACCGTTTAAAATAATAAGAAAAAATTAAAATTTATTGAAAATAAATTACAAAAATAATAATTGCTTTATTAAATAAATTTACTTGATAATGATACAATAAAATCAATTGATAATTAATTTAAAGAATAATTTTATTAAATTATGGGTCATAAAGTTTATTGTCCAACCTGCGAACATGTTGTGGAGTTAAGAAGAAAGAATTTTGAACATATATACCACGAAATATTATGTTTTAGTGTTCTTTTAACATGCGGGTTAGGTTTTTTTCTTTATCTCATACTTAAATATAGCAAAAAGAAAGATAGATGTCCTAATTGTGAAACTAAATTTGATTTAAATAACCTACCTGAATTAAATCCTTCAGATATAGATAAAAACATTTAAATTTTATTTAATTTTCATCTTATTTTTACATTTTGGGCAGATTCTATCATTTTCTTCTAAATCTTTTTTCATAAGTATCTTTTGATATTTACATTTGGTACATAATAAGATGTACTTTGATAGCTTTAACGGACTCTCTGATTGTTTAACTTGATTAGCTTGTTTAATCTTTTGACTTTTAGGTTTTTTATCAGATTTTTTTTCTTCTCTATCTGTTTTTATCCACTTATCCAAGCCCAAAATTATACCACGTTGATTAAAAACTGAAATTATGAAATTAAAGACATTGTATTTTAATTTCTTTAATTAGATACTTAATTTTGTTAATGTTGTATTATTAATTTATATCATAGAATAATAATAAATTTATATAATAAAAAAAAGATAGAAAAAAGAATTTTATTAACGATATTTTACTAAAATACTTGTTCTTTACCTGCGATAAGATCTTTTCTCAATTGAATTAAGTGATCCTTGTCTAAGAATTCATCAGAAACTTCCTTGGCAATTTTCTCGATGCTAGAAAAATTTACATTTTGAGCTCCAATTAAACTTATAGAATTGATCCAGGGATCATTTATTGGTCGACCAATTTGAGACAGGAGTTTAACATGTGCCTCAATAATATCACCACTCCCTCTATTTACTATTTCTTTTGCCATATTATGGGCGAGCACATTATAAATTTTTCCTACATGATTAATAGGATTTTTACCACATACTGCTTCTAAACTCATGGTTCTGCAGGGAGTAATTAATCCATTCGATCGATTTCCACGCCCTACTTCTCCATCATCTCCAGCTTCTGCGGAAGTTCCTGTAATAGTCAAATAAATTAAATTTTTTTCTAATATATCGGCAACATTTACTTGAACTGTGACTTCTCTTTCAGGTATAATTCTCGTCGCCAAATCAAGCACTGCATCTTTAATCTGATTCGTATAACTAACATATTCATCAATATCATTAATGTATCTACTTACCATAGCAGCGGCAACTGTGATTCCAACTTTATTCCCTACTCTTTCCGTCATAACTTTTACATCTTCGCCTGAACCTTTACACTTATCTTTAAAAGCGGGTGAATTTATAAGTCTTTCAGCCTCAAGTGTAATCTTCTCTGCATCTGAATAGGGTGCATAACCTACACCAAAACTAGTATCGTTTGCTAAAGGAACTTCTTCTGAATGATGAGATTCATCAAAAACTCCAGTTAAATCTATCGAGCCTGGCCTGACAGCATAATCAAATTGAATATCCTTTTCAAGGTCAAGATTTCTAAAAATACTAGACAGTACCTTTCTCTGTGTATCAATACAAATTGTTGGAATTGGTATGTACTCCAATTTACTTTTTCCTTCGCCACATTCTACTAAAATCTGATTTATTGCCCGTCCAACAATTAGAAAATATTGTGGCTGAATAATCATACCACCGCCGAATTCTGGTTTGGCAGTTCCCCCAACTAACGCTGCTTTATCAACATTATGGTGATATACTCTTCCATAATGCTCTAAATAATATACACATAAAGCTCTCGAACAAGCATCCGCAACTGCGTCACATACACTGTCAGGATGCCCTATTCCTTTTCGTTCAACAATTTCAGGGAAATCCGAGTGTTCCACAGCAAATTTTAGATCCCATTGATTAATTTTTAACATCGCTAAACCAACTACTTGTTTAAATAAAAAGTTATTTTAAGTATGTTTTTAAATTAATGATTAATTAAAATAATTATTAAAAATTTTATGCTGGAAAAGCATTGAATATGCGCTAAAAAAATGATAAATAAACTTTACGTATAAGATGAATATTTTACCTGATCTATCAGAAATAAAATCTTTGAGGAAAAGTCTAAATATTAGTCAAAAAGAATTAGGTAATAAGTTAGGATTACCTCAATCAACAATATCAAGAATTGAGAATGGGACAATGGATCCACCCTATTCTAAATTTAAGTTAATCTTTGAGTATTTAGAAAATGAAAGTATGATAAGGAAAAAACCAGAAGTTACAGCTGCAGATTTAATGACTAAGATTATTAGATCAATAAAACCAAGCTCAAAAGTGAAAGAAGCAATTAATATTATGAGTGAATATAGTATTTCTCAGTTACCTATCATAGATAACCAAAATTTAGGAAGCGTTACTTCAAAAAAAATTCAGAAACTAATAACAGATAATCCAGATATAATAAATGTCGAAGTAATGCAAATAAAAGAATTACCATTTCCAGAAGTTGAAAAAAGTTGGAACGTGAAAGATATATCTAACCTATTACTAAATTATCCAGCAGTTTTGGTTAAAGAATTTGATAAGTATATTGGTATTATCACCGATTCTGATTTCCTAAAGCTTTCTAGTAGATAATAAAAATTGTAGGATAAAAATCATTAACTAAATATAATTTTTGAATTAAATTAAATAGTCTAATTTAGATATTTGAATTAACAAAAAAGTTTTTTTATAATATTAAACATTTACAATATGGAAATTAATGACTGAGCAAATTCTCCAAAAAATCAATCAAATATTAAAAAAAGCTGATTTTGAAACATTAGCTTTAGAAAATTTTGCTAATGAAAAAAATAAATTTTGTTTTGATCTTTTAGTAAAAAAAAATGATCTGTTTTTTAGTGTAAAGGTTTTTCCCAATATTGATAATCTTAACCCTGATGTAATAAGAGATCTAAAATCTTTATCCTTACTATTGAAATCAAAACCAATTCTAATAGGAATTAGGAATAGATACAATAGATTAGAAGAAAATACAATTTATATAAGAGAAAATTTACCATTTATCTCATTAGATACATTAGAAAATATTTTTAACCAAAATAAATATCCCTATATCCTAGCAAAACGGGGTGGTGGGGTAATATTTCTTGATGGAGATCTTATGAAGACATTGAGAGAAAAATTATCAGTAAGTAGAAAAGACTTATCAGATAAGTTAGGAGTCACTAAAAGAACAGTATGTGCATATGAAACGGAAAATATGAGACCATCAGAGACCGTAGCTAATAAAATATGCGAAATCTTACAAAATAGTGAGATATTTAAGAAGATTAACATTTTTGAATGGAATATCCAATTTGATTTTGATCAAGTAAAAACTTCTCTTAAAGACGAATTAAATGAGTTTGAATCTCATATTCAAACTATAATTAGTGATATTGGTATTTCAGCTTACTGGTACAAAAAGGGACCAATACCTTTTAAGCTATCATTATATTCAAAAAAACCAAATAGCATATTAGAACGCGATTTTTATCCAGTCTTTTCAGGACTTTCTGAAGAAGAAAAGAAGATAAATGAACTAAATCTTAAATGTTTAAGAACTTTTACTAACATCTTTCATAAGAACTCTCTATTTATAATTAATAATAATGTAAAAATATCTGAAACTTTAAAAAAGCGAACAATTCCTATTGTAAAAGTAAAAGATTTAGAAAAAATTGATGATGAAGAAGAATTCATTGAGCTTATCCAAGATTCTCAAAAATGATCTAACTCTAACCTGTGGAATAGATGAGGCTGGAAGAGGCCCAGTATTAGGTCCTATGGTTTTATGTGGAGTGTGTTACTTTAAAACTAATTTGAATTTATTATCAGAAATTGGTGTAAAAGATTCAAAAAAATTATCACCTAGAAAAAGAAAAGAAATGGCTGAAATTATAAAAAATAATTGTTACTCTCATAAAATAATTATAGTTAATGCTAAAGAGATTGACAGTAGAGAAGAACGAAAAATTTCTCTCAACAAACTTGAAGAGTCAAAGATGGCTGAAATTATTAATCTTTTAAAACCTGATGAGATATATATTGATGCTGCCGATGTAAATGAAAAAAGATATGGAATCTCTATTAAAAATTTATTAAACTATAAGCCAAAAAAGATCATCTCTAAACATAAAGGAGATCAAATCTATCCAATTGTTTCGGCTGCCTCAATTATTGCAAAAGAGAAAAGAGATTCACTAATAGAGGAATTAAAACTTCAATATGGTGATTTTGGGTCTGGATATCCATCCGATAAAAAAACTGTAAAATATATTCAAAATTGGGTGAAAAGTAAGAAAAAACTTCCCCCTTTCACGCGAAAAACTTGGGAAACAGCAAAAAGAATTTATAATGATGAAATTTCTAATAAGAAGATTACCGAATTTTTTAACTAAAACCCTTCTTGACTAAAAGAACCATATGATTAGCAGCATATTGGTGAATATTATAACTTTCAATAATTTTATAACTTTCACTTTCGAGAACTTTTCTCTCATTCATATATACTTTATCTGATTTTTGAATGCTGTCTATAGATTGAGATTTAATAGCGAGAATAAGTAAACCATCATTTTTTAGGTAGTACTTAGAATTTTTTAAAGCAATTTCAGCTTGATTAGGTTGTGCAATATCCTGATAAATTAAATCTATTGATGTAAAAATAGATTTAGCATAATGATTGGGATAATTGGCGTCAGCCAAAATTGGGATGATATTTTTCCTATTTTGAGTATTCTGAATCAATTGTCGAATACTACGTTCAGCAAATTCGATTCCATAAATAATTCCTTTAGGAGTGATATCTGATAGGTGGGATATTGTTGTTCCTGATGACGCACCTAAATACAAGGTTTTTAGATTATTAGAAAAAAAATTAAACTCAGGATTTTTTAAAATTAAAGCAGATAATTTACTTCGATAAGGATCCCATTCTCTATATTCTTCTCCTCTAAAGGAAACTAATTTTTCCCCATAAACTCTTTTTCCGGGAGTTAAATTTTTTGTATATAATTTTAATTTTTCTTGACTTCCAGAAATAAAAACATTCCTATACTTTGGATGATTTCTAATTTCTACTTCATTCATTACGATCTTACCTTCTTGATTTCTTCTTTTTTTGCTTTTTAGTCATTCTTTGTGGTTTCTTTTTAACAAGTGGAGGTTTAGGATATTTAATTTCAATTTCTTTTATTTTATCTTCAATTTCCTTCGAAATTGAATCAGCTATAAAATCTCCACCAAAATAATCTACTTTTGCGGCAATTCCTATTTTTCCAGAGATAAGACGAGATATTTTACCGCGATTCCATGGGCGACTTCCTCTGATAAGGTTCCATTGAAAGATTAAACCATGTTTTGGTTGTTTCTCACCTGTTTTTAGAAACCTATATAATGCTTTTTCTGCTCCTAATAATTGGATGCGGGAAGCTGGCATATATGCAAGTTTTTTTAAATTACCTGCTTTTGATATCAATTTAGCGCTAATCAAACTTCCAACTAATGTTGTAAGATTTGGTGCGAATTTTTCCATTAAATTATCTAAATAGTTTTCTAGTTCGTTCCTATATTTATCTAATGATAAAACTTGGTTTGCATATTCTTGAATAATTTTTAAATCAATATCAGCTCCCATTGAATTTGAGGCTAAACTCTGAATTTTTTCAATTCTTTTTTCAGTAAACTCAAAATTTCTTTTAATATTATTAAAAGTAAAATTTTCTCTGTTACCCAAAGATAAAATCATTTCAGCTAAGATTATATTATCTTCAACTAATTTATCAGTCAGTTCCGGAAAATGTAAACCATACCATTCTCTTAACCTACTCATAAATAAACTTATTGATTTTTTAAGGATCTCAAGAGTTTCAATAGTTTGAATAACAATAATATCATCCTGTTCTCCAGCTTCTTTCACTTTCTTCCTAATGAATTCTTGTTCAACTTTTTTGTAAGTAGCTAATAACTCTTCTTCTGTTTTACTTAAACCTATACTGTTTATTTTCTCTTGTAAATTAAAACGGAAATCTCTAAATTCCAATGCTTTTTTAACATAAAACGTTTTATATTTTAATTTAAAGGATGTAATTTCTTCTAACTGCTTGTTATCAAAAAAGAATTCATTAAACCCAGAAGTATTTAGTTCTTTTAAAAAAACTTCATATTCTTTTTGCAAGGATTTGGAATCTAATAAAGTATAAAATACTATAATTCTTTGAAAATCGTCATTAAAGTCAATAAAGTTAATTATATTTCCAAGTTCATCAACAGCAAAAATTCCAATTAATGTTTCTATTATAAAGCACTTCATTTTTCTTTTTTTATCTAGGATATAAATTCTTAAATAATAATAATAATAATGCTTTAAATTATAATAGTAATGCTTGAAGTAAATATTTCTGGATTAAAGTTAAAATCCCCTCTTGTTTTAGCATCAGGTATTTTAGGGGTTTCTTTTTCTACAATGAAAAGATTAGTTGATGTAGGAATAGGAGCTATAACAACTAAATCTATCGGTCCTAAACCTCGAAAGGGATATAAAAATCCCTCTATTATTGAAGTTTATCCTGATACGTTTTTAAACAGTGTAGGTCTTGGTAATCCAGGAATCGATTACTTTGTTAATGAAATTAAAGAAATGAAAAAGTATAAATTTCCTTTGATAGTAAGTATATTTGGCGAGAATAATGAGACTTATATTAATGTTGCTAGAAAAGCAATGGTAGCTGGAGCTGATGCCATTGAAATTAATATTTCTTGCCCTCATTCTAAGGTATCATCAATCGGAATCGATAAGGATTTAACCTTTATCCTGGTTTCTGAATTAAAGAAAGTTCTTTCGATCCCATTATTTGTAAAATTAAATCCAAATGTTACTAATATCACTGAAATAGCATTAGCTGCTGAAAAGGCTGGTGCTGATGCTGTTGTAGCTATAAATACCTTATCTGCAATGATTATAGATATAAACACTAAACGACCTGTTTTATCACATGGTAGTGGAGGGCTTTCAGGTAAATCGATTCATCCAGTTGCGATTAAGAAAGTCTTTGATCTTTATAAAATTTTAAAGATTCCAATTGTAGGCTGTGGAGGAATTTTCACAGCTAATGATGTTATTGAATTTTTTCTTGCTGGAGCTTCAGCTGTCCAAATTGGAACGGCACTCTATCAAGGGGATCATATTATTGATGAAATAAACCAAAACTTAATTGATTACTTAAAAAGTAATAACTACAATTCTATTTCTGATATAAAAGGTTTAGCTCATAATTATAGAGTTCAAGAGGATCCTGAATTTGAGTAATAATATCATTAAAACTACTAGAATTAAAGAAATCTTTGAAGAATGTGAAGGGATCAAAACTATCGTTTTCAATATGAAAGATTTAGATCGAGCTAATTATATTATGCCAAAACCTGGGCAATTTGTTATGGTTTGGGTTCCCGGTATAGATGAAATACCAATGTCTATATCAGGATGCAATGATTATGGTGATTGGTTTATCACAGTTAAAAGCATAGGAGAATGTTCAAATGCTCTTTCTGAATTAAAGAAAGGAGATTATTTTGGAATAAGAGGTCCTTTAGGAAATTTCTTTAAATTTCCCTATGATAATTCAAAAATTTCAATTTTAGTTGGAGGGGGTATAGGAATTGCCCCCCTCAAATTTCTTGCTTTTGAACTAATGAAACATAAACATGAAATAAAAATAATTGAAGGAGCAAAAGTCAATAGTGAGTTAATATATTTAAAAGATTTTAAAATGCTTGAAAAAAGAAATTCAGAATTATTTTACTGCACAGATGATGGAAGTTTAGGATATAAAGGATATGCGTCTCAATATTTTGACAAAATACTTAAAGAACAACCCAGATCAAATCTTTCTAATTGTAATATATTTACATGTGGTCCTGAAAAAATGGTTTATGAAATCTTTCAAATTTGTGAAAAATATCATATCAATGTTCAAGTAAGTCTTGAAAGAGTTATGAGATGTGGATGTGGTCTATGTGGATTATGTGCAGTCGATCCTTTAGGATTGTTAGTATGTAAGGAAGGACCAGTGTTTGATTCGAAAATTTTAAGACAATTGGACGATTTTGGTAAATATAAAAGAGATTTTACAGGTAAAAAAGTTCCATTAGATTAAATACTTTTATTCTTCTTCTTGTAAATTAATAAGTGTAGATCTGACTATGTCAATTGTTTTAAAATATTCGGAAAATAATTGATTATTGCTAATTGTGTCATCTAATGAAAGTGATATGACAAATTCTGGACCACATCCTACAACAAGAAGCTTACCATCCTTTCCATCAATTAACACTAGATTCAAATCTCCTTTTTTGGTCTCTTTACAAGCCCTTTCTCCAAGAGATACAAAAGCGGAAGTCATAGAAGCATACTTCATTTCATCTTTAGGATCCACGGTTTTTGGAAGAATACTATCAATAGGTATACCTTCAGTAGTTACGAGATTCACTGCTTTTACACCTTTGATATTCATCAGTAATTTTAAAGCAAAAATAGCATTCATCGACTTATCAGCAATTTTATAAATTTTATATCTATCTAAAAAATCCCCTGTTTCTGCAACTAATCTTTTCTCTTTTAATCGATTAATTGTAGTTCTTATGGTCGCCTCGTCTTTTTTTAAGATCTCACTTATTTGAGAAATAGTAAGCGCTTTTATTTTTAATTCCTTTATTATTTTCTGTCCTAAGGTCATTGGCAAATTAAATCCCTACTCAGTTAAATTTTATTAATTATTAATATTATGCTCATTGTTACATTTAATAAAATAAGTTATATATAAATCTTTTTATAGTTATACCCCGGATTCTATGTTATGAGCATAACAAATCTTTTATTATATATTGTCACAAAATATTAACTTCATGCCAAAATATATAATTTGAGACATAAAAAAATTCTATGAAATTTCAAATCTTTTTAAGAGTATGATATAATGGTTCCTGTTGAAGTTGATAACACAAATATTATCGAAAAAATTTCTAGAGATGTTATAAATTACTTAATTAGAAATCCAGGAACTTCACGTCAAAAAATAACAAATATTAAAGGTAAAATAGGAAAAAAATATAATTATAATAAAGTCATTAAAAATGCTACTATACTAGATTTTGCTACAAATGAAGAAAAACAAATTATAACTCAAATTCTTAAAAGAAGAACAACAAGAACTCAATCTGGAGTGTCTGTCATAGCAATAATGACAAAACCGCTTCCTTGTCCAGGCACTTGCATTTACTGTCCTGGTCAAGATTCTCAACCTGGAAATAAAGCGGCACAATCTTATACTGGACGTGAACCTGCTGCGATGCGTTCAATTTATAATGACTATGAACCTTGTAAACAGGTAAAAAGTAGAATCAATGATTTAGAGGCCATAGGTCATCAAGTAGATAAAATTGAATTAATCATAATGGGGGGAACATTCCTTTCAGCTGATAGAAATTACCAAGAATATTTCATAAAAGGCGCATATGAGGGAATAATTAATAAGAAAGTAGATACCCTTGAAAACGCTAAAAATTCAGCTGAAAAATCTAAAAGAAGATTAATTGGATTAACAATAGAAACAAGGCCAGATTATTGTAAAGAATTTCATGTTGATAGAATGCTCACTTTTGGAACAACGCGAGTAGAAATTGGGATTCAAACGGTTTATAATGAGATTTACAATTTAATTAACAGGGGACATACTATTGAAGATAGTATAGAAGCAATCAGGATTGCTAAAGATAGTGGTTTAAAAATTAATGCTCATATAATGCCTAATTTACCAGGTTCAGATTATCCAAAAGATCTCGAAATGTTCAATATACTATATTCAAATCCTGATTATCGCCCAGATATGCTTAAAATTTATCCATGTTTGGTTATAAAAGGAACTGAATTATATAAGTGGTGGAAAGAAGGGAATTATCTTCCTTATACTACTGACCAGTTGATCGATTTAATAGCAAATATTAAGCAAAAATTACCTTCATATGTAAGAATACAACGTATCATGAGAGATATACCAGCTCCATTAATAGAAGCAGGATGTAATAAAAGCAATCTAAGACAATTAGTTCAGGAAAGATTAAAAGAATTAAATGCTAAATGTAATTGTATTAGGTGCCGAGAATACGGTATCTCTAATAAACAGTTATTGAAAGATGAAAATTCCTTAAAAAATATCAAATTAAAACGTTTAAATTATAAGGCTTCAAAAGGAGCAGAAGTTTTTTTATCCTATGAGAATTTGCAAGATAATTATCTAGTTGGTTATTTACGTCTAAGAAAACCATCTGAATTTGCACATAGATCGGAATTAAATGATGGTAAAACTATGGTTGTAAGAGAAATTAAAGTTGTAGGCGAATTAGTACCAAAAGATTCAAAACCTGACCGTTATAGCCAAATCCAACATAGAGGATTCGGTAAAATGTTACTCGAAAATGCTGAAAAAATATCTTCAGAAGAATTTGACGCTAATAAGTTAGCTGTAATTAGCGGAATAGGTGCAAGGGATTGGTTTTATGAATTAGGCTATAGGTTAGATGGTGTTTATGTTTCAAAAAAGCTTATTTAAAATTGAACTAAATATAAATTATATTTTATTTAACTACTTTTTTTAAATGCTTATTCTATTAATTTCTGATTCATTACAATTTTGTTAATTTACATGCAGAATTTTAATTAGCTTAATTCTTATAACAATTAACCATAAAAAGAATTTTAGCTAAATCTTTATTATAATAGATATCAAGGTTCATAATGGCTATAAAATTATTAAATGATCTTGTTCGAGATACTCCACATATATCGCTAAAAGTTCCCTTATCCTATACTAAAGCCCTTAAGGAAACATCTGGAAAACCTATGATCATAAGACAAGCTGAAGGATTAAGATTTACTTTAGAAAGTTTACCTATTATTATTAGACCGGATGAGATTATTGTAGGAACTTTTGATAATAATATTCCAGTTGCTATACCAAGATTAGAAGCAAGTGGTTTTAGAATTATGAAGGAACTTGATATCCTTCCTAATCGTAATATAAATCCGATAAATATTAATGAGCATGATAAAAAGATACTAAGAGAAGAGATTGCTCCTTTTTATGAAAATTTTAAAATAGATAAATATGCAAGAGAATTAGCTCCAGAAGAAGTATTTGAAACTTCTTTCAGTGGGTGTGCGTATGTTGCAACAGAAATAGGAGGAATTGCACATGCGGTTATAGACTATCCAAGATTATTATCTATGGGATTAAGAAAATATATAAAATTATCAGAAGAAAAATTAAAAGATACTGAAAATCTTTTAACTTCAGATTTAATGGGAGCAGAGAAAATTGCTTTTTATAAATCTATGATAATTATATCTAAAGCCTTAATTAATTACAGTAGAAAGTATGCTAATCAAGCTGAAATCTTAGCAGAAAAGGAAGTAAACCAAATCAGGAAAAAAGAATTGAAGAAGATTGCAGAATGTTGTAAACATATTCCCGAAAATCCACCAAGGGATTTACAAGAGGCAATGCAATTTCTTTGGTTTATTCATATGGCTCTTCATTTAGAAAATTTTGAGCATGGAATCTCCTTTGGAAGGACTGATCAATATCTTTTACCATATTATGGTGGAAATGTTGAAAATGCTCTGAAGCTTTTTAAAAATCTTTTATTAAAAACTAATGAAATCATAGCATTATATGACTCAATAGCTACCCAATATTTTGGAGGCATGGCGACAACACAAAATGTATTGATTGGTGGTTTTGATAAAAGTGGAAAGGATGCTACGAATGAATTAACATATTTATTTTTAAAAGCTGTTGATGAAACTGAAGTTCCTAGTCCAAATTTAGTAGTAAGATTAAACAAACAAACTCCACATGAAATATATAAAAAAATAGCAGAAATACTAGCAAAGGGCAAAAATATTATAGGTTGTTATAATGATGAGTTAGTTGTTAAAAGTTTAATGCGCTTCGGGATATCTTTGGAAGAAGCAAGAGATTATGGAGTTGTTGGATGTGTAGGGTTATCAACATCAGGTGCATCATATGATAATACAGGTGCTGTATTTCTTAACACTGCAAAAGCATTAGAACTCGCGTTAGGAACTGATAAATCTTATATTAGTCAATATATCAAAAACACTATTGATCCTTCTCGTTTTAGATCAATAGAGGAAGTTCTCCAAGCATTTGAAATTAATCTAAAATCAATGATGGAGATGGCTGCTAATGCTGCTAATGCTTATCAGCAAGCTCATCAAAAGATTAAACCTACTCCATTAATGTCATTATCTATAAAAGGTTGTTTTGAAAAGGGATACGATGTAGGTGAAGGTTCAGCAAAATATAATTTTGCAGGCATTCATGTTACAGGATTTTCTGACGTAGTTGACTCTCTTGCTGCTATTGATTGGGCTGTCTTTATACAAAAGCAATATACCATGGCAGAAATTGTAGATGCTATTAAAAATAACTTTAGAGGTTTTAAAGAATTACATAATTATCTTTTGTATAAATGTCCAAAATATGGAAATGATAATCTAGATGCAGATAAGTATGCTAAAAAGGTAGGAGAGATACTATTTAGATCTGTAAAGGGCCTTAAATCTGCAAGAGGAGGCGAATATCGAGTAGGCATTCATGCCATGACTACACATGTTGGTTTTGGTATTTTTACTGGAGCGCTCCCTTCTGGAAGAAAAAAAGGTAAACCTTTAACGAGAGATATCGCTCCTGGATTTATCGGTGAAAAGAGTCTTACAGCTACAATCAATAGTATCACCAAGTTAGACCATTCACTCCTGGCTAATGGATTAGCTTGCACATTAAATATTGATCCTGGTATTGTAAAGATTAATGAAGGAAAAATTTTAGAATCCTTGCTAAAAGCTTATATCGAATTAAATGGATCTCATATACAATTTAATTCCATATCGTTTTCAGATCTTGAAGATGCTCAAAAAAATCCAGAAAAGTACCAAAATTTTATGGTTCGCGTTTCAGGTTATAGCGCTCGCTATATAGAACTTCCAAAAGCTGTACAAAATGATATTAAAAATAGATATTGTTATAGGAATACCTAAAAAAATTTTCTATTTTTGTGTTTTTATAAAATATCATCGAACAAAGAAATCGATGCTTAACTACTTACTTCAATTTTAAATTAATATATTCTTTTTTGAAAATAATTAAATATCTTCTTACTTGATAAGTTATTGTATTTTATTAACTCTAAAAAAGAAAGTTCGATTTTAAATGGTAGAATTTGATTATAAAAAATTAGCTCTTAAATGCGGATTAGAAATTCATCAACAACTTGAGACAAAAGAAAAGTTATTTTGTAGATGTCCTAGTAAACTCCAAGGCACTAGAGAACCAGACTTTACTATAAGGAGGTTTATGAGACCTGTTTTAGGAGAGATGGGAACCTTTGATAAAGCAATGCTAACAGAATACGAAAAGGGAATGAATATCATATATGAAGGATACAATGATGTTATTTGTACTTATGAATTAGATGACACTCCTCCTTTTTCCTGTAATAATGAAGCAAGAAAAATTGCATTACAGATAGCATTACTTTTAAATGCAAATATTATTGAAGAAATGCATGTATGTCGAAAGAATTATCTTGATGGGAGTGTACCCTGCGGGTTTCAAAGAACTATGATTTTGGGTACAGATGGAAATATAATACTCGAGAATGGTAAGAAAATTGGCATTTTCATCTTAAGTTTAGAAGAAGAAGCCGCAAGAAGGATTAAAACTGAAAATAAAACCAATTATTTTCGATTAGATCGATTAGGAATTCCTTTAATTGAAGTAACTACAAAACCTGATATTAATGATCCTTACGAATGCCGAGAGTGTGCAGAAAGGATTGGATTATTACTTTGGTCTACAAGTGTGAAAAAAGTAATTGGGTCAATTAGACAGGATATTAATGTGAGTATTAAATCAGGGACAAGAATTGAAATAAAAGGAGTTCAAAAATTAGGATGGATTCCAACTTTAATAAATCATGAAATTTCTCGCCAATTAAAGTTAATTGAAATTAAAAATGAGTTACTAAAAAGGGGATTAAAAGAAGAAAAAATTGCTAAGAAATCAATAGAATTAACTAATTTTATATCGGATTCAAAATCTGGTTTCATTTCGAACGGTTTAAAGTCTGGAAAAGTATTATTTGGTATCAACTTTGAGGGATTTAAAGGACTATTTGGGAAAATTTTAATGGAAGATTATAGATTTGGAACTGAAGTAAGTAGTAAAGTTAAAACTTTAACAGGAATAAAAGGGATTATCCATTCGGATGAAGATCTGAAAAAATATAAACTTTCTGGAGAGGAAGTAATGAAAATTAGAAAAAAACTAAACTCAAGCGAAGAGGATTGTTTTGTATTAGTCCTTGGAACTAAAAAGGAAGTTCAAAAAGCCATGGATGTTATTACCGAAAGAGTTAAGTTTGCCTTTAAAGGAGTACCTCCAGAAACAAGACGAGCACTTGATAATGGGAATACCGAATTTCTAAGAGAATTGCATGGTGGAGCAAGACTTTATCCAGATACAGATTCTAAAGCAATCTTCAATACCAAAGATGAAATTGAGGAAATAAAAAATAATTTGCCAACGTATCCCTGGGATGTAATAAAAGAATATTCGGATAAATATAACACAGAATCAAGGTTAATTAAGAAATTAATTTTCAAGGATAAGTTAGAATTGTTTAATAATTTAATTAATGTTTATCCTGATAACCCCTCCACCATCTTAACCACACTTTTAGAAACAACCACTGCCCTTAGGAGAGATGGAAAGAAAATAGAAAAAATAAAACATCAAGATTATATAGATCTTTTCACATTACTGAAGAAAAAACAAATTGGAAAAGAAATTATCGAAGATATATTAATAATGAAAACTGAATCTCCTGATTTAACAATATCAAAAATTATAAATAAACTTAATATTGATACAATTTCAATCGAAGATTTAAATAAAATTATCAGAGAGATAATAAATACAAATAAAAAGTTGATTTTAGAAAAGGAAATGAGAGCAATGGGACCATTAATGGGTGAAATAATGAAAAAAGTAAAAGGACGAATAGATGGAGCATTAGTATCTAAAGAATTGAAAACTCAATTAACTGAAAAGCTAAAGGAGTTGAGATAAATGGCAGATAAGTTTAAAGGATATAAAGAAGAAGCTAAAAAATTATTAGAAGAAAAAAATATTGGAGTTTGGGATATAGTAAGAGTCACTACTGATAAAACAATGTTAGAAGGAATAATTCTACCGAGAGCTGAATATGCTGCTCCAAACTATATAGAAATTAAATTAGATAATAATTACAATATTGGAGTTAATATCTCCGAGATAATAAAAATCGATAAAATCGGAGAACAAGAAGCTAAATATAAAATACCAGAAAAAAAATTTAACATGAAAAAGAATTTACCAAACGTAAGACTCCTTGGTACAGGAGGTACTGTTGCATCAAGATTAGATTATACTACAGGGGCAGTCATCCCTTCTTTTACTCCTGGAGAATTATTTAGTGCAGTTCCAGAATTAGCAGAAATATGTAATCTTGAATGTGAAATGGTGTTTGAAATCTTATCTGAAAATATGAGGCATGAGTATTGGCAAAAATTAGCAGAAAAAGTCAAAGATGCTGCTAACTCTGGTATTAATGGCATTATAATTGGTCATGGAACAGATACTATGAGTTTTACAAGTGCTGCCTTATCATTCATGTTAGAAGATTTATCTATCCCAGTTGTTATTACTGGTAGTCAAAGGAGTTCTGATCGCCCTTCTTCCGATGCAGCTTTAAATTTAATAAACGCTGCAACCGTTGCTGGTTCTGATATAGCAGAAGTAGTAGTCACTATGCTCGGTTCTCCTTCACATGATTACGGTTTAATTCATCGGGGAACGCTTGTAAGGAAGATGCATTCTTCAGTAAGACATACTTTTCGAACTATCGACGATATCCCTCTTGGTATGGTGAGGAATAGAAAAGTTCAAATGTTTAAAAAAGATTATAGGAAAAGGAATAAGGCGAATACAATAGCAAATACTAATTTTGAAAAAAAAGTAGCTTTAATATATTTCTATCCGGGAATGGAAAATGAAATAATAGAATATTATATAGATAAGAAATATAAGGGAATTGTTATTGCTGGTACAGGATTAGGACACGTAAGTACACTCATATATGATTCAATAAAACGAGCAATTGAAGAAGGCTTAACTATTATTATGACAACTCAAACTTTACATGGTTTTGTAGGGATGAATGTTTATTCAACAGGAAGAGAATTACTAAATTTAGGAGTTATTGCGGGTAAAAACATGTTACCTGAAGTTGGGTATGTTAAGCTAGGCTGGGTATTAGGACAGACAAAGAATGAAGAGGAAATTAAAGACTTGCTTTTAACTAATATTGCGGGTGAATTTATCGAGAGGGAAATCCCTATTGCCTTTAATTATAATATCGATGAATTATTGAAAAGCAAAAAACTGTAATATTTTTTTTAATTTTATCCTAATTCTAGCTTTATTTTAGTCAAAATAAAAAAAAATTTAAACTTTCAATAATTTGAAGAAGTATCGCATAATTATTTGTGAAATTTATGGGTAAACGAATCTTAGTACAAAGGAAAGGATATGGAAATTTATGGGCACGTTCTCCAAGTCATAGACATATAGGTCAAATTAAATATCGCCCCTTCAAAAAAAGTGAAAAAGCTTTCACATTTAAGGTGACTGAGTTAATTCATTCTCCAGGAAGAGGTGCACCTATAGCAAAGATAAGATATGAAGATGAACAAAAAGGTTTCTGGCTCCCACCTGAAGGAGTCTATGTAGGTGAAGAATTTACTCAATCTAAAACTGGATATGGACAGGATGTAAAAGTAGGGAATATTTTACCTTTAAAAAAGATGCCAATAGGAACACTTGTCTTTAATATAGAGGGAACCCCACAAGACGGCGGTAAATTTGCTAGATCATCCGGTGTTGCAGCGATAGTTCGAAATAAGTCTAAAAATAAGGTAGAACTGTTATTTCGATCAAAAAAAACAAAATGGTTCCATGAAACGTGTCTCTGTACTGTCGGAGTTGTAGCTGGTGGTGGGAGAACCGATAAACCTTTTCTTAAAGCAGGTAATAAATTTCACTCCTTAAAATCTAAAGCAGTAAAATGGCCCGTAGTTAGAGGATCTGCTATGAACGCTAGTGATCATCCATTTGGAGGTGGGAGACATAAACATCCTCATATTCCTACTACTACATCAAGAAATGCACCTCCTGGTAGAAAAATAGGATTAATAGCTGCTCGAAGAACCGGCCACAAAAAGTAAATTTAGAAAAGACCATGCGCAATTGATCTGTGTTACTCTGTTCCAATATTAAATTATTATTCACTACAAATTTTAATGCAAATTGATGAAACCTTTTCAATTACTCATTAAACCTGTTTCTTTTGACTGCAATTTGAGATGTACATATTGCTTTTATCTTAGAGTTGAAGAATTATACCCCAAATCTAAACACCCTAGAATGAGTTATAATATTCTTGATCGGATGGTTTCACAATTTCTTAGATTTAGATTTAAAGAATCAATTTTTGGTTGGCAAGGTGGAGAACCAACTTTAGCTGGGTTAAATTTCTTTAAAAAAGTTGTTAAGTTTCAACAAAAACATGGAGAACCTGGTCAAGTTATAGGAAATGCGTTTCAAACAAATGGAATCCTTATTAATGATGATTGGTGTGAATTTTTTTATAACTATAAATTTTTGATTGGTCTAAGTTTAGACGGTCCAAAGCGAATTCATGATAAATATCGAAAAAGCAAAGGTAAAAAGTCTGTATGGCAGAAAGTTATGAATGCCGCTGATTCTATGAGAAAAAATAAAGTGGAATTTAATATTCTATGTGTTGTGAGTAGATCAAACGTTAATCAGGTTAAAGAACTTTATGATTTTTTTATAGAGAATGGTTTTTATCATTTACAATTTATTCCTGCACTTGAGGTATATCAAAATGGCAAAAGAGCATCTTATTCTATAAATTCTTCTCAATATGGACGATTCTTATGTGAATTTTTTGATCTTTGGAGTAAAGATCCAGATAAAACTTCAATAAGATTATTTAATAGTATTATAGCGTATCATAATAAACTACCAAGAGGATTGTGCGTATTAGAAGAAAAATGTGCAGATTATTTATTAGTTGAATATAATGGAGATGTCTATCCTTGTGACTTTTTTGCTCAAAAAGAAGAAAGACTCGGAAATTTAGCAGAATTAAGTTTATCTGAATTGAAAAATAAAAGAGATAACAAATTTGGGTTAAGGAAGCAGAAACTTTCAAAAGAATGTTTAAATTGTGATTGGTTAAGTTTATGTAATGGAGGCTGTATTAAAGATCGGATATTTCCAGACAATCCCCATCCAGATAGATCTTTTTATTGTGAGGGATACAAAAAATTTTTTGAATATTCAAAAACTTGGTTTCGAGAAAATTTGTAATTTTCTCCTATAAAAAAAAACATAGAAAAAATATTTTTAATCTGCTCGAAAATTAAAACTTATATTTTTTAATAATTCTTTATATCTTGAACGTAATGTCACTTCTGTGACACCTACAATACCTGAAATATCTTTTTGACTTACTTTTACATTTCTAATCTTAGAGACTAAATAAATAGCTCCCGCACATAAACCTTTTGGATCTTTGCCAGAAATTGAAGTTTTATTAATAAAATTTTGTAAAACCCGCATAGCTTCTTTTTCTACTTCAATTCCTAAACTCAAATCAGCACAGTATCGTGGGATTAATGATACAGGATCAATATGAGAAATTTTTAAGTTTAATTCACGGACTAAAATCTTATAACATTTCTTTACAATGTTATCATTAATAGATGCCTCCTCTAAAATCTCTTGAAGTGTTATAGGAACCTTCTCATCTTTACAAGCATAATAAGCACATGCGGCTACCATTCCATTTATTGACCTCCCGCGTAATAATTGCCTTTTAAATACTTCCTTATAAAGTCGAACAGCAGATTTTTTTACACGCTCGGGAAAATTTAAATTGCCTCCTATCCGTTTTAATTCTGTTATCGCCATCAACATATTTCTCTTTTCCCAGGATAAATGAGTGTTCCATTTCGCAGCACGTCTTAGATCAGGATTTTTAATTTTGGTTCTATCTATTATTGTACTTAATCCAATATCAGGCATCAAAATTGACATTGGAGATCCTGTTCTTTCTTTTTTGTCTTTTTCATGTTTTGAATATGCCCTGATTCCGCTATGAGTGATATCTAGGCCTCTTTCTCCAACAACTAATCCACAAGCCTGACATACTGTTTCTCCTCTTTCTTCGATAGCTATTGTAGAACCTCCACATTCTGGGCAAAAATTTTGTGTAACATCTATTTCAACAACCATATTATAAATACCTCAATCATAACCATAAATTAGATACAAAATATTTTTTTTCACGGGAATTTTTTGAACATAAAATATTTATTTTTGTACACACAATTTTTTTTTTGTTACTCTTTAATATTCAAAATTCATATTTAAATCTTTTTGTTATCAGAAATGATCGTTCATGAATATAAAAATTTTTATGACAAAATTTGTAAATTAATTCTTTAAAAATAGATATATCACATAGGTATGTCCTCATTATAATCAATTTTTTTTGAAATGAAAGGTAAAAAGTTCTCTTTTTTTTCACACGACAAATTAGCAAAATTTACTGGTAGCCTTTATCCGAAATATTTAGATCTAATTTGTTTTTATACATGGATAAAACAGTTTTCTTTTTGGATAGAATTAAATAATCTTACTTTTTTTTTATTTTTGAATTAATTAATTCAGAACTAATAGATATTTTGTGGTAAAAAGAATTTTTTAATATATTGATCAATAAGGTGAAATGCCGATAGTAAAAGAGAATAAGAGTTCAGAGGACAAAAAAGAAGAAATCAATGAGAATGAGAACGAAACATCAAATTCAAATGAGAAAATTTCTTTATCAGATGAAGAAATTGATAATTTAGATTTAGAAAGTGAAAAAGTTAAAAAGTTAATGAAAAAATATCAAAAGGAAACAGATAAATATGCTGTGTGGCGTAGTCAAGTGACTGAAGCATTTAAAAAATGGTTAAAAGGAGAAAAGATTTACACACGTGATAAAGAAAGAATCTCCCTTTATGTATCTGAAGATACAAAAGAGAAATGGCAAGAATTCATAAATACCCATAAGGATGATTTTCCATCCTTTTCAGAGCTGATAAGACAAAGCGTTAAAACATTTATAGATGATTCAGATAAAGCAATAAGTAAATTATCTAAATTGGATAAAAAAACTATTTCTGACATTTCACACGATTTAAAAGAACCTTTAACCTCAATTAAAGGGTATTCTCAGTTTCTTTTTGAGAATGAAAGCTATAAAAATAAATTAAATGAAGATATTAAGGAAAAATTAAAAAGTATTCTAGATCAGAGCAATCTTCTTGAAAATAGAATTGTAAACTTTTTAGATAACATTAAAATGCAGAACCATGCTTATGATATTTTATTAATTGAAGATGACCTTGCTACAATCCGATTAATTACTAGTTATTTCGAGAGTAAAGGATATGCTTGTAAAGGTGTCGTTAGTGGTTCTAAAGGCTTGGAAGAGTTAGGGAGAGCTCAACCTAAAATAATATTATTAGATATAATTTTACCTGATTTAAGTGGCTATGATATATGTAAAACAATCAAATCTGATAAAGAATTTAAAAAAATACCTATTTATTTTCTTACTGCAATATCTGGATCTGAAGTCGAAAGACACTTAGATGAAACGAGAGCCGATGGTTACATTTTAAAACCATTTAATTTCTCGGATTTTGAAATAATTTTTGAAATATTAAATGGAGTAATAAAATAGTTAAATCTGTTTTTATTGTATTTTTGAAAAAAAGATTTCAAAATAATAATTCCTTTACAAAAAAAGTAATTGAAAAAAAATATAAAGTATTTTTAGTGATAAAAAATTATTTTTTTTTGTAATAATTTAAATAATATTCACAAAATTGAAATCAAAGAGCTTTCAAACGTATTAAAAAATAGGTGTTATTCATAGCTAAGGATGAAAATATTAACGTTAATCATGAAGATAAACATCGTGATCCTCTTTTACCTGATGAAGAGATAGAAAACTTAGATTTAAAGAATGATAAAGTCAAAAAATTAATGGAACAATATGAAGAAGAAACAGGTAAAAATGCGATATGGCGTGATCAAATAACAGAAGCATTTAAAAAATGGTTAAAAGGAGAGAAGATTTATGATCGAGATAAGGAACGTATTTCTTTATATGTTGAGGAACAAACAAAATCAGATTGGCAAGAATTTATTGATATAAATAAAGATAAATATAATACAATTTCAAAATTAATACGTGAAGCGGTTGATTATTTTATAGACCAGAAATCTAGCATAATTGGAGATAATTTAAATATATTAGATAATAAAGTTCTTACAAATCTTTCTCATGCATTAAAAGAGCCATTAACTTCGATAAAGGGCTTTTCTCAGTTATTACTTGAGAATTATAAGAAAACTCTTGACGAAAATATCTTATCTACCATTCAAAACATATTTGATCAATCGATCTTGCTTGAAAATAAAATCATAAACATTCTAGAAGATATTAAAATTGAAGCTTCCCAATATGATATACTCTTAATTGAAGACGATTTGGCAACAATTCGATTGCTTACCAGTTATTTCGAAAGTAAGAATTATAGTTGTAATGGTGTAATTAGTGGCTCGAAAGGTTTAGAAGAATTAAGAAATAATTCGCCTAAAGTAATTTTGCTGGATATAATATTACCTGATTATAATGGATATGAAATCTGTAAAATGATAAAGTCTAATAATAGAACTAAAAACATACCCGTATTTCTATTAACTGCTATACCAGGTTCGGAGGTTAAAAAAAAAATACAAGAAACATTAGCAGATGGTTATATCTTAAAGCCTTTTGATTTTTCTGATTTCGAGATTATATTTAAATATTTATAAATTTTTTAAGAATCTCTTCATTGCGAGATTTCTAAATGAACAAAAACATGACCTAAAAAAGATTAAAAATTATAGCGGGCTATGAGGGATTCGAACCCCCGACCTGCCGGTTAAGAGCCGGTTGCGCTACCTGCCTGCGCCAATAGCCCATAATGGATTAAATCTTAATTCCAATAACTAGCGCAGACGGAGGGACTCGAACCCCCGAGCGCTTACGCGCACCGGCTATGTTGTTTAGATCATAAAAATCTCAAGGCCGGCGTCTTACCAACTAGGCTACGTCTGCGTTGTTAAATTTCTTCTTATTAGTGAGTTCTTTATAAATTATGGGTATTAAATATGAGTATATTAACTAAAATAAATCTTTTTTTATTCTTCCTTGTAATATAATTCAGCTGATAATCTATTTAAAGAAAAATATAAATTTTATCCTTCATTGGTTCATATTTGAGGAAGATACATAATGAGTGCGACTAAGGATTTTAGATATTTGATACCCGAACGTATTTTTAATGAAATTACTCAAAAAGCTGCTGAAGAGTATCCTTATATTATACACGGATGGCTTTTTGCGGATCGTAAAGAAAACTTCGGTATTGTCAGTAAATTTATAATGAATCCCGATCTAAGGAGAACTAAAGCTCATGTAAAACCTAGAAGCTGGATGCGTTATAAAAAATCAAAAATTTACAACATGCGGAAGTTTAAACAAGAAATGGGAGTTGATATAGTATGGCAATGGCATTCTCATCCTTCTGGTAATGAAAAACTACATCAAATTGATAAAAGAATATTAAAATACCTTTCAAATGGTGTAATGATAATAGTAGTTCCTAACCTTCCAGATAAAGAATTACAACCTCATTTAGTTGGTTGGTATTATGATAAAAGATATACTAAAAAACCAATTATTGAGAAAATGGTATTCGAAATCATTTCAGAATAAATTGAGTTAACAGAAAGTGTAATCACTTATTTTATTCAATTAATTAAACCTGTTCTTATTATTTTTTAATTTTAAAAAATAATTTATCATAATTGTATTTAACAAAATTGTTAAAATCAATCTATTTATAGTAACACTTTAAAGTTGATATGATTTTGAAAATAACAAATCATATTAAATTTAAACCAAAAATTAATAAAATGATTAAATTTGAATGAAATAACGACTTTTAAAGAAAAAGAATTAGGGAGATCAGAAAAAAGCCACCTTTTTCAAATTGATTTTTTAAAAGCAGTTATGATTTTCTTGGTAATTTTTGATCATACAATTCCGTGGAGCATTAAAGGTGAGATAGGAGCTTCATTTTGGGAACGAATTTCAATTCCAATCTTTCTAGTGATTATGGGGTTTAACCTTGGTTATTCTTATAAAAGTAGGGGACAAACATCTTTAAGGCAATTTTATTCATGGAGTTATTGGAAACGTAAGTTTTGGCGATATATATTTCCATATCTTATTTTATATTTAATTTCTACAATAATTGGGTTAATACTTTATGATTTTAATTTTGAGGCTATGTTTCTTACTCAAACATGGGATCCTGATGGTAATTATAACAGATTTCAGTTTCCTCATCTTATAATGGGAATATTACCTTTTTACGGTCCAGGAATATGGTTTTTACCTGTAATTTTTAGTGCAATCATTATTCTTCCCTTATTGTATAAAGGATTTTCTGGAAAACTTATATGGGCTGCATTAACATTATTCTTTTGTTATGTTCTTGAAATCTTAATCCAATTTTACATTTTCTTCTTCATAGGAGCACCGCCATTTCCCACTTGGGAAGCGTATTATGATTTTCAACTCAGATACATGGTTTTCGCTACAAATATATTATTTATGATCTCTGCCGTTGCTTTAGGGATGTGGTTTTCAAGAAATCCTAATATTTTCGCTAAACAAAATCTTTTTATGTTTATCCTATTTCCATTGAGTCTAATTTATCTTTGGAATTATCAATTCAATGACTTTCGTTTTGCATTTATTCGGGGAGATTATAATTTATTCGTATTTCCTTACTCTGCATTCCTTTTCCTCATTGCTATGAAAGCATTACCCAAGCAGTCAGATAACTTTATTTCCAAAGGAATTATTGTAATCGGAAAATCGACGTATCATATTTTATTAACGCAAATTTTTTATCTCGGAATTGTTAAGTATCTTTACGGTAATCATTACTGTGCTAGCATTTTTGGTATCTCCACCGGGGACTCTATAGCATGCTTTGGACATCTAATAATTAATTGGATTATATGTATTCCTGCAGGAATATTTTGGTGGTATATTGAGTCAGTGATAAGAAGATATTTAAAAGAGAGAAAGAAATAAGATATTCAAGTTGATTTAATAAACTTCACTTTTTTTTTATATTATTTGAAGTGTAATCTGAATTATCTAAATTTTATGTTGATATTAGCAAATTTTTTTCAGAATGAAAGATAATTAAGCGCAAATGGTGGGATTTGAACCCACGAGTCCATCGGACACCGGTTTAGCAGACCAGCGCTCTACCAGGCTAAGCGACATTTGCAATTTTCCTTAATTAATTAATAACAATAAAAAATTTTAATACTTTTTTAAAAAAAAATCTAATATTGAAATTAATCAAATTGTTTCATTAAATAAATAGAAATAGTTTAATTTTTATTATTTATCATTATTCTGATGATCTATTATTTGATTATGCTTCTTCGACCAATAGCCTCTAGAAGGACTTTTGATTCCTAACTTTTTACACCATTTCGCAATAGTAGTATCTGATACATTATAAATTCTCGCAATTTCGGATTTTGGTATTTTCCAAACAAGAATCTCCAATTTTTCTTGAGTTATAATAAATTTTCTTTTGTGGTGTCCTTTCCAAGCATTTACTTTCATTTTGCTAATTTTCTCTGCATTAATTGAAAATTTATTTCTTTTCCTTGGTAAACTGTGTTTATAATTATCTAGCATTTCATTAAACAACTCTTTTCCTAAAAACAAATCATAACCCTTACCTTTACCTTGTTTTTGATGAATTTTAAAATTTAAATTAAATAATTGCTTGATTTGTTCTAAAAATTTTTTACTTCCTGATGTAATTTTGCTTGTTCCTTCTGTTCCATCTACGTCAAAAAATCCAAGGAGAAATGCTAAATAATATTCTCTTTTTTGAAATTTAGGCATTTGGATCACTTTTGATTTTCTAGGAATAACACCCCAATTTATTAAATATCTTGTTAATTTCTTATTCCCAATTATAATTCTAAGCATTCCATTATTTTTATTTAAC
This sequence comes from Promethearchaeota archaeon, assembly GCA_048941015.1. Taxonomy (GTDB): domain Archaea; phylum Asgardarchaeota; class Lokiarchaeia; order Sigyniarchaeales; family SOKP01; genus SOKP01. The sequence goes on along the minus strand of JBHLNZ010000002.1, from coordinate 21,192 downwards.
TTTATTCTATTAGAATTAAAACTAATTGTTTTAGCAAATGCCTTTATTAAAAAGTCATCCTCCTTCTTGATTTTAATCATTAATCTCCTTGTTCCTTCACTCCTTTTGTCTATATTTATACATCCATCAGCATATATAAATCCAAGCCAATATGCTTTTTCTTTAGAATCTATTCTGTCAAAGTAATTGCATCTAAGATCTGGATGTACTTTTGATACCATATCAATAAAAAGATAAAAAGTCTTTATAACGTATGCGTCCGTTATGAATTTTCAAAAATTTAAAAAATAAAAAATAATTAAAGTTTTGAAGTATTAATATCAAAATATCATAAATTGCTAATTTTAATATTGGAATAATAAGGGCCCATGGTCTAGTGGTTATGATTCAATTTTTCGAAATTGAATAAAAAACATCTCGCTTACACCGAGAAGGTCGGGAGTTCAATCCTCCCTGGGCCCACCATTTTAGCTTTATTCAAATAACTTGCTAATCTTATCAGGTCTGATCGCACTTAATTTACATCCTTTGAGATACTTGCCTATCTCATTAATAATCCCTGGAGCATTTGTTCCTCGTTTAAGAAGAACGATATTTTCTAGAAATCCAAATCTTTCAATTTTTGCTATATCGCGATAATGGTTTGTTTTAATTAAAGCTTTTTTAAGCTGAGCTTTTGTTTCTCCAGTAATTAAAACCGCATCTAACTTTTCATTCAATAGAAATTTGAAGAATCCAATTGTTCTATCACCAATTCTACCTTCAATTTGTTTTTTCTTTAGATCAATTGAAGTTATATGTATAAATAGCGGAAAGTTTTCTATTAAATCATAGGTTTTAATAATTTCTCTTAAAGATTTCTCTTTTCCATTACATAATTGCTCTCTAAGAGTATGTAAAGTAATTAAAACATCAACTTCGGGGTTTAAAATAGCACAATCTACAAAAATTCCAAAACCTACCTTACCGAGATCTACAATGGTTCCTTTATACGTATTTTTTTCTTTAATCTGATCAAATTGATGAACAAAACCGATTTCTTTCTTTAGAATGTTTGTTACAAAAACCTCCTCTGGGCCATTAATAGTTATTTCAATCCTTTTATCATAATCTCTTAATTTCTTAATTATAATTTTAGTATCGGGAAAACCCAGAATTTTCTCGTTTAAGTATTTATAATATCTTGATAAAATACTACTTTTTTTTTTTTTAAAATTGATATTATAAATTTTGTCAGAAAGAACTAGTTTTTGTGCCATAAAATTTCTATTATTTAACCCGCTTTTTACTTAATGAATTAGATAGTAAAATTAATGTATAATATATTTTTCTTTCTTAAAAATTTAAGATGTTTTCGTTCTAAAAAGATTTAAATTCAAAAAATTTCATTTGAGAGTCAAGATTAAAATATTTTCGAAGTGAAAATAGTGGAAGAGAAGAGATTTTTTCATCTTGTTGAGCAACTTAGGGAATTTGAAGGGGTAGAAGAGGTATTTTTGTTAAATAGTGAAGGGAATATTATATTTAAATCTGAAGATTTCAAAATAACCTCAGAAGAAGCTAAAGGAATTCTTAATGCATGGAAAAAAAAAGAATCTGCTCTTAAATTTCAAGATAGCAGATTCGCGATTTTAAAAAATGATGAAATTCAATTAGCCGCTAAAAATATCGTGGGCGGAAAAGGAAATATTGTAGGTTCTGTTACTAAAGAGGGAGATTACCTCATTGCTCATACCAGAGACGAAGGTATGATTATCTTAGAGTGGTCTATTTTTATAAATAAAGTAGCATGGAGTTAAAGCAAAAATATTAACATGTAAGGCTTTTCATAATCTAATATTATCTTCAGAACTTTTTGAAATATTAAAAAAAAATATATATTTCATTATTTATTACTACTTTTTAATCAGAAAAAAAAATAATGCAAATAAATATTAATTAAAATTTCGCAAGGAGAATTATCATGTTCCAGCAAGCAGGAAGAGGTTATGACATGGCAATAACCCAATTTTCACCAGAAGGGCGTCTTTTTCAAGTAGAATATGCAATTGAAGCGGTTCGTAGAGGTACGACGGCTATTGTATGTAGGAATAATAATTCTGTTGTGTTTGCCGTCGAAAAAAAGAGCTCTGAACTTCAAGAAGTTATTGGTTCAGAGAAAATTTTTAAAATTGACGATCATGTTGGTGTGGCTATTGCCGGACTTACTGCTGACGCTCGTGTGTTAGTAGAAAGGGCTAGAGTTCAAGCGCAAGTTAATTTACTTAACTATGATGAGAAAATATCTGTAAAAGACAGTACATTAAATATTTGTGAATATCTTCAGTTATTTACTCAAAATGCGGGTGTTAGACCTTTTGGAGTGAGTCTTCTTATAGCTGGAATTGATTCAGATGGTAAAGCGTCTTTATTTTTAACAGATCCAAGTGGAGCTTTATGGGGATATAAAGCCTTTGCTATAGGGTCAGGTGCAGCAGAAGCTAGGGCTTTTCTTGAAGAAAATTATAAAGAAGATATTAGTGATGAAGAATTAAAGTTATTACCATTAAGAACTTTAAAAGAATTAATGGGCGATAATTTAAGTAAAAATACGTGTGATGTAGCCTTCATATTAAAAGAAGATGCTAAATTCAAATTATTAGGTTTAGATGAGAAGGAAGAATTATTAGCCAAATTATAAAAATTCAAAATTTGAAGCTTCAAGCTCAGCCCCATTAATAATTATCATATAATGCGAAGATCAGTAAAAGGAATAGGCAAAAAACGGTAATTTCAATATCAAATGTTGTGAATTCATTTTATGATTGACAGAGCTAGAATTGATTTAGGCGGATATATTATTGGACGTATTGAGAAAGAGGGAAGAACATTTGAAATGTTATTAGATCCCGATAAAGCTTGGGAAGCAAAAAAAATAATTCGAGAAGAAATTGATAAAAGGTTAAAAGAAGGAAGTAAGAAGTCTCGTTTAACAGTTAAAGAAATATTAGATAATCCAAATATCTCTATTGATCTCATTTTTGAAAGCTTTACTATTTTTGAAGATTTGAGACGAGGAAAAAAAGCAACTGATGGTGATATGGAAGCTGTATTCAATACTACTGATGGCAGAACGATAGCTGCTTATATTTTACTTGACGGAGAAGTTCACTGGACTAAAAGTCAGAGAGAAGAAGAACGACAAAAGAAACTAAAGCAAATTATTACAATTATTTCAAAAAATGCAATTAACCCTCAAAATAAAAAACCCCATCCTTATCAGAGAATTGAAAAAGCAATTGAAGAAGCAAAAGTCAAAATCGATTTAATTAGAAGTGCCGAAGAACAAGTAGATGATATTGTCAAAAGTTTGAGAGCAATCATCCCTATTCGAATGGAACAAGTTGAATTAGCAATAAAAATACCTTCAGCATTTACAGCTAAGGGTTATAATATCGTTGCTCAGTTAGCGCAAATCAAAAAAGAAGAATGGCAATCAGATGGTTCGTGGGTTTCAGTCGTGGTTCTTCCAGCAGGATTACAAATGGAACTAATAGATAAATTAAACAAACTAACACATGGTAGAGTTCAAACCAAACTCTTGAAATCCTAGCCTTATTATTTTTAATTAATTCGATTTGCGTTATTTTTTGGAGAAAGGTTAGGAATAAATATAAATAAATGCAAGGAGAGTGAATAACTACATATGGAAAATGATGAGTTAGATGAAGAACCTGAAGATAGTGACGAATTTGAAGATGAAGAAACTACTAGAGATTTAGTTGTTCCTGGAGAAGTATTAAGCGAAGATACAGAAAATTTTTTGCCAGGAAGAGGGACAATTTTAAATAAAGAGAAGTCTAAAATTATCTCCTTAAATATAGGATTAAAACAAATAAAGAAAAATTATATAAATGTAATTCCGCTTAGAGGTTTTTATACACCTCGTCCTGGAGATAAAATTATAGCGCTAGTGGTTGATAAAAGTCCTGTTAAATATATTTGTGATATTAATGCGAAAGATATTGGGATATTAAAACCAAGAAATACTACTAAAAGAAGTAAATTAAGAGTTGGGAGAGGATCTTCTCATCAACAAGAAGATACGTCAACAGAGAAATATGAAATTGGTGATATCTTAATTGTAAAAGTTATATCTGCAGATAGATTAAATAGACCAGAATTAACAACTGTTGGTAAATACTTAGGTAAGAGATCGAATGGAATTGTAATTTCTATTGATCCACCAAAAATTCCACGAGTTATTGGTCGAAATGGTTCAATGATTAAGATTCTTAAGAACCTAACCAATTGTAATATTTTTGTAACACAAAATGGGCGAATTTGGCTAAAAGGCGATGATATCGCTCATGAAAGGCTGCTTATTGATGCAATAAGAAAAATCGAAAGGGAAGCTCATACGGTTGGCTTAACAGACCGAATGTCCCTTTATATAGAAAATGAAAAAAAAGAAAGAGGTATAGCATAATGCCGTTAATTATTAAAGATGAATATCCAACCAAATTATTTAGAGAAGATGGTAAAAGACTTGATGGTCGAGATAAACATGAGTTAAGACCTATTAAAATGAAAGTTGGAGTAATTAACAACGCCGATGGTTCTGCATACTTAGAATGGGGTAATAATAAGATTTATGCTGCTGTTTATGGACCAAGAGAAGTTCACCCACATCATTTAGCGAAACCTGATAGAGGTGTATTGAGAGTTTTTTATCGTATGGCAACATTTTCAGTATTTGACCGCAAACGACCTGCTCCGGGTAGAAGAGAGAAAGAAATTTCAATGATAATAACTGATTGTTTGGAACCTGTTCTTTTTCTTGAATTATATCCTGGTACCGCCTTTGAAGTTTTTATTGATGTCATGGATGCTGATGGAGGAACAAGATGTGCAAGTACCACCGTAGCCGCATTAGCATTAGCAGATGCAGGCATCCCTATGAGAAGTCTTGTCACTTCTGTCGCAATAGGAAGAATTGATGGAGAATTAGTAACAGACTTGTCAGGAATAGAAGACAAAGCGGGAGGAGCAGATTTACCATGCGCCATAACATGGTTTAATGAAGAAATTTCACTACTACAATTTGATGGGGATATGACTTTGAATGAGATAAATCAATGTCTAGTATTAGCAAAAGATGCAATGGCAAAAATTTATCAAATGCAACTTGAAACACTGAAAAGTAAGTATATAGCAATTCAACAAGAAACAATAGGAGGAGAGAAATAACCATGATGAATATAAAACGAATTATTTCAAGAGTAGAAAAAAATTATATTATTCATAATTTAAAAAAAGAAGAACGAATTGATGGTCGAGGATTGTGGGAATATCGTAAATGGAAGATTGATCATGACCTTATAGCTTCTGCTGAAGGGTCTGCTGATGTTCAATTAGGAGATACTCGAGTTATCACAGGGTTAAAATATGAAGTTGGTGAACCTTTTCCTGATATTCCGGATGAAGGTGTTTGTACAATCATGGCTGAATTATTACCTTTAGCATCTCCATTGTTTGAAAGAGGACCACCAGATGAGCAGTCTATTGAGTTAGCTCGTGTTGTAGATCGTGGAATTAGACATGCTGATTGCGTTCAAACAAAGAAATTATGCATAAAAGAAAATGAGGCTGTTTATATATTATTCGTTGATATATATGTAATTAATTATGCAGGTAATTTAATTGACGCAGGAGGGATTAGTGCACTAGTTTCTTTGATTTCTAGCCATGTACCTGAAGGAAAATTGGTTGATGGTAATCTAGAATGGACTGGAAAATATTTAACTGGAGAAACAATAGTAAAAGAACTCCCTTTAGTATTAACTTATGGAAAAATCGAAGATACGATCTTCTTAGATCCTAATTTGCCAGAGGAGCTAATTTGTGAAGGTAAAATATCTATTTCCGTCACTGAAAATAAAATTACATCAATTCAAAAAAGTGGACCAGCAACGTTTTCTGTTGATGAAATTAAAATGCTTTGCCAAAAATCTATGGAAATTGGAAAAAAGATACGAAAAGATTTAGATTTATGGCAATATAAAGTCGATTATAAATAAATTTTAAAATAAAATTTTATTTGATTATTTTTTTTATATTTAATGTTCTATTTTATGACTTTACAAGGTAGCCTTAAGGTAAAGTTTATAGTTCATAAAATTTTTTATTTTATTATTAAAAACTAAAATAAATTGTGTTTAAAGTGAGTAAACTTAAAAAAAGTGGCATTTCCGGCAGATTTCAAGCAAGATATGGTGCTAATGTGAGGAAAAAATGGAGATTAATCATGGAGCGGCAAAAAAGTGGTAAGATTAAATGTCCTAAATGTGAATCAAAAGGATTTATAGAAAGAGTGTCCACAGGTATATGGCATTGTAGAAAATGCGATGCTCGATTTACAGGAGGAGCTTATTACATAGAAACACCTCGAGGAGCAGAATCTTTTAGAGTATCAAAACGAAAGCAAAGAGAATTGGAAGCAATAGAAGAATAATGAATAATCAGAATTTCTATAATATTAAATCTGTAATAGAACTCAACTTTAAAAATTCTGAATTGTGTGAGATTTCATACAACTCCTTTTTACCTGAATTTAGTAATAGAAGATCTTTAAGATCTAAAATTGTTATTGAAAAAAAAGAAAAATCTTTAACATTTCAAATTGAAAGTAATGATATTACTGCTTTTAGAGCCTCAGTTAATGAAATTATTAACTTTGGAAAAATAATAGATAATAGCGTTCGAATTACTGACGAATAATAAAAAATTTTTCGAATAATCCGTAAATTTCATATTAGTTTTAATATTTTTTAAATTCAAAATATAAAATGTGTTAAATTAAATGACAATAAATTTTGACCAATTAGATGAAGAGACTAAAAAGAAAATTCAAAATTTATCAGCATTAAGTCAAAGTCTTGAATTTCTAACTCAACAGAAGATTCAACTCGAAACTTCATTAAAGGAAACAGAACTAGCAATCGAAAATTTAACCGAAGCTTCAGCTGATACTATTGTGTATAAAAATATTGGAGGAGTGATGGTAAAAAGTTCACGAGATAAACTACTTGATGAGAAAAAGAATCTAAAAGTTACATTAGAAATGAGATTAAAAACAATCGATCAAAAAACCGAAAGGACTAAAAATAGTTTCGAGACATTACAGAAATCACTTCAAGCAGATCTCAAAAACACATAAATAAAAAGAATTTATATGATTTATCAAAAATTTGATGACTTTCTTTCTTTCCTAAAAAATAAAAGTATTTTAATTACTACTCATAATTTAGTTGATGTTGATGGGTTTGTTTCTTCCTATCTCTTAAAATATCTTCTTAATTTAATTTTATCTAATCCAAATATAGAAATTAAATTTTCTGAGATAACTAAACAAGTAAAAGAATTCAGAGAAAAATTTTCTAATAAGCATCCAGATTTTGATTTTACATATAATACAAAAGTAGATTTATCCAATTTTGAGGTTATGATTATATTAGATACAAATAATTTAGATCTAGTTGAATTTGAGTCTCAATTTGACATTGATCATTCTCAAATTCCATTTATATTTGTAGATCATCATTTAAATCTAAATAAAAGATACAATAATAATATAATCTCAAAAAATTTAATATATGACAACTTTACGTCTACAGCAGAAATAATTTATGAACTTTCAAAATATTCCCAGGTAAATTTTCCCCCATTATATAGATCTCTTATTTTAGCTGCAATTTTAACTGATTCTGGCTTTTTTAAATATTCGAATAATGATACATTAAAACGAAGTTCAGAATTATTGACTAAAGAAATAGAAATTCAAGACATTCTAACTTTACTAACATATAATGTAGATATATCAGAAAAAATTGCTAAGATTAAAGGAATGCAAAGAGCACAATTGATAAAGATAGATAAATATCTAATAGGAATTACAAAGGTAAGCAGTTTTGGTGCTTCTGTTGCTTCTATGTTAATAAATCTTGGTTTTGATATAGTAATCGTTAGTTCAAAGGAAAAATCAGAATTTAAAATTACTACCCGTGCTAGAAGTGATATTTGTTTAGAAACTGGATTACACCTTGGTAAGATTTTGAATAATGTAAGCGAAGGAAGTGGAGGAGGTCATGATGGAGCTGCTAGTGTAAGTGGGATTTATGATTTAAAAGTAGCAATAAATGAGATATTAGAAAATATTAAACAAATTTTAATAATGTCGTAATCTAATAAAAAATAAGATTTCTTTCTTCTTCAATATGAGTTTAATAAAATTTAATAAGTTTTCCTTTCGATATAAAGGAAACGAGGATTATGCCTTAAATGATATAGATTTAAAAGTAAATCCCAATAAATTCATTTTATTAGCTGGTGAGACTGGTTCTGGAAAAACTTCCCTTATAAGATGTATGAATGGGTTAATACCCCAATTTTATGCTGGATATTATAAGGGTTCTGTTGAAATTTCTGGAAGGAATACTGTTTCAACTCCAATTGCAGATTTATCCACCCTTGTGGGAATAGTTTTTCAAAATCCAGAAAACCAATTAATTGCTATGAATGTGGAGCACGAAATTGCTTTTGGCATGGAAAATCTAGGTATACCAAGAGATATTATAGAAAAAAGTATAAAAGAAGTAGTTAGACTCACAGAGATCGAACATTTGATAGATAAAGCTCCTTTTGAATTAAGTGGTGGAGAACAACAAAGAGTTGCTATTGCTTCAATATTGGTGTTAAATCCAAAAATTATAATATTAGACGAACCTACTGCTAGCTTAGATCCTTTTTTTGCTTACAAAATAATGTTATTATTAAAAAAGATTCAAAAAGAAAAGAATGTGACTGTTATCATAAGTGAACATCGAATGGATTTGGTTCTTCCTGTAGTTGATGAAATTATAATTATTGATAAGGGAAGAATAATCACTCATGATAGTAAAGAAAATGTAATACAAAGCGAAAATTTTCAAAAATTAAATATAAATAAACCTATCATTTACTCAATTTTCACTCAGTTAAATAATCCAAAGTTATTTGAAAATAAAATTCCTATTTCGATTGAAGAAGTAATAATAGCTTTAAAAAATGTTAATCTTACACAGAGGAGATAAATATTTCTAAAGTCATTCCACAAATTCTTATAAAGGACGTCGAATATGTTTATCCAAATGGAACAAGAGCTCTTAATCAAATTAATTTAATCGTTCATAAGGGAGATTTCATAGCAATAATGGGACAGAATGGAGCAGGGAAAACTACTCTTATTAGAACGTTAAATGGGTTATTGCGACCAATAAAAGGTCAAATTTATATAAATGGTGAAAATACTAACAATAAAACTATTGCGAATCTATCTAAGTATGTAGGAATTGTTTTTCAAAATCCTATGCATCAGTTATTTTCCAACACTATTGAAGAAGAAATTAAATTTTCTTTGAAAAATCTCGATTTAGGTAAAGAAGAAGTTCAAATTAAAACTCAAAATATATTAAAACAATTTAATTTAGAAAAATATAAAGAAAGATCTCCTTTTAATTTATCAGGTGGAGAATCTAAGAAATTGGCTGTAGCTTCTATAATTTGCCGAAATCCACAAATATTGATATTCGATGAACCTACCCTAGGTCAAGATGCAAAGGAAATTAAATTTCTCATCGATCTTCTTCAAAGTGAAAGAGAGGCTGGAAAAACAATAATAATTGTCACTCATAATATTGAATTCTCATTGGAATATGTTCCTAGAACGATTTTAATGTCAGAAGGAAATATAATTGCTGATGGTCCTACAAGAGAGATATTAGCTAATAAAAATTTAATTACAAAAGCATCATTAGTTTTACCACAAATTTACCAATTTAAAGATGCTTTACAAGAGAACGGTATAAATGTTCCAAAAGATATATTTAAACAAGAAGAAGTCATAAATTTTCTGAATGATTATTTAAAATAAAATCTATAATGTTAGAGAGGGGAATAGTCAATTTCATTAGAATTTTTGAATGCTTTTAAGTTTTTAAAAAAGCAAACTTTCATACATAATTTAGATCCTCGAGCTAAATTATTATTTGCAATAATCTACACAATAAGCGCATTATTATTTACTGAAATCATTCCGTTATTGTTGTTATTTTTAACGTTAATTCCGATAATCTTTTCTGGAAGATTATTTAAAATGTGGTTTAAAAGTATCCGCGGCTTATCGTTTCTCTTCTTATTGGTACTTTTCTTGAATACATTGTTCTTATCATTAAATTTTGCTATAGCTATGATCTTAAGAATTTCAATAATGATTTCCGCTTTCTCAATCTTCTTCTTAACGGTAGATCCTAATGATTTAGCATTATCATTAATTTCAATGAAATTTCCTTATGAATTTGCTTTCTCTTTTTCATTAGCATTTCGTTTTGTTCCTACGATAGCAATTGAAGCACAAAGTATAATTGATGCCCAACAGAGTCGAGGTTATGAACTGCAAAAGAAAGGGATAATAAACCAAATAAAAAATCTATTCCCTTTACTTGTTCCATTAATAGTGAATTCAATCAAACGGGCTTTCAACGTAGCAGAAGCTCTTGAATCAAGAGCATTTGGTAGTAAAAAAGAACGCACATTTTATTTTATTATTAAATATGACTTTAAGGATTGGCTATTTACAATTTACTTACTTTTAATATTTTCAATTATAATTTTTATTCGGATAGAATTCAATTTGCTTCCAAGCTGGGTTGGCTGGAGTTTTCCATTATGATTATTGAAGAGTTTTTAATATATGATATACAATTAAAATATTTCGTTGGAATTGGTCAAATTAAATTAGATTCTAGTAATTTAGAATTACAACACTTACTTGAATTAGTAAATGTAATTAAAAATAAATATAAAAATAGCTACTTACAGTTTTTCAATGACAAGTACGTATTGAATACTCAACATATTTATCATGCATGTTATTTCACACAAAAATCTTTCTATTATGAAACGAACATATCAAATCAGAAAGAACTTGAATTTTTATTATATCTAGCAACAAAAAGGCAAATAAAAGATGCGATTAATGATTTCGGAATTGATTTAGAATATTTAAAGAAAGGAATAATTAATTTGTGTATAATATCATCTGATCAAACTATAAATAAAATATATAATTATGTAAATACGTTATTGAAAGCTGTTGAAACTAAATTTATTCTTAACAACCTAAATATTGAAAAATTTAATATAATAAGTAAATACTTTGGTTTCTCAGTAAATCAAATAACCTCAATATTGAAATCATATAATATTGATGTTGATATCGAAAATCCAAATATAGATGATCTCAACTCTCTTTATTTAGCTTTAAATGATCTAATCTGTGAGCGAATGGCATTGTTGAGCTTAGAAAAAGTTAGTTCGGTTTAATTCTTTAAAGTTTTAGAATTCAAACTAATTATTTGATCAGATTTTAAGAATGAGATACCACATCTGTTTCCCAATACTTCAATCCAAATCAATTTGTCTGGATTAGTTAAATCTACTTTCTTGTCAACTAATTTTGCTATACTTTCTATGAAAACATACCTATCGATTTTTTCATTTTTTCTTCGCTTCAAAAGAATTTTAAATGATTCATCATGATTGATATAAGCTTCATAATTTTTTTGAACTAATTCTTTTATTGTCCCTATATTTGTTTCACAAACATAATCAATAGGAATAATTTTTAGAATGTATTGAAAAAAGTTTGGATCTTTTTCCAAAATCTCTTTAATTTTAACAATTACGTCTTTAGCATCAAGTCTTGTAAAGGCTGTTATAAGACCTGAAAATTCAACACTAGCAATTATAGGATATTTATCTCCGCAAATCAACAACAAAAACCATAGTTCTGCTTTCGCGTTCACTTCATTAAATCGTGAAGTAGACACCAATAGATTGAAATTATTCAAATTTGAACCCCAAATTTTTTTAGTTATTAATCTTAAGCATTTCTTGTATTTGTTCTTCCGTAATTTTTCCAATACGTAAAAATTCTGGCTTCTCACTCGTACATTTAATAATCGTCGTAGCTACTTTTGATTTTGATTTACCACCATCAATTATTAAATCAATTGGACTTAAAAATTTTTTAGCTACTTCATCACCACTGATACTAGGAGATTCTCCCGAATAATTTGCTGAAGTCCCTATGATTCCTCCAAAAAATCCTCTTAATTTTAATATTTTTAAAATATTCAAAAGAATTTCATTACTCGGAATTCTTAACCCTATAGTATCCTTAAAAGCAGTTAGTTCTTGTGGAATAATATTTGGCTCTTTTCTTTTCAAGATTAAAGTAAGTTGTCCTGGCCAAAATTCCTTAGCTAATCTGGTTGCTAATTCATTGAATTCAGCAATTTTTGCAGCTTCTTCTAGATCAGAAACTAATAGTAATAAACCTTTGGACTTGTCCCGAAATTTTATTTTATATATTTTATCAATAACATTATGATTAAGAGGATCTCCTCCTATCCCATAAACAGAGTCTGTAGGAAAAGCAATAATATTTCCCTCCAGAATTTTATCGACTGCAATTTCGAGATAAGGTTGAATTTCTTCTAACTTCTTTCCTTTTAATTTAATTAAAAACCCCATATATCTTTAAACGATGTAATTTTGCCTTTAAAAAATAAAGTTATTTTGGATATTCCTCTTGACAGCTTAAATTAACTTCAATACGTTTCCATGAATGATCTAAATATTCTTGTAATTCGATTAAATCTTTTTCTGAAATACTTGCAAACCTCTTTTGTCTCGAAAGATATTCTATTAGCGGAAGCCTTTTAGATGGATCTAATAATGCTTTGCTTTGTCTTGAGAGTTTCATTATCCCATTTTCAACTTCATATAATATCCAAGAACCAGTTTTAACAGCTAACCTTGCTATTTCTATAGCTTCATCAGATTCGAAACCCCATCCTGGTGCGCATGGAGCTAAAATATGAATATACTTACAGCCTTCGATTGATTTGGCTTTTTTAAATTTGTCATATAAATCAAGAGGCTCACTTATAGAACAAGTAGCAACGTAAGGAATGTCATGAGCAGCCATAATCGCAGGAATATTTTTTTTAAATCTATCTTTTCCCTTAGTTGTTGTACTAGTCCACGCACCATGCGGAGTACTTGAAGATCTCTGTATTCCAGTATTCATATAAGCTTCATTATCATAACAAACATAAATTTGATTTGAATTCCTTTCTGCAGCACCACTTAAACCTTGAATTCCAATATCTGCTGTACCACCATCTCCAGCAAAGGTAATAGTTGTCATCTCTTCCCATCCCTTTCCAGGAAATCTAAATGCTTTAGCTTTAAAGGCTGCAGACATCCCTGTTGCTGCAGCTGCCCCAGCTGCAAAAGCCATGTTTGTGAATGGAAAATTAGGCGCAGTTTTCGGCCATAATCCTACTACAACATTGAGGCAAGAAGCGGGAGTAACTAAAGCTGTTTGTGGACCGAGAGCTTTCATAGCCCATCTTAAAGCAACTTCTAAGCCACAACCAGCGCAACAAGAATTACCAGGAAGAAAGTATTCTTCTTGACAAGATTCTAAGGCTTCTTTTAATTTTACCATTCTTAATCAACCTCCAATAAACCATCCCAGAGAGTTCCATATATCATATCTTTTGGAAACTCTCCAGTTTCATTTAATTTGATTAAATTTTTCAATTGATTCTTTTGTTGCTCTAATGATACTTCTCTACCTCCTAGACCATTTATTATGGGTAAAATTTGAGCTGTACCTTTAACCTCATGTAAAGCAGCTTTTACTTCACAACTAACTGGACCACCAGTTTGTGACCCAAATGCAGTAGCTCTATCTGCTACACCAAGTAATTTAACTTTTTTAGCAACTTTAATGATATCTTCTACGGGAAAAGGCCTAAAGTGTCTTAATTTCACCATACCTACTTTAAAGCCTTCTTCTCTAACCTGATCAACAGCATCTTCCATTTGAAGGGCTAAATCCCCATAAATTACCATTCCAACCTCTGAATCATTCATTTTATACTCTTGTATCAATCCATTACCATAACTTCTTCCAAAAATTCTTTCAAATTCTTTAGTAGTTTCTTTAATTTTCTCTTTTGCTTTCATATGAGCCTCATGTATTTTTAATCGAAATTCTTGATAATATCCAGAAGGCATAATAAGGTTTCCAAACATCATAGGTCTTTTTGGATCTATCCAAATATGAGGCCAACCATCTTCGTCAGGTAATGGTGGTAAAAATTGATCAACTCTTTCTTGGTCTTCAATAACTACAGGTTTTGATGTATGAGATAAAATAAAGCCACCATACGCTACAAATTTAGGTAATAGAATATCATGGTCTTCACATACACTATAAGACATCAAAATCTCATCATAGATCTCTTGATGTGAAGAACAAAACGCACTTAACCATCCTGTATCGCGCTGACTGAGGACATCAGTAAAATCAGCCCAAATATTCCATGGAGGAGCCGGTCCTCTCGATGCGATTGCCATAACAATCGGTAATCTTGCACCTGCTGCCCAATGAACCATTTCATGCATATAAAACAATCCCTGTCCTGAAGTTGCTGTAAATGTACGCGTTCCAGCTTTGCTAGCGCCTATGATAGATGCTAGAACACTATGTTCAGATTCAACCTTGATATATTGAGTACCAGGCATTTCTCCATTATCAGCAAATTCAGATAATTTTTCAACTACAGTGGTTTGAGGTGTAATTGGATACGCGCTAATAACTTGAACTCTTGCAGATTTTGCAGCATAAGCAGCTGCGATATTACCTTTAATAATGATATTTTCTTGTTTTTGAATAAAATCTTGATGTGATTCAACCATTCTTTATATCACTCTCTCTTATCATTTCTATATTATCTGAAGGACATTCTTTCGCACAAATACCACATCCTTTACAATATTCATAATCAATTTCGAAAGAACCATCTTCTCTCCTCCTAATGACTCCCTCTGGACAATACATCCAGCATATACCACACTTATTACATCCTTCTTTAATAATAGGCCTAAAAGTTCTCCAATCACCAGTTTCACCTATACTTCCTTTAATTGGTAATGATATTGGAATAGGAGATAATTCTTTCCAATTTTTATATTCTTGAACTTTTGGACGTTCTTCCTTAGATTTATTAATTTTCTTCCATTTTTTTAAATTACTTTCAGTCAAGATTATACCTCTCTTACTGTTTCATAAGCATCTTTAGCAACAGTCATATTTTTTTCAAGTCTATTTTCACCAAATTCCTTTTTAATAACCTTATTCATAATTTCAAGATCATAATAACCTGTTATTTTCCCAAAAGCGCCTAGCATCGGAATATTTAAAATAGGGCCACTCGCATGCATAAAACTTCTCTTAATACAAATCCCAGTAGCATCTACGATATATAATCTTATATTTTTTGCTAAATAATCTGTATTAAAAGACTCCTTACTATTAACTATTAAAGATACTCCATCTTTTATTGTTGCTCGTACCCTTGGAATGTCTAATAAAGAAGTATCAAAAATTAGTATATAATCAGGATTTGTAACACTATCATATGTTTTTATAGGTTTATTCTTAGATAACTTCGTGAATGCTTGAATTGGAGCTCCTCTTCTTTCAGCACCGATAATAGGAATAGCAATCGCGTCTTTAAATCCTTTCTCATATGCTAATTCTGCTAATAATTGGCTGGCGGTTATTGCAGTTTGACCACCCCTTCCATGAAAAGTAATCTCGACAATTTTCGAGTCTTCTAACTTAGCTGCCAATTTTTCTCATCCTTTTGTTAAGATATTACACACTTTTACTCAAAAATATGACCTAAATAAAAGCAATAAAATTTCAATTACTGGAAAACTTATAAAATTAATTGAAATTGAACTGTTAAGACTAAAATAATTTCCACTACATTAAAAATTTCTGGAATAAATTTATAAGTAAGCTATTTAATAAACAATAAACCATTTCTTTTATCATACTTTAGTTAGATTGTTAACAATCACATACAGAATATTCAAAAACTGAACATTAGAGAAAAAAAATGTCTGACAAACAAAAACAAGCAATTGAAAATTATACTTTCAAGTGTCCTGCGTGCAAAAAAGGAGAAATCAAAATAAATAAGACCTTTTATGATTTACCAGATGGAGATAAAATGTTAATTATTAAATTTGAATGTAACAAATGTAATTTTACAAATAACGACATTATTCCAATGACTACAAATTTATCTCCTGGAATTATAACTCTAAAAATTACAAATCAAGATGACCTCAAATCTAAAATATATCGCTCTCCTATCGGTAAATTAGAGATTCCTGAATTAGAATTAGAAGTGGAACCTGGACCGAATGCAGAATTCTATTATACCAATGTAGAAGGAATTTTATTTAGATTTGAGAAAGCAGTTTCAATATATAAAAACAATCTTGAAAGTAATGATCCTCAAAAAGAAGAAATTGAACTCTTACTAAAAAACTTAAAAATGGCACTAAAAGGAGAATTCGAATTTACTCTCAAGATAACTGATTTAGGAGGAGGCAGTTATATTATTCCACAAGATCAATCTAAATATCAATTTGAAAAAATTGAGAGTAAATAGTTTAGAATAAACATAAAAATGATTTAATATAACTTTTTACTAACTTGAATAAAAATAATCGATAATTTTTAAAAGTGAAATCAAATGAGTATTAAAAAAGTTGGAATTATGACAGGCGGCGGAGTTTCGTAGTAGATGGATACTACGAACCGTAGATTGTCCTGGCTTGAATTCTGTAATATACGGTATTATGCTGAAAGCATTTGATGCTGGTGTTGAGTGTGTAGGAATTTTAAAAGGCTGGAAAGGCTTTATGGAAAATCTGACAATCCCTCTTAATATTGCTGATCATGATGATTTACACACCGTAGGAGGAACTTTACTTTATACTAGCCGCACAAATCCATTTAGAGGAGCTTCTTCCAAGGAAGAGAAGGCAAAAGAATTAGCTGAAAAGTTTAATGAATTAGGAATCGATGCACTTATAAGTATTGGAGGGGATGACACACTTGGAGTTGCAGATACCATGTATAAACTTGAAAAAGCCAAAGTAGTTGGTGTTCCAAAAACAATAGATAATGACCTTCTTGGAACACATTACACGTTTGGATTTTGGAGTGCTGTACAATTAGCTTCTAACACCCTAGATAATCTAACAACAACAGCACATTCGCATCAAAGAGTGTTCGTCGTTGAAATAATGGGACGAGATGCGGGCTTTCTTACTATGTATAGTGGTATTTCTGCTGGAGCAGATATTATTTTAATTCCAGAAACTCCATTTGATCTTGAAAGTGATGTTGTAGGTGTACTTAAGAAAAGAGCCAATGCTGGTTATAAATATCATATCATTGCGGTATCAGAAGGAGCTTATCCAAATTTGAAATCATTAGAAAGAGATTTTAAGACTATATCAAAAGAATCGATTGAAAAATTACCTAAAGATTCATTTGGCAATCCTTTGCTAGCTAAATTAGGTATTTCTCAAATAATAGTTGATGAATTAAACTTACGAGATGATTTAAAAAAGGAATTTGAAAAGAATGATGTTGAATTCGAATGTAGAAGCGTTGTTCTTGGTCATACAATGCGAGCAGGCACTCCAAATTCTTTCGATCGAATTCTAGGTTTAAGATTTGGTTTAGCTGCCATGAAATTAGTTCTTGAAGGAAAATTTGGAAATATGGTGTCATTACAAGGGAATAAGATTACAACAATACCTTTATCGGAAGGAGTTAAAAAGAAATACATAACAGCAGAAAATGATAAGATGGAATTGAGAGACTTATTAGTAAAAATTCGTTATTTATCGAAACAGAAATAATAAATTTTTTATCTTTTAAAATTTAACCATAATGTTTTTCTTCTTCATGCTCACTGTCAATAGCATCTTGTTCCACATTTCGACCTAACCATTTCGTGCTTAAAAATTCCTTATACCATTCATGTTGGATAATCAAATTCATTATTTCATTTGTACCTGTCCAGATTTGTCCGATTCTACAGTCTCGAAGGAGCCTTTCAACAGGATAAACGGTTGTATAGCCTATGCCAGCTAGTATCTGCATCGAATTGTTTATTATATTCCAGCAAGATTCTGTAGAGAACTTTTTTGACTCAGAAACGAGCCTTCTTTGCAAAGCTGGGGGTGCACCAGAATCTATACTTTTTGCGGTGTTATAAACAATTGCTCTTGTTGCATCTAAAAGTGTGCAATTTTCAGCAATTAAAAAACTCACTGCTTGAAATCTATTTATAATTTGACCGAATGCTTTTCGTTTTGTACTATATTTAGTGGCAATTTGATGAGATGCCTTTGCTAACCCTATTAAACCAGAGGCAGTAGTTAATCGCTCAGGAACCATCATTTGATAAAAAATTTTCCCTCCCATTCCTTCTTCTAATATTACATTCTCTTTTGGAACAATTACATTTTCAAACTTCAATCTCCCTGCTCCACCTCCACGTGTACCCATTAATCCATAGAGATATTCGCTTTTTACTCCTTCAGTTCTATCTACAATTAATAAACTTAAAGCTGTGTGAGGATCTGATTTAGGATCGAGGTTTGTTCTAGCATAAACTAAAAAAAAGTCAGCTCCTTCAGCTCCAACGACAAAACGCTTTTCTCCATTTAAGATATAATAGTCTCCTTCCTTAACTGCCGTGCAAGTAGCCCCAAAAAAGTCGGATCCTCCCCTAGGTTCTGTCAATGCCTCAGCAGTAAATTTCTTACCTTCGCACATTGGTTTCAGATAATTTTTCTTCTGCTCTTCAGTACCAAACATATTAAGAGCTTCACCACAGATACTAGGTAATGAAAATAAACAAGCAAGAGAACTTCCTAACACACCAATCTCCTCTTGGGCAATGATCTCATATTCCCAATTTAATCCTCGCCCTCCATATATTTTAGGAAACCTCACCCCAATTAGATTATGCTTCGCTAAAGCATGAAGCCATTCAGCAGGATATTGAATTTCATCTTTATCCATTTTTTTCAACAATGAGGGAGGAACAGCATCTTTAACAAACTCACGAATCTCATCACGAAATTTCCTATGATCCTCACTTAATAAATAATCATACATTTTCGTTTCTCCTACTATATTTTATACTAAGATAAAGTAATGGTTGCTTTTATAAAAATAATAAATAGATCCTAATTTAATTAACTACATTATTTAAATACCAAATTAGTTATTAGTTCTTATTTAATTCTAACTTCCATTGAAGTTCAGTATTTAAAACTATAAATTATATTAAGATTTCTAAATGGATAGAATATAACTCTATGATTTTTAAATGCTCAAGAAAATTAAACACACATATAAAGATTATCCTAAATCGTTTAAAGTGTTAACTTTAGCTACTTTTATTGATCAGTTAGGTACATTTTTATTATATCCTTTTTTTGCGCTTTATATAACTCAAAAATTTAGCGTTGGGATGATAGAAGTAGGATTCCTATTTTCAATTTTCTCAGCAGGAAATATAATTGGTGGTATACTCGGAGGAGCTTTAGCTGATAAATACGGGCGTCGTGCAATAATTTTATTTGGTTTAATTGTAAGTGGATTTGGAAGTATCATTATGGGATTAATTAATGATCTGTACCTTTTTTTTGTCATTGCTGCTTTTTTAGGATTAATAGGCAATTTAGGAGGTCCTGCACGACAAGCCATGGTGGTAGATTTACTTCCAAGTGAAGTACAGGCTGATGGATTTGGAATTCTCCGAGTTGCTTATAATCTTTCAGCAACCGTCGGTCCTATCTTTGGTGGACTTTTAGCAAGCCAATCTTATATGTTATTGTTTATTTCGGATGCGATGAGTAGTCTAATTACAGGTATTATAGTATTTTTTGTTATTCCAGAGACTAAACCTCAGAAAAAAGGTGAAAAACAAGAAGAATCTATAATCAAAACAGTTATAGGCTATAAAGATATCTTAAAGGATTGGGTATATATAATGTTTCTCTCAGTATCATCCATAACAGTGTTGGTATATGTACAATTGAATAGTACACTATCTGTATTTTTACGAGATATTCACGGGTTTCCTACTCAGATGTTTGGCTTTTTATATAGTTTAAATGCGATTATGGTGGTACTATTTCAATTGTGGATAACAAGGAAAATTTCAAAATATGCTCCTATGAAGATGATGATCCTTGGATCATTCTTTTATATGATTGGATTTGGTATGTTTGGTTTTGTTTCTGCAGTATTTTTATTTTTCATTGCAGTGGCAATTATTACAATCGGAGAGATGATTGTAGTGCCTATTGGTCAAACTACAGCTTCACAATTTGCTCCTGAAGATAAAAGGGCACGTTATATGGCAATGTACGGTTTCCATTGGGCAATGCCAAATCTTTTTGCGGTTATAGTCGCGGGATTAATTATTGATCATCTTGGGCCGTATTGGGTATGGTATTTGGCAGGATTATTATCTATGATTGCAATAGCAGGATTCTGGGTAATTCATTGCATTGCTAAGGATCGTTTTGTCAGAAAAAAAGATTCTAAAATTGAAGAAAGTGCAAAAACTTTAGAGCTAACTTTGACTGAGACAGTACAATGAATTTTTTTATTTAGGAATCTCTATAATATGGAGAGATCTACCAAAGATCGTAAAAGTTCAGTTTCACGAAGATTTAGACTAAAGAATATGAAATAATATTATATCTCGAAAATTTCTCTCGCTTTTTGTTCTATTATAGAATTATTGACTAAATCCCATATTTCTGAATAATAGAATTCAGAATCATTTTTTACGATTAATGGAATGCCTTCTACACAAGCACTCATATCACAATACAAACTATTAAAAGTCGGATTTTTCATTAAAGGGTCATTGAAATCTTCTGGATCCTGATAATCTAAGACCACATAATCAATTTTTTTATCAGATAGCCATTTAATTAATAAGTCACAGAAATAGCAATGCTTTTTTATTACTATCTTAAATTTTGCCATAGATGAAATACAACTTAATTATTATTTAAAACTTATTTTAATTAATTATTACTTTCAATTTCAAATATTAAGTTTAGATACTCATATCTAGAATTAAGAAGCTCTAAGATTTTATTAGCAAAATTCCTTAAATTTTTTGCTTGAGTAGC
>JBHLNZ010000103.1:0-9568 GCA_048941015.1 Promethearchaeota archaeon | reverse complement strand
CCGAATATTTTAGGGCTTAGTTATAGACTAACACCAGCTACTCTTAGACCAGTTCTACAACAATTTAAAGAAAAATTTTATGAATTGAAAGAAAAACCTCAACAATTATTTTTTGCTGGTACTCCTGAAGTAGTTGAAGTTGCGAAAGAATTCAATCTCTTTGATGAGTATTTTGTTGGAGGAGAATCAAAATATAAGATATTATCGACCTTAGGGAGAGATTTAGTTATTACTGAAGAAAAAAGCGAAATACCTATAGATTTAATTTCACGAATTAAGTGGAAAAGTCCTTTTCCAGTTATAAGAGCACATTTCGGATTACCATCTATAAAGAAGACCTTAAAAGGAATAACAAAAATTGCAAACGCAGAGATATTAGATATAATATCAATTGCTCCTGATCAAAATACGCAAGCGCACTTCTTCCATCCCAGAGATCAGGTTAAGGAACTATCTGGGGCAGGAGGGGTGCCCATCAGATCTAAAGAAGACTTTATTAAGTTACATAAAGCAAGATTAACAGGAAATTACCCCTTATTAAGAATTTATGCGGGCACTCGTGATTTCATTAAATTAGCTAAATTATATCGAGAAACTATTCATAATGCCTGGGCTGCTATTCCAATTTTCTGGTTTAATCAAATGGATGGAAGAGGGCCCTTAACATTAAAAAAATCAATAAAACAACATCTAGAAGTTATAAATTGGCATGCTAAAAACAATATTCCAGTTGAAATTAATGATTCTCATCATTGGAGCCTTAGAAATGCTCCAGATGCGATTGCGGTGGCTGATATGTACTTATCTGGTATTATAGCTAAAATTCTAGGCGTAAAATTCTTTATTGCACAATACATGTTTAATACACCCCCTTCAAGCTCATTTAATATGGACTTGGCAAAGATTCTAGCAAAAAATGAATTACTTAACACTTTAACAGACAAGAATTTTTCAGTAATTAAACAAGTGAGAACTGGATTAGCTAGCTTTCCATTAGATTTAGATAGAGCTAAGGGTCAATTAGCAGCAGCAACTATGGTCCAATTGGCAATAAAACCAGATATAGTTCATGTAGTTAGTTTCTCGGAGGCTAATCACGCTGCTCTTCCTGAAGATGTAATTGAAAGCTGCAAAATAGTGGATCAGGTCATAAATAAAGTTTATTCAAGTGAAATAAATTTTATTGACAATAAAATACAAGAAAGGAAAGAAGAACTTATTAAACAAGCAAAGTGGATTGTTAATTTAATACCCTACTTAGCTAAATATAAAAAAGAGCATAAAAACCCATATATTAATTCTAATGTTTTAAACCGGCTTGTAAAATATGGAATTTTTGATGCTCCGCATTTAAAAAATAACAAATTTGCTTTAGGAGTAATTAACACTAAAATAATTAATGGTGCCTGTTATTCATGGGATTTGATACAGAATAAAAAATATGATGAAATCCAGAGAATTAAGGATATAATCTTTAACCTGTCGGATATAAATATCCCTAATTTGTTAAAGCAAAACAAAAGTCCCGTTTTTGAGGTGACAGATGAATGAAATTTTCTGTAATAGGAGCCGGAAATGGTGGTCGTGCCTTTACGGCTTACTTATCTTCCAAAGGATACCCCGTAAATCTATATAATCGTTCATTTACGAGAATTATAGATATAAAAAAGAAAGGTGGTATTAAAGCATCTGGAGAAATAAAAGGTTATTATCCGTGTAACTTAATTACACAAGATTTAGAATTAGCAGTGAGAGATGCTGATGTTATATTGATAGTTATACCCGCTTCAGCACATAAATATATTGCTGAAAAAATTGCACAATATCTTTCTCGTGACCAAATAATCCTATTAAATCCCGGAAGGACTTTTGGTGCTGTTGAATTTAGGAGAATAATTGGACAGAAAGGGATAACATTTCCTATTTTCATAGCTGAAACTCAAACGTTAGTCTTTACTTCAAGGCAGTTAAAAAAGAACGGAGTAAAGATCCTTAAAATTAAAGATATTGTTGATTTTGCTGCTTTTCCAGACAAAGATACCTTCTATGTGTATGATACGCTGAGAGAGATATTTCCGCAATTGAATCCTGTAGATGATTATCTTGAAATGACATTAAATAATATTGGGATGTTATTACATCCAACTCTCTCACTGTTGAATGCTGGTGCTATGGATTCTGGAATAGCCTTTAAATTTTATGCAGAAGGTGCAACCTCTAGAACATGTGAGGTCCTTGAGAATATTCAAACTGAATTGAATAAAATTTTTGAAATTTTAAGCCTAAAACAAATTAGATTTTGCGAGTGGGCAAATAAATCCTATGGGGTCAAAAAAAAATCGATTCATAAGGCTATAAAAAAAATCAAGGCTTATGAAAATATAAATGCCCCAAAAGAATTAATCACAAGATATTTCACTGAAGATATACCGACTGGTTTAGTTCCACTATCATCATTAGCCAAATTTCTAGGTATTGAGACACCAATAATAGATTCTGTAATAAATTTATCTTCGATATTATGTGGGATAGATTTTATGAACAAAGGAAGGACTGTAAAACGTTTAGCACTTGAAAAAGTAATTGAGTCCCGAATTGCTACTGATGACTTAATTGAGATAGGAATACAACAACAAATAAAAGTCAGTTAAATATATTATATTCAATTCTCTTAAAGCAAATTCAGAAATTTGTATTATGATTTTTCCAACTCAAGAAAGATTAACTGATAAAGAAACTGAAAAATCGCTTAATAATGTAATTAAAGATGGTTATATTTCTCAAATTATGGTCAATCTAACAACTGGACCTGTTTTAATATCTTTTGCTTTGAAATTTGGAGCGAACTTATTTATACTCGGACTTCTAGGAGCAATTCCAACATTATGTAATTTCTTTCAAATCCCAAGCATCTTTCTAATTGAAAAATTGCGTAACAGACGCAGAATATGTGTATTTTTTTTAACCTTCTACAGATTCTGTATTTTAGCTATTGCTTTCATTCCATTTCTTTTTACATTTGAATTAAGTTTAATTTTTTTAATTTTATTCTTAACTTTTCAATCAATTTTTGCTTCGATTGGTCATACAGCATGGAATTTTTGGATGCACGATTTAGTTCCACAAGAAGTACTTGGCAAGTTTTATTCCAGAAGAATGTTATTATCTACAATAATGGGATTAATAACCAGTTTATTAGCTGGTATCTTTATAGATTTTTGGAAAATATATTTACCGCAAACAGAGGATTTTAGTTATTCTATTCTTTATATTTTAGGGTTCGTTTTTGGAATGATTAGCATCTATTATATATCAAGAGTGTTAGAACCTACGATGATTATGTTGGAAATGAAACCTAAACTCCCCCAATTAATTTCCGAACCTTATAAAGATAATAATTATAAAAACCTTCTAATTTTTTTATTTCTGTGGTACTTTACTATTGGATTTACTGTACCATTCTTTACTGTTTATATGCTTGAAAAATTGCATTTAAGTTTAACAATAGTTACGATTCTAATAATATTAAGTCAAATTGTAAATCTAACTTTTTTACAGATATGGGGGTCTCTCTCTGATAAGTTTAGTCATAAATCTGTCTTAAGTATCTCTTGTCCGTTATTTCTTGTTTGTCTTTTTGCTTGGGTTTTTACATCACTCCCCGGACCATATTGGTTTACAATACCATTATTGATATTAATTCATATTTTTATGGGGATTTCATTAGCAGGAACAACATTGGCTTTAAGTAATATTAGCTTAAAGCTAGCTCCAAAAGGAAAAGCTAATTGGTATCTTGCAGTAACAACTTTATTCACTTCTTTATCCCTTGGATTTGCTCCAATAATTGGTGGTTTATGTGCCAATTATTTTGAAGTTTCTGAATTTTATTGGTCTTTGAATTGGAATTCTCCAAATAATAGTGGAACAATCCAAATATTAAATTTACAAGGGTTGGATTTTTTCTTTATAATAGCAATATTAATTGGTATTTTTGCAGTACATAGATTAGCATTCATAAAAGAAAAAGGAGAAGTTGAAAGTAAAATTATTAGAAATGAACTTATATTAGAATTAAGAAAATCATTGAGAACCTTATCCCGTACAGCAAAATCAAAAGAACCTTTAATAGCAGCATTATCATTTTATCCATGGCAATCAAAAAAACAATTTAGGAAAGAAATGAGAAAGAATAAAATTTCATAATAGAGGAATTAAAAATATTACCTTTAAAATTGATTACCAAACCATTTCTCTCACTATAAGAAAAAATTTATCTAGATCATAATCCCCCTTGAATTTATACATAACTAGGGAATCTATGTTTAATATAATTACCTTAACCTTCAGTAATTATATCATATAAGCAAAATCTTAAATAGTTACAATAATTTTATAAAACAAGGTTCAATTTTCAATTGATTTCCAAGTAATTGAAATTTTTATAAATATCCATTAGTATAGGAAAACTTGATTATAATGAATGAGAAGCTATATAGAATAGGTTATTTCTCCATCTTAATGGCATTAATCATTTTTATGATAATAAATTTGGCTTTTAATTTACTTTATTTAGATTTTTCATTATTAATTTTTTTCTGGGCAGTTAAATTTTTATCTGGTTTTGGGATATTATTGAGCATTGCGAACATTTTTCTCATAATTTTAAAAAAATTTAAAGATAAATTTGGCAAGAAAGAGTTAGATATTTTTATCGTTATTCAGGTGGTTGTACCTCTGGTATTAATAGGTTATGCTACATATAAAATTATTATAAGCTTCATTAGAAAAACTATTATAACTCAAACAGGATTTTGGTTTTGGTTTGATTTGCTTCTATATCTATATGGTATCATTTCTCTATTATTGAGTCTCTATATTATGCCTATTATTAGAGACCAAATTGAAGAAGCCGCAGAATTAGGAAAATTAAGTTGGTGGAAAAAAGGCGCTAAAAGAGTAGCGAGAGGGATTAAAAAGAAATATTTTGAACTTAGAAAAGAATATGCTAGCGCCCAAGTTCAAGATCAAATGACTACTAAAGAAATTCTTGATTTATGGAGAAAGAAATTCGCTTTAAATTTTTTATTGATAATAGGTATAGGCTCTATAATATTTATTCCGATTACATTTATTTGTATAATTTTTTGGTTGAGAATCTATATATTTTTCAGAAGTAAGATAAAAACTTATGAAAAAATTACGTTGCTTATCTCATTGATATTTATTGGTATAGTTACATTAATTTTACCTTTCTTAAATTTATCAATCTATGTTAATATTTCTGGGTACTATTGGACTGCTGAAGTGTTTTATCTAATAGGAATACTTATAGCATCTATAATCTTTATAAAAAAACTTTTGAGTTTACAGGGTATAACATTAGCTGCTCAAAAAATAAAAAAGCGAGATAAGAAGATCGAGTCACTTCAAAAAGAAACTGAAGAGTTAAAAAGAAAATTGGAAGAAAAACAAGATTCAGGCACATAAATTTCTATTAAATTCAAAAAGAAATTACTTAGGTTTATTATCAAAAATAATAAAATCTCTTGCTTATTTAATAATAAAAATTAAATAATTTTGATGATATTAGTATAATAGAATAAAAATTGATTTGATCAGAGCTCAAATCAATCAAAAATTTTAGATTATTTTAATGGAGTAGATCTAAATCATTTAGAACAGTTATATTAAAATGGTTTTTAACTGTTTTAGACTAATAAATTAGTATTTATCATACAAGATTTATAATTATAATTATTTTTTATTGAAAAAAGAAGTATATTATAAAAAAAAGAAATAGAGGTGTTTTGATGACAAAAAGTGAAGAATTTATACAAAAGACTTATGATGTTGCCTCTGAATTAAAGATTCCATTATTTGATGATACTATTCATAACAAAGTGAAACTTAATAGTAATAAAGCAATAACATCAATTAAATTTGTATATGATACTGACGAGGCAATTATCAGAGGTTTCTTAGGATTGGCAGATTATTTTCATAGCATAATAATTAGAGAAAAGGATAAATTCTATATTCCTAATGGAAAACAATTATTTTCTCTCGAAGCTGCTTAAAATTTAATTTAAAAATTGAAAATTTTTTTATACTAATCCTTGGAATCGTTATATAAATAAATAAAACTGACTCTGCTAAAATAATAGAAAATCAAATAATAAATGTGAAAAGTTACGAGAATAAAAGTTCTTGAGAAAATAATCTCTATTAAAGAGATTTATACATGTGTTAAGGATGTTTATAGTTCAGAATTCAAGATTTCTGAAAGTTCAATTATTGGAGATCAATTTCTAATAATTTTAGGTATTAGCAAGAAAGATAACATTTATATAGTTCATTCTTCAACTGATAAGAATTTTGAGAGGACTTATA
This sequence comes from Promethearchaeota archaeon, assembly GCA_048941015.1. Lineage (GTDB taxonomy): Archaea > Asgardarchaeota > Lokiarchaeia > Sigyniarchaeales > SOKP01 > SOKP01. The sequence continues at coordinate 3,175 of JBHLNZ010000103.1, read as the reverse complement.
TCTCGATTTTAGTATTAAATACCAAAAGCTTGGCAAAAGAATTGAAAGTTCAGCACAGTATAAAAGGTTTTGAAGATATTATTGCGAAAAAATTGATAAAATCATTTGACATAGAACAAAATCCTAATCTTCTTTATCCATTCACTAAACTTTCTCACTTTCAAAAAGTTAAAACTCCTGAAAAAAGAATTTTATTTAAGATTGAAACCAGAATAATAAACGATCTACTTAAACGACTCTATGATAAAATAGAATATTCAGATGATCTTATGAAATATCCTTTTTCTTTAACTTATATTGAGGGAAAATGGGAAGAATGGGAAAGGATTTATTTTCCTTATATAGAATCTGTTGAAAGTAATCTAATCAAGATTGGCGAAAAAAATATTAATATCTTTCGTAATTATGATTTTGCTCTCCAGAGCGATATTTATCATAGAATTATAGATTTAGTCATAATTTCTATAAAAGAGCATAATTCAGAACTTAATACTAAACAAACTCAAGAAATAGTTAGCTACGATTATGAGATTACTTTTATTTACTGTAATAGAACTTTGAAACCATTAAAATATATGAAATTATTAAAATTTGTTAATGAAATTAAGAATTTTTCAAAAGTTTTTAAACAAGATAAAAAAAATAGATGTAAAAGTATACGTTCACAACTAATCCTTATTTCCTTATGTGGATATGAAATTAAAATTAAAGACTATCTTAGAAATCATCTATTTCGAGAAACTGATTACGTAATTCCAATATTGGTAATCCCTCCCATTAATAATGAAATATGGCATAATATTTCAGAGTATAATGATTTAATGAATTCTTTACCACAAAAGAAGAAGGAATTAGAAAAAATTTTAAAAATAAGTAAAAATGAGTATTCATCTTCTTCTTTTAGAATTATCCGAGGAAAATCTGTTAAGAGTGAATATAAACAGATAATTGAAGGGCAAAAAATCGCTAAATTAGATAAAGATTTCTTGAGTAAGTGGTATGATATACTAAATGTTCAGAAGGCAAGTAAAATTCTAAATAGTTATAAAGTTGATGCAGATATGGATAAAAATATTGAAATTATAAAAGAAAATCTAAAAATATATTGAATTCTTTAAAACGGAAAAAAAGTTTAAATATTAATCAAAAGATTGAAGAAAATCCCATCTATTTAAACAATCCTTAAATTTTTATATTTCAATTTATTTAAATCATAAGTAAAGCATTGCACTAGAATCTTTAAAATCTTAGATTTGTTAAATGCTTTAATTTAACTAATTACATGAAATTTAATAAATATTAAAAATTCTTTTGGTCGAAATCTAATGAAATTGAATAAAATAGAATGGAAAGAAAGTTTAATAAAAAGTTTAATTTATAGGGCAATAACCATTGCACTTGGAACCTTAACAGCGTACATTTTAACTAAAAGTATTGCTATTGCAACAGGTACAGCACTATTAACCGAAGCTGTTCAAGCAGTTAATTATTTCGGTTATGAATTGGTGTGGAGCAATATTTCAAGAAGAAAGTTGGAAGAAAAAATAATTCAAGAGATTAAAAATCGCGAAATCGATTTAACTTTAGATTACTCTTCAATAACAAATTTAGCTTACGAACTTTCTAAAATAGATACTTTTGTACCAAAACTTTATCTTTCCACTCTTAACATCTTTAATAGTATGTTAAAAAATAAAGAATTAGAAGAAATTCATGATGAAATTGAAAAATATAAGGAAAATTTTCAAAGAGTCCACTCGGGTAGAAAGATGTTTTTTGAAAAAAATTAACTTATTCTATTTTCTTCTATAATTTTATAAGATTTATATCAAGATGTATTTCATTAATTTTCATTTTTAAAGCCAACTTAGTATGGAATTTATAATGAAAAGCTAGAAATTATAGACCATTCATTATTAAAGTAAAAGGTATTACAATAAATATAGAAATTCATGTTTCTAAAAAAAGGAGGAAAATGAAAATGACTTTAGCAAAAATACCTATTATTTTAGAAAAAGTGAAAAAGGAAGATATAGACAAACAAATTTTGAGATCTGCTATTTTAGCAGAATTGGATGCTATTAATCTTTACGAACAGATGGCAAATTTAACTGAAAATAAAGATTTAAAAATGGTTCTTTTGGATGTAGCCAAAGAGGAAAAAGAACATGTTGGCGAATTTCAATATTTATTATTGAAATATGATAAACAACAAGAAAATGAACTTGAAGATGGCAAAAAAGAAGTACAGGAATTATTAGGTGAATAGTGGAAAAATCTATCATGCTAAGTAATTCTGATTGATTTATATTTTAATTAAATTATTTTTTTAATTTTTTATTTATAAAATAAATGCAACATTTACTTCAATTAGTCAAGATAAAGTTATATGCTAATAATTTATAACCTATAGATAAATAAATTTGAATACTTAATTCTTATTTGAAATAAATGCGTAAGGAATCTTATAATTTGTGAATAATAGAAAGTATATTAATTAAATTAAGGAGTTTTTGTAAGAAAATGAAAAAATATGATTATAAGTATTTAATTATTGGAGGAGGGATGACAGCCGATGCAGCAGCTCGTGGTATACGTAAAAGTGATAAGGATGGGACAATTGGTCTAATAAGTAATGAAAAATATCCACCTTATGCAAGACCTCCACTTACTAAATCTCTCTGGAAAGGTGAAGAAAATCTTGAAGATATTGATTTAGGTACTAATGAACTTGGAGTAAATATACATCTTGGTCGAGAAGTAGAAAAGATTGACCCTAATAGCAACAAGGTTTATGATGATCAAGAAAATGAGTACACTTATAATAAATTGCTTATCGCAACAGGAGGATCTCCTAAAAAACTTCCTAAAATCGAAGAACCAGGTATAATTTATTATCGAACATTGTCGGATTATAAAAGGTTAAAAGAACTTGTTGATAAAAACAAAAAATTTGGTGTTATTGGAGGTGGTTTCATCGGTTCAGAAATAGCTGCAGCAATAAAAATGTATAAACCAGATTCAGATGTGAGCATGATATTCCTTGAAAAAGGAATCTGTGAGCAAATTTTCCCTGCAAGCTTGACTAATTTCCTTAACAAATATTATCAAGATAAAGGTATTAAGATTTTTGCTGGAGAGTTAGTAAATAGTGTTGTAAAACAAGAGAAAAGCT
>JBHLNZ010000102.1:0-9649 GCA_048941015.1 Promethearchaeota archaeon | reverse complement strand
CTTTATTTAGGGATAAGAATAGAACAAAACGATCATTTTATTAGACGTGGAAATGATCTATATACTCCCAAAGATATCGATATTGTAACTGCAATTGTAGGTGGTAAAATCAAAGTTCCTACTTTAGATTATAAAAATGAAAGATTAACTGAAAAAGAATTAACAATTCCACCGGGTACTCAACCAGGTATGGAATTCAGAATTAAAAATCATGGTGTATCTTATCTTCGAGGAAAAGGTAAAGGAGATCAATATGTTATAGTAAATATCGAAATTCCAAAAGCTATTACCGAAGAACAAAAAAAATTATTACTCAAGTTCAAAGAACTGGACAAGAAATAAAATTGCTTGGATTCGTTTTATTACTATTATAAAGAAAAAAATTCTGAAGTGTTTTATTAAAATAAAACTTTTCCTCCAAAACGCTGCCTTATTTTCTTTCTAACGTTTTCAATTCTTCAATTCTTGCTTCAATGTCCTTTTCCTTAGTTGAATATTTCTCAAAAAGCTCGGTGAATGTATTAATATCAATATCACCATTTTGATATAAAAATTTTAATTGTTTCATCGTTCTACCTATTCCCGATTTTTGATTTATTAATGTATTTAATTCATTGGATTTAGATGCTTGCTCTAAACTGACATTTTTTATAGATTTTTTTTCTAGCATGGTAGAAGGAAAATTCATCAAATACTTAGTGAATTTAGGAATACAATATGATGTATTTTCAGGGATAGCTATAAATGGCTCTGGATCTGGAATTTTATTTGCTTCATTAAAGTCAATTAATTCCACATCATTTTCCATAATTTCTTCGTTCACCGCAGCTAAATATTGGGTTATTTGTTTTTTCTGTCCATCAGAAATTTGAACTTCAGTTTTTATTAGATTCTCCCATATCTCTTCACTTTTATAAAAATAATAATTGGCTTTCTTTTGATAATTGATAACATTTCTATCATTATACCTTTCATTATCATCTGAAGAATTGAGGATAGCTTTTGCTTTTAAGTGACATGCTTTGCCCTTGTAATAACTTATTAGAGCTTTTAATTGAATTTGTTTAATTTTTTCATGACCTTTCAAATATTGTAATCTATTAAGTAATGCTGCTAAACCAGAATATAATTGAGACGTTTGGAATAAATTTTCATTTTCTTTTTTAATCGCAAGATTCTGGGCGATAATTCTTGCTTCTTCAGAGTTTAATTCAAGATTTTCTGCAGATAAGAAAGTTCCTATATCTTCTTGGCGAGTGTGAGCAGCACTAAAATAAGCGGCCGTTTTAAATGCTTTACTACATTCAACCATACACATTATTGCGTTTGTCAAGTTATTCTTACTTTCAAATTTTCTAGATAATTTAGAGTAAGCTTTTGCTAATATGCATAATACGCGTCCACATTCAAGCATTAAATCCCAAATTTTAATCTCTCTATTTTCAATAGGATCATGAAAAACAGGTGAAATATCTAATTCATTTAAAATTTTAATTTGACTTTGTGTTTTATAGTTAACATTTAGTAAGTTAATATATTCATGACAGAGATTTAAATCACTTATTTTGAAGTTTTCCATTTTTTTTTCAAAAGTTTCGATCTTATAATGTAATAAGCGTATCTTTTGCATAACATCTTCAGAAAAAAAGGTTTCTGGTATTGCTTTCTGATTTTTATCAATATCCTTTTTCAATCTTCCTATTTCAGATGATAAATTTTTATATTCTTTTGGTTTAGTCTTTAATTTTGACTTTATGTTTTCTGTTTTAGAAATTTCAAGAGTTTCTTTATTTAATATAGAAGTTCCTGATAAATGTGAACTTGCTCTTAATTCTTTTTTTATATTCTCTGCCAGAGATTCTCTAGATCTTGAAATTTTCGTAGCTTGCTCTTTTGGTATAGAATCTCCATAGACTTTAAAATTACGTTTCAATTCTTCTACCAATCGACCTTCATATCGTGGTTCTAAACCAGAATCTGTATAGATTTTTAAAGTTTTAATCAATTCTTCCTCTAAATTTTTATCTTCAGATCGATTGGGATAACTTTTATTTAATGGTTCTTGTTTCTTTAGATTCTTTTTTAATTTTTCTTGAAATATTGTATTTAAGAACATTTTCTCTTGACTGATATTCTGGCTGTGATCTTTTGATTTGTTCATCTCTAATAATTCATCAGCAAGCTCAAGACATTTATTAAGTAAAGACTCTTTCTTATCATATTTGTGCCAAATCTCAGTTTTCAACCCAAAAACCCTTTTTTTTTTGAAGTATAAATTAAATTACAAGATGGACTATTTTTAAATATATGCAGTTCAAAATATATAATTTATGGGTTTAGTCTTCGGATTTGATAGATTAAGATTTGTATATATGACACTTCTTTGTTTACAATTATTAATTTTCGAGGGATAATTAATTATTTTTTAATTTCATTTACATTATTACATCAAATAAAAGCTTATTATAGCAGATATATGGATATTAAAATACTTATTACTGGTCCCCCTAAGTGTGGGAAAAGCAGTCTTATTTCTAAACTAATTAAGTATTATAATAATAAGAAAAATTATAATATCTATGGTTTTTTAACGCCTGAAATTAGGGTGGGTAGTAAAAGAATTGGTTTTGATATCGTTGATATTCATACAAGAAAAATAGTTCAACTCGCCAGAGTCGGGGATTTTAAAACTAAGTACAATATAGGTAAATATAATGTATTTGTTGAAGAATTTGATAATTATATTAAAAATATCTTAAATATCGAAGGAAAATCTATTGATTTAATGGTTATTGATGAGATTGGAAAAATGGAACTTCTTTCTAAAGAATTTCAAAATTTTATAACAAGAATATTTGCTTCGAAAATGACAATTATAGCAACATTAGGGTTAAAGTTAAAACATCAAGTCAAACAACATATTCTGAATCTTCCAAACGTTTTGTTATTGAAGTTAAATCATGACAATTTTCAATTATTATTTCAAAGTATAATTTCATTAATTTCTTATAAGGAGTAGATTTACTCAAGTTATTCTTATACTGAGGATTTGATTTATTATTCTTTAAGTCGCTTCTGATTCATTAATGTCGTTTCAATAGCTTTAATTTCTGCTCTTGTTTTAATTCTTATATTTTTCTGTAAAGTTTGTAAGATCTGTTTTTCATTAAAACCCATACTGTAAAGCTCTGTAAATTTCTCTACGGTCTCTCCATTATAAAACACGTAGCGTTTATTTATGAATACAATCAACCATTTTTTTCTTTTTTGGTTCTTGGCCAATGTAAATAAGATACTTCTAACATCTTCTAAGGGACGTCTTATTTTTCTAGCAATTTCATTATCATTTAAAAGGGAATAATTTTTCAACGTTTTAATAAGCCTTTTCTTAAAAGAAAGAGAAGTCAAATAAGATACTAAATAGATAACTAAAATAAAAGCTGCTAATATTATGGCAAAGACTTGATTATATAAAAAAATAACTAATATGAAAGCTAACATTACATAAAAAAAACTTATTGATATTATCCTACCCAATCTCGACATTATTAAACCTCATTATAACTTATGTTTGTGATTTTGTTTGGTGTATTTTCTTTTTTTCTATTATATTCTTTTTATCAGGATTTTTTAATTTTTCAATAACTTTTTCGATTGTTACCAATTTGTTTGAATATTTTTCAAAAAGGTGAGTAAACATACTGATATCTATATCATTATTAGCATATAAAATTTTTAATTGTTTTAATGTTCTACCTATTCCTGCTTTTTTATTTGTTAATTCTTCTAATTCATTATAATCAATTGAGATTTCTGATATTAAATCTTTATAACGCTTATATGCATCAAAATTAAGATCTTTTGGTTTATATTGCATTAGGTAGTTAGTAGTTCGTGGTAAAAACGGTGCTAAATTTTCTGGAACTATTATAAGTGGTTCAGGATCTTGAATTTTCATAGCTTCGCTTTGTTTTATAATCTCAACATCATTTTGCATGATGTCTTCATTTACAATTGATAAATTATTACGGATATTATCTTTTTCGGTATTTGTAAGTTCTTTAATATCATTTAGCATTTTTTCCCAAGTTTCTTCTGCTTTATAAAAGTAATAATTTGCCTTTTTTTGTAAATCTTCAATGATCTCTTCATCTTCATTATTCTCTGATATTTTGGATAAAAACTTAGCTTTTAAATGACAAGCTTTTCCTATATCGTAATTATATTGAGCTTTTAATTGTTTTTCCTTTACTATATTGTACCTCTTTAGAAAGTATAATCTTTTTGTAAGTGCGCTCAAACCTGCGTGTAATTTTGAAGCTAAGGAAAAGTTCTTTTTCTCTTCTTCACGGATAGTAGCCAAATTCTGAGCAAGGATCCGAGATTCTTCAGATCTTAATTCAAGATTCCCTGATGACAATGTAGTTCCCATTTCTTCTTGTCGGGTGCATGCCGCACTAAAATATGATGCAGCTTTATACATTTTACTACATTCTACCATTGCTACTATCGCATTTTTCATAGTATGGTCTTTTTCGAATTTTTTAGAAAGATGAGAACAAGCTTTTGCCGCAACCCATAAAACACGGGCACATTCGAACATTAAATCCCATACTTCAATTTCTTTTTTTTCAAGTGGATCAAAAAATTTAGGAGTAATCTCCAATTCTCTTAAGATTTTAATTTGACTTTGTGTTTTATAATTAATATTTAAGAGATCAACATATTCAATTACCGAATCAAGATCATGAAATGAAAAATCTTCACCTTTGTGTATAGCAGTTTCGATATGCTTGACTTTGTAGTGGAAAAAGCGTATTTTTTGCATTGTTTCAGGTGAAAAAAATGTTCTAGCCGATGATTTACTCTTTTTCACTTCTTCATGTTTAATTTTTAAATTACTTTTTTGTATTGGGTGTTGACTTTTAGTTGATTTAGGAGTAATTTTGGATGATTTTTGATAAGAGGTTTTTTTTTCTATTTTTCTTATCTTTCTCTGTTTTGATTCATTTTTTGATTTTTGGAGTTTCGAAAGGGGAATATTTTCTTTTTTTAATGAAACATAAGATTTAATTGGCATTTGAGATGTTTCTTCCTCATTTGAGGGTTTTGGTTCATCTAATCTTTCTTCTGAAAAAGATGATTGAGGGTCATCATCTTCTAAACTAGATAAAATTGGATTGCTTAATATTTCTTCTAAAATAGAACGCTTTGGAACCTTAATCGTTTCATTTAAATTTTTCGAATTTGGATAATTACTTCTTAAAATATTATTTTTCTCATTCTCCGTTCTCTCCATATCTTCAAGAAAGTTCTGAGCAATATGAATATACTTTTTTGCTGTTGAATTCCCAATACCATTAATTTTTAATAAATCTTCAACGCTTGATGACGCTAGTTTGGGTATTGAGTCTATTCCATGCTCTTTCATCCTTTCTGCTGTTTTCTTTCCAATCCCATCGACCAATTGTAAATCAGATGTCATGTAAAGTAATCGTTAAATGCATTAAATTTCGGTATGTAATATTATTCAATTTTTTGTTTTAAACTTATTCAAACCATACATACTAAAAAATATCATAAATTTAGTATAAACTAAAATCTTCATTTGATAATTTTTTCTGCATGATCCTAAAAACCTCTTTAAATAATTTAAAAAAAAAATTTTTTATACTTATTTAGATAAATATTATTAATTCTAATTGAACAATCTATTATATAATACTTTCTTTTTTTAAATATGTCAATTAAAAAATTAAATCTTGAGAATTTAATTCAACAATATTTATTAGAGGAAGAAATCTCAATTGAAAAATTAAAGAGTCCCGATTTTGATTTTGGATTTATTGTTTCTTTTCCTCCAGGACCTAAAAGCCAGAAAATAAGTGTTTTCAAGGTAAATAAAAGAAATTGTCTGTATATAACAATTAGATCACAATTATCAGATAAAAATATTAAAATTTTAAATTCCTTCAAGGATAATAAAAAGTTTCAAATTTTTAATAGCATCCGTAAATTTTTTCTAATTAAAGAAGTTTACTTCAGAATAGACATCCAAAATTCTATATTTGAGATAAATGAGCAAATTTATCCAGATAAAGATGGGTCAATTTCAAAAGATACACTGTTCAAAGTAATTAAAAAAATTTTTTATTGCTTTTTGTATGCTAATATCTTAATGGATGAATATTGCATGGGAAAAGAGATATCTCCGACAAAACTCGGTCCTGAATTTGATCTATCGTTATATTCATAAAAAATTACTTCAAGAGATAATTAAAGGCTATTTTATTATTAATATTATTATTTTAATCCTAAATAATACAATTTTTAATAAACAATTTTGAATTACATAATCAATTTTGAACTTAAATTAATTTTTTTGTTATAAAATCTATTTCTCAGTGTGTATAGAATTCCTAATAGTAAACTTTAAATATTAAATCAGACCTATATATTATTTGGTGATGTATCTACATAACATCCAATGTCTCGATAAAGAGACCAAAGGTAGTTATTCTCAAGCTGTTACAGGGATTATTATTGTTACCTTAGTAGTAAGTGTTGGACTGGCTATTTTGGGAGTATGGGAGCCTGAGCTGAATGGTATTGAAGAGAAAGACTATGACATGCCATTCATTCCGGAAAATAAAATTTCTGAGGAAAGCTCTTCTGAATCTTCGATTCCTACGGACCTTTCTGAAGAAATTATGACAACTTCAGAAACATCTGAAGAATATTTTTCGGACGCTACAATTTCAGGGACTGGTAACGTGCTAGTACTAGAATGTGGGGCCGTTTGCGACCTCGATACAAAACGTGGTACCCTTGAAATTGTAGATGAAAATCTTCCATGCGAACCCTTACCATTGTGCATAGATAATGATTACCTAGGTAATTATTGGGTATTGGTCGAATCATACGGTGGGTATGAGTTCAAAGGAGGTTATATGGTTGTAAAACAGAAAGATTGTGACGATCAATTTGTTAAGATAGTTTTAATAGATTCATACTTCGAACATCCAAATATGATGTATAAGATCGGATTCGAATTATGTGATCCTTCTCATCCAATCGTGTTAGAAAGTAATCACGTCCCAGATATAATTGGAGACTGGTTCTGTGTAATACCTGATAAAGAATTAGATAAAAGGGTCGATTTAATGTTCTGCACCACTTGGTCAGGCTGCTTCTTGCCTGAACAAGATTTCCTAGTAATACTGGCACATAAAGCTATGTCCCAGCAAAAAATCCTAAACTCTCGATGAGAGCTACATCGCCAGTTTGTAAGTAACAGTTAGAATAACTGCTACAATGGCAAGTTTACTTGCCATTTTTACTTTTTCTTAAAAAAATTGGTATATTATATATAATATACAAATCAAGTCTTCACTTAAAAAATATAAAATTAGAGTTTTGAACACAAATTATTTTTTTATTATAACAATCAAATTTATTTTATACTAAAAACAAGTATAGATTTTTTAATTGACTGTAAAAAATGTACCGAGATACACTTTCAAATAATCTGGAAAGTTCTAGAATCCTATCCAGAAAGTAAACATTTAAATAATAATCTAACGGAATTTACTATTAATATTAATCTATTAATAAGGGTTGAAATCATGAAAAATAAAATAAAAAAAAGAATATTGTATCTATCACTATTTAGCATTTCATTGTTCATTATAGCAATGTTCATCCAATCTAATATTAGTTTAATTAATTCCAATATTAATGGAAAGATAATATCGGATAATAATGGGCAAAAAGATGATGATGGTGGATATAATTTAAGATTTTCAGGATATGAGAATCCAATAGCAATCAATGGAAGTGCTACTGGCGTGGGTGCTCATAACTGGACTTGGGCTGTAGATCAGCCTTGGTGTACTGGAGATGGTACTGAGAACGATCCTTACATTATTGAAGATCTTATTATCAATGGGGAAGAATCCGATCAATGCATTGCGATTTATAATTCCATTGTCTATTTTATTATTAGAAATTGTACTGTTTATAATTCAAATTCCACGTATCAAGATTCAGGAATAAAGCTTTATAAAGTGGAAAATGGAAAACTTATAAATAACTATTGTTTAAACAATTCAGTAGGAATAAGGTTAAACCAGAGTAGTTATAATAACATTTCGGGAAATGATTTATATAATAACACCTACTATGGAATACGATTATTAGATAACTCTACTTATAATCTTATTACCGAAAACAATATCAATATGAACTTGATAAACGGAATCGAATTTTATACATCGGATCCTATAACTTTAAAATGTAAATATAACGTTATTTCAAAGAATAATATATCCAACAACGATAATAAAGGATTGTTTTTAGATTATAGTGATTATAACAACATTACACAAAACATTATAAAAGATAACGGAGTTGAAGGAATGCACCTTAGATATTCTAATTTAAATCTTGTTTTCAAAAATTATTTTTTAAATAATCCAAACCATGCAGAGGATGAAGAACATCCAATAATATATTGTGAAAATTATTGGAATAACTCTTTAATAGGGAATTATTGGGATAATCACTCGACCGGAGATGCTAACGGAGATGGAATTGATGACAATCCCTATACTTATATTCCTGGTAATTACCATCTTCCGCCAGTAGTGGATTATCTCCCAATTTACGGTAATCCATTTCATAATGGAGAAAAGATTCATATTGATGGTTCTGGTGTTAGTGGGCACAATTGGACATGGACATCTACAAGAGCGTGGTGTAGCGGTTCAGGTGCTTCAGATGATCCATATATTATTAGTGATTTGATAATTGATGCGGCGAATGACGGTAGTTGTATCTTAATCGGTAATTCCAGTGATTACTTTAAAATTGAAAACTGTACACTTATCAATTCAGGATCTAGTTCAATGGATGCAGGAATCAAGTTAGATAATGTTGTTAATTCTGAATTGATTGGAAATAATTGTTCTGATAATTATTGCGGAATATGTTTAAATTTGAGTGATAATAACGATATTATGGAAAATACATTACAAAATAACTACTATGGAATCCGTTTGAACTATAGTGATTCTAATACAATTTCAGAAAATAATTTTGTATATAACACTGAAAATGCTCTCCAAGAAAATAGTGTGGCGAATATTTTTGAAAACAATTACTGTACACCTTCTCTAAAAGTAAACAATGTTACCTCAACTAAACCCAATGGTACATATAGGTATCAGGATGAAATTGAAATTACAATACAATTTTCTGATTCTGTCTATGTAACAGGTAATCCACAACTTACTCTTGAAACGGATGTTTCTGATGCCATTGTCGATTATACAAGTGGAAATGGTACAGATACATTATCCTTCAACTATACAGTAGAGTTGGATGATTATTCTTCCGATCTTGATTATATATCTACTAATGCAGTAGATTTGAATGGAGGAACTATCGATGGTATTATTGGAAACTCAGCTGATTTAACGCTTCCCCTCCCTGGTGACCCCGGATCTCTCAGCTATAATAAAGATATTGTAATTGATGCAAAAAAACCTTCAATTACCGGTGTTACTGCTACTAATTCAGATGGGTCTTATGGAATAGGAGCTGAAATTTACATCACTATTACTTTCTCTGAAGCTGTGTATGTAACAGG
>JBHLNZ010000101.1:0-9793 GCA_048941015.1 Promethearchaeota archaeon | reverse complement strand
ACTGGAATTTTTTCTCCAGGTCTCACAATTAATTGATCATTAATTTCAATTTCTTCAATTGGAATTTCAATTTCTTTACCATCCTTAAATAAGGTTGCAGTTTTAGGTTGTAACCCAATTAGCTTCTTTATAGCTTCAGAAGCTTGTCCTTTAGTTTTATGCTCTAGATATTTACCGATTATAATGAAAGCAAAAATCATACTCATTGCATCGTAAAAAACTTCTCCTGAGATAAAGAAGGTCGTAAGTAATGAATAAACATATGCAGTTGTAGTTCCTAATACGATTAGGACGTCCATATTGGTTGACTTATTTTTTAATGATTTATAAGCGCCTCCTAAGAAAAAGGAACCAGATATAGCATAGTTTGCAGTAGAAAGTATTGTTAAAATAATATTTCGGGTGAATGTAGGTGGTACAATAAAGTTAATCGGAGAAATTATAGCAGCGAAAATTAATGATATTATAAGAAGCCTCAAACGGTATTTCATTTCTTTTTTATGTTGTTCCAATTCTTTGTCAACAGCACCTGCAGCTTTCTCAATTTTATATCCAAAATTTTTCACTGTTGAAAAAATTTCTTGTTCATTCATTTTTAATTCATTAAATTCAATAAATAACTTGCGTGCTTCAAAATTACTTCTCACATTATATATACCGTCAATTTCTCTTGTATTTTTCTCTAAATTTTCAAATTCTTCCTTAGATATATTACTAACTACTTTAATATCCATTTTAGCTAATGAAGCTTTATATCCTAAATCTTTAATAGCTTTATTAAATTCTCCATAATTAGTAACCCTTCCATCATATTCTACTGTAGCTTCCTCATTAGCAAAATTGACTATTGAACTATTCACACCATCTAAATTTTTGAGTTTAGTTTCAATTTTTAGCGCACAAGATGCACATGTCATTCCGCCAAGTTTTATTTTAATTTTTTCTTTAGATTCCAAAAAATTTCACCAGATACGAATTCATTGATTATAATGAGTCAAAAAGGCTTATTATAGATCTTGGTTATATTTTGTAAAGATATGTAGTAATTAGCATATATATATGAATATCATATCTAAAAAAATGAATATATTATTAAAAAGTCATAATAATCTGAAATTTTAATGATCGAATAAAATTATTTATGTTTATTCTCGCGATATTTTTTTATCGCATCTTGTAATGCATCCGCAGCAAGATTACTACAATGCAACTTTATAGGAGGAAGACCATCTAAAGAGTCTGCAACATCGTCTCTAGTAATTTTCAGAGCATCATCTAATGTCTTTCCTTTTGCTAACTCTGTTATCATTGAAGAAGTTGCAATTGCTGCTGCACATCCAAATGTCTGAAAAGAAATGTCATCTATGATTTCTTTTCCATTTTCATTTTCTCTCACTTTGATGTAGATATACATTAAATCGCCACATACGGGATTACCGTACTCTCCTACTGCATCTGCATCTTTCATTTCTCCCATATTTCGTGGATTTTTGAAATGATCTAAGACCTTTTCAGAATAAATAATAAATCACCTTTATATCAATCTGAATAAATTATTCCTACTTTTTTATTTTAATTATTAATTTATAATTGTTAATCTTCTCTTTTGGGGTAGAGAAACTTTTTCTACACCAAGTTCCTTTACATATTCAACCGCTTCTACTAAGTTTTTAGCGGATTGATGGAAAAAGCATACTTCTCTTGGCTCAAGACTTTTAACCATTTCTGCTAATTGGTTTTTATCAGCATGAAGTTTAATTTTTAATGAAGGTATAAAAGTATTAATTAAAAATGCTCTAAATGGTACTTTCCATGTTTCAGAAAAAATTATTTCTTCACTGCCCGATACAAGACTCGCCCCCGGTTCTTCATGCAATGAACCAGCAAGAAATACAAGGTTGTGCGGATTTCGACCTATAACATTTATAATATTTCTAATTATTCCATATGAAAGATCTGGAGGGTGAGATATGATTATATTATTTTTTTTTCTTAAGAATTCTAAATCTTCAAGATTAAACCATCTAAATTTTATGCTATTGAAAGGATTGGCTTTATCGCGGATCAAATTAGATATTGGCCCGTAGATATATTCAAATCTATGATTTATAACTTGAATATTCTTCCGAACCATCATATCAACATAAATGTTTGGTCGTTTCTTAAAACCTTTTCTTAATTGTAATTTTCTAAAATAACGCCAGAAAATTAGCATGAAGGTAATTGCTAAACTAGAAGGATCTGCTCCAATTAGAACATTATCTTCATATTCTGCTTTTTGTTCAAGAAATAATATCAAACTATGGAATTGTTCTGATAAGTTGCCAAAATCTTCCATTGCACTAGTACCATCTATTAATAGATAATCGATTGGCTTTGAGATTTGTCCTAAAAATCTTCTTGTACCTGCAAATGGAGTAATATCATGATATGTATAGTCTCCTGTATATAAAAATCTAAATTCATTAACTTTGGCTAAAATCATCAATGCTCCTGGCATATGACCTGCATGGTAAAAGGATAAATAGCATCCCTTATTTTTAAATTTAAGTTTTGTTCCATTCTCAACATAAATAACATTCTTAATTACATTTCTATATTCTTCTTCCTCAATTTCTTCATGTGATTCTTGCTTTAAGAAATTTGAATCTCTCAATAAATATAAATCAAGTGTTATTCTAGAGCATAAAACTGGAACATCTGGATATCTTCGAATTAATTCTTTCAGCCCAGAAACATGATCAAAATGACTATGAGATAGAAATATTGCATCTATCTTTTTACTATACGAATTAGTTATTGCTTCAGACTTTTCACTACTTTTCTCTTCTTCTCTTATTAACTCGGGTAATTGTTCTAAATATTCTTCTATATAGTGAAAATCACCTTCAATTTCTTCTTCCTCATTTGGTTCTGTGATTCCACTATCAATTAGAATATTTAAATCACCTAAACCTAAAATATGAGAATTATGATTAGGTTTAAGCACAATGGGATAAATAGTAGCCCTTATTCGGTTTTTACTATCACTATTATGCTTGAGGTCAATTTGATTAAAATAATTTTCATTAAATCTCTTCTCAATTTTATCAATAGCTAATGAAAGTTCACTTTCTCCTACGGGAACTCCCGTAATGTAGAAATACCATCCATAATTTCTAACTAAGTTTTCTAAATTTTCATACATTATATCTCCTATAAGAGATTTTACAACAATGACTTTTTCTTCTTGATAATAAATTACTTTTTCAATTGATTGTTTTTCTTTTAAGGGAATTTTTTCATTTTTGAGAAAAAAATTATTTAAAACATCCAGAATCGGAATTTGAGTAATTTTCTCAGATTCTATTATCTTCTTATAATGAAAGTATTCCTTTGTATTATAGAGAGAGCGCATATTAGATTTTTCTTTTAGAATTATGGAGTTATTACCGAATTGATATTTTTCTCTTTTAATTGTAACCTCCTTTTTCTGTACTTCCTTTTTCGTTGCTTTTTTTTTCTTTTTAGATTTTGTTACAAAAAAGAACCAACCATACTCTTGGATTAATTTATCTCTATTGAAAATTATATCTTTTCCTGATTTAGTATAAACTAAAATTATCCGATTCTTAGGAGAATATTTGATTTTAGATATAGAACTCTTAGTTTTCTTGGAAATTACATTATTTTTTAAGAAGAAATGCTCTATTACTTCCTTTATTGGCTTTTGAGGAATTTTTTTTTGATTCATTATTTTTAGCTTTTCTTTATATGATCTTATCATAAAAGAAGGATCTACTTCTTCCTTTTCATGTAAAGCAATTACTTTTTCTAAAAATTTAAATTCCTCATTAGGCATTATCTTAGTGAATTTTTCTAAAAAAAAAATAATTTCGATTTTTTAAATTCATTTAGAATTCATTAATAAAACTATTTTTATTAATATTGGTTTCCTTCTAATGAAAATTGGTTTAATTATTAAAATGGCGAATAACACTTGTAAAAAAATTAAAGTAATATTCTATTAAGTTAGCATTTCTATTTTATTATCAAATTTCTAATTGTCGTTATTATTTTATCAATCTTAGAGACTTTGCCTCTTTTTGAACTTAGTTTTTGAATTAAATAAAAGCTGGATATTATAAATAAGATAATCAGAAAGATTATAATTCCTAAAATGAATTGATAAATTATTATATAATATATGCTGACAATTAATAACTGAAAATTTGTTGTAAAAAATCCTAATTTAAAAAATTGTTTCATACTAATAGGTCTTTTATTTTGCTCAGCAATGTTGGCCACAAGTATATTATCTCCCATCGGAGTTAAATTATCTCCCCAATTAGCTCCTAAGGAAAGACTATAGAAAGGTTGATTTATATTTTTAATTGAGGGGATATTTGGCATGTTTCCAATCACAGGAATTAACACTTTTGTAATGGGAATGTTATCTATATTGCTACTTAGATATCCAGAGAACCATATAATAATTAGTACCTGATTTAATGGATTTCCTCCGACAAGATAAGAAATACCGTCACCCAGAAGATATAAAAATCCAGTAAATTCAAGTGCTCCCGAAATAATAAAAATTCCAAGAAGATAAAGTAATAATTCCAAATCAATGCTTTTAATTAATTCTTTAGGACTCAATCGACTAGAAATTATTAATATTAAAGCAACGCTTAAAGCTAAGATATCAATTGAGATAAGCGAAGGAGGAATAATGATAAAAAGAAATAATGTAGTAATAAGAGCGATTGCTGATTTATATAATAATGCCTTATTTTGAACGAAATTCCAAATGTTGATTTCCTTTAATATTTTAAAACCTCCTGTTGGAACTTCTAAATCTTTTTTATATAAAAAAATAAAAAATAACAGAGTTAAAGGAAATACCAATAAAGATATTAATCCAACATTTAAAAAGAAATCTATAAATGAAATTTTAGCATATCCAGTTATCAAAATATTAGGAATTGATGATATGGAAAAAAATGTACCACCAACATTTACTAAAATTGCTTGAGTTAATATATATGGTGATGGATTAATGCTTAAGATTCGGGATACAGTAATTACAAGAGGTATCAAAATAATAACAGTTAAAATATTATTTAAGATAGAAGAAAGGATGACGGTAATAAAGGAAAAAATGGTTAATATATAAATAGGTTTTTCTCCTGTCAATTTAATCAAACTAATAGATATTACCTGAAATAATCCTGCTTCATTAGCAATTTCGACGATAAACATCATGCTTATTATTAATATTAGAGAATGTAAATTAACAAAATTATCAGCTTGGGATCCAAATAAAAATTCTACAATTATATCGAAGTCTAATTTCTCAAGAAATATTAAAGTGAAAAAACAAATTATTGCCCCTGATAATGAAGCAATTGCTCTATTCATTTTGTTTGTTAAAATTAAGAGAACCACTAATACAAAACATATTATAATGATAATATTACTAATCAGCATTTTATTTTGAAGTCTTTTCTTTAGTTTAATTAATTATGAATTTATTGATTGCCAACATTTTTTACTTTTTTTTTCAGAATTTCGACATCTTTGATTTTTTCCTCTATATCTCGTTGTATTTTTAATATTTCTTCACTGCACTCTTGCTTTCTCTTTAAAAGCTTTTGTTTCTCAACCTCAGATTCTTTAATTAATGGATCATCCAATTTATCGTCTATTTCTTTTAATTCTTGTTCAAAATTTAAAGTTAAGTTATTCAAACTTTTTAATTCCTCTTCTTTAACTAAGATTTCTTGAAATAAGATTTCATTTGCATCCATATCTATTAAATCTTCTATTCTATTCAAGTATCTTCTGATGGCAGTTAACTTTAGTTCTTTATCTTCTTCTTTCTTAAAAAATAAAGCAATATTACTATCTTCTCCGAGTTTTAATACGATAATAGAAACATCCTCTGTTTCAAAAATAAGTTTTTTATAATCCTCTGCTTTCATATTACAAAATTCATAAATTTTTCGTATATGATTTAAGACTTCTGCTAAGTTTTCACCTAATTTTGGGATATTCACATCTGAACCAAAAGTTGTTTGAAATATAGTTCCATTATTATAAAACATAACGACATGAAGTACTTCTGGTAATGCACTTTTAATTCTATTTATATTTTTAAAAACTATGATTTTATCACCTTTTCATTATAGTCTTACATTAATACAAAAGAATTAATAACTTAAATTCAAAAAACATAAAAAAACTAGTACAATTAATTTTATAGATCTAGAATGTGTAAAACTTAGATTTGATTAGTTTTAAGGATTGTCCTTTTATTATTTTACTTTTTAATTTTAATAAATTTTATATTTTTTAGAGCAGATTTCAACCTTTTCTTCTTCTAAAGAGATACCATCTTGTATTTTCTCTTGGAGGAAAAATTCCCCCTTTTACCGATTGAACTTGTTCTATTGAAATAAAAGCTTCAGGACTAACATTTCTAATAATTTCAAGCACTTTATTCTGATTTTTACGTTTTATGATCATAACAACTAACTTCACATTTCCCTTTATACCTTCAGCTGTTAAAATAGTTAATCCATATCCATTATCCTTCAATGTTTTAATCAATTTACCAGGATCATCCTTAATGATTAGATGTAGGCTTATCAATCCTAATGAGATTTTGTTTTCTAAAATTAATCCAACGTAATTTCCTATAGCAAAACCAGCTGCATATGCTAAATAATAAATAATATTAGTCAAATTGCTAAATATTTGACCTACTGCGAGAAGCCAAACTAAAATTTCAAAAAACCCTATGATAGGAGCTAACTTACGCCTTCCTTGAGAGATAAAAACAATTCTCAAGGTTCCCAAAGTAACATCTGAAAGACGGGCAAAAAAGATTAAAATCGGAAGGATAATAAGGGCAAAAAAAGAGTTAGATAATAAGTCAACTGTAAAAAGCATAATTTAAACCCATAAATTTAATTATATAGATTTTGGATAAGTATAACTTAGATTTGATAAGTTTAAACAATTTTCTTTTCTTTAATTTATTATTTAATTTTAAGAAATTTTACATCTTTTAAAGCGGCACTTAATTGACCAATTGAATATCCTCGGTCTTCTAATCCAACTACAACATTCTGAAATGTTAAAGCTTGTGTTATATCTTTATGATTTTCTTTTGAGAGTTCAATTCCAAGATCATCTGGCAATGTTTTTTCTTTATAAAGAATCGCATTGATTTCATTAAACCTTGGAAAAAGAAACCTCTCGACTTTTTCGCTAAATTTTGGCGACAAAGGAGCAACTGACATTAAATCTATAGCCTCTGTTAATGAATTGATTTGTTTTTTATTCAACTTAAGAATACCATATTCTTTTCCCTTTTTCTTATATTCATCCTTTAAAAAAAATGTATTATCTCGAAAAATGTTATAATCCAATTCTTTTGCGCTCATTTTTATTTATATTAATATTTCAATATATATTTATTATGATGATTATAATTTTATTTAAGGGTTTTTCTAAAACTTAATTTTATGCCCTATTATTGTATTTTTTGGAAATAAAATTATTTTCATAGATTTAAATAAAAATTAGAAAAATTGAGTTAAAAATTAAGTTTATCATTTAAAATATTTCATTAATTTTACCAAATCAATAGGGGCTTTAATATTTATGAGACTTAATAAATTAGGATCAAGTGGTTGAATTTTATCTTCAACTGAAAGATATTTTATATTCCATTTTCTATCAATTAAATTGAGTAATCCATAATTTTCATTCATAAGAATCTCTTTTGCTTTATTGAAACCCTTTTCTACAGGATAAATAGCAAAATATGGTTCTAAAAATCCATTTTTCCATCGTGGAATACAACAATCGTAGCCTTGCGATTCCCTAATCATCAATTCGATTACTTCAGCTTTAATTAAAGGCATATCGCATGATAAGATAAAAACCTTCTCAAATTTTTGTCTTAATAATTCTTTAAATCCTGAATATATTCCTAACATTGGCTTAAAGATCTTAGGATGCCTAAAAATTTCGCGATCATCAACAATAAATGTAATATTTTTAGGGAAATCGATTTCTTTTCTATAATTAAATATTTGTTCTTCTGAGTGGGAGACTAAAAAGATATCTTGATCAAATTTGGATAATGTTTCTATTTGATGCAAAATTAAAGGTTTTCCAAATAATTCTATTATTGCTTTTTCAGTACCAAAGCGAGTACTTTTTCCTCCAATTAATATGAGAAGTGCAAAATCTTTTGAATTATTCATTTTTAACCCCCTATTTAATAAATAATTTTAGAGATTAAATTTTTATCCTTAAAACGGAAGATTCAAAATTAATTAATTTTATAACATTATTTATTTTTATTACTAATTATTTGGATTAATTATTAATTATATAATCTTATGAATTTAATCCTCTTAATAATTGTTTTTTGCATCTTTGCTATTATATTAATAAGTTATTCTTCAAAAAAATTAGATTTTGTGGCTATTTCATTATTAGGCTGTTTTGTTGCTGCCACAATAACAGGTTTAATAGAAAATATTGATTTTAATGGTTTTCTTAAATATGTTGAATTTGAAGCTATTATTGTTATTTTATGTATGAGTATTATCACAAAAATAGCACAGGATTCTAATATCTTAGAATATTTAGCTGTTAAATTCTTTAGATTTTCGAAAGGAAACCGTAGAGTTTTTTTTTATCTTCTTTGTCTTATTACTACTTTACTCGCCGCTATTATAAGTGATGTTGTAGTTGTACTAATTTTAGCACCAGTTGTTATTCGATTATGTCGTTTCTTAAAAACGAGAGCTGGTACCTACCTTTTAGGTATGACTATTTGTATTAATATAGGTTCGATAATAACCCCTTTTTCAAGTGGTGAAAACATTATAATTTCTTTTGCTTTTGGACTTGATACTTTATACTTTATAGTTTATTACTGGGCTTTTTCCTTCTTTCTTCTGTTTATTACTGCTTTTCTTTTAGATAAGTTATATTTGAGTAAAGAACCTGAGATTGAAGAAGACCAAAAAAGATTTGTGCTAGAATTAGTTGACTCCGATGTAATGATTTCGAATAAAAAACTTTTTTATATCAATGGTTTTGGCATTATTATTACCATTATTCTTTTCGCTATTTTACCTGTTCTTTATTTAACTGCGGCAATATCCGCATTTGTTTTAGTTTTAATTAATATAAAATTTACAAAGAAAAAGACTAGCGACCTTTTTAAGGACGTGGAATGGGAAATTATTTTCTTTTTTATCTCTCTTTATGTTGTAATAGGGTGCCTTTTAGAAGCGGGTTTTGAAGATTTATTTAAAAATATTCCATTTCAAATTTTAAGTCCTTTTATGGTAAGCCTTGTAATTCTGATTATGGTAAGCTTGGTTTCAGGTTTTGTAGCAAATACCCCTACAGCATTGATTTTTATTCCAATAATAAGCTTATTAAAAGATACATTTTTTTTCCCAGAAGTCCCTCTATTATATTCATTTATAATCGCAATAAATATTGGTGGGAATCTAATCCCTCAAGGAGCGGCATGTGATATGATGACCTTAAAAATTGCACAGAATTATGAAGTTGAAAATCTTAATTTTAAACGGCTTTTAAAAGTAGGTGCTTTTTTTGCTATAATTCATATAACATTATCAATCGGTTATCTTTTCATTTTAAGCTTATTTTTTGGATAAGATAATTACGTTGAATGCTTTTTAGGTTTTTTTATCGCGCAAATAATCATGCTATTTATATTTGTTTATTTTTAACTTAAGAAATGTAAATAAAAAAA
>JBHLNZ010000100.1:0-9886 GCA_048941015.1 Promethearchaeota archaeon | reverse complement strand
ACTTCTGCTCCAGGATTGGCAGGATAAGTCATTCTTTGAATTTTTTTAATCCTTTTTAGTTTCTCATTTTCAAATTCAATTATACCTAGACATTTAACAACAGCAATCGCAAACTCAAAATCCTCGCTAGGAAAAAGGCCTTTCAGGATATTCGGATTGTTATTGCTAGTGTAAGCTTTTATAGTTAAAGCATCAGAGAAATATTCGTTTAATAAAACAATTCTTTCAACAATACCAATCAAAAAGCCTTCAGTGGATTTTGTATAAACAAATAGTCCCTTTTTTACTAATATTCCATCTCTTCTTTTATTAATAACAAAGGGAAATTTTGTAACATCAGGTAGTTGGAGATAATTGAAAACAATTCCTACTTTAATAGTCATAATATTTTTATTTGTAGAATTTGAGTTTATAAATCTATTTGAAATTATTTAAAACCATAATAAAATTTAAAGAAAACAAGAGTATAGATTTATTGACTTTTTTTGTATCTTAAAAAAATTATTCTAATTGAATTCCTTTAATCCCCTTTTTCTTCAAGTGTATAGAACATTCTAATGAAGAGAGCATAGCCGTTAAACCAAAGGTAAAAGAAACAAATTATTAAACCTAAGATCATAATGGTTAATAATCCATAAAATAACACTAATTGCCCATCCGAGAAGTTTTGTAAGAAATTAAAGGAGATTCCAATAAAGAGTTCATATAAAAAGGCGATTACGATGCCCAGAATAATTGCAAAAACGCTAGCCAGTAAGCAAATAGTTATAATTCTCACAGATACTCTACTTTTATATTTAGAATGCAAAAGGCGCTCTCGAAATATCGTTCTTAAAAGAAAGATACGCCCTTTCTTACTCATACCATACCCAATAACTATTAAAATGAATAACCCGGCAAAAAGAGCTCCGATAATTGCAATCTGAATGCCAATATTTTGGTCTTGGAACAATTCTAGTTTTCCTTCAGCCATAATTAGATCTGCAATGGTATATACAACTCCTCCTATCGTTATAATACAAGCAATAACAATTGATATATAAAAAATTGTCGCAATAGTTTTCTGGAATTTTGAATATATCTTAATATCGTTCATATAAAATACTCATCTTGAGTTTTTATTTGTGTTTAATAATTAATTCAATTAATCTTCTTCTTCAAGCGTATATAATAGTTTAATTATGAGCCCATAACCATTGAACCAAAAATAAACTAAACCAAAAGCTAATAAAGTTACAATAAAATATAAGATACTTATTATTAACGCTATTTGCCCACCAGATAGATTTTCAGTAAGGCCCACAATCGTAAATTCTGTGCCACCAATGAGAGCCCGAAAAACTTCATAAAAAACCGCAATTACAATACCTACTACGATGGCAAATAAACTCAGCATTAAAGCTCCAGCAACAACCTTTACAATTTTTCTATTTTTAAATTTTTCCTCTAATTCTCTTGGCCTAAAGATACTATTTAATAAAACTGAGACACCCCTCTTAAATAATCCGTAAAATAGAATCAAAAGAAAAAAAAGTGCTGCCAGAACCCCTCCGACGATAGCAATTTGAATTCCTAAACTAAATCTTAAGAATAGCTCCATTTTGCCCCATCTCATAATAATGTCTAAAACAGCCCAAACTATACTTCCGATAATCATTATAAATGAAATTACAAAAGAAATATAAAGAACAGTTGCAGTAAGTTTTTGCCCGCTTGAGTATAATGTCTTTTCACTCATATGAATTTCAAACCAAAAATGTTATTTTATTATTGAAAAATTACATTTTAAGATATTTAAAATTGATGTTGTTACTAATAATTAAGTTCGTTTTCTTTAAAAAATAATATTATTAAACTTAGAATTATCTCACTCTACATTTATATTATTCTATTCTAAATTAAAATACCAAATAAATTATTAAAAAGATATAAAAAAAAAAGGAATATTTATTCTATTTCCTTTATCTGAGTCAGATCATTTAAGATTTTATACATATTTTGCTCTTTTAAAAAATCGTATAACTTTGACGAAAAATTATATAGTTTATTATAAAATGCATGACGATCATCATTGGGTAGCCATTTTTTATCAACTTTACACAAACTTTCAGCAGCCTTCGCAATATCAGGAAATAATCCTGCTCCTGATGCAGCTAATATTGCAGATCCCAATGATGTAGCTTCTTCTATGATATTTCGCACACATGTAATTCCTAATACATCGGCGTATATTTGATTCCATAGATCAGAACGAGAACCTCCGCCAGTAAGTAATAGTTCCTTCGGTTCAATTCGTAATTCTTTAAAAACTTCAATATTCTTTTTAACTTCATAAGCAACACCTTCAAGAACTGCCCTATAAAGATCTCGACGTTCGTGTCCTAATGCTAGACCATAAATAACACCTTTAGCGTATGGATTCCAATGAGGAGCTCCTGCTCCCACCAAATGAGGGATAAAAATTAATCCATTTGCACCAATAGGAGATTTTTCTGCTTCTGCAGTTATAACCTCATATGGATCTTGTCCTTCCTCAGCGGCTACACACTCAGCATATCCAATTTGATCTCTGAACCATCTAAGGGCAGCTCCTGTTGTAAAAATGCTAGCCTCTTGAACCCAAGCTCCAGGAATAGCGTGACAGCTGCATAAAACTCGCTTTTCAGGATCAAAATTTGGCTCGCTTAAATAAGCAAGTATGAAACTTCCCGTGCCTGTAGTACATTTAATTTCACCTGGAGAAACCACACCTACACCTAAAGCTGCGGATTGCTGATCGCCAGCACCAGTAATAACTAATGTTTTTTTATCAAAATCTGTTTCGTCAGTAACAATTTCTCCAATATCTACACCGCTTTCTACTGGATCTGGCATTTTATCTAAATCCAGTTCCAATTCTGAAGCAATATCGTCTGCATATCTTAGATTAGTTATATCAAACAGCATCGTGCGTGAAGCATTAGAAAAATCAGTAGTATAATGTCCGGTTAATTTGTATATAATATAATCAGAAACCAGTAAAAATTTATGAGTTTTTTGATAAATTTCTGGCTTCTTATCTTTAAACCATAAAATTTTTGTAGCTGAAAAGTAAGGATCGATTGTGAGACCAGTTGTCTTGTAGATTTTATCTTTTCCAAGTTTGTTTTTTATAAATTCAACTTGATCAACAGTTCGTCTATCTTGCCATACTAACGCATTATGGAGAGGATTCCCATCTTTGTCAACAGGTACTATAGTTTCTCTTTGATTTGTAACGGAAAGACTCACAATTTCAGTTTTATCGATTCCGCTTTTTTTAATTGCAGTTTGAATGGTTTTTTTTATCGATTCCCACCAAGCGTTCGCATCTTGCTCAACATATGAAGGAGTTGGATAAAAACTCTCCCATTCTTGGTAATCACTTGCTATAACCGAACCAGCTAAGTCAAATATATATGTGCGACAGCCTGTTGTACCTAAATCTAAAGCTGCAACAAACATAGACTTAAAATCTCTTTTTCTAATTATTTTTAATTATAAACATTAATAAAAAGCGATTATTTTTAAATCTCTTTTTTAGTTATTTAAAAAATTAAGGCGATTTATTTTATTTTTTCGTAGCCACATTTTGGACAGATGAGCTTTCCAAAACCCACTTTATATCCATCCAACTCTGTCATGAAACCATTACAAATGGGACATCTTGGTTGATATGATGGGAACCAATCCCCGTGTATATTCGGCATTCTACTTAATAAATCAGCTCGTCTTAGATTTTCTAAATATCTTTGATTAAAAGTAGCTGCTTTCTCCTCTTCAACAATAGATTTCCCTTTAGCATATAAAACCATTAAAAATCTGATTGTTGATGGATTATTTAAAATTGAAAAAGTACGATGTATCGCTCCTTTCCCATATTTGGAAAATAATTTCGCTAGTTCAGGTGGAGCTAACGCAACCAATATCATTTGAGTTTTTTCTTCTTCTTTAACAGTTTGGAATAAGAATTGATACGTTCTCTTTTTATCATCAAAAGCCCATATAAAATTCCAGTTAGAGATACTATAATCTTCATTATTCGGACCTACTATACGTCTAATCGTTTTCATTTTGGAATAGTGAATATAATCGTTGATTTTTGAAGACAAATCATCAAAAAATGTTTGTTCAATTACAGGATATGATTTAAATACACTTTTTAAGGATAATAATCTTACTTGAGATAGTTGCTCTGTTTCGAGCTCATCCCAAGGTGTCTCAGTGTAGATAACGAAATAATCACTCATCAATAATACATAAGAATTTGCTTTTAATAAATTCATATTCTCTTTATAGATGTTATTATCCTATATTTTATGGAATAAAAAAACAAACTTTAAAATGAAACTACCAAATTTTTCTGTGATGAATGATATCTGGGATACTAAAGCCGATTCTGTGACAAAAGGAGATATGCTTAGAGACATTTCACCTTTGATAGAAAAAACTTTTGAAGATGAAAATGGCTTCACTCATTATGTTTTTAGTAAAATAATGTTTAAGAATCCATGGTATAGTATACCAGATGATGGATTTCAATTATTCAAGAGTTTTGTTGATGGAGGGTCAAGAGCTTATCCATCTGACGGAAATATTCCATGTGATATAGTTGCTGGAGAAACTCGACTAATACTTAATAAAATTTTAGAACTTTCTAACGATCCAAATAGTAGGCATTATAAGGAAGCACGAGAAATGTTAAAAAATGGTAAATTTGAATTAGTAAGAGGTACCTTGAAACTTTATTTAGGGAAATATACAACAAGAGATTGGAGACGAAAGAGGTTTACAGATGATATTGACTTCTGGATCTTTAAGATACATGTATTACATCACGTGTTAAACCGAACAGGTTGGGTAAAAAATATTTATACAAGAGAATGGGAAAAACGAGTTCATTGGATAAATCCTATTACAAATAAATCAGAAAATAAAGTTCTTATTGCAGCTAATGATTTAGATCAATTATTGGATTTTGGGGGAGGAAGTTATCTTGAAGGACCAAAACTTAAACAAATCTTTAGTAAAAAATTAAAAAGAGGTCATAACGTCGATTTAAGTGATATAATCAACGTAGCAATGGTTAATAATGGAGTTGATGGTAAACATAAAGGTGAATGGCTCGAAGCTTGGTCTGCGTTTGAAGAAGCTGCAAATACAAGAAGTAAGAGGATAATATCAAATTTAATTAGTTTATGTCGATATTCATTAGCTATAGCTGATCATATTGAGAAAGTTAGTCAATCATTAATTAAATACAATGATTTAATTTTTGATAACTCTGTTTATTCTGATGATCAATTAAAAAGAATATGTCGAACGTCTATTCACTGGTTGGCTTTTTTCAACATTAATGGTCCTGATGATACACGAAAAATGCTTCATGATTTTTATCATGAACAAGCAGAAATAAAACCATTTCATGCAACAAATCTTAGAAATTTTGTAGCAAATTTGCTAAAATTACTGAATTCTAAATATACACATCTAAAAATCGTTTTTGAGATAGAGCACGAAATATAATATTTGCGTATTATCATAATATCATACATTCTGGATGTTCACATTTATACTTATAACTTATAGAATGTTCAATTTTATCAACAACAAGGACTCTTTCTCCATTAATTTTTTTTGGAATAACTTTTCAGTTTCAATTAAGAAATAATATTTGAATATCGAAAAAAAGATAAAAGGAGTTTAATTTTAAATGAAAAAAAGAATAATTCAAGTATTATATCCTCGAATTCTTACTTCAATTGCAGATATCTCGTCGATCCGAATTATAACATCAAAGTAGGATCTATTTCCTTTCTGATCTAAGCTGATACAGTGAAGTCCTATTTTTTTTATGTTTCCATTATAAATTTTTCCTGATTTAAGTAGAATATCAATAGTCTTGTCTTCTTTTTTTGCTGATAATAATATATCCTTAATTGTATCATTTTCTTTTAATTCCATTCTAATCTTTCCTACTTAATTTTAATTTAAGTAAATTAAAATGTGATAAATAATAAATGATAATAATTTAAATTCTTTTTCTTAAAATTAAATTAAAAGGGTGAAAGTGTTATAAATAAAATCTTTTACAACTGAAAATTTAAACTTAAATAAAATAATAAAAATATTGCAGTGAAAATTAAGATGGTAGAAGATAAAAAAATAATTGAAGATATTGGTAAAATACTGGGGGTATCCATCCCTGTTTTACAACATGGGCAAATGGGTTTTGGTGTTTTTTATGATAATAACGAAGCAATATCTCTATATTTACAAGATATGAATTTAGAAATTTGTCCTGAATTAATTGGTAATTTAAAAGCTCTTCAAATCTTAGATCTAATGGGTAATAAATTAATATCTCTTCCAGAATCTTTAGGGGAGCTTAGATCTCTTAGGAAACTTCGTTTAGTAAGTAATAATCTTGAAAAATTACCAGAATCAATTGGAAATCTGCAAAATCTCACTTTATTAAGTCTTACAAAAAATAATTTAAAATCATTGCCAGATTCTTTTACAAATTTAACATTATTAGAAGAATTAGAACTAAATAGAAATGAAATAATTTCACTCTCTGAAAATTTTGGAAATTTAAAATCACTAAAAAAGTTAAGTTTAAGAAATAATATCCTAAATTCGCTTCCAGAATCTTTTGGTGAATTAGAAAACTTACAAAAACTTGATCTAAGGGATAATAATTTGACAAATCTACCTAATTCTTTTGGAAACTTAAAAATGTTAGACAAATTAGAATTAGATAATAATAACTTAACATCCTTACCTGTTACTCTTAAAAACCTTGAAAGTCTTAAATATCTTTTGCTAGCTAATAACAAATTAGAGATCATCCCCGATTCTTTTAAAGAAATGAAAAACCTTGGCTGGTTTAATATAAGCGGTAATCATTTTAAAATTATACCCACTTTAACTTCATGCAAAACCCTTAAAAATATTATCCTAAATGACAATCCTCTTATTTATAATGAAATGAATATTAACACATATAACGATTTTTATAATAAGAATATAAAGATTGATTGCGAACCATTAAAAATTTTATATTTTGAGAATATTAAGAAATCTGAAATTAATATAATTAAAGCAATAATGCAAATGAATACTTTTCTTGAACTAATAATAGTTTGGGGTGATAATTGGGAACTAAAGAGAAAGAAAAACACATTTAAAGTTCAATATAAAGAAAATCATATTGTCCAGATTAGATGTGAACAAAGCTACTTGAAATCTCTACCAGATAATTTTGGAAACCTTAAAGAACTTCGAACATTATACTTAGGTGAAAATAATCTTGAATCTTTACCTGAATCTTTCGGAAATTTAATCAATTTGGAAAAATTAGAATTAAATAATAATAAATTAACCTCTCTCCCAGAATCATTTGTTAATTTAACTGAAATAAAAGAATTAAATTTGAGTTGTAATTTGTTCACTGAGATCCCCACAGTATTATGGCCTTTAAAAATAATAACAGAACTTAATTTATCTGAGAATCCTCTTAATCCCGAAAACTTAATAGTTTCAAAGAAAATACCTGAACTAATTTTGAAGTATTTAAGGAAAAATGCAACAATTAAGGTTTTTATATCTCATGCCATTATAGATTTTGAACCTTATCGTATAGAAGAGCTTGTAGATTACTTGAATAAACAGAAAGAAATCTCTCAAGTTTATTTTTGCGAAGCAGATCTTGCTGGAAATATTGATAAATGGATGTTAGAGACTGTACAGAAATGCCAATTAGTATTATTTATAGCTACAAAAAAATCTATTTTTGATTCAGTTGATTGTGCAAATGAATTACAGCTTGCCGATAAATTTTCTATTCCAATTATTCCAATTAAAGGTAAGGATGTTGATTGGCCAGATTTAGCTGAAAGAAAACTCTCTCGAGAGTTAGGAATTGAATATGATATTGATAATTTTAATAATTTCTGCGAAGATTTATACAAATATATTTATGGATTTAAGCGAGAAATTGATCTGATGGGAGAAGAAGAACGGGTAAAAAGTATCATAGATATCTATGAAAAATTCCGCCTAATCTTAAATGAATCTCTTGATGAATTAAAAAGAGATATAGAAGCTTTAACTTATGAAAATAAAAATCTCGCAGAAAAAATAGCATTACTCGAAAAAAAGTTTAAATATTTAAATCCTTTTTAAAAAAAAATCGAAATTTTATAAATACTGATGTAAATAATGGTTATAACATCATGAAAAAAGCATTCCCAAAGATTACTTCAGTTGATGGGATAGAGGGTGTAGGTTACATCCATGTCCTTTGATTTGGTATCACAGGACTAAATGATTTTATATAATTTATGTCATGATATTATCATTACAAAATTAACATAACTTTAGTATATTATGCTCGTATATATGTCTGATCGTGAAAGAATGGTTTCACGATCAAAAATAACACCTAAATAATATCATAAAGAATTGAATTTGTTAGTTTATTCTTTTGTTCTCAATAACAAACTTATTTTTATATTTAATTTTTTTTTTGAAAAAGAATTATAATTTTTAAAGCATTTCAATAATTAAAACCTATATAAGGGTAATTTGGGATGTTTGACTATATTATAAGTGAAGAAGCTAAAAAAATTAAAGAAGAGGTGCGTACATTTGTTAGGGATGAGGTACCTCCTTCTTTAATTAAGAAAATGGATCAAAATGAAATTCAATATCCAATTGAATATTTACAAAATTTAGGTAAACATAACTTAATTTGTCTTAGAGTTCCTAAGGAATATGGTGGTCGTGGATTAAATTGGGAATGTGAAGTCGTTGCACTTGAAGAAGTAGGTGTTTTAGGAAGTTCACTACCTTGTCTATATTCCCTACCAATTATTACTGGAGAGGCTATGAGCATGTTTGGTACAGAATACCAGAAATTGAATTATTTAAAACCCATGTGTGAGGGCAAAAAGTTTACTGCTGAAGCTCTTACTGAACCGAGAGGGGGGTCTGATTTTTTCGGAGCTACTTGTACAGCTGAGAAAGAAGGAGATTATTACATTTTAAATGGAGAAAAAAGGTTTGTTGTAGGAGGTGAAGGAGCAGATTTCTTTTTTGTTTATGCAAGAACTAATTTAGAGCCAAAAGCAGATCCACACACAGCACTAAGTCTATTTATTGTTGATCGAACAGAAGGCGTGAGTACAGAATACTTATTTGGACTATTAGGAACGAGGGGAGGGGGAGCATCGAGAATAAAGTTCACAAATGTTAAAGTTCCTAAAGAAAACATTATCATAGGAGAAGGTGCAGGTGGAAAAATCTTCTATCAAATGATGGTTCCAGAACGATTGACTACAGCAGCAGGATCACTTGGCTCTGCAAGAACATGCCTCCATATTGCTACAAAATATACTACTAAACGTAAGGCATTCGGGCAAGAAATACAGAATTTTCAAGCTGTAAGTTTCAATATTGCGGATAGTATTACCTTATTGGATGCCGCAAGGTCTATTGTGTTAAATACAGCAAGAACAATAGATGCTGGAGCGCCTCCTGCATTACAGAGGAGATTAGTTTCTGAATCTAAGAAATTTTCGACAAAAGCTTGCTGGAAAGTAATTAATAATGCTATGCAAGTTATGGGCGGCATTGGTTATACAACAGTTTATCCAATCGAAAGAATTCTAAGGGATTCACGAATCGGTGAGATTTGGACGGGGACCACAGAAATTATGAACCTAATCATACAACATGAATACTATAGAGAGATTTTAAGCGAGAAATGGCTTGATAGAGATGTCGAACAAGATGCTATCGACAGCGAGGCTGTTGAAGAAAAATATTATGGTTAAATACTCATTTTTTAAATTTTTTATTATGT
>JBHLNZ010000099.1:0-10006 GCA_048941015.1 Promethearchaeota archaeon | reverse complement strand
GCTATTGTAAATAATGGAAAAAATGGTAGGTTTGGAATATTTATTCGTGATTGGAAGCGAGAAATTTCAATAACTCAACTAAGACAATTACATAAAGCATGCGTAGATATTCCTAATATTGACGGAGGTATTATGGTATGTAATATCGCTACAGATTTTTCTCGTGATTATTCCTCCCAATTTGGAATTCAATTAATTAGCAGAGGGCATTTGGTATCGAAATTAAGAAATAGAGAATTCCAATACTAAATCATACTTATTTTCTCAAAATTAATTTTTCTTGAAAATTTAATTTTCTTTTGATCTTCTTCTGTAACTAAAAACAAGTAATTTAAAATTCCAGGAACGATAGGAGTAATAAACATTAATTCTTCCTGTGACAACCACTTTTCTACTTTTTCACTTAGAATTTCTTTTTCAAAAAAATCTTTAACGTAAGTGATTTTTATATAAACATTAATTAAATCCTTGGAACTTTGATTTTTTACTAAGATTTCAAACTCCCCAAAATCCGCATCAATAGTCTGGTTTAAAATTTTAAAATTTTCTTTTGATTGTAATAAGTTAGGAGTTTTTTTCTCTGGATCAAATAATCTGATATTTGAAAAATTATTCTTTTCTATATCACTAGTAATATAACTAATATCAATTCCTTTTAATAAGAGAAAAGAAATCGCTTTTTGCAGTTTAATAGTTGTTGCATCTTTCTGTTTAATAACCGATGAGAAATATTCTTTACAAAAAATAGTAATTGTATTTTTTAGCTTATTTCGTTCCAGATTTCCGTTATTAATAATTTCTTTTAATTTTACTGTTTTTAAAACCTCAAGCTTTGCGATTTCAGATTCAATAATTTTGAATAAAGTATTTTGGTATTCGATCTTAATAATTTCTGTCATTTTATTTAAGAGTGCGCCCCCAAAAATGTCTAAATCCGTTGGTAAAACAATAATTAAAACGATTTTCTCAATATCAGATTGTTCAAGTCCCGCTCTTCTTTTTTTCCTATCTGATTTTATATAGAACTTTTTAGCAAAATACATCTTTTTGTTATATTCTAAGTCTATACGATTAAGAGAGTCTTGTTCTTTTTCATTCAGAAACCAGATGGGATGAAATGTTATGATGCGCATTATGTCCTCATCATTTTTATCTTGATCATTTGGATGGATAAGTAAAGGGATATGCCCAAGAGTTTCATCAAAATAAAGTAAATAAATATCACATAATTCTTTGGATCTATTTTCCTTATTATTATCTGTATTAAAAAAATTCACCAATTAAAGCCTCCATTGTCATTTTTATTTAAGATTTTACATTTTAAATTAAAATTTTAATGAGTTGCACAAGATATACACGGATCAAATGATCTTATCATAATCTGGATTTTTTTCATAACTGTATCTACACTTTCCTTTTCATACAACTTCTGAGCATAATGGGTAATCATTGCATTGATTAAAGGCATGTTAATTTCAGTTGCTACATATAATTTCACACTATCTACTAAATTACTTTCATTCAGATGATAGTGATGTATTAATGTTCCTCTTGGAGCTTCTACAGCACCAATTCCATCCTTGCTCTTTAAAGATTTTAGAACAGGATAAGTACTATTATTATTCAATTTCTTATCTTTTAAAATCTCAATGCTTTCCATAATTTCAGAATTTATTTCTATTAATTGTAGAAAATTCCAAAATAGAATAGAATTTTTCCATTGATTATCAAATTGATTAAGATAATCTTTAATAGTCCCATGGTTATATTTTTCGTTTATTTTATACCTTGATATTGGGCCTGTCAATACCCTCTCTCCAATTTCAGATTTAAATTGAATCCCAATAATTTCTTCATCTTTATCAAAATAATCTGAATAAAGGTTTATAGGAAAATCTTTAAGTTGCTTATCAATTTGTTTTAATCTTAAAAGCCCATTATATCTATCATAGCTTCCATTATTTGTTAATCCTAAATATGAAATTCTATTTAGATTATATTCTTCAGGGGGCTTAAATTTTGAAAAGAGATTTATAAATTTCTTAATAAGATATTCTGAATTAAATAATGCTTTTTGAAGCGCTTTTTGAGATAATGTTATATTTCTTTGACTAGGTTTATACACAATTCCTCCTGGAATCGGTGTAATTAAATGCAAAACCCTTCCGCCAAAACTTTCATTTATTTTTGTAGCTAATTTAATTAAATCATATATAATGGTCGTTGTTTGAGTATCAAATTGAAGAATGTTAGTGTTTTCATTAGTTGTATTCCATAAATTGAAGATATTTAACATATCTGGCAAAGTTTGGAAAAAGAAATGCAAACAATGTGACTTTATTAATTCTGCGGATAATAAGAGTTTTCTTAATAATACTGCTTGAGGACTTGGAAAAATATTATATAAATCCTCAATAGCTTTACAACTTGCAATAGTTTGGGAGGCATGACATAGTCCACATATTCGTGATACTATTTTTGGAATATCAATTAACTTTTTGCCTTTTAAAATGGTTTCAAAACCACGAAAAACCGTAGTATCTAATTTAATATATTTAATTTGTTCATTATTTAAAAAAAGATTAATTTCTGCATAACCCTCAATTCTAGAACATACCTCAATTACTTTTTCCAAAAATATCACCTCTTTAAAATGGGTTTAGAAAATCTGTAATAAATGCCCTTATATCTCTCCAAATCTTTAGAAATCTTAACCATACTCAAAAAATTTACCATATTAGAAGTAAAGTCTTTTGAAACTGGCCCCAGACATCCTTCACAAGGCATATTTTGATTTATACATTGGTGATCACAGCCCTCACGTGTAATTGGGCCTAAACATAATATTCCACGATTTAAAAAGCAAGACGAATTCTTACCAATATCTTCGATCTCATTATAGTTAGGATTTAATTTTGTAATCAACATTTCTGAATTTTTCTCTAAATCCTTTTTATAAGGACAGTCAAAGCATAAATTTTTTGTTGATAACTTAAAATCCTTGTTTTCTACCAAATTAATTAAGCAGTTACCAAATAGTGTTGAAGGAGGAGGACAACCGGGAATGATATTGTCAACTTCAATAAACTTTGAAATTGGGAGTGCTTCCTTTTTTTTGGAAAGACTTAAAATTCCTCCAAAAGCAGCACAAGTTCCTAAAGCATATACTTTCTTAGCATATTTTCTTATTTTTTTAAGATATTCAATTTGCTTACTTTCAGAAACACATCCTTCAATTAAAGCAATCTCACAATCATTTATATCTAATTCATCATAAATAAAAGGGAAGTAAATTAGTTTTGTTCTTTCAATAAATTGAGGAAAGATATCTAAAGACATCAATGCTGAAATACACCCACTACAAGATGTTAACGAAGTTATAAGAAATTTAAGTTTCATTTTTAATTTCCTCCATTAAAATATTATAAAATTTGTTTGTAATCTTAGCAAACTTATGACCCTCTACGGCATTTAAATTTTTAACTATAATTCGATTGCCTATTTTTGGACCTAAAAGCTTTTTTAATAATCTCACTTTCCTTTGCACTTTCTGGATTCCGTCTATATATCTACAAGAGTCTTTATTGCAACCAATAATCATTACTCCATCAAAACCTACCTCTAAAGCTTTCAAAATGAAATTTGCATCTACCCTTCCAGTACAAGGAACTCTAATTATGAACATATTTGGAGAATAGAGAATCTTTTTTAAGCCAGCATCATCAGCAGCTGCATAACCACAAGATTGACAGCAAAAAGCAAGTATTTTGGGGTTTCTATTATATTTTGCGAAAATTTCGATTGTTTTAAATATTTTTTGTGAAGTATCAATGTTCATTTCAATTGCACTCGTAGGACAAACGCTAACACAAGTTCCACATCCTTTACATTTAAACTTATCAATGCTAATTTTTTCTGATTCAATACTTATTGCGCCAAAAGGACAAGATTGAATGCAAAGACCGCATAATCCACATTTTTCTTCATTGATTTCTATCCCTGTGAATTCAGATTTTAAAAAGTCGTTTGAAAGTTGTGAAATAATTTTAAGAGCTACATTATTAGCAGTAGATATTGTAGATTGATAATTTAATGGTCCAAATATAGTCCCAACCCCAAAAATACCAGAAGCTAATGTTTCCTCACTCATAAAACCGTTTTCATCAAGAGTGAAATCCATAATTTTTCTAAGATGCTTTAAATCTTTGTTGGGCTGCAACTTAACGTTTAAAATAATTAAATCACTTGGAAATTCTATAGAATCTGCTATGATATAATTATTATCTTCTCTTATTTCTATTGAAACGTTATTAGCATAAAGATATCGTGGATGTGTAGATTTTAGTAAAAGCTCATTTTTTTCTTTCAACTTACTTAAATCATAAAATACATTTACTTCGCAATTGGGATTTTTTATCTTTATTTCATTAATGTACTTTTTGGCTAATAAGTCCATGTACTCGCATTGATAACTATTAGAGCCTACTTCTTGTATTATAGATACAGTTTTAACTACTTTTCCATCTGAAAGTCTAATTAGCTTTCCTTCAGTAATTCCATCCGAGGATAAAATTCTTTCAAATTCAGCAGAAGTAATTATATTGTTTTGAGGATTATATTGATATTCATCTAAGTCAGGATAAAGATCGGCACCAATTGCGATTACCTTTGCTCCAACTTTTATTTTTATATTTTCAGGTTTTTGAGTTAAATCTATTGCTTGATTAATACATGCACGCTCACAAATTCTACAATTAAGGCAATTATTGACGTCATTTTCATCAATTAAAGGAATATAAGGATAAGCATTTTGGAAAGGGAGATATATTACTTTTCTTCTATTCAAATTAAATTCAAATTGATTAACTTTTTCTTTACCACATATATCAATACATTGTTTACAACCAGTACACTTTTTTTCATCGATATAACGAGGTTTTTTATTTAAATCAATAACAAAATTTCCTACTTCTCCTGAAACATTCTCAATTTCAGTATTAGTTAAAATTTCAATATTTTTTTCTTTAGCAATCTCTCCAATTAATTCTGAAATAAAGCAAATAGAACAATCACCCATATCTGAAATCCTATGCCAACGTGCGACTTTTCCCCCTAGAGTAGGGGACTTTTCTATAAGATAGACTTTTATTCCCGTTCTTGACAAGTTTAAAGCCAACGACATTCCAGCAATTCCCCCTCCCAATATTGCACAGCTTTTTTCAACTTCAACTGTTTTAACTTTAATTTCTTTTTGAAGAGCTACTCTTTCTACAGCAGCTTCAATTAATAACTGTGCTTTCTTTAAGGTAAAGAGGGGATCATATTGCTTTTCACTAAAATTATGAACCCAACAACATTGTTCTCTTAAATTAGCAATTTCAATATTTACACGATCAATTGCATCTTGAAAAATTCTTTCAAAGATATGTTGATGAGTTTTTGGAGAGCATGCTGCGATTACTATTTTATTTAAAAAATTTTCTTTAATCCAATTTGTGATTTTTTCAAAATTGCGTTCTAAACATAAATTATTAAAAATTTTAACAGAAACTACATTATTTATTTTTTCAATATAATTTTGAAGGGCATTTATATTAATAACATTTGAAATTTCAGTGTTACAATTACAGATTATTACGCCTATCCTATTTATTTCACTTCCTTTTTTATCTAGGTATTCAATTTTTTCCCCTGATAAAATACGTTTATTTAGATTCATTAATCTTAAAATAATTTTACCATCTTCGGTTAAATAATAGGATTTTTTGTCTTTGCTTATTAAGGTGCCCAGTTTTTTTAAGTGAAAATTTAATTGACCAGTTGCATCAAGTCCAAGCTTTTCCATTAAATCAGTGTAAGGGATATACCCTTCTTTTTCAAGTATAAGTAAAATTTTTCTTCTAAAAGGATGAGACAAGATTGAATATACATCCAATTTTATTCAAACCTTCCTTTTTTCTAATTAATATTTTATTTGTTAAAAGTTAATTTTTGACAATTTTTTTTTTCTTCATGATAAATATTATTGTACGATTATATAAATCTTGTCTATTTTCGATCACTCAATTTACATGGTCAGTAATTAGATGTTCAATTTCAGTATAATAATATAATTAGTTGAGATCTAGAAAAAGACAATAATTATTATCAATTTTTCCAAAAATTTTCTTGTCAAATTCTTTATATTTTGGCTATTTGATCTTTTACTCAGGTAAATAAAATCAATTTAAAAATAGAAGGCAGAGAGGTGTAAAAAAGAATGGAAGTATTGGAATTAAAGCCAATAAAAAATAAGAGAATTGTCTCATATATGACTTCAAAAGAAAATATTAAATACTTTCAGAACCCTGATATCCCAAAATTGAAGGAGTTTTTAAAAAGAAAGAATATCAATTTTGTGACCGTAGATTTTCAGGTAAATTTGAATGAATTTAGTAAAACATCATTTGCACAGTTATTAGATGAACTTAAAATTCCTTATTATCAAGTAGATATTCCAGAATTTGCAATGGGCTATTTATATGAAGAGATTTTAGACAAACAAGAATTATTGAATGAATTATATGAAGAGTATGAGAAGGAAGATGATAAAGAATCATATAAGATGATTTCATTACGCAATTGGATTGACATGCTAGCAGAAGAAATTCAAGAAAAAGAGATATTTTTGAGTTTAAAATTGAGACCACAATGGATTGTTAAAAAAATGTTAGATTTAGCGCGTAATTGTAAAATTTATACTGAAACAATATCTTTTATACACTTTATTCAGGAAGATATATGTGAAGATATTTGTCCTCAAGTTACTGAGAACTTGAGAGACTTAGGGGTAAAAGTCATATCTTATAATAAAAAACACACTGTTCAAAATATAATATTTTAAATAATTTAATGAGGGGAAAATAAAAATGCCTGAAGTTTTAGAATTAAAACCATTAAAAGAAAAAATTTTAAAATTAATAATGATCGAAAGTGAATTTTCAATTGATTGGTGGTTTGAAATACCCCAAGAAAAAAAGGAAGATTTGGTATGGAACCTACTTCTAATTTCAAAAGAATATTTAGAACTAATTGACACAATTATAGAGAGATATAAACCAAATCTTGCTTTAGAAGAAAAACCAAATTACTGGCCTTATAATTCAAATGATCCAATAAAAAAGCTTTTCGATCAGAAGGGGATTCCTTTCAAACATGCGGATATTTCAGAAAATGCAGAATATTATCTTTCAGCGGCTTTAGATGAACATAGAACTATGTTGCAAAAATTGGAAGATCGTATAAAAGGAATAGTTGAAAAAAATGGTCATATTCCCAAGGATGACGAACTTTTTCAACGATTAATCTTATGGAAAGAATATTTACAAAAAGATTATAATTCTCAAGAAGATGAAGTCAGATATAAAATAAGAGAAGCGTGGATGATGATGAATATTTTGAATCTCGCTAAAAATGCAGAAGGTAAAAAATTAAAAGCACTATTTATTTGCGATTTAAGACATTTTGATGGTCTTGAAAAATTAGCTGAAGAACTTGGAGTTGAAACTGAACAAGTAAAAATTAAAAGGGTTATCAAAACCGAGGAATTAGAAAAAGAGGTTGAAATTGATACAATTAAATAAATTTTATTTATAAAATTATAAAAAATAAGGAAGTGAGATAAGAAATGGTCCAAAATAATAAGACAGAAACAATAATTGAAAACATACTTGGTAAAAAATCAATTATTGAACTTTCACCAATTATAATAAAAAAAAAAGATACAACGGATAAGATCTGCTACTTTTTCGATACAGATGAGAATGCTTCACCATTTGATATTAATATGGCATATGATGCAGGTTTTGACATTGTAGTCCCAGTTAGCAAAATGAGTGCTCAGTATGTCCCAAAACTAGTTCAAGATGCAATATTTTCACGTAAACCAAATGCACCCACAACTTTTTTCATAGGAGGATCAAATGTTAATGAAGGAGAAAAAATTGCGAAAGAAGTAATTAAATCATTAATACCGCCTTTCGAATGTCCAGTGATAATCGATCCCAGAGGATCTCATACTACTGCTTCTGCTGTTGTGGCAATGACTATTGACATTTTAAACAAAAAGCATGATATTACAAATATTGAAGGAAAAAAAGTAGTTATATTTGGAGCAGGGCCTGTTGCAAGGATTGCAGCCGTCCTAGCATCAAAAAACCATTGTAAAGCTTATATTGTGGAAACATGGGATAAATCAAATGAAAAATTTATTAGTAATCTAGCAAAAGAATTAAGTGATGAGGCTAAACAAGATTCGAACGAAATTAAAGGAATTTTTGCTCCTTATCCTGAACAGAGGTTAAATATTTGTAAGGATGCTGACATAATTTGGTGTTTAGCCGCAGCGGGAGTAGAGATTTTATCAGAAGAATCTATTAAAAAATTAAAAGGAAAAAAAATAATTGTTGATATAAATTTAGTACCTCCATATGGAATTGAAGGAATAAAACCAAAGTATAAGAATGAAGAGATTTTTCCTGGAATTTTTGCAATAGGGGCATTAGCTCTTGGTAAACTTAAAGCTGATTCAGAAGCTCAAATACTTAAAGAAGCAGCTAATACAAAGGGGTTAAAAATATTCGATTATAAATATGCTTTCGAAGTTGCCAAAAACTTACTTAAAAAGTAATTAAGAATAAATTTTTCATAGATTCATATTAAATTGAATTAGGGGGAAAAATATGGATGGCATTTCTAATATAAATAATATCGAGAGTAAAGTAAGAATAAAGGATGCCTTTAAAGAAGATGCTGGTAGAGGCATTGTAAGAATCGATCCTGATTTAATTAGCAAACTAAATTTTAAAATAGGTGATGTCATTGAAATTAACCATCCATTAGCAAGAAAAACAACTGTAGCTTTATTGTCTACAAGTAAAGAAGAAGATAAAGGAAAAGGGATTATAAGATTAGATCCGAGCCTAAGAAGAAATTTAAATGCTTCTATCGATGATTTAGTGGAAATAAGAAGTATCGAAGCTAGTTTAGCAGAAAGTGTTACTCTAACGGGTTTAAATGATTCTCTAATCCCAAGAGATCCCCAGGTATTAGCTAGAAAGCTAGAAAAGAGAGTAATTACTAAAGGTGATAATCTGAGTTTTTATGCTATGGGACATAGAATTGATCTTGTCGTAATTGATTATATCCCTTCTACTAATGCGGTTAAAATTGCCCTTGATAGCAAAATTAAATTCACTGAGAAAACTTCAATCGACATTGAACACAAAAAACCTAAAATCAAATATGAACAGATTACAGATTATGAAGCTAAACTCCAGAAAATACGTGATAGAATAACTTATGAAGACATTGGGGGACTTGAAGACTCAATTCAAAAGATTCGAGAAATAATTGAATTACCAATTCGTCATCCTGAATTATTCGA
Source organism: Promethearchaeota archaeon (assembly GCA_048941015.1). Taxonomy (GTDB): domain Archaea; phylum Asgardarchaeota; class Lokiarchaeia; order Sigyniarchaeales; family SOKP01; genus SOKP01. The sequence continues at coordinate 582 of JBHLNZ010000099.1, read as the reverse complement.
AAGAATTGGAATTCAACCTCCTAAAGGTGTCCTTTTTCATGGTCCACCTGGCACAGGAAAGACATTACTTGCAAAAGCTGTAGCATTTGAAACTGATGCACATTTTATAACTGTGAGTGGTCCAGAAATAATGAGCAAATTTTTTGGGCAAAGTGAGGAAAACTTAAGAAATATTTTCGAAGAAGCTAAAGAAAAAGCTCCATCGATTATATTTCTCGATGAATTAGATTCTATTGCCCCCAAGAGAGAGGAGGGAAAAAATCAAGTTGAATCAAGAGTAGTAGCCCAATTACTTTCACTTATGGATGGATTAGAGGGGAGAGGAGAAGTTATAATTATAGGAGCTACTAATAAAATTAATAATGTTGACATAGCATTAAGAAGACCTGGTAGATTTGATCGAGAAATTGAAATAAAAGTACCCAGTATGAATGGAAGATATGAAATTCTATTGATTCATACAAGAGGGATGCCATTAGAAAAGGAAATTGATCTAGAATTGATTGCAGAAAAAACTCATGGATTTGTTGGTGCTGATATTAAAGCATTATGTAAGGAGGCAGCAATGTTAGCAATTAGAGA
>JBHLNZ010000098.1:0-10135 GCA_048941015.1 Promethearchaeota archaeon | reverse complement strand
AATTCTTCTTTGTAAAAATTTAGTCCTTATGATCTTATATTACAATTTAGTCTATTTTTTTATGACTCTTAATTTTTAAATTTAATTAAAGAGTAATGGAAAAATTCTAATAAAAAAATACTTCTCTCTGGGAGAGAAAAATGAAATCCAATGTAAAAAAAATAGTAAAGAATAAGTCTGGGATTATTCTATCCGTTCTTTTGTTTACAATGCTAATAAGCGCTGTGTTTGTTTCTAACAAATTGGTATCATACTTACAAGTATTAAATAACCCAAAGCTTACTAAAGAGATGATTAGTGCTCCATTGACATCGGCACCTACATTTGATACTGCTACTAAAACCATAACTGTTGGTTCTCAAACTACTGGATATCCATGGGGTGCAGATAAAATACAAGATGACGATGGTGATGTAGATTCAACTGATTTTGGGATTGGAACAAGTACTTCTCTTACCAAAGAATTTGCAAATAGTATATTAGGGGGAAGAGGATTACTATGGGGAACAGCGTTCCCAAGAGTGGTTGGCGATACTTCACTTATCGATGATGCTTTGAAGAATGCGGATAATTATAACCTCTTTCTTGAAGCTGATTATACATATTATGTCCCCGCGAATTGGATATGGTTAATTTGGGGTTCTTATGATAATTTTGAGGCTGCAATACATCCCCATATTTACTTGATTCGCATATATTATAGAGTTATGGCTGAAGCTGGGTGGTGGCCAAATATTTTAGATCAGGCAAGTAATCTTGCGCTGACCTATTATGATACTACTGGTAATAGTACTGCATATATAGTTGCTGGAACTCCAGTTAATGGTCAATACTATTCTGGTTACATTAATATTGATTCAGGGGTTATATTTGACAATGTTAAGAATGGAGCCTGTATTAATGCTTTAGCCATTTCGATGTATTGCTGGGAGCCTGTTCTAACTATAGCATGGTTAAATGTTGATGCCATTGATATTCAATATTTCTATTATAAATATGATATCGATTTCTATTATGCATTAGATTACGGATCGTATGGTTTAGGGACAATAGATCAATTTTCCTTAAAAATGGATATTGCTGAAACTTTTGGTGCTTTAGATGTTTACTTATATAACTATAGTGGCAGTAAATGGGAAAAAAGGAAAGTTATTAGTGCGATTGGAATGCATACAATAATCGTTGATACAGATGCTGATGACTTTTTCAGTGCTGGAGATGTTTTAAGTGTAAGATTCGCTCAAATTGATTTTTACAATATCCAACCCTGGACGGATTATCGTGTTATGGTTGACCAAGTAAGACTATACCTTTCAACACCTGACGAACCTTCTAACGTTCAAATAGATCAAGGATATCTTCATAATTTTCTAACATGGGATATTCCAAATGATCATGGAGTACCAATTATACAATACAATGTTTACAGAGGATTAGTTGAGAATGGTAGTAAAACATTAGTAGGTTCTCCTATCATTAATGAATATAATGACACTGCTATTGTGGCTGGAACAAGATATTATTATATAATTCGTGCTGAAAATCTTGCAGGTGAAAGTGATAACTCTACAGAGGTGTCTGGAGTACCAAGAGATCAACCTTATATCGAGTGGCTAACTCCTGCTGAAGGAGCTGCTTATATCTTTGGGAAAGACCAAACTATTTTCAATTTCACATATGATTACGTTGAGTTATATGATGTTACCTTAGACATAAATGGCACAGATATGGGTAGCGTTATGGGCCAAAACTCTACAACCTTAGTATGGGGTGAACAATATAATGGAAATGTGACATGTACTCTTTATGGCTTTGAAGAAAGTAATCCTACTCCAATAGTAAGTGATTCGCGTGATTTTACATTTATTAAAATATTAGTAGAAGTAGATAGTTTACTTGAGTCAAACTCTACACTCATAGGCGATCAGCTTTACCTAATTTTGCATGATCCTAATGGAGATCACAGCTATTCCAGTTTTGCTGAAACAACGGTTTTTTCCCTGGGTGTTGGAGCTGAAATTTCAACTAGTCTTGGTATTGACGTAAAAATAGGCGCTGATTTTGAACTGTTTGGTATTGGTGGAGGCGCTTCGACCAGCTTAGGTTATAAAGACACTACTGAATTTGGATTCGACTTTAGGTATGAAATAACAGAATCCTCAAGTTTTAGCTCAAATACAATTTCTGATAATCCCGATTATATAGGTCCAGGTTATGGAGATGTATACTGGGGCGAAGCTTGGATAATTAAATGGGAGCTTAAAGCAAAGCAGAGAGTTTATTCAAACGCTACTGATAAATTTGTCTACGAAGAACCACACTTATTTTATGGCATAATTAGAGATGCAGAAGTATTTAAGACAGATATCAATGCACCCGAAGAATGGCGTGCTCAAAATCCAGTACATAATGGGTATGCTGATGTTACCTGGGATCGACCACTTTCAGTTGACTCTGGTATCCCTGTAGAAGAGTCATTTGAAATTGAAACTACCTTTACAAGGACCTTTTCTCATTCGATCGAAATAAGTAGCACCACAGCTCTAGAACTAGAAATTGTAGAAACAGAATGGGAACTTAGTTTTGGATTTAAAAATTATGCGGAAGTAGGAACAACTAACATTTATGAAGTTAGTTTTAACATATTTGATGATGAAGCTACAGATAATATTACTCAATGGGTTGGTATAGATCAAAAATTTGGCACATATATTTTTGAGACTATACCCTTTTTCTGTGAAACTTCACAACCACTTGAGCATAATACTTATGACTATGTTCCACCAGAAATTGAATTTCCAACTATCGATTTAGATTCTAATAATGATGGAGTTGGATGCTGTCCAAATGACGAACCAATTATCACAGTTGAAATTGCTGATGAAGGTGGAATTCAAGAAGCGTATGTAAGATATTCGACTAATAATGGTAGCACATGGGGTTATGCATATCTCACAGAGCAACCTGGTAACCCAGGGACTTACGAAACTTCACTTCCAGCACAACCATTTAATACTACAGTAATCTGGTATATAATCGCATATGATTTACAAGGGAGGAATACAACAAAATATGATGTTACTGGATATGAATACGAATATACTGTCATAGTATTACCAGAGATACCTCAAGAATTACCAGATATCCCCGGATATCCTATTATGGAGATTATACCGATAATATTGCTCTCGGTTACAGCAATAGTAATAATATATTATAGAAAACAACGCAAAAGAACTTAAAATTATTAATATTATTAATTTTTTTTTTAAATTATTGTTTTTGTCTTAAATAATAACCTTTATCAACTAAATTAGAGGCAATTTTACTTTTTGGTTTTAGGTTCTGAATATCTTTAAAATTGACTTGAGCCTTAGCAAGTGCTAAAATCTCATCCTTATCATTAAATATTAATATTAGATCATTTTTATTGAAACTTGAGGGGCTGTTTAAGATCATACTCATTATAATATCATTCCCGTAAAGAATCGATCTTTCGCCCATTTCATTTACAAAAATACGATGAAATTCTAAAAATTTGTCATGTCTATATAGAAACTCTACACTTTCTATACTTATCAGGAACTTTCCTTTTTTGATATAACCTACATATAGTCCTCCTGAACAGATATTGTTTCTAATGTTAGGAATCTTAAGAAATTCTTTAAAATCATCTAAAATTAAGTATATTCTGGGAAATTTATTATGTGAGATTGACTCATTTACAGAAATATATAGATTTGATTCGAATTCTTTGAAACTTGAGAGCAATTCATACGAAATATTTCTCAATGTCTCAAAAATTATTTTTTTCTCCCTTTCATTTATTTTTCTAAAATTTTTTGTTGTATCCATTATCAATTGAAATAAAAAGAATTAAGAAGTTTTAATATTATTAATCAATATAAGAAGTTATAAAAATAAATGTCATCTAAAAATGGGCATTCGAAAGATAGAAGATGAAATTGATTTAAGAGAAGCAATGAAAAAGAAAGCTGCAGAATTAAAACTCAAGGATATTCAGGCAAAAGCAGCAACCGAGAAATTTACTAAAGAAAGATTGAATGAGTTAGCAAAGAGACATGGTGTAATATTAGCATTAACTCCTGAACTTAAAGATGAAATAAAGGAACTACAAAAAAAATATAATATTCCTTCATCAAAAATTATAACAGAACAAATTACTGAACAAGATGTTTTAAAAAAGTTCTCTAAAATTGATCATGAAAAATTAGGTATGCTTGCATATCAACGAGTTTTAATGCAGAAAGATGAAATTGGGGTTGGATTATTACCTATTACTGGGGTTTTTGACCTTATTCATACGGGTATTTTAAAAGGAAATGTAGAATTGAAGGATTTATTAAAGGCGCTAAAAATACTTAAAAAGAATAAAGTTATCGATGACTTAATTGAATTAGATACAGGTACTATAATGATAAGATTTTTTCCAATTCAATATACTAGTGATCAAGTAAAAATAATAGGAGTTGCGAAGGAAAAAGGATATGTTTCTGTTGAAGATGTATGTGTTGCCTTAAGTTGGTCTCAAGATCGTGCATTAAAAACACTAAAATCACTGGAAGAGACAGGAGTTGCGAAATTTACGGAATCAATAATTAAAGGAAAACAGTGGTATTTTCCTTCTTTGTAAATCTTATTCTATTTTTAATTTAAAAGAAAGTTGACCATTATCTAATTGAATTATTTTTCCTCGTTGATCTTTTTCAAGAATTTTAAAAATTCTTATCAAATCTTCATGAGGAAGATTACTAAATTCTTTATTTGATTCTCTTATCTCAAATATTAGAATTGGTTCTAATGGAGAAATCTCCATGGCCCATTTATATATTTCTTCAGCCCAGTTATCAATACTTTTCCAATAAACTCTTAATTTTTCTTTACTTTTCGATAGCCATTCAGCTTGTTTTTTATCAACTAATTCTTGAGCTATCTCTTTTAAAGCTTTATTACGATCTTCAAATTTAGAAAAGGGTTTTTCTGATTCTAATTTTCTTAGATACAAAATATGGAGGATCGCATATCTAGCATAATCGAATAATACCTTTGACCACTCATTCTTCCAAGATTCGTAATCTTTTAGATTCATTTTTCTATTAGGAATAGAATACATGAAAACATATCTCTTTTCTTCAAGCCAAGGATAATCATTTATCACTAATTCATAGGTTGATATTTCTTTAGCAACAACTCCTTTTTCTCCTACGATTTCCATTTCGATTAATTGAAGTTCCTTTTCAATTTCAGCGGCATTTTGCTCGTAAACCTTTTGATCAATTATCCCCATTTTCGAAGTTAAGAAATCTTCAATTTTATCTAAACGCTCTTCGATCTCCTTCGTTGGTGTTTTCTCAATCGTTTCATCTTCAATAATTTCATGTGTAACCTCCGTTTCTTGAATAGAATTTTGTTTTTCTTGTTCTTTTAACTGCTTTAATTCTTTTAATCTTGCTAACTCCTTTCTTAGTTCCTCTAATTCTTTTTCAGCTTTTTCTTTAACTTCCTCAGGAATTTCCGCTGTTTTTTCTTTCTGCCTTTCCATCTTAAATCATAACTCTCTTAGATCAAAATTCTCCATATTCTGCTGCCCAATCTTGATATCTTTGAAGTTCTTTACCAGTTGTCATAGGTTTAACTTTTTTAATTGTTTTAATGAAATCTTTTAAATTAATATCTCTTACTTTCACTTCTTGTCCAGAATCTTCTAATAAACCTCCCATATCTAATTCTCTTATTGGGAGCATAATGACTTCCCGACAAACGTTAGAGATATCACGACCAGAATATCCTTCAGAACGTACCGCTAATTCAATGAAATCTTCATCAGTTAGTGCGGAATTAATTCCTTCAGTATGAATTTTAAAGATTCCGGCTCGAGCAGGCATATCAGGGAGAGGAACATATACTTTTTTCTCAAACCTACTTAACATCGCAGTATCAATGTCCCATGGACGATTTGTAGCACCTAGAACTAATAAAGGTTTATCATGTGTCGATTTCACTCCTTGAATTTCTTGTAAAAGTTGAGTTTTTACTCTTCTCTCTCCTCCTCCCTCATGACCACTTCCTCTTGTTGTTGTAACAGAGTCAATCTCATCCATGAATATAAGACTGGGAGCTTTTATTCTTGCTACTTTGAAGAGAGAGCTAATTAATTTTTCACTTTCTCCTAACCATTTGCTTAAAAGATCTGCTGATGATACATTAAAAAATGTAGCTCCACATTCAGTAGCAGCAGCTTTTGCCAATAAAGTTTTACCACACCCAGGAGGACCAAATAATAAGATTCCTGACCAAGGTTTTCTGGCACCAGTAAATAATTGTGGTTTTACCATTGGTAATACAATTGCCTCGCGTACTGCTTGTTTACAATCTTCTAAACCAGCGATATCTTCCCAATTTACATTAGGTGATTCTGTTAATATAGTACCAGAAATTGAATCGATTATCTCTTGTTCATCAGCAGAATAAGTTCCCTCACTTCCGGAAGCAGAATTTTCTTTTGGTTCACCTGAACTTGGTGGTGGGGCAGCTCTCCTTATTCTTGGTCCACCTAAGTGAGCTTTTAAAACTTTCACACGCTCTACGAAGGTTTCAACTTTTTCCTGGCAAAGCATTCGCATTTGAGGATTTTTATTATATTTCATAAATTGCAACAAAATATCTGCGGCTCTTTGGTACTTATTTATCGCTTGCCTATACTTACCTTGTTCATCTAAAGCGACAGCAGTTTGAGCTTCTTTCACCGCATATTGGTACAACTTACTATCAACACTAGACATAAAATTTATACCTTTCAGAGTTTATTATTTATTTTATAATATTTCTAATATTTATACGTAATCTAGTTCGATATTTGTTTTAATAATTAATACTAAAACCTATATCAAATTTTCCCTTAAAATGATGATAACTATTGGTCTACAAAAAATTATATAATCTCGAATTTATTCTTATTATATAAAAATATTATAATAATTGATATAAGATGGGTTTCCTTAAAGATATAAGTAAATGGCTCTCTGGTGGAAAAAAAACCGATTCTGTTCGCTCTGCAACAGTAAAATTAAAAGTATTTAATAAAAGATTAATGAGGCAAACTAAAAAGATGGAAATGACTGCTAAAGTTGCCCGAGATAAAGCAGTGAACCTTCGAAAAGCTGGTGATATGGATGGATCAGCATTTCACGCTCGAAATTATCTCCAGGTTAAAAAGCAGGCACGAGCAATTGATCATTTCCGCACAAATCTAGAAGGAATGGTTTTCAAATTAGAACAAGCTACCGCTGTTAAAGATGTTGCAGAAATTATGCATGGAATCGCAACGAGTTTAGGTGCTTTAAAAAATCAGTTATCAATACCACAGCTTACTGATTTAATGACTCAAATCGGAATTGATATGGAAGATTTCGCTGTTACAGAAGAAATTACGACAGATGGTATTGGTGACATGATGGTTGATACGACGGTAACAGATGGTGATGTAAAAGAGGTGTTAGGTGAGATTGATGCTGAAATACAAGTTGAAATGGGTGGAGCATTACCTACAGTCGAACCAGATGGCAAAGTTAAAGAGTTAGAAGAAGAATTAAACAAACTAAAGTCTCGCGATTAATATATATTAGATTTTTTTAAAGTCTCTTTTTTAATATCTATTTTTTGTGGAATAACATTTAATATTGAAATATCTTACATTATATTCAGATAGATTTTCCTATAAAATATATCTTGATTTGAGATCAGAGGATTTCTTTTGAAAAAAATACAAATTAAAATTCTGATTTATATCTTGTTTATAGCTATATTAATGTTTCCTAAATATATAACTGACTCAAAAGCAGATATTGCTGCTATTTATTCTTCTGGCACTGGAAATTTTCTCCCTGTAGAAAATTGTTCATTAATAATGACTAACGCTAATGTTAATTTTCAGGTTAATCATCCTAAACTTTTTGCGAATAAAATTGATATTAGTTTTAATGGGACCTATACTATTTATAATCCTGGTGAATCCCAGAATATCTCACTTGTTGCGCCTTTTTCACCTGATTTTGAAAATTTGGAATCCACTTGTTTGATAAAGGTAGATGGAAATGCTAGCACATTAAATTTTATCGAATATAATATAGGTGAAAGTCCATGGGAACCGTATTTAGATCACTCTTTTTATGGATGGGGTTCGAGCATTAGGAATTTTGCTGTTATCAATGCAACTTTCCCTGAAAATGATACTATTGATATCGAATGTAGTTTTTTTTCTTATATTGGGTATGTAGGTTCTGCAGATGGAATCCACATTTATTATGATGTAGGAACATCTCGCGCGTGGAATGGAACAATCACCGAAAAGGTTCAATTCAACGTGTATGGAAAGCTTCCTAAATCTTATTCAGAGTGCGATCCCTATTCTTCTAATTGTGATTGTTCAATTTTGGAGATTGAAAATGGGAGAAGTTATGTATGGGAATGGGAAAATGAGTCAATTTTAGTGAATAGTGTCCACATTTATTATAGTTATATTAATTTTGGAAGATATGCGATATTCATAATTCCTCTTTTATATATTGGACTACCTGTTTTAATAGGTATTCTAATCAAAAAAGGAAAAAATAAGAGAAATCTCAAAAAAGATTTTGAAGATTTTAGTTGATTTGGTGAAGTTTGGCTAACTTATATGAATATAATATCATAATTTTTTCCTTTATATCCATTCCAAATCATAATTTATTTATTTTTTTCAATTCACTTAGTAATTCCTCATTTCTAGGTAAATCTTTCATGCTATCACTATAATAGGCATATCGTATTATTCCTTGCTTGTCAATGATTAATAACCCCGGCATTCTACCCCCTTTAAATAGTTTAACTTGTTGCTTTAGGAGTTCTGGTACTTTTTTTGATTGATCATAAAATATAGCATATTTTCGGGCATATTTTTGTTCCATTTTTTGAGCATTTTTTTCATTATCCGCTAAAATTGGATATAAGTATCCATCCAATTCTTCAAACTTTTCAAGTCCTTTTCTTAATTCTGCTGCGTGCCATCTACAATAAGGTCAATGAATATCCCTAAATAATATTATAATTACATTTTTTTTGTTTTCAAACTCTCTGATATTGATTGTTTCTCCTCGTGAATTTGGTAATTCAAACTCAGCTATCTTAGTACCTACTAATTGGAACTTATCTTTAATGATAATCACGTTAAATTTGTTTTTTCTTTAAAAATTATAGACATTTAAAATTTATATAAATGCTTTTTTTAATCTATAAATTCTCCCCTTAATTAATAATGTAATTTTATAATTTGATTTTTAATTATTTTCTTTCTCTCTACATAAAATTATTATATTCTAAACTCTATTTTTAATTAAATTTTAAAGTTCAAGTTAATATTTTAGGTAATGATTATGGTATTAGATCTTATAACTATTGGGAGCTGTACACTCGATTGCATCATTCAAGTTAAAGATATTCTGAGATTTGAGCTATTTGATAAAGATATTGTGAAAAAATATACAGCAATTGAATATAGTAGGAAATTAAACGTGGAGGATCTCAGATTCATACCAGGAGGTTCAGGTGCAAATATTGCATCAAATTGTGCAATGTTAGGCTTAAAATCCACTTATATTGGAATTTTAGGAAGAGATTTTTCTGCACAAATCTGCTTAGATGACTTAAAAAAGAGAGGAGTTGATATATCAAATATTATACAGACTGATAAAGATTGTACAGCTTTCTCTTTAATTTTGAAAACTGAATGGGGAAAAGATAGAAGTATCCTTGCTTATAAGGGAGCTAATAATTTACTTAAACCAGAGAATGTAAATGAAGAACTTTTTGAAGGAATAAAAGCATTCGCTTGGTCATCCCTAACTTCTGAAAGTGGTTGTAAATCACTTGAAAAAGCAATAAATTTAACAAAAGATAATGGAGGATTAGTTTTAGCCGCCCCAAGCATGTCAATTATCAAACATAATCCAAAATGGGCAAAAATTCTCATATCAAAATCTGATATTGTTTCTATGAACTCAGAAGAGGCATTGGAATTTACTAATCAAAGTGAAAGATATTATGCAATGAAGGATATTTTCCAGATGGGTCCTAAATT
>JBHLNZ010000097.1:3912-10337 GCA_048941015.1 Promethearchaeota archaeon | reverse complement strand
GATCCAAAACCCGCTGTACTATTTGAAAGACCTCCTCCTATTGTTGCTGAAAAACCACTTCCTGGACCAAGGACTCCAGTGGTTAAACCTTTTGATTGTAATTGAGAAACCAAATTACCCCACGTAATTCCACATTCCACTTCACAATAGAAATCATGTTCATTAATTTCAATTATCTTATTCATTCGGGTAAGATCCAAAAGTATTCCACCTTTAGATACTGATCCTCCGACTAAGTCAGCACCACCACCCCTAGGAACCATATGGATCTTATATTTATTAGCAATTTTTACAATTTCAGAAATTTCCTGAGTAGATTCAGGTCTTACAATCATATCTGCCCATCGATCAGGAAACGCAGGATCAACATTTCGAGAATAAGCAGCCTTCATGAAATCTTTATCAGTAATAAATTCTGATCCAATAACACTTTCGATTTCTTTATAAGCATCCCGTGTTTTGGACATATCTAGCACCTTTATTTCTTTATATTAATAATTAAATAGAATCTATGAATTAATAAAGATTTATAAGGTGAAAAATAACATATTCACATAATCCATTTTTATAATTTAAGTGATGATTTTTTATGGGATTTGTAAAAACACCAGAGGAATTAATGAAATTAAAAAGAGAATCTTTTAATTTTTATGATGCTGAATTTTTCGTAGTATTCTGGGAGACAAAACCAGAAATTGTTAAAAAAATGCTTCCCCCTCCCCTTAAGCCAGTTAAACATCCTGTGGTTCAAGCTTTCGTAGCAAACTATCCTAAAACTAATTTTGGAGTAGTATATAAAGAGTCAGCCCTTTTTTTGTTTGCAGAATACGACGGGATTATTGGATCATATTGCCTAGCAATGCCAGTTGATAATGATATGGCTATGATTGGAGGACGTGAAGTATTCGGTTATCCAAAAAAAATGTCAAAACTCTTTTTAAAAAGAGATGGAGATATAGTCGAGGGGTGGGTAGAACGCCATGGTATAAGATACTTTGGAGCAAAAGCAACTCTCAACAATAAAACAAACGCTAAAGATGCATTGAAAATTTTATTAGATCTTGGTTTAGATCCTAACAATCCTGGAAGTACTACCTATAACTTTAAATTTTTTAGATCCCCTCTATATGAAGGATTTGATTACAATCCTCGTCTCATTAGAGAAGAAATAACAATGCAAGCAAAAGAGTTTAAAATGGGAGAAGTTGAGATTAATTTAAAATCTTCTGAAATGGATCCATGGAGTGATATTGAAATAGTAAGAATCCTTGGTGGTCTTTATATTAAAACTGACAGTCAAATGCAACCAGGAGAAGTAGTAGCAGAAACGGAGAAAGATGTATTTGAGCCTTATTCGTTTATGAAGCAAGATCCATATTAAAATGAAAAAAAAGATTTTATTTTAATTTTTTAACTCTCTTTTCTATTTTTTTTTTAATTTTTTCATAAGAAGGGGGCGGACCTGTTCTAATTTCTTTCCCATCAATGAATAATGCATCACCTATCCCCCATTCTAAAAAGGTATCTCGATTAAAAGTATCAACCTCTTGAAAGATAACCTTATCACCAAACGCTAAAGTAGCTCTTTTTGCCCTCTCATATACGATATTTTGTGCAGGACACCAACCATTAATAAATGAAGTAACAGTTACTTTACCAGGTTTTTTTTCTGGAGTCTTTTTTCGCTTTATCCATTTAGGAGGAACAGCATCGTCTCTAAATGGTTTCCATAGTAATTGAGCTATACTATTTTTATCAACTTTAACATATCCTTGCTTCTTAAACCAAGAAGCTTTCATCCAGAAAGGTAGGGAAATCCCCCACGCAACTATTCCTTTAGCTCCTTTGTATTTCACATCATCCTCAGCAGCTTTTAATAAAGCTTTACCTATACCTCTTTTTTGAAAGTTTCCTACCCCTTCATCATAACCATGAACCCAAACGCAATTGATATAGTAAAGATCATTTCCTTGAGCCATTGAGTATTTAATAGGAATGTACTGGATCATACCAACAACATTTTCATTATCATCAAGCGCAAGTTTGACACTTAATCCTTTATCTTTAATTTTGTGATACCATTTTTCTTTATGATCTCCTGCTTCTTTCATTTCATCAGACCAATCTTCAAGACACATAAAATAAAGATGGTTATATTTCTCTTCTAAGTTAATTATCTTCATTTTTATTTTCAAAAAATGGATTCGAATTAAATTATATGAATTAATAAGAAGATTCTAAATAAAAAGGGGGAGTATCTTGAATTAAAAAATTTTTACATCCAAGACACGATATGTGGCGTTTCAGCTAAAATATCAATAAGTTCATCATAATTAAGAGCATTAACTTTTTTATCAATATTATCGATATTTATGCCTCGAGCAATCAAATCTGGCTTAACAGCAAAAACTAAAATGGGTAAACTTAATAAATACTCCAGAAAATTAGACTTTTTTCCACGATTTGAAATGCCGATCACTCCATCGTGAATTAAAACAAGTTTGATGCTTGCTCCAAGTTTTAGTTGTTCTTTAATTACTTTTGAGATATTTTCTAAGTAAAATTCTTTTCTTGTGCTAAATCCAAATAAATAGACAATATTTTTCTCTTGTTCCATATCTTTATCCCATCTATATTAGTACTAATACCTATATGTTATATCCGCTTCTAATATCATTCGAGCCACATCTTTTAAACTAACTATTTTTACATTTTCAAAATTCACAATATCTGATGGATCCAATCCTGCGATTTCTAAAGCGCTATCTAACGCAAAAATGTTTATTTCGGACAGCTCCATCATTCTGTAAATATTTGAATTATCATCCATATTTAATGCTTCAGGTTTAATATGTTTACTTAAAAAGTGAACAGCATCTCCCATAAAAATGATGTTGCAGTTTTCAATATCTCCCATAACTGTAATTCCTGCTCCCATACGAATAGCTTCAACGTTTGAATTCTTTCCAATAGGAGAATCTTCACATATTATCACAACTGATTTCACCATTTTTTTATCCTCCAGGTCCAAATATAATAACGCGATCCGATTTTGCCATCCAGTCAGAAAGCCCCCCTAAACCAACTTGACAAGCACCACTTATGAACTCATCTGATTTCATACCCGTAAAGTTAATCCAGGTACTACATGCTGAAACTTCTAATTCATTATTTTTTATGAATTCTTCAAGCCTTTTAGGAAGATTTCGCATTGATGAGCTCACATTAATATCACTTTTTACGTTATAAACTCCACTTCCATAGAAGAAAATTCCTAGAATAGTATGACCTCTACGTAAAACTGAATTCGCTAAATTCAATAATGTATCTATCGCTTCAAATTTATACGGTTCTGCACAAACAACAAATGTAAAGACAACCATTTTTTTGATATTGGTACTTCTTAAATATTTTATTAGTGATACTTTTTAATGGTATCTAATATTTTAACTCTATTGAAATACTAAATGATAATTCAAGATTATACTTAACTGAAATAAAAAGGTGAATATTATAGAAAATAAGGATAAAATTTCTTCTCATTTATTCGAATATCGTTCTGTAGAAAGAAAAAAATTGATTATTTCCTTAATAATCACCCTTACAGTAATGTTCTTAGAAATAATAGGAGGACTTATCACGTTTAGTATAGCTCTCATTAGTGATGCTGGACATATGTTTACTCATGCTTTTGCGATAGGAATAAGTCTACTAGCGATAATAATTGCTAGAAAACCGCCATGTCACCATAAAACATTCGGATTATATCGTGCTGAAGTATTAGCAGCTTTTATTAATGGAATATTTCTGCTTGTAGTTGTTGGCATTATAGTTTTTGAAGCAGTGGATCGATTTTTGAATCCTCATGAAATTGTCGGTTTTTATATGTTTTTAATAGCTTTAATTGGACTTGCTACTAATATTACAAGTATTTTGATACTTCAGGGAACTAGTAACAAAAGTCTTAATGTACGTAGTGTTTTCTATCATATGATTGCCGATGCCGCATCATCTATAGCTATAGTTGTTGTGTCTATCATCATTTTCTATACGCAATTAACCTTTCTAGATCCTTTAGTTAGCATAATCATATCACTTTTTATCTTATATTGGGCATGGGGCATTTTAAGGGAATCTGTGAGAATCTTACTTGAAATGTCGCCTAAAGGATTAAATATAGACATCATTGAACAGGATTTAAAAATTAATTTCAAAGAAGTTTTAGAGGTGTATCATTCCCATCTTTGGACTATTACTCCAGATATGCTTGTTTTTTCTGCCCATATTGTTTTAAATGATGATATTGAAGAAAATTCTAAAGAAAGTATAATATTAAAATTAAATGAATATCTATCAAAGAAATTTAACATCGCTGAATCTACACTTCAAGTAGATTTATATGGAGAAGCACAAGCTTGTTATTTTTCTTAAGAATAATACTAAATTTTTTCTAAATTTTTACCAAATAATGAAAAAATTATAGTTAATATTATAAATCTCAGAAAAAGCGATTTAATTCAGCTTTTTAATTATAAGCAACGTTTAAATGAACAATATTTTTTCTTATATTAGATAAGCCTAATATTTAAATTTCATTTATTATAATTCTAACTAAGATCAAATATTTAGAATTAATATGTATGGAGAATGATATACGATTTTTCAACTTTCGTTTATTGAATTAACAATACCCCTATTTTTAGCATTGAGAGAAGGTATAGAAGCTGTTTTAGTAACTATAATAATCTTATTATATTTAAAGAAAACAAATCAGAGACTTTATAACAAATATGTATATTTAGGTGCTGGTGTTGGTATATTATCCAGCGTTATCTTTGCTTTTATCTTTTCGGCTATATTTGGAGGATTCACTGGACTACTCGAAGAAATTTTTGAAGGTTTTACATTTATTATTTCTGGAATTTTTATTCTGACACTAGTAATATGGATAAGTAAAGAGGGCCCAAAAATGAAGAAACACCTTGAGGAAAAAGTAGAACGATCTATTAATACTAAAAAAGTCTTCTCGATTTCAATACTAACATTTATAATAATAATTCGAGAGGGAATTGAATTAGTTTTACTTTTAATTGGTGCTACTTCAATTGGATCTTTAAATCAACTTAATGTTATTTTGGGTTCTATATTAGGATTGGGAATTTCAATATTGATAGGATTAGTAATTTTTTATGGAATTAGATCAATTAATCTATCAAAATTCTTTAAAATAACTAATATAATCCTAATTCTATTTGCTGCTGGATTGATTACATTTGGACTTCATGAATTCATCGAAGCGGGACTAGTCAATCCTATTATGGAAGAAGTATGGAACATAAAACATATTTTACCTGACACTTTTCCTGATAATAATCCACTAACTCCACAATGGCTTGAAATTATAGGATCATTGCTTAGAGCCTTATTCGGATATAATGCAAATCCTTCTTTATTAGAAATAATTGTTTATCCGCTTGTTTTGGGATCCGTTGGAATTATTTCATTATTGATTTGGAAAAAAAATAATCACTAATTTTTTTATCCTTTATATTTTTCAAATTATAATTTGAAAAATGATTCTTAAAACCACTCTGTAGCATCTGCTTCTAAAACTAAATCATTTAAGGTTGCCGCTCCAACAATTTTTACACCAGGAATGAGTTCTACCTTTTCCCAACCAAGCATTCTTTTTGATGCTTCACATACTAAAATTTCTATACCTGCATCCAGAGTTTTATCGATCATTTCTTTTACACTAGGAAAGCCACCTAATTTTATTCTTTCTGACTCCCCTGGCTTTAGAATTCTCAATCCCGTGCCTAGATAATAAACTGTAGCTTTTAAATTCATAGCCTTAGCAGTTTGAGCCAATACTAATGGAGAGTATTGTCGTTCTGGATCATCACTTGTTTGAACATATAAAATAGATTTTTGGTCTTGAGTCATATAATCAACTCCAATTTTTAATTTTAATAGAGAATGGTTAGATAGTTCTTAAATTAATATTTCGAAGATACTTATTCGTTTATCTTTAGTACTTTTGGTTTTTCTTATAAAGTTTTCTTCCTGTAGAATTTTTAAAGCATAAGCCACGGTGCGTTTGGGTAATAGGGTTTTATTTATTATTTCTCCCTGGGATAAGGGACCTCTTTGCTTTAAAAGATACAATATAAATTTATTAGAAGGAGCTAATGAGATTAATGTATTCATTTCTTCATAATTTGAGACTACATATTTATCTTCGACTATCATATAACCATCTATATAGAAATAATCATTAACCCTATATAATTGTTCAATTTATAAAATACAATGTCTATATTTAAGTATTCCTAAATTAGGATAATTTAAACAATTGGATTGAGTTTAGTTTAATTTTAAAACAAATATTAGTAAGAAGTTTAAAAATTAAACTTTGTTAGTTT
>JBHLNZ010000097.1:0-3812 GCA_048941015.1 Promethearchaeota archaeon | reverse complement strand
AAATCTGAGGAGTTTAGGGTTGAGTTTCAAATATAAATTTTTTTTTAAGATCTTGTTGCAAATTGAGACTGGAACTATTTCTATTGTTTAAATTCGTCAGATATAACATTTAATAAAGCAAAAACTTTTATATTCAGAATGTGTTTTAATTCTAGATGATAAATATTTTTTTACTTTCATTATTTCTTTTTTCATTAATCCATATAAAAAGATTCATGAAAATAGTTGATAGAGAGGAAAAATTTTATCGATTTACTGTAAATAAAATTATAACAGAGGGAAGTTAATGAGCAAAGTCAAATCAAATGTAATATCTCAAATAAATAATGATTTAGCTGATCAATTAAAGGAAGCCGGATATAAAGGAATAGGAGGTTGCATTCAATGTGGGACATGTAGTGGAAGTTGCCCGTCTGGAAGAAGAACTGCTTTAAGTGTCCGAACTATTTTAAGAAGTGTGCAGTTAGGAATTGATGATATATTATCAGACGACGATATTTGGTATTGTTCTACTTGTTATACATGTTTCGAAAGATGTCCGCGTAATATACCCGTAACCGATATGATAATATATTTAAGGAATCTTGCAGTTCAAAAAGGTTATATGCATAAAAGCCATGTAGAATTATGCCATAAATTAATTGAGACTGGACATGGTGTTCCTATTGATAATGAAAAATGGAGTGATTTAAGAGAATTTTACGGTTTAAAAAGGAAACCACCCACTGTACATTCAAATTATTCTGCTTTAAGCGAGGTACAAGAACTTATAGTAATTTCAAATTTTGATGCATTAATTGAAACTAAACCTGTAGAAGTTGAAGAAGAACTCGGTATGATTGATGTTCTTTATTCAGTTGAAGACAAAGTAACAAAATTAGTAGTGACAAAACAGAAAGAAAAATCGGAAGTTGAAAAATTAGCTGTTCAAAGTTAAACAATAGTGATAGAAAATGCCAAAGAAATTAAAATACGCTCTATTTTTAGGGTGTGTTATACCAAATAGATACCCTTTTATAGAAGCAGCAACACGCAAGGTGGCAAAAAAATTAGGTATAGAATTTGCAGAGATGAACGGAGCTTCTTGTTGTCCTGCTCCTGGTGTCTTTCGTGGATTTGATGTTGATACATGGTTAACAATCGGAGCAAGAAATTTAACTATTGCCGAGGAAAGTAATTATGATATAGCTACAATGTGTAATGGGTGTTATGGAAGTTTACTTGATGTAAATCACCAATTAAAAACTAATGAACAAAAATTTAATTCCATTAATAAAAGACTTTCAAAAATAGGTAGGGAATTTAAGGGAACATCAAAGGTTAAACATATAGTTGAAATCTTGTATAAAGATATTGGAATTGAAAAATTAAAACAACGAATGAAATACGGACGTAAAGAAAAATTAAATTTAAATGTAGCTATACACTACGGCTGCCATCTTTTAAAACCAGGAAAAATTCGACCGTGGGATTGTGAAGTGGAGACTCCATATTTTCTTGATGAATTGGTTGAAGTTACTGGTTGTAAGAGTTTAGATTATAAAGATAAATTAATGTGCTGTGGTGCGGCAGGAGCTGTAAGAAGCGCTTTTAAAGAAGTTTCTTTAGACTTTACAAGAGAAAAGTTAGAAAATATGGAAAAAGTTGGTGCTG
Organism: Promethearchaeota archaeon; assembly: GCA_048941015.1. Lineage (GTDB taxonomy): Archaea > Asgardarchaeota > Lokiarchaeia > Sigyniarchaeales > SOKP01 > SOKP01. Next base: position 2,159 of record JBHLNZ010000097.1, on the reverse strand, counting down.
AAGCTATTATCACTGCATGTCCGTTTTGCCATTTACAATTTGATTTAGGGCAGGTTGAGATAAACAATATTCTTAAAGGAAAGACAAAAAAATCATTTAATATCCCTGTAATTTATATTACTCAACTTTTGGGTTTAGCTTTAGGGATGACACCTGAAGAAGTTGGCTTAGTAAAGTCAAATATCGCAGGAGTGCCACCTTTTATTTCTATTGAACCATTTTTAAAGAAGGTAAGTGAAGAGATTGAAGGATAAAAATAAAATAGGAGTCTTTATCTGTCACTGTGGAAATAATATCGCAGGAGTCATTGATGTTGCGAAACTTGCAGATTATGCTAAAAGTTTACCTGGAGTAGTAGAAGCTTTCCATTACAAGTTTATGTGTTCAGAGGTTGGTCAAGAGCTAATAAGAGATAAAATCCGTAAGGGAGAGATTAATAGAGTAGTAGTTGCTTCCTGCTCTCCAAGAATGCATGAATCTACATTTAGAAACACTTGTAGTGAAGCAGGATTAAACGAATATTTATTTGAAATGGCAAACATTAGAGAGCATTGTACATGGGTTAATTTAAATGATTCCGCAGGAGCATACGAAATTGCTAAGGATCATATAAGGATGGCAGTAGCAAAAGTAAATAGTTTAAAACCATTACTTAAGACCAGAGTTAAAATTGAACCGTCTTGTTTAATAGTTGGTGCAGGAATAGCAGGTATGAATGCAGCTTTAGATCTTGACAAATTAGGATATAAAGTTTATTTGGTTGATAAAGAGCCATCAATCGGAGGGCATATGACTCAGTTAGATAAAACTTTTCCAACATTAGACTGCTCTTCATGTGTGATCACACCTAAAATGTCTGAAGTTGCACGGGCTAAAAATATTGAGATTATGACTTACAGTGAAGTTATTGATGTCTCGGGATATGTAGGAAATTTTGATGTTACTATTAAAAAGTATCCCCATTACATAGATCAAGAAAAATGTACGGGATGCGGTTCATGCGCTGAGGCTTGTATTGTCATAAGTCCCAATAAATTTGATTTAGGAATGAAAAAGAAAAAAGCTGCATATATACCATTCCCACAATCAGTACCTGGGACTTACACGATTGATCCAAAACACTGTATAAAATGTGGTATTTGTGCTGAAGTATGTCCAACAGGTGCAGTTAATTATGATGATAAACCTGAAATATTACATCTAACGGTTGGGACAATCATTTTAGCTACAGGATGGGATCCCTTCGATCCGTCAAAATTAGGCCAATATGGATTTGGTAGATTTGAAAATGTCATAACAGGACTACAGATGGAACGATTATTAAGTTCCTTCGGACCAACTGAAGGCAAAGTAAAAAGACCTAGTGATCTGGAAGAACCAAAAACCGTAGCTTTCGTACAATGCGTGGGTAGTAGGGATTTTTCAGATAATGGGAATAAATATTGTTCACGGGTTTGTTGTATGTATTCAGCTAAACAAGCTCGCCAATATAAGGAAAAACATCCCACTGCGAATATTTATATATTTTATATTGACGTACGAGCTTTTGGTAAAGGATACGAGGAATTTTATGATTTAACAGGTAGGGATTATGATATTAAATATATTCGTGGGAGAGTAGCTGAAGTTTATCAAGATGACGAATGTAATATAATAGTACGTGGAGAGGATACACTACTTCAAAAATTAATTGAAATAAAAGTTGATCTTTTAGTATTAGCCGTAGGATTAGAACCGAGAAAAGATATTAATGAAATTGCGCGCTTGTTTAATGTACAAAGATCTGAAGATGGATTTATTATGGAAGCACATCCGAAACTTAGACCAGTAGATACTTTAACTGAAGGAATTTTTATTGCAGGGACTGTTCAAGGACCAAAAGATATACCCGATTCAGTTTCTCAAGCAAAAGCTGCAGCAGCCAGTGCTGCAGCCGTTATGCAACAAGGATTTATAGAAATTGAGCCATATTATTCAGAAGTTTTAGACTATAAATGTGCAGGATGTAAAAGTTGTTTGAGTCTTTGTCCCTTTAATGCTATATCGTTTAATACGTATAAAAAAATCGCAGAAATTAATAAAATTTTATGTAAAGGATGTGGAACATGTGCATCAGCTTGTCCTAGTTCCGCTATAATCCAAAATCATTTCGGAAGTGA
>JBHLNZ010000001.1:0-136654 GCA_048941015.1 Promethearchaeota archaeon | reverse complement strand
AATGAGAATCTAATTATAGCTGAAAAAGAAAAATTAGTTGCTTTAGAATTAAAAAAATTAGCTAAAAATCTCTTGAATAAAGCAAAAACTCGAAAGGAATTTGTTGAAAAAGAGATAAAATTAGCACAGACAAGGAAGAACCTAGTCGAGAATAATGCCAAATTATTAGAAAACAAGATTAAATCTAAGGAATTATTAAAATATTCAGAGGAATTAATAGAAAATGAAAGGAGTTTTATAAGTTATCATGAGAAAGCTGCTGAAAATCAATTAGAGCTCGCAGAACATCATAAAAAAATTGCAGAGCTTGAAGAAAAATTAGCTAAAAATAAAGAAAGTCTAGCGAATTCTAAAAAAGATGCTGCAAACGTTCAAATTAAATTGGGAAAATTACAATTAAAGTATATAAAAACAATTCAAAAAAAATCACTTGAGAAAGCTAAAGCAATTAAAGCAAATTTTAAACAAGAGCAACAGAATTTAAATCATTATTTAAAAGAATTATTAGAAAAAGAAAAAGATGTTAAAATGATACAAAAGGATATTGCAGGGTTAACCTATAAACTCTCCCAAACAATGATAAAATGAAGAAATTAATTTTGGATCTTACTCTCCACTTCTGATAATATTAAATTAGGATTAATGCAACAATTATACCCGAATATCAAATATACTTCAAATGTAGTAGAACAAAACAAATGAATTTTAATTATATTAATTAAATATCAAATAAAATTACATTATCTAAAATAATTATTACGATTCGTTTATAATTCTAAGACATTATCTATTTATACGGTATTCTTTTTCTAAAAATTGATAGACATGTTATCTTATAATAAAACAAAATCTATTGGCGGAAGTATAATAAGAGGAATAGGTTATTTACTCTTCATCTTAGGGATTATAATCTTTATTAGTATTATAATTGCATTTTATATTTTTGGAATTCCGATTAATATATTGCTATCTATTGGAAGTGGTATAATTATTTTTATAGGATTCGTGTTCATAGGGTTATATATTATCCCTGAATGGATTAAAGTGCCAACATTATTATTAGGAAAATACAAAAAAATGAAAGGTCCAGGTATTTTTTGGCTTTTTCCATTCGTTTATCAAATTCCATTTTCATTAGATATACGGATAATTACGACCACATTTTCAGCAGAACAAACTTTAACTAAAGATAATGTACCTGTTAATGTTGATGCTGTATTATTTTGGCAAGTTGTTGACGCATATAAAGCATCAATCCATGTACAAGATTATCAAAATGCAATTTCATGGGCGGCACAAACTTCACTCCGTGATATAATTGGAAAGACTGAATTAAGTCAAATGCTAGTAGGACGTGAAGAATTATCTCATGAACTTGAAAGAATAATTGATGAGCGTACAGAAGAATGGGGTGTTAAATCAATTTCCGTTGAACTTAGAGATGTTGTAATTCCGACAGCATTACAAGATGCGATGAGTCGCCAAGCGCAAGCAGAAAGAGAACGTCAAGCGCGAATAATTTTAGCCAGCTCTGAAGAACAAATTGCTAATAAATTCATTAATGCAGCACATGTTTACGAAAGTGATGAAGTGGCACTAAATTTAAGAGCTATGAATATACTTTATGAATCTATGAAAGAAAAAGGCGCATGGATTATTGTTCCTTCAGATATGGTAAACATACTAGGTGGTAGATTCAAACATCTTAGCGATTTTAAAAAAGAAAAATAATATTTAATCAAAGTTAAAAAAATTCATAAGATTTTTACAAACAGAGTGATATCTTAAACAGTTAAAAAATTTTTATAGAGATGAATTAAAAATTATTTTAAGTATAAAAGATCAAATAACAGGGAAGTTAATAGAACATTCGAGAATTATTTATTCTATTATAAGTGATATGGGTGTAATTTATACAAACTGGGCAGAGGATTCACACCTAGATAAAGGTATTTTAGAAAAAAAAATAAACAAGCTAAAATTGGATGTAGATGACGAAATTTTAATGAAAAATCAAAATATTAAAGATTTTTCGGAAGCAGCTAGTTTAGGATTAGGAGATTATATTACTTTAATCCTGAAAATGGCCAATTTGCCAAACCCTATATTAAAATTTGTTAATTTATTATTTTTCATCGAATCACATTTAATGACTGATGAAATAAAACAAATGTATCATAAACTAATAAATACTTTATTAGAAATGATAAGATTCTTAGAAGAAGCAATAATGTTATTACGAGAAAATCCCAATGGTGTGATATACAATATAAATGAGATATATGAACTTGAAAGCTCTACTAATACGGTTTTTCAACATTTTCTTTATTATCTTTACCAAGATAAAGATTTCGATGTGAAAAATTTATTAATATTACGTGAAAGTATTGCTGCATTAGAACAATTAGTCGACAAAATTCACCATATAGCAGAGATTGTTAGAATTTTGCGTTATGAATGAAGTTTTGAAAAATTTTAATCAATAGAATTAAATTTCGGATTTTCTCCAATTGAGAATTCTATCCTTATTTAAATACCACTAGAGAATTGGAAACTTTACTCTGAATTAAAATAAATTTAATAAAATAAGATTTTATCTTATTTAATATGGATGATAAAGTAGATGATTATATTAAAAACCAGAAATCTCCTCAAAAGGAAATTTGTCAAATTATAAGAAATATTATATTAAAAACCTATCCGAAAATTAAAGAGGAGATGAAGTATGGAGTACCTTATTATGCTAATAAATATTATATTGTTGCTCTAAAAACACACGTAAATTTAGGATTTTCAATCAAAGGATTAACTAAAGAAGAAATTAACTTATTTGAAGGGTCTGGAAAAACAACAAGACATCTAAAGATAAAATCTCATGGAGATATTGATAAGGAAAATATAAAGAAGCTGCTAAAATTAGTAATGGATAAAAAATGAAAGAAATTTATGATTTCTTATTCTTTTAAGAAGCTTAAGACAGCTTTCATAAAATCCGGTAAATCGTCCGGCATTCTTGAAGTTATTAAATTACCATCAATTATGACTGATTTATCCTCAAATTGTGCCCCTGCATTAATCATATCATCTTTTATCGCATAATAGCTTGTTGCTTTTCGATCTTTTATAATTTTAGATGATATTAAAACCCAACCTGCGTGACATACAGCTCCAACTAACTTATTTTGCTCATTAATTTTATGAACAAAATCAAGCACTTGTTTATTCCTTCTTAAATAATCTGGATTTTTAGTTCCTCCAGGAATAATTACTCCATCATAATCATCAGGGTTTACTTCGTCGATCTTAAAAGATGGTTTGATAACATAGCCATATTTTCCTTCTATAGGTCGCTTTCCAAGACTAATTAGTTCAGATTCATGACCAGCTTCTTTCAAACGATAAAATGGATAAATCAATTCTGCCTCTTCAAATCCATCTGTAGCAATTATTGCGATTTTTGCCATTTAACCATCACCTTGTATATTTTAATTTAATTTTTATATTATTATTATAAAAATCAAAAAATGTACTATTTGTTAGTTTGGATTATAATTTATCAATAAAACTTGATTTAATAAACATTAAATTAAGAATTATATGAAGCGCCAAAAATACAATTATCAAAATAATTTTTTTTTATTCTATTCTTCTAAAAACCATTTTTAATCTTTTTCCAAAATAAGACGGGGTATTGATGTATCTTTTTTATTTTCTCTCAAATAAGTTTTAAAGTAGGAAGAGTAAGAGTTAAAATTAAAATAAATGAATAATTACTTATACTATAAATATCTTTGAAAAGCGTAGTTTCATTGAAATGGCTTCTCAATAAATGAGTTGGATTCTGATGGAAAGAAGACTTAATGATTTAGAATATTTTAATTTCTCTCTTGGACAGCCTTACAATTTAGTCGTTGTATTATCGATTAGGGGCTCAATTTTCGAAGATGAACTAAAGTTAGCCTTAGAGAAAGCTCAAGAAAAACATCCATTACTAAAAGTTCGAATTGAAGGCAATAGTGAAGATTTTTACTGGTTTACCTCAAAAAATGTTGAGGAAATTCCTATCGAATCATTAAAATTTGAAAATGAGTCAAAAACTACTAAATTATTTCTTAAAAATCTCGAAACACCATTCGACATGACCGATCCAGTAAAACCTCTATTTCGAGTCACTCTTCTTCATTCTTTAGAACGAAGCGATCTGATACTTTGTGCTCAGCATACAATTACTGATGGTTTGTCTATGGCTTTTTTAATGAGAGATCTCGTTGACTTTTTAAATGATCCTAATATTGAAATATCTCCAATTAATTCACCTATGAATAAAGAAGATATATTTCCCCCAAAAATCAGAAAGAAAATCCCAAAATCTGCTTTTCGCGCAAAATTTTTCTTATTTTTGTTCAAATTTTATTACTTTCTCAGACATGGTAAAAGAAAAGAACACCTACATTATGCTTCTGATTATAAAGAGGATGACTTGAGATTAATTTCATGGAATTTATCTAAAGAGGAGACTGATCTGTTTATTCACATATGTAAAATGAGAAGGGTTTCAGTTCATAGTGCGATTTGTACTGCGTTCTTGCCAGATATCTCTATTATTAATAACCCAGTAAATCTGAGAGGGAGATTAAATTATCCAATTGGCGAAGCTTTTGGATTATACGCTGGTGCAGCCATAGTGAATATGAAATATAAAGATAAATATGATTTCTGGGAAAATGCTAAAAGGTATCAAAAGAAACTGCGCTTATCCTTACGAGATAAAAGTGTGTACAAAATCTTCAAAATAGTTCATACAGGAGTCTCAATAAACGTTGTCAAAGATTTAGCTCCTTTATTTTTCGAAATAGTAGTTCCTCAAGAAGCTTTTGCAATTACGAATCTAGGATCTCTAGATCGATTGGGTATTGATTTAGATTCTAAAAAGTTTTCGATAGAATCATTTTATGGAGCAATTTCCTTTGCGATGGGAGCAATCACAGTTCTAGTTTATACAATGAGAGGAAAAATGTATTTCAATTTTCATTACCTTGAATCTAGACACAATGCTCAAAGGATGAACTCCATGGTCGTAAATTCAAAAAATAGAATCTTAGATTTACTACAAGAAGAAAGATAATAATACTAAGTTCACATTATTCTATCAATCATTTATTACTGAGTGATTTTGAATTAGCTCTCAATTGACTTTTTTATAATTTGATTTTAGATTTTCCAGCAAATTAAATTATTAATAATGATTTAGGTATAATTTCTTTCCTAAAAATAAGGCTTAGTTTTTCTTATATTCATTTATATTATTATTATAGAAATCAAAAAATGAACTATTTGTTAGTTTGGATTATAATTTATCAAAATTTTCAAGAGATCTTTGTAATTAGAAAAAAATTATTTATATCTCAAAAATAAATATCTTATATGAAATCCGAATTTATAAAAAAGTATTCTCTTACTTTCTATTTCATACTAACTTATCTTTTAATGATTATTGCTGTTGTCCTTAGATTACTTTGGGATGAATCTTTCATTATTTATTGGTTTTTATCAGCTTGGAATCCAACAATATCTGCTATACTTATTTCTTGGTTAATTGGAGGTTGGAAACAAGTTAAAATTTTATTAAGAGGCTTTTTAAAATGGAAAGTAGGTTTAAAGTGGTATTTTGCAGCATTTCTTTTAATGATTGCTCCACTAATTTTTGCAGGTATATATCTTTTATTTGGAGGATCCGCACCAGGACCAGTATCAGGATTAACCCTTCCCTTAATATTATTTTACTTATTAACAACATTATTATCTGGCCCTTTAAGTGAGGAAGCTGGATGGAGAGGTTTTGCTTTACCAAAACTTGAGTCAAGATTTAATGCTTTAAATTCCAGTTTGATTTTAGGAATAATTTGGGGATGCTGGCACATTCCTTTATATTTTGTTGAAAGCAGGATACCTTTTTATATATTTATCTTCCTTAATATTGTTATTTCAATTTTAATAACATGGGGTTATAATAATACAAATGGTAGCTTGATAATCTGTGTAATTTTTCATTTCAGTTTTAATTTCAACGGTGCATTTATTACTGGATATTTTGGGTTGTTGCCTCAAATGGTATTTTATATTGGTGCGGGTATAATGATCGGTTTCTATTTAATCTTAGTTGTTATTTACGCAGGTCCAAAAAGACTTTCTCGAAAACCAGATTCGGAAATGCCATTTAATCTACAGAATTAAGATATTATATAAATTGTCTTAATAAAAATTAATTAAGTAAATAATTTTTTTTAGCATTTTTTAAAGCTAAGAAGAATCTAAGATTTTCTGTAATCTACATGAGGAAGTTTTGAGATTTCATAAGGGAGATAGGCATCATCTGGGATAGGATCGATATAAAACTTACGGAAGTCAGCACTCTGCATTCTACAAAAAGGACTTTTATGATTGTAAGCAGGATGTTTTACCATTCGCATCCATATTTTCTTCAAAGGTTCATTTCTTATATTTCCAAAAGACAGAGGTGTAAAATCACAAGGAGAAATATCTCCATAAGCAGAAGCATAATATTGAATATTTGCTGCTAAGCAACCTATCCCTGATAAATATGCTTCAACAGAATTTTGCCATGCTTGAGACGATAAAGGTGGAATAATTTTTTCTCTAAATACTTCAGAAGAATATTTATGGATTTCTTCTCTTAGTTCAAATGTTAACATTTCACTTGTATCATGTATCATATTTCCTGTGGGTACACAATCAAAAAGAATAATATTTTGAAGACCAAGTTCTTTAGCTAGTTCATGTAAACGTTTATATATTCCTTTTTCAGTACCTGAACGTGTCGCATAAGAGGAAAATCCCGCAAAAATTCCTTTTGATTTTACTTTTTTAAGTCCTTCAATGGCAGTTTCAAAAAGTCCTGGCATCCCTCTTAATCTATCATGTTCTTCAGAATCCGGTGTATCAATACTTAAAAATAATGAATAAAGCCCTGCTTCCGCCAATTTATTAACATTTTCTTCTGTAAGGAACTGCCCATTTGTAAACATAACTGGCATAGCCTTTCGTTTATCCACGTAGGATATAAGCTCGAAAATATCTTCTCTTAGTAGCGGTTCTCCACCAGTAAAAGCGATGATTGTTACTCCTAATTTCTGAGCATCATCAATTAATTTTTTTGCTTCTTCTGTGGATAATTCTTTCTTATCTTTTTTAAAATGCCTCCCAGCACTGCAATGAACACATTTACATTGACATTTATAAGTTACCGCAAATGTCATCGCAACAGGCAAGGGATAAGTCATTAACTGAGATTTTATTAATCCTTTTAGAGCACGAAACATAGGACGGCTTCCAACAGGAGGAGCAAAAGTATTAGCCACAGATTTTCCGTTCCATTTCCCAACTTCATTATTATAGAAATTTGCTTGTAATAGTATCACTAGTAGAAGACGGAATACGTTTATTCTATCAAGAATTGGATTAAGAATTCCTGAGCCAATTACCTGCCCATTTTCGAGCTTTTTATAGCTTATAAGATTTCTACCAAAAAATTTCAAGAAAACATGCTCTGTTTCCATGACAACTCGGGATCCTAAAAATTTATAAAATTTTCTATTTAGTATTAATGAGAATTCATTTTATTTAAGTTTTAAATAATATTTTAAACTTAAAAATTTTTGAAAATAAATTTTTTACATTTTAGAAACGAAATATCTAAATTTATCATCATCAATCTGCCATGCTTCAAAAAAGTCAAAAGATTTCCGAGTATCCCATAAATTTTTTATATTTTTGATTCCGTTATAAAGATCTTTAAGTAGAGTTATATCACAAGGATATATTCGATGAGAGGGATATAGTTCAAGATCATCGTATTTTTCGCATAAATTGATTAATTTAGAAAGAGTTTCAAGAACTTCAGGTAAATCTTTTGCTTTTGGTAAAAAAGTATCACCATAATAAGCTACATCACTAGTAAAAAGCTCTCCGGTATTAGTTAGTAAGCATATGGAACCTGGAGAATGACCAGGACAATGAATTACATTGACAATAATATCTCCTAAATTAAAAACATATCCATCCTTGATTGGTTTTATATTCTTAGCAGGAGGAATTAAAAAATTTTTTGCTTCATAGAGCTTAACAATTTCACATGGAGAATTTTTTAAAAACCATAAATCATATGGCTTAGAAACTACATGTGCCTCATTTTCATGAACATAAATCTCTCCAAATTCTTCATTTCCTAATATATGATCCCAGTGAGTATGAGTATTAAGTACTAATAATTTTTTTTCTCCTATCAATTTCTCTATAATTGGTTTTAATGGAAACAATCCACATCCCGTATCAAGTAAGAGAGCAGAGTGAGCGCCTAAAATTAAATACATGTTAAGCGGATCATTTCTATATACTGGATGAACAAGAGAAATATTTTCTTTAATTACATAGAGATATTCTTTTTGTTTTGAAATCTCAAAATGTTCATATTCGTCTTTCATAATGCTCAATTTAATTAAAATTCTTTAATTCCCTTGTAAGTCTTGAATTTCAAGCTGACAAATTTAATTGTAATATTTTATAAAAATGCTTAATTATTTAAAATAATTTAATTTTTTATCAATGTCTCGTGTTAAAAAGTATTAATTGTTGATTTATATGGATTTTTCATTAACTGAAAAACAAAAAATGATTAGAAAACAAACCCGTGAGTTTGCTGAAAAATATATTGCTCCTATTGCCGAAGAAAGTGATCAGAAATCTGAATTAGATCCAACTGTTATGCAGAAGATGAAGGAGATGAACTATTTTGGCACTTGTATACCCCAAGAATATGGTGGTGCAGGGCTTCATGATGATACCATTGCTTTTGCGATTATTACTGAAGAAATAGGCAGAGTTGACGCTTCTTGGTCTATTACTACAGGAGTACATTGCAGTGTCTGTACATATCCAATTTATAAATTCGGAACTGAAGAGCAAAAACAAAAATTTTTAATTCCATTAGCTAAAGGTGAAAGGATTGGAGCATTTTGTTTAACTGAAGCTAATGCTGGATCTGACGCTGGAGGAGTACAATTAACTGCCGAAAAAGATGGAGATGAATATGTATTGAATGGAAGTAAAATCTTTGCAACAAATGGGGGAATTGCTAAAACTTTATTAGTAGTCGCTAAAACAGGACAGAAAGGGACAAGAAAGGAATTAACAATTTTTATTGTTGATACTGATACGAAAGGATATTCTGTAGGAGTTAAAGAAGATAAGTTAGGAGTGAGAGCTTCAAATACTTCTGAATTAGTCTTCGACAATGTAAGAGTCCCTGAGCAAAATATTTTGGGTCAAGTAGGGGCGGGATTTAGATTAGGCTTAGCAATTTTAGACTATGGTAGGATAACTATTGCTGCTCAGTGTTTAGGATTAGCTCAGGCTTGTTTGGAAGCATCTATTAAGTATGCAAATGAACGAGAACAATTTGGGACAAAAATTGCTAACTTTCAAGGAATTCAATGGAAAATTGCAGATATCACTGTAGATGTAGAATCAGCTCGCCTATTGATATATAAAGCTGCTTGGATGTGTGATAAGGGCATGGATTATGGATTAACAGCATCAATGGCAAAATTATTGGCTTCAGAGGCAGGAATGAAAGCAGCCCACCAAGCAGTTCAGATTCATGGTGGTTATGGTTTAATGAAAGCTTATGCTGTCGAAAGATTTTTCCGGGATGCTAAAATGGGAGAAATATATGAAGGAACTAGTGAGATCCAGAGAATGGTAATTGCAAACCATATGTTGAAGTCAAAATAATCGAGATTAGCTTATAAGATCATAGCTAATTAGATCTTATCTCCCGATTTCCTTTTTCACTTAGTATGAAATTTTAATTTTTTGTAAAATAACATTAGAATGGATCAATATGAAAAAATATACGGTTTAAAAGGAGTTTAATATTTTATAGTAGTAAAAAAATGAATAATTTGTGATTTATTATGAAAATCTTTGTTTGTATAAAACAAGTACCTGGAGTTTCAGAAGTAAGAATTGACCCTAAGAGTAATACTCTCATAAGAGAAGGAATCCCTTCAATCATGAATCCTCATGATAAACATGCTGTTGAATTGGGGTTAACTATTAAAGAGAACTATGGTGGTAAAATATTTGCACTAAGTATGGGACCTCCTCAGGCAGAAGAAGCCTTACGTGAGGCGTTAGCTATGGGTGTTGATGATGCATATCTTTTAACTGACAGAGCATTCGCGGGAGCTGATACTTTAGCCACATCTCACACATTAGCACTAGGTATAAAAAAATTGTTATTAGAATCAAACAAAGATGAAAAATATATTGTAATTTGCGGTACTCAAGCTATTGATGGCGATACCGCACAAGTTGGTCCTGAGTTAGCTGAAGAATTAGATATTCCACAAATCACTTACGTATTGAATTTTCAAATGAAAGATAAAAATAGTGTAGTTATTGAGAGAGCATTTAGAACTGAAGAACTAGTTGTTATAGAAACAAAATTACCCGTTTTAATTTCTGTTTTGAAGGAAATAAACCAACCACGAAGTCCAAGTGTCAAAGGAGTCGTTGATGCTTACGAAAAGAAGAAAGTAACATATTGGAATGCTGAAGATTTAAAAGCAGATAAAGATGAAATTGGATTAAATGGTTCAATGACTGAAGTATGGAAAATTTTTATACCTGAACGGAAAGGAGAGCATATAATCTTAAAAGGGACTGTAGATAAGATGGTTCAAGATTTATGTAGCAATTTAAAGGATGACAAAGTAATATAGGAGGAAATTGCAATGAGTATAGTTATTGATAGTGAATTATGTACAGGATGTTCAAGTTGTGTAAATTCTTGTCCTTATGGTGGAATTGAAATAATTGATAATGTTGCTGTAGTTACTGGTGAATGTAATCTATGTGGAGCGTGTGTAGATGTTTGTCCTGTTGAAGCTATAATTTTGGAAAGAGAAGAATATGTCGACAAAGTAGATAAGTCTTTATATAAGGGAGTTTGGGTAATTGCAGAGCATTATAAAGGAGAAATACATAAAGTAGCATATCAATTATTAGGAAAAGGCCGAAAACTTGCTGATCAATTAAAAGTAAATTTAACACTCGTTATTTTAGGGGATGCTTTCGATAACAACTTAGAAGAATTTGGACAATTTGGGGCAGATGAAGTAATTTATGTTAAATCTCCTATTCTTAAGGATTATTATTCAGATTTATATGTAAATATGCTGACCGATTTAATTAATCAAAATAAACCAGAAATTATATTAATAGGAGCAACTCCTACAGGAAGAGACTTTGCCCCGAGAGTTGCTAAAAAGTTAAAAGCTGGTTTAACAGCAGATTGTACTGGTTTAGATATAGAAGAATATACTGGAAATTTAATGCAAACAAGGCCAACTTTTGGAGGAAATATAATGGCAACAATACGAACCCCAACAAGCAGACCCCAAATGGCAACTGTAAGACCTGGTATTTTCAAAGCAGATAAAGATTATAAAAAGAAGGTAAAGATAAAGAAAATTGAAAAGAAATTTACAGAAAAAGATTCAGTTACAAAAATTATAAAAATCATAGAAAAACAAAAGAAAACTATAAATCTAGAAGATGCTGAAATTATCGTTGCTGGTGGCAGAGGTGTTGGTTCAAAACAAGGATTTAAAATTGTTGAAGAACTTGCTAAGGCTTTAGGAGCTGAATTAGGTGGTTCACGTGTGACAGTCGAGCTAAATTGGCTTGATCAAGATAGGCAAGTTGGCCAAACAGGGAAAACAGTTTCTCCTAAGCTATATGTTGCTTGTGGAATTTCAGGTGCAATTCAGCACCTAGTTGGTATGCAGAATTCAGAGATTATTGTAGCTATAAATAAAGATCTAAATGCACCTATTTTTAGCGTAGCTCACTATGGGATTGTTGGAGATCTTCATGAAGTTATTCCAGCTTTAATCGAAGAATTGAAAAAAGTAAAAGCTGAAGATTAATTTTGAAAAATAATCTTTTACTAAAAATATTAAAAAAGAAAAAGTAATAATATTTTTTTAAAATCTCATTAAAGAGATTTCCATTTATTAACAACTGTTCCTGGAAGCTCGATATTCGCTTGCATTGGACAACATCCTGGATAGAAATGTGTATTTGAGGTGACATTTTTATGTTCTGCCGCACAATCTCCAATAACCCATACTTCTTTGTCACTTCCTTTTATATCTTCAGGTATGTATGCATTTAAACCCAGAATGAAGATCGGATCTTGATCATGCTCATGTAATTTTGGAAATGTAAAAGCTAAACCGTCACATATAGCACGTACTAATGCTTTACATACATAACAGGGACTCCCTTCTATAACTCGAACCGTTGGATAAATACCATTACACTCACCAGATGGTTTCATAAAATCTCTCTTTACAGTTTCTATTGGTGTACCTGTCAACTCTATTTCTTTAAGATCTAATGGTCCAGCACCAAGATGAGCCCCAAGCCTAATAGTTCTTACTTCCATAGGATCAAATCCCATAACTCTAGCAGTAACTGCATCGGTAGCGATGACATTATCACCAGCTACTATGGTATTCATATCAGTAATCGTCATATAGTCATGCCCACGCATAGGGATAGGTCCTTGTCCTTGGACCGCCCAAAGACCACTAGTAACTGTCAATCGGGGAGGGAGAGTTCGAACCATATCTACAAACTTTAAACTAAGTTTTCCATCATGAGCTATTAATTTATCTTCCCATTTGAAAATACCTTGATAGTTTTTCATGCCTAAGGTTAAAGTTTCAAAACTATGAGTTTTCATTGCAGGACAATTTATAAAAACAACATCAGATCTTGTTAATATTTCAGGTACATGAATTTTATCCATAGCATTTGCTGGTTTTTTTGTTTCAATCTCTACTCGTTCCATGTCGTTAAAATCAACTGCTTTTCCCCCAACTGCTTCAACAGCAGCTTTTATTCCAGATACATCCAGAGTAATGCAAGCTTGCCAACGTTCATGATAATCAAAAGCACATGTCTCTGCTGTTAATACCTCTTTCGCATTGGCTTTTTCAAGTGCTAATTTTGTTATTGCTGCTAAGACTCTTGCGTCAGTATTAGCTGCTCCTTGTAGATTGACGCATTCTTCTCCTGTTTTTTTATCAATCATAACTGAACCAAAATATGTACAACTATTCGGCTTTAATACGACAGTTTCTCCTGGTTTTATATAACTATTTATACCCCCAAGATTATTAAACATTTCATCAACCATATCAACAACAATTTTAAGCTCCTCTTCAGTATATTTACTCGGCAAACCGGGGACCTTATCACGATGAACAATAGTTACTTTAGCCATTTTTTAAACCTTTATTACAAGAATATTTTAAATTATTATTTTATCACATAAACATAATTTGCAAATAAATTAAAATTAATTATTTTGTCATTAAAACTGATTTCTTAGTATTTTTACAGAAAAAGTGATTTAATACATTTATATTATTACAGCTTTTATTGAAAAACATTAATCGAGTTTATTATTAAGGAGTAAATTGTGATTACAAAAAAATAAATAACGAAGATGATAAAAAGGGAAGTTGTAATGGAATGTAATGATATTTAGTTCCAAACAATTCGTGGAGGAATAAATTATGGGCTAATAACAAACATTCCACTACAAGATAGAAAATCGAAATTTTCTAATCTAGTATAAGTTTATTCATCTATAAAAATCTTTCGTCGATTTTATAAACGTTCTATTTAAAATTTCAATAAAAAAGAATGATAATAACATATTTGAAATATCATATCTACTAATTTAGAGTTATAATCCTATTTTCTTAAATAAAAGCTACAATGGCTCATAAATTTAATTTAAAATAAAATTTTTTCTCAAATTTCATAGGACATATTGCAATTTTTTTGAAATATTTCTGCCCATTTTTTTTTTAAATTTTCGATTATCAACATATTTACTATTTCAAATTATATATTTATTAAGTTCTTAATAAGGAATAAATCGTCATTATATTTAATTAAAGACAAAATCAGTTAAAACCTTCTGCCAAAATGATTAATAGTTTAATATAGTAAGTATAAAATAAAGAAATTTTCTTACTTTTAAACTTATTTCGTTATATTTTTGAAACAAAAATCTTATTAATTTAAAATAAAAGGAAGAATTATTTTTAAATTCTAAAGTATCTCTATTATAAATTTAAGAACATTCTTTTAAAATTAATTTAGCTGCATTTCGAGCACCAATAGCAACTCCCGCAACACCACCCCCTGATTCACTATATGCTCCAATATACCAAAATCCTTCAATAGGAGTTCGATAAGGAGGGGCTTGTTGATTCATAACTGGAGCTAAACCTCCAAAGCTGTGTCTTATTACATTAATCCTGTTCTTAAAATCATCAGGCGTCATTATAACCTTTACTTGAGTCTTTTCTTTTAAGCCAGGGATAATCTTTTCAGCTTCAATTAATAATTTATCTGCAAGTTCTTCGCGACGCTCATTCCAAGTTCCCTCTTCTAATTTATGAGGGGCGATTGTATAAATTGTAACTGCATGTTTACCAGGGGGCGCCATTTCAGGAGAGTGCATAGAAGGAATATAAATTAAAAATCCATCTTTTCCTTCATGATAATCACCAGTTTGACAACGGTTAATACCACCTTCAAGATCATAAGTCAGGTAATAATAACAAAGAGCAGCTCTTTGATATGGTGATGGATCAAAATCTATACCAATATGAACCATTAGAACGGATTCCATGTATACCAGACTTTCAATATTTTTAATAAACTCATCTGGCAAGTGTTCACGACCTATTAAATTGTAAAAAGTATTTAAAACTCCCCCACTAGCTACAACTAAATCTGCGTTAATAAGATTCCCATTTTCAAGTTCAACACTTGTAGCTCTATTATTATCGATAATAATCTTAATTACTTTTGAATTTGTGTGAATGTTTCCCCCATTAGAGATAATATAATCAGAAAATGCTTTAATTAATTCTCCACAGCCATTTTTTATATAATGATAGTCTTGATAAGAGCCTCCTTTAAATTTAATTGGAATCCTCTTATCGAAAGCAGTTTCGACGTTTACAGCGGGAACTCCTAATCCTAAAAATTGGGATGGCCTTACAACCATATCTGCTAAAATCGCCAGATAAACTGCTTTTAATTTTTCATCCTTAAAAAAATAATCCATAACCTGGGCAGCATTCCAATCTTTAAATTTCTTAATCTTCAAAAATTTTGGAATAATTCTTAGTTTTAGTAAGAATCTTTTAAATCCTTCAGTAAATGGTATTTGACTGCCAAGATAAATAATTGATAGCATTTTATCATAGAATTTATAATATTTATCTAATCCTTCACTTTCATCAGGAAATAGTTTTTTAAAATAATCTCTTCTCCAAAATGGTCCTGCATATTCTTTGGGATGCCAAACTTGAAAGTCTGGGAAAGATTGTCCTCTATCCTCTTTTATTAAGGTGATTTTCTCTTTTAGATCTAATTCTGATAAGATTTTAGTTAACCCCTCATGAGGAGCAAAACCACCTAATAATAAAGGACCAATATCCCAAGAATAACCATTTTTATGGATAGTGGCTGTAACTCCACCTATTTCTGAAAACTGCTCAAGAACAGTGACTTCATAACCTTCGCGAGCTAGATATGCCGCCGTTGTTAAACCTGCTAAACCCGAACCAATAACTATTACTTTCATCTCTCTCGAATATAATTTTGAATTTAATTTGTATATTTTAATTAATTAAGTTAAATAAATTAGTTATATTCATTGCAGTTTTAAACTGTTATTTCATTGGATTTTATATAACAAACCAAAATAATAAAGAAGCAAGAAAAGAATGCAAAAAACTTATTAGTTAATTAATAAATTCTCCTTTTTTACAAAACTTATTAACATAATTAACGCATTCTGATGGGATACTGTTCCCATTATATATAATCACGAATAAGTTAATTATATTTTGGATATTAATTAAACCTAGATAAAAAAATTATTTTTAAATTTTAAAACCTAAGGGCATCATGGAGATTGAAAGTTATAACCTCTTGAATGTAGGGATTGGGGGACAGGGTGTTATTAGAGCGGTACAGATCCTCTCTTGGGCAGCACTATTAGAAGGTTACAAAGTTAGAACCGCAGAAACTCATGGAATGGCTCAGAGGGGGGGATCTGTAGCTTCATATTTACGATTTGGAACAAAAGTGGAAGGTCCTTTAATTCCAAGAGGTAAAACCGACGTAGTATTAGCTTTTGAAGCAAGTGAAGCGGTTAGAAACTTTAGTTATGCTGGACCAAATACAATATTTTTAATAAATGATAATATAATCATTCCACCTATGATTCATCAACTGGGTATGGAATACCCAGATATTGATAAGATCCATGATTTTTTAAAAAATGTCAGTTCTAATATACATTTTATTCAAGCTGATGAGATAGCACTTAAAGCAGGGGATAAACGTGCTATGAATGTTGTTATGTTAGGTGTATTATGGGGAAGTGAAAATATCTCAATTAAGAGGGATATATTAGAAAAATCAATTTTTAATTTTATTCCAAATAAAGTTCATGATATAAATAAGAAAGCTTTTGAATTAGGTATTGAAAAAGGAAAAATTGCAAGGAGGAAATTTAATGAATAAGCCTTATTATATTGAGGATATAGTTGATAAAAAAGGAATAATGTTAGGTAATGAGGCAATTGCGAGGGGAATTTTAGAAGCGGGAGTTATAATTGGTGCAGGATATCCTGGTACTCCATCATCAGAAATTTTGACTACATTAGCTGAAATGAAACCCTATTTTCCTCATTTAAAACTTGAATGGAGTATTAATGAAAAAGTTGGATTTGAAGTTGCTTATGGAGGTTCAATGGCAAATGTACGTTCTGTTGCTTGCATGAAACATGTAGGTGTAAATGTGGCATCTGATGCATTTATGACAGCATGCTATGCAGGAGCACGTGGAGGAATGATATTAGTTTCTGCTGATGATCCTAATTGTTTTTCTTCTCAAAATGAACAAGATAATCGATTTTTCGGACCACATGCTTTAGTTCCCGTTTTTGAGCCTTCTACACCACAAGAAGCAAAAGATATGATGATATATGCATTTGATTTTTCTGAACAATTCCAATCTGTAGTTTTATATCGAACTACAACAAGGTTAAATCATGGTCGTGGAGATGTGAGTCTTGGCAAAATAAAATCGATTGACAGAGAATACGGTTTTGATTGGGACAGGTCAAGATGGGTATGTTTACCTAGTCATTCTCGTATTTTAAGAATCAGACTACTTGAACGAATGGCAGATATCTCTGATTTTGCTGATAACTTCCCTTTCAATCAAATTAAAATATCGAGAGAAAAATTAAATGGTATTAGATATGGATTTGTTGCAGCAGGGGTACCTTATGCTCAATTACTTGATGCACTTGATAATTTTGGAATAAAAGAAAAAGTTTCGATTTTAAAGCTTGGAATGGTTTATCCTCCCCCTCGTAAATTAATTAAAGAGTTATTTGATTCTGTTGATGAAATTCTTGTTATTGAAGAATTAGAACCATTTATTGAAAATATTTTAAAACAAATTGCTTATGAAGAAGGCATCTCTAAAGAAGTGAGAATTCACGGAAAAAATTATTTTCCTCAAAATGGAGAATTTTCAGCAGAATTATATATTGAAAATATTGCAAATTTGTTAGGTCTTAATTATCAAAAAATTCCAGTTCCAGAAAATATGATCATAATTCCACCTCGTTTGCCAATACTTTGCCCAGGTTGTAGTCATCGAGCTACTTTCTATGCGATTAAACAAGTAGAGAAAAAACTTAAAACTAAATTTGTCAATTCTTCTGATATTGGATGCTATACACTTGCCGTTTATAAACCATTGGAAGAATTAGATACAGAAGTATGTATGGGAGGATCTATAGGATTAGCAAACGGTATAACTAAAGTACAACCAAAAGAGAATCCAGTATTAGCAATATTAGGAGATTCGACATTTTTTCATTCGGGTATCCCGGCATTGATAAACGCAGTATATAATAATAATGAGATGTTAGTTGTAATTTTGGATAATCGATCAACAAGTATGACAGGTTTCCAAGATAATCCCGGTACGGGAATTACTATTACAAAGGAGATTGGTACAAGAGTCATTCTAGAAGATCTAGTTAAAGGTTGCGGAGTAAAACCGGAAAATGTATGGATTGAAGATTCTAATAATATTAATAAAGTAATGGAAAAATTAGAAGAAGCTGTAAATGCTAATGGAGTTAGAGTATTCATTTCAAGGCATACTTGCTCTCTAATAGAAATGAATCAATTAAAATTAAAAAATATTGAACCACCAATAGTTAAAATCGATCCTGACAAATGTATAGGATGTTTTATATGTGTCAATAAATTTGGATGCCCTGCCCTTGTTTTTGATGAGAATAATAAAAAGGCAATGATTGATCAATCATTTTGTAGAGGATGTAAAGTCTGTATTGAAGTTTGTCCTCAAAATGCGATATATGAGGAGACGAATTAATATTATGACAAACCTTTTTTTTTACCCTAAAACAATTGCAGTTATTGGTGCTACCTCGAATCCTAAAAAGTTTGGAAATGCAGTTACTCAAAATATCCTTAAAAATAAAAATCTTCAAAGCGAATTATTTTTAATTTCTAAAGGAAGCCGTGAAATATTTGGTATAAAAACTTATGAATCTATTCTCAATATTCCTAAGGAAATAGATCTGGCTTTAATATTAGTCCCAGAAAAGATTGTCGATCAAATTATTGATGATTGTATACAAAAAAAAGTAAAAAGAATAATTATTGTGACCTCAGGCTTTGGAGAAATAAATGAGGAGGGAAAAAGAAAAGAAAAACTAATAGCAATAAAATGTAAAGAATCAGGAATAAGAGTTATGGGTCCAAATTGTGTTGGAATTCAAAATCTTGAGATTGGACTTAATGCTTCATTTATTCAAGCACCAAAACGAGGAAATATTAGTATAATAAGTCAATCTGGATCAATTGGTTGTGCTAGTTTCTATGCGATGGAAAGACATAATTTAGGATGCTCAAAATTTGCAAATATCGGAAATGCTATTGATATATCATTCAATGAAATTCTTGAATATTATGAAGAAGATAAGAAAAGTCAAATAATTGCTCTATATCTTGAAACAGTCAAAGATGGCATAAATTTTTTATCCAATATGAAGGGAATAAACAAAAAAAAGCCAGTTGTAGTTCTTAAAGGAGGGCGAACTGAAACAGGAATGAAAGCTGCTAGCAGTCATACCGGTTCAATAGCCACTAATTATAAAATTCTTAAAGCAGCTGTAATGCAATCTGGTGCAATATTGTGTGAAAATATACCTGATTTCATTACAGCATTAAAAATTTTATCTTTATTACCAATACCAGATGGAGAAAATATTGGAGTTTTAACAAATAGTGGAGGGAGTGCCGTTCTTTTTAGTGATGCTGCAGAAATTTTTAATCTTAAATTAGTAGAATTTTCAGAAAACTTAATTAGTAAAATTTCTCCTTATATTATATCTTTAGTTAAGAAAGTTAACCCACTTGACATGATAGCAAGTGCAGGTGAAGAACAGTACTATCAAATTACTAAATCAATGTTACAAGATCCAAACATTGCTATCGTTGTTGCTTGTTGCGTTATTCCTCCTTTCTTAGAAATGAAAACAAGTGAGCATTATCAAGGGGTTGTTAAAGCATGGAATGAGACCAATAGAAGGAAGCCAATTATACCATTATTCTTATTTAGTGAAGATTTTAAAGAATTACACCAATTAGCTAATAAAGAGAAGACCCCAATCTTTTACTCTCCGAACGAATCTGCTTTTGCAATAAAGATATTAATTGATAGAATGCGCTTTTTACAAAGAAATAGTAAATATTAATCAATAACATTTAATAATTTATCAACAATAGTAAATCCATTTTCTTTAAGAATCTTTGCTCCAACTTGATTATTATCTAATCTTAAAACGATTAAGGCTTGATCATCAATTAAAGTAGTGTAAAGATATTCTATATTTACATTATTTGAGCCCAATGTTTTAGCAATTTCATATAATTTAGATATATTATTAGTAAGTCGAACTGCAACAACTTGAGTTACACTAAAAAGAAAATCCTTTTCTTCTAATAATTTAGAGCAGGCTTCGAATTGATCCACCAAAAGTAGAAGAAGACCATATTCTTCAGTTTCGGCAACTGTCATGGAACGAATAGAAATTTTATTATTCATCAGTAATTCAAAAAAATTCGCGAGAACTCCTGGTTTATTTGGAAGGTAAATGCTCAATTGATTCAACATGTTATAAAATCCAATTGTAATTTTTGTGTAACTAATTAATGACCATTAAAAATTCTATTTAATTTAATTAATAATTTATATTTAATAAAAGAGATATTATTTTTGTTGTACAATCTCTTAATTTTTTTAAAGGTAAATAACTTCTAAAATATTATAGCGAAACCGTATTTTTTTAAAATAATTGCTTAAAAATTTCTTTATAGGGAAAATTATTGTGGAAGAGATAATAATAGATAGTTGGGAAAGTAAATTTAATCAGCAACTAAAGTGGACAGCACATTTAAGAGATCGCCTATATGAAAGAGCAAATCTAATGGAAAAAAGAAATCTTTTAGAAGTTGGATGTGGCTCTGGTGAATTACTTAAAGAAATTGGAGTCAAATTTAATTTGAAACTTATTGGTATTGATAATGATAAAAATCAAGTAAATTTCGCTAATAAAAATCTTAGAAATAATATGATTGAAGCAAAACTTTACTTTATGGATATTTTAAATAATGATTTTGATGATGAAATGTTTGATGTTGTTGTTACTCATTTTTTATTCCTATGGATTAAAGATTTAGATAAGTGTTTCAATGAACTCCACAGAATTATAAAAAGGACGGGTGTTTTATTAATCTTTGAAGAACCCGATTTTGGAGGTCTTATTGAGTATCCTGATACTAATTTAAAAAAAGAAATATTTCAGGATTTAAAAAAAAAAGGAGCAGATCCCGAAGTAGGAAGGAAACTATATCAATTTTTTCTAAACAGATTTAATGTTGGAGAACATTTATGTACCAGTTTTCCATGGATACCTAATTTGCATAAAAATGAACTACTGAGCGATTTGGATTTCTTTAAAAAACAACTAAATCCAAAGAAGTTCAATTCTAGCTTAATGCAAAAAAGTATAGAAGCAAACAATTATTATCTTTTTATTCCAACATTTAGTTATTATTTAACAAAAATTTAATTTTTATTTTAATGAACGCTAAAGAATTCTATGAAAATCATAGCAATTTCTCTGAAAGAACCTTTTCAGAATATTATATTTCACCAGGTATAAGATGTAAGTATGACCTTATATTGAGAAGAATCGGAAGATTCCGTAATTTTAAAAGAGCAGTCGATTTAGGATGTTCTGGAAACTCAATTCTCAAATTATTTAAAAATTGTAAATGTAAAGTATTTTTTGACATAGCAAATACTCCATTAGCCCAATATTCTAATAAAACTAGCATTTCTCAATTTTGGCAATCTATATGTGGAGATATGACAAAATTACCCTATCGTGATAATTCATTTGACATTATATTCACATTAGATACCCTTGAACATATTAAAGATGATAAATTGGCCATTTTCGAATTAAGTAGAGTATTAAGAAGAAATGGAATTGTGATCATCTCAATTCCTCATAAAATGAAATATTATCATAATCAAGATAAAATAATTGGACATTTTAGGAGATATGAGATTGACGAGATATTAAGATTGTTTGAAGTAAATAGATTAAAGTGTTTAAATTATTTTGGGATTTATGGCCAATTAATGAGAATTACCTATCTCCAACAATTAAAACCTAAAAAAACTGAAATAAATTTGAAGAAATTACGTACCAATTATAGCTCAAATAGATTATTTAAAATCTTTTGGAAGATAATAGTCTATTCTGGATCAAAATTAATGATGTTAGACGCTAAATATCAACCAATTAAAAAATTAATGAATATTGGATTTATTTTTAGAAAAGAGTAGCTTTTTTTAAATCGAAATGCTGTTTATGAAGAATATTCTTCTTTCATTTTATCAAATAATCTCTTATATTCTTCAATATACTTCTCATCATTAGTTTCTTCAATCTTTTTTAGAAGTTCAATAGATCTTGATAAAACATCAGAATTTTTTTTAATCTTATCAAAATATAACTGCTTTATTTGCTGAGATTTTGCTAATCTTAGTTGATTCTTATAATCTTTAATTGATGATTCAATTTTTCTTTGTGATTCGATAACTGAATTGGTAAGTTGGTTTTTTCGTTGTTCTAATTTGATACAGTTATCACAAACTAAATGTCCCGACTCTTTTTGACCTTTTTTAACCATAAAAGGATTTCCACATTTTGAACAAGGAACAAGTTCAAGTATTAATTTATTATTATCAGAATCGGGCATATCTGGTCTTTAAAATTAAAATTTTATTTAGTATAATTACTAATTTAATAACTTTTTAATAATTTAATTTTTGATTTTTTTTTAAAAGATGCTGTTTTTAAGAATATTTATGAAATATAAGTTCTTTTTCTGAATATGGAATTTTCTTTTATTGTTATACTTCTATTAATTCTATTGGGTTTTTTATCTGGAACAATCGCCGTTATTGCTGGAGTTGGTGGCGGTGTTTTTTTTGTTTCTACTTTAACCCTCCTACTTTTCATTCCAATTGATATAGCAATTGATACATCTACTTTCATAATTTTATTGTCTTCATTAGCCGGATTCATAACATATTTAAGACAAAAGCGTACTCAGATAAAGTTAACATTGTTATTTACTATATTTTCAATTCTGGGAAGTATTATAGCAAGTATATTATTTCTATTTATTCATGTTAATAATTATATTTTGAAGGTTGTTTTTGCGTCTGCCTTACTTGTCGCAGGATTGAATATGGTTTACAAAGCAGTTAAAACAACAAACAATCGTAAAAATCATAATGAAAATGATATAGTCTTTTCTTTAAATGATCATGATTATAATACCAATTTAAAAAAGTCTATTCCACTATTTATATTAGCTGGTTTTGTAGCTAACTTTTTGGGTTTGGGAGGGGGGATAATTTTTACACCAGCACTCAATATTATTTTACATTACCCCATTCATAATGCTACAGCAATATCCACTTCAATGATATTTTTCACGGCTATTTATAACACCATAATGAAAAGTATCTTAGGACAAATTGATTATCTAATTGGTATATTCGTGGCTATTGGTTCGATTTGTGGTTCAATCTTTGGTGCTAAAATTTCAAATAGAATGCCCAAAATATATTTACAATTTTTCGTAGCAATTGTTTTGATGGGATTAGCAATAAGAATGTATTTTTAAACGATAAAACATAAAACACAGATTTTTAATATCAAAAATTATCAAACACAATTATTAGATTAGCTATTAAATTTAGAGATTATTTGATTTTTTCGAACAAAAAATGTTTTTATACTCATAATCGATCGTTCTTTCAGACATCAATGTATAGATTTTTATATTAAAAAATTAAATAGTATAAATATTAATAAAAAAGAAATCGCAAATCTAATTTATTAAAAAATAGTTTATTAAATTATTTTAAAGGAGAGTTTGTAATTATGAGTTTATCTTGGGCTCAAAAGATGATGATAGCTGGTTCAGCGTTAACAATACTTATTTTAGCGCTATTAGCTTCTGTATATTACTTTATTGACTTACTTATAATCGCAATTGTTCTATGGATTCTAATTTTTATATTAGCAGTATTAGTTGCTGTACTTCTTTGGGATCTTTGGTCGAGAGGTGACGATGGAGGGTGTGCACCTATATTAATTATTCTAATAAGTGTTTCACTGGCAATTTTAACTTTTAATTATATAGTATTATAACATTTTTTTTTTAATTATATTTTAAAATGAATTCAAAGTTCAATTTTTAATAATAGATAAACTAGTATTAATATAAAAAAGAAAGTAAATAAGGATAAATTATTATTGGAGACCTTTTAAAATGCTCTCATTTGAAGGTTGGATTAATGGGTTAACAGCAACCTTCTGTTTTATATTTGCCTTAATACTCGGCTTAGGAATTGTATATCAAGCAAGAAAATCAAACGCTAAACTCTTGTTATATATGGGGTTTAATATTTTTTTAGCTAGTTTTCTCTGGTTAGTACCTTTTTTTGATTTTATTGGAATTCTCTTTACAAGTAGAAATTTTATTACTATTGATAATTGGATTTTAATGGGTATTTTAAGTTTTATAACTACTCCTTTTGTAATTTCTATTTCAATTTATATTGGATCTGAGCTAATGACTCCAAATAAAACCAAATATCTCTTCTTTTCATTCCTGATTCTAAGTATAGTTTTTGAAATTATTATAATTCTTACCCCTTTACAAAGTTTTTATGTTCGTAATCTTGAGTTAACTTCAGGTGAAAATATAATTGTTGTTGGAATCAAAGCTAATTCTATAGCTATGATTCTGATATACGTATTTCAGCTTTCAGGAATAATATTTTGTGGAGTAGGATATTTAATTAAAAGTATAAAATCAAAAGGAGTATTAAAAAAAAAGTTTCTTACCCTTGCCATTGGATATTTTTTATTCCCCGCAGCTCCAACTTTATCGTTATTACGATATATCATTCCAGGTTTAGTTTTATGGCCACTAATTCTTGATCTTATTATAGGGAGAGTAGGCATGGCTACTAGTTTTTGTTTCTTTTATCTCGGTTTAAGGGAAGAAGCCGAAATCAAAATCCGTACTGTAAAAGAGGTAAAAGTAAAAGATTCAATGTTTAGATTTTACGAAAGACCAATGCAAATCTCAGAGGAAGAAGTTATATTCCATAGAGAAAAGAAGATTTGCTTAGTATGTAAAGGAAAAGTGCTAAGAATGAGTTATATTTGTCCAAATTGTAATGCTCTTTATTGTGTAAATTGTTCTACCAGATTGGCAAATTTAGAGAATGCTTGTTGGGTGTGTAATGAACCATTTGATGAAACAAAACCAACTAAACCATATAAAATGAAAAAAGACGAGATTAAAATTACAGGTAAAAAAATTAATTAAGTTATTTTCTAATCAAATTATAAAACAGGGGAAAGGATTATCTACGACTCTTAAAGTTTTGATTTTAAGAGGAGATATTTTGGCTGCTACAATATAATCTACGAAATTATAATTTGCATACTTCGTTTCTACTAAACCTTTTAAAGCATATACAGGAATTAGATATCTTTGATAATCAGTTGGGCTCAATGAATAATATCCAAATTGAATATTTTTAATAATTACAGAATCTGTTTCTGGATTGAGTTGATTGAAGCTTTTATCTGCTTTGAACCTTTTTAAAGCCTCTTTTGGACTAATTACTCCAATAGTATCATCTTCCTTGCTAATATCCCTCCAAAAATATACTAAACCATTTACTTTTCCATCTTGAATAATTGTTACCTTTATTTTTGCACCTGGGCCCATAACAGGAATATGGTCTATATTAAAACTAAAAATTATATTTATTGCTATTAAACTAGGAGATTCTAGCCCAGATTTTAAACTAGCTACTTTAGTGTACTTCACAGTTGTAATTTCTGCATATTCATTAGTTAATTTCAATTCCTTAAGATAACTTATAGCAATTTGGCTAGCTTCTTCTTTCGTTGGTAAATTTATTTTCTTTTTAGGATAATTGATATTAAAGTCTTGAGTAAATAGTAAAATGGAGTCACTTTGTTTATATACAAAAAGATTAAATTTATTGTTTTTTAACAATAGCCTCTCACCATAATCTATGAACTTAGTTTTCATATTGAACATACTAGCATAATTTTTAATCCTTTTATTTAAATCCTTTTGCTTATCAAAAGTATTTGTCGTTTTATATATAGGAACGCTGCCTATCTCATTTGGAATACCATCAGGTTCTTTAAATAGATTATTCATTCATATTCCTCCTATATTAATCAACATGAATCACTATAATATATAATGTCATATCCTCTTTCCTGTTGTTTAATAGAATCCTTAATAGGGTTTCTATTTTCGTTCCAATAATCATTTGCAGTATTACCTCTTTCTGACATAGCAAATAAACATGACCATTCAACTTCTTCTCTTTCAGTTTCTTCACAAGCTATCTTCCATGCTTCAATTAATTTCTTTTCTTGATTTAAAAGTTCAGCAAATTTTTTACCACGCTCACCTGAAATACGACAATATGTGTTAAATCCTAGGATCATATGTAAGCCTTCGAAAATTCCTTTCCAATTTGAGTAACTCTCAGAAGTTAAAACATTACATGCATTAAATACGACCCATTTTGTTTTACTTCCTAATTTAATATCACTAAAATGAGCTTCTCCATTATCTTTATTATCTATTCCAAATATGAGAGCATCAGGACGACCGTGACCCGTGAAAAATATGATATCAGCAATATCATCAGCTTGGCCACCCGATTGTAAATCTTGATCACATGCTAAATCATTAGCGTATTCAAAACTACGTTCACCAATCAAGACATCATAAAATCCTTGTGCATCTTTAGAAGCTTTCTTTAAATCACGTTGCCTCCCATGATAATTTTTTACCCAAATGATTCCTTTTGAACCCATAATGATTAACTATTATTCCTTATTGATATTTAAATCTTTACACAAAAGTCTAATGATTAAACCATAGTAAATAGAGATAGAATTTAAACGTTGATATGCGAGTATAGAAACTCTTAAATATAAAACTCATCCATTTTATTAATTAAAACAGATTTATTAGTTTAGATAAATCAAAGAATCATATGTTTTTCATTATTAATTCGTTAATTTGGTGATAGAGATAAATCTTCCTAACGTCTTACTAACGGGAGAGAAGGGTGTAGGGAAGACCACTATACTAAACCTGTTGCCCGGTGAGATATTAATTGAATTAGATGATGATCTAAATGAGATTATAAATAAATCTGTTGAAATCAGTAGTTCAGATGGTATAATTAAGTGTAATATTAAAAAGTTTGATTTAGATGAATTGCTAAAAAAATCAAGATTATATAAAGAAATATTGAAGTCTGTTAACATCTTTTTAATTGTAACTAATTCAGCCGCAAGTAATATTGCTAGAACTAAAAAGCTGCTTACAGAACTTAAAACAAAAGTAAGTGTTCCGAAAATTTATATTCTCGCGAATTTTCAAGATGAAGAAAAAACTGCTATTGAACCTAAAAAAATTGAGGAGATTTTTGGAGTAAAAACATATGGAATTTCATCAATTCAAAAGGATTCAAAAAAAAAGATTATTCCTATTATAAAGGAGATATTAGATGAAAGTCTAAAAGTTAAGATAGATGAAGAAAAAGTAGTATTAAAAGAGCAACCAGCTGTTAAAAGTAATGACATATTAATATTTGTTAGTTATAGCACCCTTGACTCGGATTTTTTTGAAATAAATAATATTGCAGAAAAACTTCAACAACATTCTGAGATTAAGAAAGTTTTTTATTGGGAAGAAGATTTAAAGGATGATATTTATGACTATATGAATAGAAATCTAGATATCTGTGATGCCTTCTTACTTTTTTGTTCAAAAAAAGCTAAAAAGTCTGAACAGGTTCAATTAGAATGGAAATCAGCATTGAAAATTAAAAAACCAATAATTCCTATTTTCAAAGATGAAAAAGACATCCCTACATTAGTTTCAACTAAACTTGGTGTTACTTTTGATAAAAATGATATTGATAAGACTGTAGAGCAACTATATCAATTAATTCTTAAAAAATTAAGATAATAAAAAATTTTAAGAACAAATAGATTAAAATTATTAAAAAGTTTAATATATCAATATAGATTTTGAAATTCATTTAAAGATAGAAAGGTCTGTAATTAATGAAAATCTCAGTAGAAGATACTAGAACGGGAAAAATAATTAAATTAGATGTTAAAGAACATCACCAAATTGAGAGAATCATTGATATCGTGATAAAACACATGGGAATTATAAATGTGGAGCAACGTTCATACACACTAGTTCTTAATGAAAGAGAATTACCAAATTCAATAACTATCAAAGATGCAGTCCATAAATTTGGATTAAAAGAAGATGACAAATTAGCTTTATGGGCTAGAGTTATAGGTGGATTTTTTTAAACATTTTTTAAATTCAATCATCAATTATAATTATATCCTCATCTTCTTTTTCCTCTTTCTCTTCACAAATATATCTTTTTTTCAAGATATCATAATTATTCGTTTTAAAAAAATTGGCAGCATCTAAGCAGATATCATAATTAAGAGGATCATCTGGATTCGGATTTTCCACTAACTTTTCTAATGCTTTTACGGTAGTTACTAAATCTGACAGTCTTGACCATTGTTTCAAAACATTTAGACAAATATATCCCGTACCTCTTGTTTGAACATTTAATAATTCAACGGGGTGAATATTCGGATGAAATATATTTGAATACCAAGCAAAGTCAATACCTCCCGGATATGGAAAAGATCTATTTATTTTAAATAAAATACGATGAGATCTTATTGGTGTTAAACTCTGAGAGCTTCCTGGATTGCCTCGTATAAAAGCTAATGAATTTAAATGAATTATAAGCTCTACATTATTCTCTTGCCATTTTATTGAATCTTTTTCAATAACATTCAGATCTTTCAGGCTTTTAATCTCATTTTTTATTCGATCTTTCCAAATTTCAAACGGCAATTCAGGCATTGTTAATCATATTCATGTTTTTGTATTATTTAAATTTGAACTATTTTTATTTTTATTTTGATATGAACATGTCCAACAATCAGGATCTTTTACCTTCTTAATAATATTAAATTTATTAGTAAGACCATTATAATTTAGTTGTTTACCGATCAAAGGTTCGCCTATTTGACTGTCCCACTTTTTATTAGACTTGAAATAATCAATCCCTAAAATAAACTTTAAGACCTGTTGAGATTGGATACCCCCAATGATTGCTGTAGTTGTAATGATGGTAGCTATTTTTCTGGATGTTTCACCGTTTTTAGGGTCGATTTCCTGACCAGTACATGAGAATTTATTCCACATTAAATCTAAATCAACATTTGTAATCCCACATTGTAGACAAGGAGCCTCTTTAATTTCAGAATAAACCGCTTGAACTGTTCCAAAATAACCATCTATCCCAGAGTCTATGAATGGTGTTTTATAGTAATATGCGTAATTATTTGCTTCAATTCGAGCTTCAATATTATCTAAACAAGAACATATGATATCAGACTGTTTGTAGAGATTCCGGTCTATTGAGTTTAACTCTTTCTTTATCGCAACTATTTCTACTCCGGGATTTAAACTTTCACATACTTTTTTTATTAAATCAACTTTGTATTCCGGTTCATTATTCATTTTAATACTAAATAATATACAACGGTTTAAATTAGAACGTTCTATAATATCATAGTCAATCAAGTAGATTTTTCCAACCCCAGTTAAAACTAAATTTTTTACTAACTCATTTCCCGTCGCTCCGGCTCCAATGATCATAACAGTAGCGTTTGAAATTTTTTCTTGATCCCATCCTTTAATTCGCTTTTGTCGATCGTATTTGTCTGAATTAAAAGATTCTGACCCAAGAAAAATGATCTCTTGCTTATCTTTATCCGACATTTTTTTATTTACCTCTTAAGTTAATTATTCAAACAATAGATATGTCAAGTCCGTGAAATAACTGCATGATTCACAATAATATATTTCTTCTTTGTATTTTTATCCAAAGTGAAAAATTCATAATCAACTTTCACAGGATCTATAACTAAAGCAACTTGATATGACTCAGGAAAAAAAACTTTTTGGGTATGTAGATCAGTAAATGAAAGAAAACATCCCAGATCAGGATGAGAATGCCACCATCCCACAACACGTAAATTTTTCATATTTTTATTTTTTTTTAACTTTTGGAACTCTCTCTCATATTTCCCTGCCGTACCCTCAATTTGTGACGTAGATAATTTATGACTATAGAATGTGCCTTCAATGAATAATTTCTCTTCGATAATTATATAAAAATTATTGTTCCATCTGCAGATTAATCCTATAAGATATCCAAAAATCTCATTTTCGTTCTTTTTACACAAATCCCTCATATCATTTAAGGTATCTTCATAGATATACACTGGGAATACAAAGTCCTCATCTATTTTCATATACATCAATTATTTTAAGATTCAAAATTAAGTTTATCTGATATTGAGACTCTTAACATTTCTTTTATTATTAATAGAAAATATTCTTTTGCATTTGCTTCTACGGCTGAAAAGCTATAAGTCTTTAGACCAAACATATCTGAAATTTGATCTTTATCTAGTACGGCATCTTCCTCATCCTGAAAGTTTGCTAAAACATAAAAATTTGAGGTATGAACTTTATCTACTAATAGTGAGAATAATCTTTTTGTTCTTCCAAGATTACTAGCGCCTGAGTTAGTAATAATACAAATAATATCTATAGAATTCAAATATTCTTTATAGAGATCTGAATGATTCACTAAATTGTCTAGATTAATTGATCGAATTATACATTCCTTTATTCCTTTCAGATCATTAATTTTAACAGTTTTTTGTATAATTTCATTGAAATTATCATCTAATTCTAAAATCATTTCACCTGGGAGAAACTTCATTATAGTTGTCTTCCCTACTCCTTTTTCTCCGGTTAATAAGATTTCAGGTGGAATATATATATTCTCTTCAATATAGTTATCAAAATCACTAAAAATATTTACTAGTCCTGTCCATTTTTCTAAATAGGGTCTATATCTATTAATAAATTCCGATTTCATCAATTCTAAATTCTTTCTCGCAATATCTTCCAAATCGTCCTTATCGATGACAATTACAAAAATACAGTTGAATTCAATGGAATAAGAATACACTAATTTAAAGTTTTTAAAAATTAAGGATTCAATTTTGCCTCCTTTAATTTCTCTCGCAAAATCACTTACTGCTGTAATATAACCACTAACGATCTCATCATCTTTATCAACTTTGCTAAAAAAGTCTTTAGAATAGCAAAGAATCCCTCCGGGGCCTATGATAAAAATTTTTGAGATCATATATGAACTTCTCGAATTACACCTTTTTAATTAATTTAATAAATGATATTCAAATTAATTAAAGTGTTTGTGTGAAAAATTGAAGTCAATGAAAAAATTTATCTTTTAAGGTGGTAAAAAAGTTGAATGATGAAAAAAAGGATAATAAACCCAATGATCAACACCCAGAAATACTAGATATCAAAGAAGAAGAAATTCCCGATCAAAAACCACCAAATAGTAAAATTATTTATCATAATCTTAGTAAGAAACGGAAGGAGAGAAAATGATCTATCTTTCTAATGATAATTTACTCTTTAAATTAAGGTCTTGTAAAAAGAGCTGTTGAGGCATTCTATAAATATGGATCAAATTCTCATGAGTTTATATATAAACTAAAAACGATAGAATAAATCCATCAATTAATTTTAAAAAAGTTAAACCTTTAAACTAGTTAATTAAGTTCTATAAGGTTTATTCAAATGAGTAAAGGATTTAGACTTTTAAGAGTTGAATATCTCTTTTCTGTTTTAGTACCATGTTTATTGTGTATTTATTTAAATAATTATAGTGTTATATCTCATATCTGGATATTAGCTGGCTTTGCATTTTACGCTATTACAGGGAACACTCTTAATGATCTAATTGATATGAAAGATCCTAACGAAAAAGAGACACTTGAACGAGTGGCAGGTTATCAAAGGAAAGAAATTTTTGTTATTTCAATCGCGAGCTTTCTCTTAGGATCAACATGCTTTATGAATAATATTATTATTAATCCCTTATTAGGAGTTTATTTAGTTTTAATAGTTGCTATGGTTATTTTTTACTGTTTATTCAAATCTCTTATAATCATTAATCATATAATTTTAGGCGTTTCTCATATTATTTTACCCTATTCTATGATAAAAGTAAATGCAGGAGATATTTTTATGGTTATTTTTCCTGCAATGGGATTAAACGAATGGTTAATTGTTGCCTCTATAACTTGTGTCGCATTCACGGGTCAGATGGTACATGAAATGATAGATGGTGATTCACTATCTAAATTAAAACCAAGGGCGTCACAAGTTATCATTTGGACTGCTTCTGTAATTTCTCTAATAATAACTGTTATTTCCTTGTTTATTACGCAGTATATAATATTTATTCCAATTATATTCTTTCCTTTTGGAATAATGTATATTTTTAGAAAACCTAGAAACGATCTTCTCGGTAGATCTTCTTTAAAAGACACAGGGATAATACTTGGAAACTTAATGTTTGCCTTTGTAATAATTATGATAATAGCTTCTTAAGAACAATAAACTAACTCATTTTAAAGGTTGCCGAAGGATGAATGCAGAGAAAAAATTCCAATATTTTCAAAAAAGTCATTGCGATCTATGTGGTTTATGCCTATATCTATGCCCAGTATTGCAATTACCCATAGAAGAAGCAAAGAAAGAGATTAAAAATTTAATAGATTGGAAACCTTCCAAATATGCTCTTTCTAAATGTAATTCTTGCTTTTCTTGTAATTTGTACTGCCCACAGAAAGCAAATCCTTATCAACTTATCCTTGAGAGGTGGAATGATCTATATAAAAAGAGAGGAGCTCCACCTTTATATCGGTTTGTGTGTCCTACCGAAGAGCCTAATATCTGGCAGCTTTTAAATGTGTTTCTTTCACCAAGAGAAAAAATCTGGATAAATAACTGGATGTATACTTCTACTAAGTTTGATAAACCTATATTGTTAATTGGAAGTTATACTCATTTATTCCCATTTATAATAGGGGGAAGCAAATTACTAAATCATTTCATACCAGTTGACCTAATAGATCAATGGGAAGCCGGCGCATATCTTTATCAAGGAGGATATTTGGATATAGTAAAAAAAATTGCGATATCAACACAGGAAGATTTTGACATTTTAAATGCAAGAGAGATAGTAATTCTTACAGATTCAGTTGAGTATTTAATTAATCAGATTCATCCTAATGAAATGGATATACAACATTCTCAAAATTTCATTAATTTTAATCAATGGATTTTAAATAGAATTAATGATGGAGAAATCAAACTAAACAAAGCACCACTGAACCTAAGTGTGACTGTTCATGATAATTGTTATTCAAAAATACTCGATGGAGCATATTGGGAAACTCCGCGTGAGATTCTGTTAAAATGTGGTTGTCAGATTAAAGAAATGAAGCATATTAAGGAGAATTCTTTATGTTGTGGTTTTGGAGCTGGAGCATCTTGGGTAAAAAACATATCTATACCATTCGATATCATCTCAGAAGGTGTTAAAAAATTCAAGGAAGCTGAAAGAACCGGAGCAAGAACTTTGATTTCATATTGTAGTGGTTGCATTTATTTATTATGGGCAACCAGAGAATTAATTCAAAGCAAGATAGATATTTTTCATATAATTGAGGTTATAAGGCTGGCTATGGGAGAAAAATTAAATTATCCTGAGGATCATATCAAAAGAGCTTGGGATATCATTGCTATTATTACCTATTCACTTTTATTATCACTTTTTCGGAAAAATTTCTATATTAAAAGAATTAAATTCAATAAAGAGTATTCAACATACAAACCCAAAAAATTTCGATTATTGAGGTTGATGAGACGTCTATTTGATCTTCCTTTAAGTAGATTTATTTATTCGAAATTATTTCAGTTAATGATGCCTTTAATGAAAACAAAATAAGAGGTAGTTGTAAAAATGTATTTTCATATTTCGATTCATTATCCAAAAACAGGAAAAGAAGAATTACTTATCGAGTCTATGCATCGATTTGGTAAGGCAATGGAAGGAAAAACAGGCTTAATTATGGCTCATACAACAAAGGATGAGGAAAATAATCTTTTAATTGGTATAGCGATTTGGAATTCAAAACAGGATTGGCTTGCAGCAAGACCTTCTATGATAAATGCTGTAAAGAATGATCCATTTGATGATTGGGAAGAAAAACCTCCTGATGTTTTTCATTCATTTCCAATTTAAGCTGATCATTTCAAAAATTCATTAATGGGTTACTTTTTATATACCAATTTAAAATATTATTTAATTACCAATAATACAAAAATCAAGAAATTCTGAATGTAATAATTTAATAATAAGTAAACTTTCAGAATTTATCACTTAATTAGGTAACCCTATTCAATCTTATTTAGAAATAGGATAAAAAGAGGGATATAATATTTCAGATATAAGTGCTGAAAACCAAATTGAATATATTCAACAAAAGGACGAATTTGATTATTTAAAATGTTTGATAAATTCTATTAGTAAAGGAAGTTGCATAGGAATTTTACTGCATGGTCCACCAGGAACTGGTAAAACCCTTTTAGCGATCTCCCTTGCGAAATCTTATCATGCTTCTTATTATATTATTGATGGATCTCCAGATCTTGATCGTAGGGATATTGAAGGAAATTGGGAACTTTTAAAAGGAGATACTAAATTTAATTATGGTCCGCTCACTTTAGCTATTAAAGATGCGAATGAAAAGGGAATTTCATTTATTATAATTAATGAAATTAACGCTATTCGAGAAAATGAACAAATCTCTTTAAATTCTTTACTTTCTGAAAATCATATTAATTTGATTTCAAAAGGTTTTGAAAAACATGAACTCAACTCTGAAAGTAAATTAATTATTATAGGTACAATGAATAAAGGAGTTGCTGGTATTAATAAGCTCCAAGAAGCATTTGAAGATAGGTTTATAATTTGCCCGGAAGTAAACTATCCTTTGAAAAATAAAGAAATAGAAATAGTTTCTAAAATATCCGGTTGCAAAAGTAAAATTGCTGAGATTGTTGTAGATACTGCGCGTCAAATAAGAAAACAAGCTATACAAGATTTTTCGATAACAAAAATCTTCTCAACTAGACTAATCGTTAATTTCTGCATTCTAATTTCGAAAATGCCGCCAGTTTTTTTGAAAAATAATATTGAAAATGTAATTATTAACAAACTTGGAACAACTCCCGAGGAGAAGAAAAGTATTGCTATGATTATTGATGGAAAGATGCTTGAATCCAAAATTAGAGAACAATTAGAAGAAAGAAAACCAGTTGACTTGATAAATGAGTCTACTTTTGAAATGAGTAATGAAAATGTAAATCAAATAATCTCTCTAACAAGAGTTTGTTTTAAAGATTATATAGATAAATATGGAATAAAAAATACTTTTAAGTTTAATGGACTTATAATGTGGAAAGTCATCCACTGGATGTGGTTGCATAATAGAAAAACTTTTCAGCAATATATCCAATTAACAGAGAAGTTCAATTTACCATATCAATATAACGAAGAAACTGGAAAGTCTTATCTTTACAATGGAGGAGTCACACTAAATTATATAAGATGGATTTATCAAAATAATTCAGAGATATTAAACAAAATAATAAAAGAAATATTTCCAGTTACGTGAAATTGAGATGGAAAGCATATTTGATCTATTTGAACGCGAGCTTAATTCTGATATTTTAGCCTTAACTAATATTGGTAAACGAATCAGCGGTAATAAAGAAATTATGATTAATTTTATAGGAAATATTCCTTCAGTATATACTGATTGCAGATTCATATATTTACCTGATAAATTTAAAAATGATCTTAAATCAGCTCAAGGTCTTGTTGCACATGAAGGTGGACATATCGGTTATGGTTCATTTGAATTAAGTTTTATAAAGTTAGTTGATACATTAGCAAAAAAGCATAAAGTGCCACCAGGTTTTGCTAAAAACTTGATAAATGTTATAGAGGATGTAAGAATAAATGCTATAAATAAAAGAAAGTTTCCAGGATTTTATAGAAATTTAAGAATGTTAACATATGAAATGTTGCCAGAAATTAAATCAAGAATAAATTCAAATGGTGACATTTTAACTTATATTAATCTCTATATGGAAAATTTTGAAGATTTTCAAAAAAGACCTAAATTAAATCAATTTGATTTAAGTAAAAATGATTGGAAAGGAATTGCTAAAGTAAAGAAATTTCTTTTCAAATCCTTAAGTCCTAGTGCATCAATAATTTCATGTGATGTACTTTGTAAAATTCTTAAAAAATATTTACCTGAAGAATCAGAAAATCCACCAGATAATAGAAGAAATCAATCAGGACAAAATAGAAATACTATTAACCAAATGGAATTTAACTCTAAAAATAAACGAAATGATGAGAAAACTGAGCTTGATAAAACCAGTGAAGAATTAATTGAAAAAATCAAAAACCAAGAATTAGATCCAGATGACTTAGATGACTTAATGGATAATGAAGGAGAGAGTGCAAATGAAAATAGGGATAAAGATAAAGAAAGCAAAGGAAAAAAAAGTGGAAATAAGAAAAATTCTGGTAAAAGTGAAGAACATTTTGATGAAAATGATGAAAAATCTAAAAATAGGGAGGGAAATGGTGATGAATCGGATGATGATTGTGAAAGAAAAGAAGATTCATTAGATAATCCACAAAAGAATGATATTTCTGATGTTGGAAATAGTAAAGAAGAACTAAATTTA
Source organism: Promethearchaeota archaeon (assembly GCA_048941015.1). Taxonomy (GTDB): domain Archaea; phylum Asgardarchaeota; class Lokiarchaeia; order Sigyniarchaeales; family SOKP01; genus SOKP01. Next base: position 99,913 of record JBHLNZ010000001.1, on the reverse strand, counting down.
AAAGATTTGTCCGATAAAAATGGTAAAATTGAAAATTTAAAGGACTCCCGAGAAGAGTTAAATAAAGATCAGATTAACAAGAATAAGCCAGTCGATAATAAGAAAAAAGAGTTAATTAGAAAAATAGGAAAACTTATAGAGAGAGCTAATGATGCAATGCAAGAACGTCTTTTAACATTAGAAAGACAAGAATATCAACCTACTCCTAGTAGAAATAATAAAAAAAGGCATGTTGATGAAGTAAAAATTGAATCACAGTCTATGATGCCTGATTCAATGACTTACGCTCAAATTAAATCAAAATATATGAATATTATTAAAAGATTGAAAGTTATTTTTACAGATTTAAAAAATAAGTCTGCAAATGATACATTCCAAAAGAAAGGTAGATTGAACAGTAAGCTGATAAAAACTGTCACAAGCGATTATCAATACAAGCAATGTTTTACAAGAAAAATCATAAACAAGGAGTTACGATTGATTTTAATTGTTGATATAAGTGGAAGTATGAGAGGCATTAAAATAAGAGCAGCGAAAATCGCAATGATTATGCTTTATGAAGCTTTAGAAGATATTGCGAAGATTAGAATTGTATTATTTACCGGTAGTTTTCATGCATTAAATATATTAGTTAAAGATTTTAATGAGAAGTTGGATCCCAGAAAATTTGATAAGTTTGGTTGCCATAGCCGATGTTGTCAAAATATCGATGGAGTTTCAATAAAACATGAGGCTGATAAATTAGAAAAAAATGATATCATAATTGTAATTTCTGATGGACAACCATCAGCAGATGGCGGTTATAGCTTATATGATGCCATACCAGATATTCAGGATGTAAGAAAAAGATTTAGAGTTTTTGCTTTTTCAATCGATTCTCAAGGTGAATATTTGAATAAATTGTATGGTAAAGATTGGATATTAACAAGCTCCCGAAATGAATTAGAGTTAGGGCAGAAAATGGTCAAATTTTGTCAAATTGTCGTAAAAGAGTTTTATCGATAAGGATAAACTATATTTTATAATTACTCTATATCTATTTTGATGGATAGCATTAACCCTAAATTTTTGAAAAAAGGTTTATTTCAAAAGAAAGATCATGATTCAACTCGATGTTTGACTTGTGAGAGGGAATGTGAGATTCTTTTGGGTGAAACGGGTTATTGCCAGACACGAATAAATCTTAATGGTGAGATATATTCACTTGTCTATGGATTAATACCTTCTTTATCATTTAATCCAATTGAAAAGAAACCATTATATCACTTTTATCCTGGAAGTATTGCAATAACAGTTGGAACTTATGGATGCAATTTTAACTGTTTCTGGTGTCAAAATCACCATATAAGTCACCCAAGTAGAAAAGTTTCAGAAATCGCAAGAGGTTTAAATGAATTTCTTTCTCCGCAAAAATTAATTGAAATCGCATCAAAAAATAATTGTCAAGGGACATCTATTTCTTTTAATGAACCTACATTATTATTTGAATATTCTTTAGAGGTTTTTAAATTAGCTAAAGAAAAGGGATTATATAATACCTATGTAACTAATGGTTATATGACTGAGCCCGTGTTAAGAGAGTTGGTTAAATGCGGATTAGATGCTGTAAATATTGACATCAAGGGTGATGCGAGTATGGTAAGGAAGTACTGTGGAGCTAATGTAGAAAAAGTTTGGAGAAATGCAAGGTTATTCAAGAATCTAGGAGTACATGTAGAAATTACGACATTATTAATTGAAGACTACAATACTGATATTAAAATTGTAAGAGAAATATCTGAAAGAATCTGCAAAGAATTAGGAAAAGATACTCCATATCATTTATCGCGATTTTTTCCTCATTATAAATCCCATGATTATGGTATTATTGATCCAACACCAAAAGGACTTTTATATAAAGCATTTGAAATAGCTAAAGGATCTCTGGATTATGTTTATATTGGAAATTTATATCAATCTAAATATGAAAATACTTACTGTCCCAATTGTTCTAAAATGGTTATAGAACGTGCCGGGTTAGGAATTAAGAAGCAATTTTTAGATTCAAATGGAAGCTGCAAATTTTGTGGGTATTCAATATGTAAATTCTATGAATAAGTATAAGAATTAGAGCTATACTATAATATATATTATGGAAGATTTGTATGCGAATATTAATGGTGTTAATATGTGTTATGCAATTCAGGGCAGAGGTTCTCCAATTATATTAATTCATGGTTATGGAGGTCGTAAAGAGGGATTTTTTTGTCAAATTCCGATTTTAAGTCAAAAATTTAAAGTTATAACATATGATCTTAGATGTTCTGGTAAATCTGCTCATCCAGATAATTTAATAGAAATGGAAACATTTGTAAAAGATGTTAAAGAGTTATTGATTTTCTTGGAAATTGAAAAAGTTTCTGTCTTAGGGGAAAGTTTGGGAGGATTAATTGCACAACAATTTGCTTTAACTTATCCAGAAAAAGTTCATAAATTAATCTTGATCGTTACTGGATATTCAACTGATTGGTTAAGTGATATTATTTTAGAAAATCAAGTTAAATCCCTTGAGAAAAAAAAGAGAAACTTAGAAGAGTACTTTTGGGAACAAGCATCTTTTTTATACCATCAGAAGATACGAAGTCAAATGAAAGCTAATCCTAAAAAGAAATTTTATGGTTTATGGTCAGTTGATTATTTGATTAAGAGTAGCGCAGAAAATTCTACAACTGCTAATGATCTCAGAAATCAAGCTCATGCATTTAAAAATTTTAATAGCTTTGAAAAACTCGGAAATATTAAAAATCCTACTTTACTTATTGGTGCATCTCATGATCGAGTCATTCCTAATTCACAAATGATAAAAATGAATGAAAAAATACCTAACTGTTCCTTAAAAATAATTCAAAAAGCGGGTCATGGTGTTTGTCTTTCAAGAGCTCCAGAAATTAATCAAATTATATTAGAATTCTTAGCGAATAGTTAAAAAGTAAAATGATTTTATGCCAGAACATTATGCAAATTTAGATGGAATAAAAATATGCTATGAAGTTAACGGAAAAGGATATCCAGTAATTTTAGTAAACGGATTTGGATCAAAAAAGGAAGGATGGATGGGTCAGGTTCCAGTGTTATCGAAAAAATTTAAAGTAATAACTTTTGATTGTCGAGGATCAGGAAAATCAGATCGTCCGGACATGCCATATACTATGGAGATGTTTGCTGATGATATTAAAAATCTTATGGACTATTTAAATATTCAAAAAGCTCATTTTGTGGGTTTTTCATTAGGAGGAATGATCTTACAAAATTTTGCTTTAAAATATTCTGAAAGAATTAATAAATTAGTTTTAATTAACTCACTTTCTAAGATACCTGAAGGTTATGGACCAGAAATGTATATAAACTCTCATCTTAAAGGATTAGAATTATTAAAACAAGATTCTGTGAAAGCATTCTGGCACGGTGCAAAAACAGGATTTCATGTTAAATTCCGAAAAGAAATGGGAGCAAATCCAAAGAAAAAATTTTATGGATTATGGTCGGTCGAAGATCTTATTGATTATTATAGCACTAATCCTCCAACTCCTAAAGATATAGAAAATATGGCTAATGCCTTATCAACTCATCATGTGTATGAAAGATTAAGTGAAATTAAACATAAGACCTTAGTGCTCTCTGCATCCCATGATAAACTCGTTCCTAGATCAGTTATGGAAGATCTACATAATCAACTTTCAAATAGCATTTTTAAAGTTATCGATGAAGCAGGTCATGAATCTCCAAAAGAAAAAGCACCAAATGTCAATAAAGAAATTATAGATTTTTTATCATAATAAAGAACTCTATTTTAAATAAGATTATTAGGTCTTTAACCATAAACTAAATTTTTAATTGTAAGAAATATTTGTAGGTTTAATAATCTGATTAATAGGAGAATTAATCATGGTCAAAGAATATGCTAACGTAAATGGGATAAAATTATGTTATGAAATTAAAGGTGAAGGGGAGCCTGTAATTCTAGTACATGGTTTTGGAGGTAATAAAGAGGGATGGATAGCCCAATGGAATTCGCTATCTGAGCATTTTAAAGTAATAAGATTTGATAACAGAAATGGTGGGGAATCAGACAGACCTAAACAACCAAATACTATGGAAATGCTTGCTGATGATGTTAGAGGCTTGATGGATTATTTAAGTATTACTAAAGCTCACGTTATAGGTTGGTCGATGGGAGGCATAATAGTACAAAAATTTGCCTTAAAATATCCAGAGCGGTTAAAGAAATTAGTGTTAATTAATACTGTACTTGGAGCTCCGGATAAACAAGGTATTGATTTGATAAAGAACAATCATATAAAAGAACTAGAAGACAGAAAGAAAGATCCGGTTAAATGTTTTTGGGATGATGCACGTCTAGGCTTTTATTTCAAATTTAGAAAAGAAATGAAAGCTAATCCTAAGAAAAAATTTTACGGTCTCTGGTCAGTTGATGATCTAATAGAATTCCAAAATTTTAGCCCTCCAACACCACAAGATATAACCTATCAATCTGCTGCTTTAATTCAGACATTCACTTATGATGATCTGAAAACATTAAAAACTCCAACACTATTAATAGCATCATCTCATGATAGATTAACTTCTAGCAATACTATGATTCAGATGCATGAAGCAATTCCAAATAGTAGATTAAAAATGATCGAAAAAGCAGGTCATAACTCGCCATTATCAAGAGCTTCAGAAGTGAATAACACTATAATTGAGTTTTTAAAGTAAATACGTGATATTTATGAGTGAAAAATATATTTTAGCAAATGGAATTAGAATTTGTTATGAAATTCGTGGTGAGGGATATCCTTTAATTCTTATTCATGGATTTGGAGTCACTAAAGAAGAATGGATTGGACAATTTATTCCTTTATCTGAAGATTTTAAAGTAATAAGGTATGATAATAGAGGAGCAGGTAAATCTGATCATCCAGATGAACCATACACAATGAAATTGTTTGCTGATGATCTTAAAGCATTGATGGATAGCTTAGAAATTGAGCAAGCACATATAGTTGGTTGGTCAGTTGGCGGAATGATTGCCCAAGTATTCACCTTAAATTATCCTGAAAAAGTAAATGAATTAGTGTTAATAAATACACTTCCTTATTGGCCTGGTGAAGAAACTGGACTGCATATGTACAAGCAAAGTAAGATTGATGCTTTAAAAGCAGTAAAGGATGATCCAGTAAAAGCGTTTTACGATTCTGCTACCCCAGGGTTTTCAAGAAAATTTAAGAAATTATTATTGGAAAAACCAAAAGAAAAGATTCATGGACTTTTTTCAGCAGAAGATTTAATTGAAAAAGATAAAGTAAACCCTATAACAGTTCAAGATATAGAAAATTACACTCATGCGTTAGGAACTTATAATGTTCTTGAACAGTTACCACATATTAAGAACAAGACTCTAATTCTCTGTGGTAGTCATGATCGTTCAACACCTCAATCTATGAATGAATTAATACATGAAAAAATACGAAATAGTAAATTAATAATTATTGAGAAAGCTGGTCATGGATCACCAATAGAAAGAGCTCCAGAGATAAATAAATATATTGTTGATTTTTTACAATCTTAAGTTTATATTATATTTTAACTGAATTTAATTGCTTATTATTATGAGTGAATTGTTTGCAGAAGTTAATGGAATTAAAATATGTTATGAAATCCATGGTAAAGGTGAAACTTTAATCCTTTTACATGGATTTGCTATGTATAAAGAATATTGGATTGGACAAATCAATCCACTATCAGAGCATTTCAAGGTAATAATAATTGATAATCGCGGATGCGGTGCTTCAGATCATCTTAGTGAACCGTATAATATTGAGGATATGGCAGATGATGTGAATAGCTTAATGGATTACTTAGAGATCGAAAAAGCTCATATTGGAGGTCATTCATTGGGTGGAATGATTGCTCAAAGATTTGCGATCAAACATCCAGAACGTTTGAATAAACTTGTTTTATTAGGAACATTTGCAAAGTTGCCTTTAGATAAGTCGGGTTTTGAAATGTACAAAAATAGTCAACTCGCAAATTATGAAGCAAAAGTGAAGGACCCAACAAAAGCATTTTATGATAAAGTTAAACAGAGGTTTACAAGAGGATTCTATAAGAAAATGGTTGAAAATCCGAAGGAAAAATTTCATAATCTTTTCACGACTGAAGAATTAATGCGGTTTGAAAATACTAAAGGGACATCCAAATCGCAAGATATTATGAATTTAATTCATTCTATTATAAATCATAATACTTTAGAACATCTTCATAAAATAAAAAATCAAACATTAATTCTTGTCGGTGAAAAAGATAGGCTTGCTCCATTAATTTCAGGTCAAGCTATGCATCAAAGAATTCCTAATAGTAAGTTAAAAATTATCATAGGAGGACATTGGTTTACTTTAGAATCTGCTCCTGAAGTAAATCAACTTATTCTTGAATTCTTAAAGTGTTAAAAATAAAGATTTTGAAAAAGTTAACCTCTGTTATTTATTTGAAACTATCTCATCTGGTGGTCGAGCATTACATTTCGAAAGTTAATTCTCGATTTGTTATTCTGCTCTTTTTCTTTTCTATTTTTTTAAATCCCATTAGAAAAGGTACTAAGGCGATTGTACCAATTACAAAGCTTAAGAAGTAAGGAGCAAAAAAGCTAAGCATAAAATAACCAATTAAAGGTCCTATAATTTGAGAGAAACTATCTAATCCAGATGAATAGCCATTAATCTTACCCTGTTCTCTTGGTGATACAGATTGACTAATTTTACTATTTAATGGACCGCGTGTTAAAGAGGCAGCAAAACTAATAATTAATATTAAGATAAAAAACATAATTACTGAAAAAGAAAAGCCTACAATTAGAAATGAGACTAAAAACATACCTAAACCAAGTAATATAGCATTATTTTCTCCTAATTTATTTATAGCAGGTTTAAAAAGAGTAAATCTTATTGTGGCTCGAAATATTCCAGAAATCATTAATAACATCCCAATTTCAGAAGATTCCATTCCAAATACAATTTTAGCAAAAAGTGCTAATGATGACATTGCAACCATGAATGAAGCACTATGGAACCCAAATAACGTTAAGTAAAACATAGCACCTTTATTTTTACGAATTTTAATTATAATCTTTGTTTTCATTATATGAGGTTGTTGACGTTTCGATTTAGGCCAAGTTTCTTCTAATATAAAAATTGTAATTATCATAGTAAAAACAGATAAGCCAGCAGCAAATAAACCAGGGAGTAGAATTCCACCAATATCGTAGAGAATTCCCCCTAAGGCCGGTCCAAAAAGAGAAGCTAATACATGTGCAACGCCTACATTTGCCATTTGAATACTCCTGTCTTTAGGTGGTACCTCGTCACCAATAATTGCTTTTGCAATCGGAAAATTGCCACCAAAAACGCCATCGACTATGCGTGATATAATAATCATCCAAATTGAATTAGAAAAAGCTAACATTAAAAATCCTGAAAAGGTGCCTGCCTGCGAAATTAAAAGTAAAGGTTTTCTCCCATACTTATCACTTAACTTTCCTAATACTGGTCCAAAAATAAATGAAAATATAGCATTTACAGAGAGTACTATCCCCATTAGAAAATATTCTATATTGAAATCGTCAGCGATATAAGGTGCCATTGGTAAAATCATAGAGAAGCCTATAATGTCAATAAAGACGGCAATCCATAAAGGCATTAGAGTTCGATATTTGAAAAACCTCCTATTATTATCTTTACCACTCAAAGTTTGATCTCTCAAAACCTTTAAATTATTTTTATGTTTAAACCTTATGATATTCCCTAATCTAAAATTAAAAGTTGATTATCCTTCTTAAACTATTTTATAATTATTTATTGTTAATCGTTTTACTTTTTATTATAAATTTATATTTAGGAATAAATTTTTCATTTATATCTTAAATTTAAAAAAATTGATTAAGATGAGTAAAAATAAAAACTCAAGAAAAGAAGGGTATACATTTACAAATGCCGCGGGATATAGTTTCGGGCAAGTTTCTCTAATTACTGCAAATCAAAGTTTTTCATTTCTTGTCTTCACATTTTATTATGCTGTTATAAGAATTAATGTTAATTTAATTTCAATTGGATTTCTACTCTGGTCAATTTGGAACGCCTTCAATGATCCACTTATAGGATATATCTCAGATAAAACTCATACAAAATGGGGCCGAAGACGTCCTTATATCATGATTGGTTTAGTACCATTAGCTTTAGCAATGTTTTTCTTATTCTCACCCCCTCGTGCTTTTGGATTAGCTAATGAATCTGGAAATTTTGTTTATTTTATTGTTATTATTTTAATATTCGAACTATGCTATACTATTTATGATATTAATCTCACATCACTATTTCCTGAACTTTTCATAACTAAAGAAGACAGAATGAAAGCAAACAATGTAAGGCAAGTTTTTGCTATACTTGGATTGATTTTTGCTTACGTATTACCGGGTTTATTTATATCTGATTATTCAGCTGAAGAGTCATTACCTCAGTATCAGATATTTGGAATCACTATTACAATAATAATTATCATTGTAGGAATTATATTTCTTAAGTTTTCACCAAAAGAGAGATTAGAATTTCAACAAGAATATCAGACGATGCCAAATTTCGTACAATCATTTAAACTATGTCTTAAAAATAAATCTTTTCGTTGGTTTATACCTGCAGTTATGGCAAATATGTATGTTAATTTGATGCTTACGACAATTGTTCCTTTATACGGAAAATTTGTACTTGATATTGGAGAAGGGGAAACTTTATTTTTATCTTTAATGCTTGGTTTATCCTTTATCTCTGCAGCTATTTTTATTACTATACTATGGAAACCGCTAACAAAAAAAATAGGATTAAGAAAAGGTTGGATGCTATCTTCGCTCCTTTGGCTTATATCACTTATACCATTCCTATTTCTTCAAGAACGATGGTTCGGATTAATTGCATTTATATTTGTAGGAGTAGGAATTGCAGGAGGATTATATTTCCCCGATATAACCTTATCAGATATTATTGATGAAGATGAGGTTATACATGGTACGCGACGTGAGGCAAGCTTTTTTGGATTTTACATCTTCTTTCTAAGGATAACGAATATTTTCGTGTATTTTTCAATAAGTCTCGTTTTTAGCTATGCCGGTTGGGGCGATTTTGACCCAATTTTAGGTACAACAGAAGCAGTAATTTTAGGATTAAGAATTTTAGCCTTTGTTTTTCCAGCGATAGCATTAGCAATTATTATCTTGATGATGTATAAATTTCCTTTAGATAAGGAACAACTAGATATAATAAAAGAGAAATTAGAGGAAATTCATCAAGAAAAGAAATCAAGGGTAACTGGATAAATAGTTAATTACTTTCTTATTTTTATTTTATTATTGTTTAATTTTTTCTTTTTTGTAAGTAAATGGTTAAAGTAATGACTACTCCAATTCCAACTATTCCAACGATAATACTAAGCCAAATAAGAGGTCTCATATCCCAAGACGTATTTACAAGCCATATTGAAACCTGCAATAATAAATCCCATTCAGAATCGGGATCATCATAAGAGTCAAATATAGTAGTACTATCTCTATTGTCGTTTTCTTCAAATTCTGGATGAGGACTACTTAAAAAAACTGCTCCACTCCCATATTTAAATGCGATCATTCCTGATTCATCACTTCCGGGATAAAATGTTATGGGAATTATTTTAGACATATCAGTAGCTATAAAGTATCCAGAACTCCAGTATAATGTAGTGCAGTTCTCAGGTTGATTAGAAAGATCTGGTCCTTCTGAGTTTCTATTTATTGTCATATTATGCATTTTAATACCTGGGCCAATCTCAGGAATAGGAGAAGTTAGTCTTCCTTTAAAAATATTTAAGAAGTTTTCTGTACCAAATATAGATCCTCCACAGATTCCAAAGTAGCAGCCTCCAAATCTTATAAAATTACGAATATTATTTTTTCCTTTGCTCTCAAGGGAATAATAATAATCATAAGGGTCTCCTCCAGGCATACATAAAAAATCATAATTTTTTAAGTCTCCATCTTGAATCTGATCAACAGAAATATAATCAACTGAAGCATTCATCCATTCAAACATACTTCTTAGCGCAGTATAACTTTCAGGTAGACTTTCCGTTCCTGAATCATTATAGATAGCAACATCGATTCCTTGTAAATCATCATACTCTTGAGATGTTGAAAATTCAAAACTGAATGGTAAAATTACTGAGAAAACAAACATTATTAAGAAAGTTCTAAATAAAATTTTAGTTTTCATATTACTTTATCCGATTTGTTTTAAGGATTCAAAATTTAATTAAAAGGATGCTCTACATATAATCATTTTTTGAAAGTATTTATAGATTAAAATTATGAACTAACCATGAAGTATGAATCTCGATTGAAGTAAATAAATAATAATATCTCAAACACTTTGGAAAAATAAATTCAAATCAGATATACATACCCTCGGGAGGGGGCTTGGACGATACATTTCTGTAATTTTTAGCGAAAATCTCTGCCAAAATTTCCCTTATATTTCTAAAATTATATCTCCCAAAAAGATCGGCCATATCAATATTGCGAGGATTATAACCTGCTTGATCATAGATTCTACGTTTCAAAGGATCTATTAAAGTATCATATGCTTCTTTTAATTCTATGAATTTATCTTTAGCTTTTGGATCATTTTTATTTAAATCTGGATGATACTTTTTTGCTAACTTTCGATATGCTAATTTGATTTCCGCTTCAGAAGCATCTTTTTCAATTCCAAGGATTTTATAGTAATCTTTATTTCTATCCATAATTTTAGAAATATCCTTTTTGAATTAGAAGAAAATTAAGTTATAAAAAATTAATGTTAAAATCACATAGAAAAATAATTCTTCAATAGATCATCTTAAAAGTATTATTTTAATTTTTATTTTAAAATATTACTGCTTATCCAGAACTTTATAATTTGTCAGAAATTTAAAAATTATAAATAAAAATTTTGCTTAGGTAGTATTAATATGGCAAAATATCATATGAGAAGGATTGAAAAACAGATTTCTGATGAAGAAGAGAAAATTGAAATTCTAAAAGCCGGAAAATATGCAACAATATCCATGTGTAAAAAAGATGAGCCGTATCTCGTAACTTTAAGCTATGGATATGACGATTCTAAAAAATGTCTTTATTTTCACTGCGCGAAAGAAGGACAAAAAATTGATTTTATAAAAGCAAATCCTTTTGTTTGTGGTACCGTTATCGAAGAAAATGGTTATCAAGAAGGATGCGGTCAAACGTTTCGTTCAGTCATTTTTAGAGGAAAAATGGTTATTGTAGAAGAATTACAAGAAAAAAAATCTGGGTTTGATATCTTAATAAACCATTTAGAAAAAAATCCTGATGGCATAAAAAAAAAATTCTTAAAAAAAGAAGGCGCTTATGAAAACTCAGGAATGCTAAGATTAGACATCAATGAAATTACGGGAAAAGAAGAAAAAGCGGAAGGATAATTTAATTTAGGAAAAATATGAAGAAAATTTACTTAAAGACGTTTTAATCGTTTAAAACAATAAGTAGAGAGTATTATTGAAAGAATTAAAAAGATACTTGGTGGGATCAGATATAAAAGAACGCTGCTTATGATATCAAAATTTAAAATTAGAGTCCAAATTATTTGGAATGCTGTTGTAATTATCGAAATTAACCCAAATATCCCTAATAACAAAATATAAAAAGATTTGTAAGTAATGTCTTTATCTTCTTTCTCATTACAGCTTGGGCAATAACCTTCAAAATTCTCAAATTCGTCATCTGTAAGACTTAATCCACATTTTAAGCAATCTGGCATATTTAACTGTTTAAATTTAACTTTTTTTTATGTCCATAGGATTATCAAGTATTAAAGATTACTCATATATATTTAAGTTTAATTATTAGTAAACACTACATATATTAAATTAAGTTAAGATAATGAAATCCCTCTGAGAGTGATAAAAAATTGAAAAGCATTGGATCTACCTTAGGTTATATAGGTGGAAGCTTACTATTCATTACTGGGATTATTGCTATAATCTTTTGGGGCTTTTTGGAAGGTCTCTTGCCCAACAACAGCCAAATTATAATAGCTTTTCGCGAGTATGTCATAAGTTCAGGACACCTTAATGCTTATGGGGTAAGTGTCTTTCTAACTTTCATGTGGGGAATTATTGCACTAATAGCGATTAAAATAAAACAGAAATCTTTACTTTTTGGGAATATTATGCTGGTTATAGTTGGTATAATTGCATCTATTTCAATGTTTATCCCTATTCGCTCAGTAGTCTTATTAGATTTAGGATCAGATATTATAATACCCTTACCAGCAGTCAAATTATCAATGACATATATCTTTGTTGATCCCTTTTTAATACTTATAGGAGGAATTATAGGAATCTATAAAAAAAATTAAGTTATAAAATTTTATTTTGATTGAATTTTTGGTAAAAAGCGTCCACTTTTATTTATATAATCTAAATATTGCTCTCCAAACAGCTCTAACAGTAGAATTTCTTCTCCTTTTGCTTGTTTTGGAAGCCAAATGAATCCTAATAGTCCTATTAATATTAACCAAACTCCAGTTGCCAAAAATAGGAAAATTAAAACAATTATTTTTTCAGTATACATAGGATGTCGAATAAATCTATAGGGACCTCCGGTTGCTAATATATATTGCCCTTTCATTGGTTTAAATAATGCTTTATAGTTAACGTTATAATACATAACTAAAACACCCCATCCATAACAGAACCATATACCAATGACACCAACCCAATTAAGCCACGTTGGAAGGTTAAAAGCAAAAAGATCTGAAATATAAAACCAAAAGTTAAAAATACACGATAAAATAATCACCATGAACCAAAATGAGCTTGAACCTAATCCTAATGTAGTCATAATACGTGTTAACTTATTAGCAGGTAATTTATTAAAACCAGTGGGAATAGGATTCAAAATAACTATTGAACCAGGTGGTAGTTTATTTCTCATAAAAATTTTCAAAATTATGTAAATAATCGCTGAAATTATCCACACTCCAAAAATGTTAATCATTAGCTCAAAACAACTAAGCGTATCAAATAACCTCACGAAAATTTTAATAATTTCAATATTTCTGAATTATAAGATAACTATTCATCTTAAGTTATTATTTAGATAGTATTGAATAAAAATTAAAGGAGACGATATTAATACTTCAAAAAAAAAGTCGATATTTTATCAACGTTAAAAATGCTCAGAAATTTATGCAAATGGAAGGATTAGAAACCACAATTCTTACAGGTTTATCCGGGGAAAAAATGATGATGACTCTTAATGCAACCTTACCAAATCATACTATACCTATGCATTCTCATAAACATGAACAATTAGGAATGGTATATACTGGAGAAGCGAAATTACGAATAGGAAATGAAGAAAGAGTTGTAAAAAAAGGTGATTTTTACTATATACCTTTAAATACTCCTCACAGCGACACATGTATAGGTAATGAACCATTTGTAATGTTAGATATATTTTATCCTAGAAGAAAAGATTTTCTAAAAAAAATAAAAGCAAATTATATAAAGAATTAATCTTTTTTAGAGCATGATTCAATTACTTGCTCTTCTTTTTGAATTGCATTAAATTATCTAAAAGTCTTATCAAATAGGCTTCAAATTCCTGTATTTCATCGTCAGTAAATCTATTATAGAATATTTTTGTCATTTCCTGCGAAACTTTTACATACTTCTCTTGGAGTCCTTTATTCTTATCAGTTAAAACTATAGTGAATTCTCGCTTATCTCTTTTAGAAGATATTCGTTTAATATGTCCTGCTTTTTCAAGATTATCTAAATGAAAACTTATCGTTGATTTTCCCAACTGAGTTTTTTCCACAAGTTCATGAATAGCGATATTGTCCTTCTGCCATAATACAAACATAATCCTCCCTTGAGAAGGATTAAATTCATTAAGATCATTTTCTCTTAGAATTCTAGAAAAGATACGCTGAGAAAGTTGATGGATTTTTGAAATTAGAAAACCTCCCTGCTTTTGACCTTTCATTACTCCTTTCATGGCACAAAGACAACTTGATTTAGTTTGTGATAAAATCTTCCTTGTTTAGGTCTTAATCGGAGTAAAGTATAATCTGGGTCGTTTACTCCTTCTTTATAATACTTGGTCCACCAATCTAACCATAAAGTTTTTTTAATATTTATGTCTTCTATAAACTCTACCATCCCACCAAACATTACTCCTTTAAAAGCATCTGGATCGCAATAATAAACACAAACTTTAGGATTTTCTTTGATATGATTAACTTTGGAAGAAGAAGTATTTGTAGAAATATATATGGTAAATCTATTTTCTTCTTTTGAGAAAAAATCAGAAAATTCTGGAAATTGAGTTTTATTCTTAAGATTGAACATCGCTCTTGTAATTGGAAATCCATCAGAATCAATAGTTGTTAAATAAGCCGCTTTAGAGGTCTCCATCAATTCTATACTTGTATCTTTTACTTCTTTTAAGTCCATCTTCCTTTCACAATTTTCTATTTTTTAAATAATTTTATTTTTTTATTGCCTTTCGAATTTTTTCCAAATTATCTTTCGCAGATTGCGTCTTTTCAAACATAATTTTTAATTTATCACAGATATATTCATCGCAATACGCGCAATTCATAAATCCTTTTGCTCTACAACAATTCCTTATATCACATTTCTCACACCAACTAAAGATCCTTCCATTTGCATTACACCCATCACAATATATCTCATCTGGAGTAAAAGACATTGTTTCATTTGACCAATCTTTAGCAACTTTCTCAATTTCTTTTCTATTATCTCTTTGGGTAGCAATATAAGCAGGGCATTCCATGCAATTAATACCACAATATACAATCATTTCATCCATAATTTGTTTACTCCTTTTTTTTTTAAAAGGTTCGAAATCGAACTAAATAGTTCTATATCGAATTAGTTTAAAATAACTTATAAATATTTCTTATTTATTTTTAGAAAGATTTTTTATTTGTAGAAAAAGTTGATTTTAAATTATATTTATATTAATTAGGTAGATTCGTTCTTTTGGCTTAAATAATTCAATCTAGAAAGATTTTTTCCATTGTGTTATATCCTCTAACTCTTCTTTATTTACAATCTGAACAGGATGACCAGAATGTACTGAATCAAACTGTGCTATGTTTTTATTATTAAGAAAATCATCAGCAAGAAGAGTTATGTATTCACGACATTTGAAGCATACTTTAAGCCTTATATAGATCACATCTAATTTTAATTTTCATTTTTGTATAAAGCCACATATATGTAGAAATTTAGTTTATTTAAACATTTACTAAATTTATTATAACTTCTTAAAATTTGTTGATGATTAGAATTAATTGCCTATATATAAAATTTTTGCGAGAGAAATAAATTAAAACAAGTCTCAGAAACATTAATATAGACACTTATATTTTCAGAATAGGGTAAGTCTTGAATAGTTATATCAGGCATTATTCACTTAAAAAAATCTTATCCAAAGCGCTATAAGTTGGATCTACAATAGCATTTTCTTTCAATTCACCTTCCATAAATGCTTTAAAATGATATTGAATTTGATTTTTGTTAGTTTATTAAGTCTCTGTTGATATAAGTATAAGAAATTTAAGTATAAGTATCTAATTCTTAAATAATTCAATTTAATATATCTTGAGTTGGAAAATATGGAACGAAAATATAAATTTATTAATGTTGAGAAAAAGGGCAAAAGAGCAATAATTAAGTTTAATCGCCCTGAGAAGAAAAATGCTTTAAGTGAAGAAATGAGGGCAGAAATTATAGACTCTCTAAATTCTCTTAAGGACGAAAAAAGAGTTAAAGCGGTTATTTTTTATGGTGGAGAAGAATTTTTTTCCGCTGGGTTTGACAGAGATGAAGTACAAGCCGTTGTCCAAGGAAAAGGGGATTATCAGAAATTTATTGATTCTAATCACCTTTTTCATCAGAGAATTTTTGAATTCCCCAAATTACTGATTGCTGCTGTGAATGGATACGCTCTTGCAGGAGCTTTTGATCTTATGGTTATTTGCCATCTTCGGGTTGCTTCAAAAGGAGCTCTTTTTGGACATCCAGAAATAAGATTCGGAGCTTGTCCTCTATTCTTCCCGTATATGACTCTTGTAGGTCGTGGGAAAGCACTTGAAATTACATTAAATACAGCAACCAAGGAAACATTTCTTAATGCTGAGGAAGCCTATAAATTAAATATTGTCAATAAATTAGTTGAAAAAGGAGAAGTATTAAATGAAGCGGTTAATCTGGCTAACCAGATCACTCAATCACCAGAATACGTGATAAAGCAATTAATTCAAGTAAATAACGTTTTTTTTAATCAAGTTAAAGTGTTTGATTCTGAAATAGATACAATTGTTAAAAGCATGAGTTCTTTATTAGGACTCTAATCTCAAACTTTAATTTTTTTTTTAAATTAAAACTAGTCAAAGATTCAAACCACATAAAATTTTAACCAATTTTGCAATTTAAATAGCAAAATTTATCTGTTTTATCTCATTGTTTTTTAGGTTTAATTTTTGCTTTTAATCTCTTTTCTTTCCCATCTAAAGCAGTTTTTTCATTTCTAATAATTTTAAATACATTTGGTTTCTTTTCAGCTTTAAAAGCTTTATCTAATTCTTCTTCTAGTTCATTATCTGTATAATTCTTATCATCCATAATATCATCATTTTCAAGTTCAATATTTCATTAATTAATGATTCGTTTTGAAATTTTATTTCTTTTTTTAAATAATATATTTGGACTGATACCGACTTACCTCACAATCTTTGCAGATTGTGGTTTTGAGATCTATAAAAAAATTGAAGTTCCTCCTATAAAAGTCAGTTCTAGAAAATGGCTTAGCAAAGTTCCGAAATATATACTTGAGGAGTTAAAATCTAGAACAAAGACAAGAGAGACATGGATATTACAAGCTTGTAATTAAAGATTAGAAATTTAAAATAGATAGATGGAATTGTTTTGATTATATTTTTACGGATAAATCTGGGAACGAAAGTATGTTTTAATAGTTCACAATTTTAGAGTTGTTTTTGGAGGGATAATATTCGCTTTTTTAGCTTCCTAACTTTTGCTTCATTCCCATTTACATTTATCAATCCATTATCGCTTAAATAGGCGATTGCTTGCTGGAAATGTTGGATTGCATTGACATAATCCTTTCTCTTCTCTGCTTTTTCTCCCATTTCTAATGCATTACTAATTTCGAGAGTTTTAATCTTTTTGTCAAGTTCGAGCACCATGAATGAGATTCTGCCAATTTCTAACTCAAGGTTAAATCCTGTTGCTAAATATAGTGCTTTCTCATATTCCTTTTGAGCTTCTTTAAAAACTAGTGCTTTTTCCGCAGTCTCTCCTTTTTTAATATACGTATTCATCAACTTTTTAGCTTCTTCGACATTCATTGTACGTACTTTTTCTTTCAAATCGTTTATCGCGTCATCGTTTGCTATTATGGGTGATATCAGTTCATTATCAGCAATTCGTTTCGCGCGAACTTCTTGAAATATTCTTACTTCATTCTCAACCACTTCAAGATTAGAAGGAATGATGATGTTCTTCTCTAAAAATTGATATATCTCATAAAGTATAATGTGAGGCTTTGAATTAAGGACAGATTGAACTCTATTAAGAAGATTATGAATGAAAAAGAACTTTTTGGATATTAAGAGTTCATTAGCAAAATCAATTATAGCTTTTTGGATTGGATTTTTATTGATTTCATCTAAATCGCTTGGTAATAAGGTATAAGTAAGAATCATGGGAAAAAGAAGCTTAATATTGAAGGCTTCAATGATAAAATGGACTGTGTCATTAAAATTGTGTAATCCGTTTGTTAGTAAATCTTCAATCTTCTTCTGATATGACAATTCATACTCATGCAAAAATTTAGATACACGATCCTTTAGACCAGGTGAGGCTTTCTGATCTAATACCAAACATACTCTAATATAATTGCCACTCTTCAAAAGGATATCAAATGTTTCATATTGAAACTCATAAAACTTATGTTTCTTCATTGCACTTGATTTAGCATTCCCTGTATCACCCCTTATTGCCCCTGTTTCTAAAGATGTTTTAGAAGTTGAAAATGAGATGTTTGCTTGTATAAAACCTATTAATAACTCTATATTTAAACCTTCACTTGATACAGGATAATCTACTATTAGGAGACCGGATTCTTTAGTTAATAAAATTATATGCTTGATATTTAATACGTCTAAAAATTTGTGCCAAATTAAGGTTTGCTGCATCTGAATTCGTTTCTCTTCAGAATCTATTTCGGAAAATTTCATATGTTGGCTAACATCAATACCAACATTTACAAAATATGATGTAATACATTCTCTACAGTGATCTGGATAAGAACTGCAATTTTCTTTTTCACGTCCGCAATTAAACCCAATTCGACTAACTTGAAAATAGACCATTGCCATCAAAAATTACAATTTCGTTTTACGAAAATTGATTAGCTTTCTCCTCAATGAATAATAAATTAGAAATTTTTAAATTTTAGCAAAATAAAGTAATATATCCCGTAAGAACGAAATTAGTTAGCATTGCTAAATTTAAGAATTCAGTTTTTTCCACCTTTCTTCATCCCCAATACTTTTAAAAAAATTCTTTTTTTAAGGTAATAATCCATATTTTTCTTTGATATAAGAAGAGATATTTATATTCTTTTTACTTCAAGTATAGATCTTTCTGAATGCTATAAATCTTTCGAATGCTATAAATCCAACTATTCCACTACCAAGCAAAGTATAGATCCCTAGAGAAATTTTCAAAATTCTAATTGGGAAAGGAATTGGGGGGTACACATATGGTATTATTTGATGCCTAAATAGAAATTGTCCCATTTGATTTAGGTCAACGATTTCACTAATGGGGATATGAATTTCGAAAAGTAAAAATAGAATCCCAGCAATCAATACTATTATAGAACCAAAAGTACCTATTATTTTTGCCCCTTTCTTGCTTATAATACCAATCAATTGAAGTATCCATGAAAAAAGGAAGATACCAAAAAAAACAACCAAAATGAGATATAAGATTGCTTCTCCAGTTCCTACATATTCGACTAACCAAGAAAATTCCAATGGAGCTTGACTAAAAAAATTAAAAAAGAAATTTGGGCCCCATCCAAAAAACTGGGGCATCAGGATTAGCTCCCCATGTTTAGGTTCACCCCATAAAAACAAAGGGAGAAAGATAATCGTAAAAACAGTTACAACTGCTGATATTAGAAGAAGTTTCTGATCTATTTTCATGATCTTCTACGTATGATTTCTAATGAATAACTATACTTCCCTTCTATTTATAAATTTCTTCTTTTCCGGAAAAAAATTAGAAAATTTCTACTACAAATATTAAGGGAAACATTTACAAAGTTTTGTAAGATGATACGCCCCTGAGCATTCATTCTTCTCTGCCCAGGTATGTGCGTATCATCCTATTAAGTGATCGATTGGAAAGTTTTACACAAATTGGAGAATAAATTTAATAAAAATATTAGAAAAAAAATTTAATTTAGAATCTGAAATATTGTGTATTATACCCTGCGTTCTTTATCATAATTATTCGTTCAAATTTTTTCATTTTGTTTCCATCTCTTTCATTTTTTTATTTTTATTTTTGATTTATTAATAGGTGCCAAAATTCCTGTAATGAACCTGGCTCTTCACATATTTTATATTTTTTAATTCGTTAATGTATTTATTATTATGTTTACTTTTATTTAATTGCCTTCTAAGTGATCTTGATTTTGAATCCAAGCGACTCTTATTATTATCTTTTATCACTGAGACTTTAGCCTTCTCTTCTTGTAGTTCTGAAACACATTCTTTGATTATCTTTTCGATATCTACACAATTAATATTATTCTTTGTTTCTAATCCGTTTAAGTTTGCTTCTACCATTTTTAATCACTTTTTTTTTCTTAATTAATTATAAGATATACTTCGATTTATAGTTATTCTACATATAGTTCAGATGAACTATGTAGTTTAATGAAAGTTCATTATTAGATTTTGTATAAGTAACTTTAAATTGTAGTTTCAATAATTATATTATAACGGTATTAAAGAACTAATTGTGATTTTTGTGAGTAAAACAGCAATAACCAATTATCCACCAAAAGAAATCCTGGATGCAGAAAGAAAAAACTATGAACATATTATTCTTTGGATGTTATCTAATAACGAGGAATGTGAATGGTCAGACTTTCTAGACGATCCAATTAATATTAGTCAAAGTACATTCTCAAATTATAGAAACAAGTTAATAAATAAAGGATTTATCATCAATGAGGAACGAGGAAAGTATCAGATTACCCCTGAGGGTGAAGAAAGGTTTAGACAGTTATCAAAATCGAGAAAAATTAAACGTAAATTAAGTTATCCTCCAAAAACTATCTTAAAAAGACGTAATTATTACCATTGGATTTTATGGATATGCTATAATAATAATTATTGCAAATGGTCGGATTTTCAAGGAGATGATAATCCAATTTTTATTAACAATTCTTCATTATCGAAGAATTTGAATTTTTTACAAGAGGATGGATTGATAAAAAAAGAGAATAATAAATATAGAATTGCTAATGCTGGTAAGATTGCCTATGCTGAAATCTTAAAGGAGTACGATTTAGATCGTCAATCTATTTTAGATGAAGAGCGTAAAAGAGTAAAAGAGATTACTGACAAAATGAGTAAATTCTTTGAGAAGTATAATATTGATGATAATGGTATAAAGTTTCGCCTTTTAAACAATATATTAAAATTAGATTATTCTAAATCTGAAAACTTTATAGCTGAAGAAGATTTTAACAAGATTTTATTATATATCGCAATTAATCATCCAAATCAGTATCCTAATTACATTTCCGCTAAAGACTTTTGTCTAAAATTCAATATTAGAGAAGAGATATTGAAGTTTTTTATCATGAAAATTATTGACGAAAAAATATTTCCCATTAAATTCTTCAAATTAGAAGATGATGAGGGGCGTACTTATTATTTCCAAGCTGGTGAGAAAATTGAAAGAGTTTTAAGAGCTATTGTTGATGATTATATTACACAATTCACTTACTTAAATGAATTTTACGATAATACTTCTAGTGAACCTCCTGTTATGTATATCTCAATTGTTGTTAATCAAGTATTAAATGAAATCTGTGATCATATTTTTAATGGAGAGATGAGAGAAGCGTTAAAAAGATTTTTACCAGAATATATCAAACATTTAGCATATAAAATCGAAAAGCAAAGAAGATTGATCGAAACAGATGATAAACTCAGAGGAATTGCGATACAAGAATTTATGAACGAATTTGAAAATTTACAAATAAATCATAGTGATCCTTATTTCTTTTTATATCCAAGTATTTTAGGTATTTTAGAATCGATTTATATTTCTGAGAATAAGCAAATCATCAAAATCCAGGAATTAATTGATGATTGGGAACTAAAAGAAGCGTTAGAGATAGCTGAATCAGAACTACAAAAGGAGGCAGAAAATCAAAATTTAATTATACTTAAATCAATTCTTCTTTGCTATTTGAATAGACATAAAGAAGCCGAAAAATTGTTAAAAGAAGGAGTTGATCAATCAATCGTCTCTGTTAATTCTCAGTTAGCTCTAAGTCGCTCTTTTATTTTTACATTCATATATTTGAATCAAGGTAAATTTAAGAAAGCATTAAGAGTTGCTAATGAGTTACTACAGGATCACCCTAAAAACTCAATAGCATATCTTGCAAAAGCACTAGTTCATGGATATAATTTAATTTATAACTTTGAGAAAGGAAAGTCGGATATAGATAAGGATTTCTTGAGCGTTACCGATAAAGCTATTTCATTAGAAACTGATAATACTAATAAAGCCCTTATCCATCAATTAAAGAGCTTTGTATTACAAGAATTAAAAAGATATCAAGAAGCGCTTGAAGAAACAAATGAGATCAATAATTTAAAACCAAAAAGTCTTTGGTTGTATTTCTCGAAAATAAAAATATTAATGAAATTTGAAAAAGATTTTGAAGGGGTAATTAGATTAACGGATGAATTGTTAAAACAATTTCCAGATCAGGAAAAGAAGATTTTACAAAAGAAGTCTTCATTTCTCTATTGGATGGGAGATTATAGTGAAAGTCTAAAGATCACTAATGAATTATTGGAAAAAGAACCCTCTGATCCAGAACTTTTCAATAGTAAATTGTACGAACTTGGAAAATTAAACCAAAAAGAAGAAGCAATTGAGATCGGTAAGAAATTAATAGAAATTGCTCCTGATGAGGGAAATTATCATGATTCATATGGTGAAATCTTGTTATGGTTTGGAAAATACAAACAAGCAATCCAAGAATTCCAGAAAGCTATGGAAATAGAGCCTAATGGATGGTACTGCTATCAAACTGCTATCAAGATGGGAGATGCTTATAGAGCCCTTGAAGAGTATGAAAAAGCAAAAGAGAGTTATGAGAAGGGCTTAGATCACGCAGCGAGATGTATCTGTGATTTTGAGAATATGGATGAATGGAAAGAAAGAGCAAGGAACAGTATAATCGAAGTTAAGGAGTTTTTAGAATAAATAAAAAGTGTAGGATACAAAACATTATAATGGGGTAGGAGGGACTTGAACCCTCGACCTCTTGATCCCGAACCAAGAATCCTACCAAGCTGGACTACCACCCCTAAATTTTATCATTAAGAGAAAAGATCAATAAATTCAATTAGCCATTTTTAATATATTAAAATTTAGTAGCCTCTAACCTCTTAAATATTATGCTCAATAATAATTTAATCACCCAATCCTAATTTAAAAAAGACAAAAATTAGATAGTTAAGCTGTTTTTAACTTAAGAGGGAGATTTCAATTTGAAAGTTAAATTAATTGATAGTATTCCAGGTTCGAAACTAATTGCTCAAAAAGATGATTATATCGCTAATTTTAGTAAATTTGATTTACAATCCCGATTAGGAACTTCGGAAGAAGTATCAAAAGAGGATTTAATCACATTTCTGTCCCAGCAAACTATTGATTGGACTCAAATTGAGAAAGATAGAATCGAAAAAATTTTTGAAGAGATTGAAAATGCTTATAAGCAATATCAAAAGATCTTACCAGCTGAGATTCTGCTAATAAAAACTACAGGATTAGATGAAGGTGATGCTGCATATACCAGAAAGAGTTGTATTTATATGCCAAATTCAATGATTCGCTGGCCTTACAATGAATTAAAAGAATTAATCACACATGAACTTTTTCATATAATAAGTACATTTTATCCCAAATTTAGAAATAATCTGTATGCCAAATTGGGGTTTACTTCATGTCCCGAATTAAAAATGCCAGAAGAGTATCGAGAATTATATGTTACTAATCCTGATACAGTTAAAAAAAATTGCTATGTAGAATTCAGAGATTTTAATGGGAGTGAAACAAAAGCAGCTCCATTTCTTTATTCAGAACAACCATATAAAGGTGGGTATTTCTTTCGATACTTCCGATTTTGCTTTCTTACTATTCAATTGAAAGACAGTATCTGTTATCCCGTATACAAAAATAGTCAACCTAAATTCATTAATGCCCCTCAAGCATTATATGATTTATGTGAAGAAATTGATCCCTATAATAATCAACATAGACTGCATCCAGAAGAGATTCTCGCGTATTACTGGAGTCTATTAGCTTTTCCTGAAACTGAATTAGAATATAATAAACGTAGCTTTCTAGTAAAAGTTCGTGAATGCCTAGAAAATGATAGAAATAATATTTATTAAAATTTTTTTTTCAAAAAAACAGTTTATTAAAATTTAACAAGAAGGTAGATCCATATACTATTTCTATAAATCATTTAAAAGTAGGGTTAGAAAGCTCAATCTAATTATTCGGTAAATGTTTAAATGATATCTTTCTTTATTTTTGATATTCTTTGAATTTAAATTGACATTATAAAAATTGATAAAATTATGTCTGAAATTTCAGGATTAGAACTTTTAAAAACACGAAGAAGTATTCGAAGTTATGATGAACGTCCAATTGAGGAAAATATATTGAAAGACATATTTGAAGCCACCAAATGGTGTTTTAGTGCTGTGAATAGACAGCCTTGGAGTTTTATTGTAATCCGAAATAAAGAATTAATACAAAAAATAGTAATGGAATGTACAACAGGCCCGTTCGCGTCTCAAGCACCTGTTCTGGTTGCTGTTGTAGGTAATAAAGAGATTCAACCTGATTGGTATATTCATGATTTAAGTTTTGTGACTTTACAATTAGCATTATCAGCATGGGCATTTGGTATTGGAACATGTTGGATTGGAATTTTTAACCGTGATGTCATACATAAATTATTAAATCTTACTGAAAAGGATTATTTAATGACAGTAATGCCTCTAGGATATCCAAAAGGCTCAATACCTAAACCAAGACCAAGAAAATCCTTTGAAGAACTAGTTAAATACATGGATTAAAGAAAAAGTATAAAAAAAATAATGATTTTTTTATTACTCTTCAAATAAGTATTCTTTCTCTTCAACAACTTCTACTATTTTTACCCTTCTCACAAATGCTCTCCCTATTATTGCGATAACTACACCCGCAAATCCTAATCCTGTGCCATAGTTGAATCGATTATATAGTTCTTCTAGATAAAAAACTATTGCTGGATCAGTTATAATTCCTGTCAGGCGTACTATTTGTGTAACTACCCAAATAATTAAAGCTATGGTTCCAAAAGCTAAGCCAATCCAAATTATAAATTTACCAAACCTCACTGTCCCTACTGCTATCAATATTGCTCCAATAATTATAGCAATACCGCCTAAATCCGCAATCCATCTAAAAATCACGTTGATGATTATATTAGCAAGTGGTTCGAATTCTGGCCATTCAGTCGCAATTATCAAATATAGACTTTCAAATATTTGAATACTTCCAGCCACAGAACTAACAATCATGCAAATTCCGCCAATAATTAATAAAGTAATTCCTGTTGTATGCTTCATAAAATTTATGCCTCAATTTCTAGTATATCTCTAAATCAACCTAATTAAATTATTACCTTAAATTGTATACAATAGTTTTTATAGTTTATCTTGTCTTTGTACAGTTCACTTATAAAATATTTTTGTTAAATAAAAAATATGATTAGAGAATTTGAAAAGTGCTTTTTTTTAATCAAAGTTAAATATTTTTATAGTTTTTAGAGTTAATTATTAATTAATTTCTTAATTGATAAATAAGTAAATCTTAAAAAATTTTTAATTGGTAGGTTAACTATGTCTGAAGAATTTGTACCTAGAAGCTCAAAACTTGCTTATGGAGGAATTAATTTTACAAGTGGAATCTTCAACAGCTTAGTTTTAGCAACGTCTTTTACTTACTTCTACAATGTAAAACTCGGATTAGATGCATATTGGACCGGATTAGCTTGGTTGATTTTTATATTTTGGAATACAATAAACGATCCACTGCTGGGATTTATTGAGGACCGTACTAAATCAAAAAAGTATGGCAGGAGGGTCCCATACATACGCTTTGGAGGAATAGTATATGCTTTTTTATTTATCCTAAGTTGGATCCCATTTGTGAGCAGTGATAATCAATTTGGATTATTTTTAAATATGCTAATTATGCTTTTTGCTTTTGATACGTTGTTTACGATGGTCGGATTAATTTCATACTCATTACCGGCTGAAATGGCTATTACAAGTACTGCACGTTCGAGTTTAAATGTGTTTGGTTCTTTTGGAAATGCATTATCGTTATTACTGTCTTTTATGATCCCAGCTTTATTGTTAACGGGTGATCAACCAGCGAGCAGTGATCCAAACTTTCCAATATTTCTTTTTACTGTATTCTTCATAGGTGTTATTGGAGCTATTATATTATATATAAGTAGCTTTTATATTAAGCAAAATAAGTACACCATACTTGAAGAGCCACTTGGTATTAAAGACAGTATTGTGGAAACATTTAAAAATCGATCTTTTATAATATTCGAAGTGTCAAATATCTTCTTTTTAATTGCTCAATTCATTTTAACGAATGGGGTTCTTTACTGGGTGGATTTTGTGCTTGGATTATCAGGGTTCATGGCAATGCTCCCATTACTGGTTTTTTTTGTAGTGGTCTTTCTATTCTTTCCAATCTATAATAAATTAATTATAAAATATGGATTAAAAAGGACTTTTGAACTGGTACTCATTTTCACTGGTGTTTCATTTATAATTAGCTTCTTTATAGCATGGAATCTTTATACTTCTTTTATAGCAATGGTATTAATTGGGATCGGTATATCCGGCTATTATATAACAAATCAGTTAGTTATGGCAGATGTAATTGATAATGATGAGATATTAACAGGTAAAAGAAGAGAGACTAGTTATGCTGGAATGAATGCTTTGGTAACTAAGCCAACAAATTCATTAGGTCCTTGGATTTTACTTTCTGTTATAACTTTATTTGGATTTAACAATACCCCGGGAGCAGTACAAGAAGAATCTGTAAAATTAGGTATCATGATTGCTTTTACGCTTATACCAGCGATTTTAATCTTAATAAGTGCTTTTTTTATTAGATACTTCCCTCTTAGCGGTCCAGAATGGAGGAAGAAAAAAGAAGAGTTACACAGAATTCATTTAGAAAAGGAAAAAGCTTATTTAGAGCATATTAGAAAACAAGAAACTTAAAATTTATTTTCTATTTTTTTTTATTTTGAAAAATCTTATTAAATTTTTGAGGTTAACCTTAAAAACACTAATAAATTAAAAGGTTACAATTAAAAAAAACGGATTTTTGAGGGTAAAACTATGAATAAATCATCATTAAGTATGTTAGTTTGTGGTATCTATGTAGGAGTCATTGGAATTTTCTGTTTATTTTTCCCAGAGTTCGTTTTGACTGGTTTAGGAGTAATTACATCACCTGATTTAATGTCTCGGATGACTGGTATGATCTTTTTAATTTTTTCCTATATTTACATCCGAACAAGTTTTAAGGACGGTTTAGAAGCATTCTATCTAATTACTGCACAAGAAAGATTTACAATACCAATTTTCTTGACCACATTTTATTTGTTAGGTTGGGCAAATTGGGTTTTAGTTCTTTTTGGATTCATTGATTTTGGATTTGGATTATGGACTTATATAGCATTAAAAATAGACAAGAAAAACAATAAAAAAAGTTAATATAATAAAGCTAATAATCATTAAGAATACTTATGGCTCATCTGATTGTTAAAGATATCGGTAGTAAATTGAAACAAGCAGGAAAATTAGATTCAAATCCATTAAGCATATATGGATCAGAACAAGTTCCTGAGAATGCTGTTCCCATTAAGGAAATTAATCGTTGTATTGCTAATGCAATATTTACTTTATCAATACATAAAAATTTTAATTCAGCATATATCGGAAATGATGCTTTAGAGGGTTGTTGCCCAGGAGGACAAGCCTGGTTAGGATATAAATCATTCTTTCCTGGACTAAAATATTTTGTCTCAACAGGTTCAGAAGACTTTCGAGGAGGAGCTGCTGAGTTCTTACTTGCTAATCCAGAACTCGCAGAACAACAGTTGAAATCTATGGGTAAAATAACACCTATGGGTAATTATACAGTAATTCAAAAGACAGATTCTATAGATGACGATATCAACGTAAAGTCGTTTCTTTGTTTTGGTAATGCGGAGCAAATACGAAATCTTTGTTCTTTAGCATTCTTTAGACCAGAGAAAGATTTTATGATTAAAGTTCCTTGGGGACCCTCGTGTGCTTCCTTTATCACCTATCCAGCAAGTTTGACTGAAAATAATCCAAAAAATTATGTAATTATTGGCCCCACTGATCCTACAGGAAATTATTGGTTTCCTAAGAATTATTTATCTATGGGTATTCCATTCGATATTGCTAATCGTATGGCTAATGATCTAGATGATTCTTTTATCATGAAACGCCCTGAAGTCGCTTACCCAACGAAGAGGAATTTTCTTCAATGATTATTTCTTGAGAACAATTTTCATCCAACCATCTGTTAATACCATTTGATAATTCTTTTTGAACTTTGACAATTCAAGAAGTCTTTTAATTCTGGTGTTATATGTTTCCCAAGGAAAACCATGCGCTTTCTGGATTTGACTTAGAAGTTGATATTTGAAAGCACCATAATTTTGTTTCAATTTAAGAATTTCATGTTTAGGAGGACCAGAACATCCATCGTATATCCATGCGTCTCCATTAATAATCAAAACACGATATAATTCATTAAAAACTTGAATTGGTTTCTTCCAGTGATGAAACGATCCTGTACTGACAATAAAGTCAATGGAATTGTCTTCAAAAGGTAGATCTTTAGCATTTGCTAATTTAAACTTCACATTTTCCAAACCTTTTGCATTACCCCTTGCAATCTCAACCATTTTATTGCTTAAATCTATACCAATAATATTAAGGTGGGGTGCTCTTTTCGCTATCTCTATTGATAAAAATCCTGTACCTGATCCTATGTCTATTAAAACCCCATTATCCATATTTTGAACAACATCTTGAGCAATTCTTAATTCCGGTTTTCTTAAAATTTTTTTTACGAGTGCATTATATACAATGGCACCAGGACTAGGAATTGCTTCTAACTTTGCTTGCAAATCCCTCATGAATTTAAATAAAGGCATTTAAGAATTATACACTCTCTCTCTTAATCTTTAAGAATACAATAATTACAACTGTTCCAAGGAAAATAGCAGAAAACCCAGAAGGAAATAAAATACTACTACTAATTAAACCGAAACTAACCACTAATAGAAAGAATATAAATTGACTAATGCTAATGATAAATATTATAATTAAAATTATCAGCATTTTCTGTCTGGGATCTATTTTTATTACCTCTAAATTATTTAATACATCTTTACTTTTAATTTAAAAGTGAAAAATTGACGCAATAGTTAAATGCTCTTTATTCTAAGAGTTATTACAAGTAAGGTATAAATTTATCTAGAGATACTTTAGCACCTATTTTTGATGGAATATCAACCGTTTTCTTAACCTCATCATAAGAATAACCCTTATTGTATAAATTCTCAATTGCGGGAGAAAATACCTTCTTGTAATACTTATCGCCAATTTTATTAATAATTTTATCAAAATCCGCAATTGTAATCCACTTCTCTTGTTTTCTATGGGTTACTGAAACACCTTTCTCTTTCCCTTTTTGTTCTAACTTATATTTTTGAGGTTCTTTTCCTAAGCGGGCTTGATATCCAACGACAGCAATAACTATACCATGAATTTTTGCTTCTTCTTCACTATACCCGGCTTTAAGCCAATCAATACGATGATATTCAGAGATAATATCCCATTTTCCTATTTTTATAGACTTTATCTCTTCTAATTCTTTAGAACTAAAAGTTTTAGACATCGTTTTATATACTTTTAATTTTTATTAAATAATTTTAAGAAGAATTTAAATTAAAGATTTAAGATGAATTTCTACTATACGCATATATCAATCTAAGTGTTGCTATATAAAGTAAAACTCTAAAAAGTTTCAATTAAGGTTTTCTTTTGGGTAATTTAAAGTTATAGATCAAATAGGAAATTGAGATATTGAATTTCAAAATTAAAATAAAGAAAAAATAATGTTTAGCACCTTGACCAGATATAAACAAGAAACCTCCACTCTTGACACCAGGAGTATAAGGACCAGCAACAGGAGTTCCCAGATTAATGTATTCATTTTCCGACATAAACTTCTCATCAATATATTAATAATTTTTTCCTCTAGCGAGAATTTTCCAACTACCTATATATTCGTTATTTTTTACAACATGTATATAATCATAAAGATTAATAGTGATACATATGTGGGCGGGAATTAGTTCAATCTTCTGTCCAATCTCAAAACTAGAACCAATAGCATTAAGTTGTGTATTCTCTTCGCTCATGACGATAAACGTAACTTTAGGATGTCCTTTAATTATAGGTTTTCCATCACCAATTGCAATTGCTTTTGTACCTGCATCAATAGTAAATTCTGTAGTTCCAGTTTGATTCTGAACTGTGCTCAAAACTGTTACGGCAGGTAAAAAAATAGGATTTACTTTAAATAAATGATCATCAGAAAAAACATAAGTACCAGGTTGAATTTCAGTTATATCGTCAAATTTAGCAGCATACATGTATGTCCCGGAGCCAGAAGTTGAAATATATCTAATATCAAAACCATTTTTGTTTAAAAGCTTCCTAGTATCAATAATTTTTTCCATACATTCATTCGTCATTAGTTCTTTTTTTTCCATATTCATCATCGGAGTTAAATGGCCCTCATACCCTTGTAGCCCTATTAACTTTACTCCTGATTTTTCCCTTATAAAATTAGCCAGCTCTAATGCAGGTTCACCTGGTTCCACTCCAGCCCGTCCTAATCCAATATTAATCTCAAGTAAGACTTCGAGTTTAATTTTTGCTTCGGTTGCGAATTTACTCAGATCTAAAACATTTTTCTTAGAGTCTACCGCACATTTGACTGATGCATACTTATTTAACATTACTAACCTCTTGATATGGTCTGGATCGATGACTTGATTGGCAATTAATATATCATCGATACCAGCTTGAACAAAAACTTCTGCTTCTCCAACTTTAGCAACCGTAATCCCCTTTGCCCCTCCTGCTTTTAAAATCATATGCGCAATAATAGGTAATTTAGCTGTCTTCAAGTGAGGTCTTAAATTTACATTATTTTGTTTTGCGAATTTTGCCATAATTTCAATATTTTTCTGCATAATATCATAGTTAAGAACAAGTGCAGGGGTGGGTATCTTATCTTTCCAATTTTTGTCCAAATTTAACTACTCCTATAATATTTTATTATTATGTACAGTAAATGATTACATCTAATAAATCAATATTTTTACCAGAGGATTTATGCATTCAATTTATCTAATTCAAATTAAGCTTATTTATATCATATTTTTTATATATTCAATTTGCCCAAAATTTTTAAAGTAATAGGGAATTTTTTCATGAAATCTAAATATTACCCTTAAGATTTGTCATTTTTTTTTTAAAGTTTAAATTATTATTTTTACTTAAATTTAGGAGTTGGTATAAATGAGTTATGATATAATTATTAAAAATGGGAAAATTATTGATGGTACGGGTAATCCTAGTTATTCCGGTGAAATTGCTATAAAAAATGGGAAAATAGCTAAAATTAGATACAAAATTAATGATGAAGCTCAAAAACATATAGATGCCACTGGATTGATTGTATGCCCAGGTTTTATAGATATGCATTCTCACACAGATTGGATTTTGCCAGTAAATAGAAGTCAGGAATCAACCCTATGTCAAGGGATCACTACGAGTGTCGTAGCTATGTGTGGAGAGGGAAATGCACCCATTCCTTATGGACAAGAAGAAGAATTCAAGAAAATGATGGGGGAAAGAAATCGTATTTTTGAACAATTAGAGTATCCATACCATACGTTTGATGAGTATTTAAACTACATTGATAAATTAAAAAATACAGCAAATTTAATTTTCATGGTCGGATATAAAAATCTACGATTTGCAGGAGGACAATGGGTAGAAAATAGACCTGCTAATAAAGAAGAGCTCGAAATTATGAAGAAATATTTACGAGAGGCAATGGAAGCGGGGGCGTTTGGTATGAGTACAGGATTAATTTATGCACCTCAGGTTTTTGGAACTACCGAAGAATTAGTTGAGCTAGCGAAAGTAATTGCAGAGTATGGGGGATTATATTTTTCACATATTAGAGGTGAAGGTGAAACTGTTATAAAAGCCGTTGAGGAATTGATAGAAATTGTTGAGAAATCAGGATGTGCTGGAGGTCAAATTGCTCATCATAAAATTTGTGGTGAAAATTATTGGGGAAGGAGTAGAGAAACTGTACGACTCATGAAAGAAGCTAATCAACGTGGTATAAATATCAGTTGTGATCAATATCCTTATAATCGAAAAATGTCTAATCTTATTACTGCCCTTCCATCGTGGGTTCGTGAAGGGGAAAATCAAGATATATTGGAACGCATTAAACAACCTGAAATAAAAGAGAAGATTAGGAAAGAAGTCGAATCAAACTCTAAAGATTGGGAAAATTGGATTCGGGATGAGGGCTTTAAAAATATGTATATCGTTTCTGTTGACAAGGTTGAATGGAAGGATATTATAGGCAAAAATATCCCTGAAATTACTAAAATAAGGGGATTCTCTAACGATTGGGAAACTTGTTTTAAATTGCTAATCGAAAATGATCTAAAAGTTATGATTACAATCGAAAGCATGGCAGAAGATGATATTCGTCGAATTATGACAAGTCATTATAGCATGATTGGTACAGACGGTTTTGGACTTCCTGCCTCATTTAGGTTTGGAGCTCTCCATCCCAGATGTTTTGGAACATACCCACGAATTCTTGAAAAATACGTTCGAGAAGATAAATTATTAACATTAGAAGAAGCAATTCGTAAGATGACTTCTTTTCCTGCTCAGAGACTTGGGCTAAGGGATAGAAGTCTTGTCTTAGAAGGTAACTGGGCAGACATTGTGCTTTTTAATCTTAATACGGTTAGAGATGTAGGCACTTATGAAAATCCATATCAATTACCAGAAGGAATTCTTCATGTAATTGTTAATGGTGTTGTGGTCGTTGAAAATGGTAAGTTAAGGAAAAAATATCCTGGTATGGTTATTAGACGTCCAACATGACAACTATTTTAACGTTTCTGAAAAGTTTGACAACTCTTATCTGTAAAAATAAACCCAAATAGTGTATTGTTTATATAAGGGAAAAAAAAAGAACGAAATTTAATGGGAGATTTGAATCAAATCTTAAAGATTTTTTCTATATAATCCCCTCTCAAAGACACTTTATTTTTATCCAACTACCTTTCTAAACACCCGTAAGAAATTTTCACCTGCAATTTTCTTAATTTCTTGATCACTGTATCCTCGTGAGACCAAGGCTTTGATCAGATTAGGGAATTTCCTATATTCCTCGAATCCTTTCACCTTATATGTAAATGTTGCTCTATCCTCAGGTCGGAAGCCCATTACTCCCATTTGTTCATCAACTTTCATCGCTAGATTAGTTGGTATTGAGTAACCGTAAAAATCAGATCCGATGCCTACATGATCAATTCCTATAAGATTCACGATGTATTCAACATGGTCAGCCCAATCATCAACTGTATTATTTTTATAGTCACTCGATAAAAAGGGAACGACAAAAACTCCTATATATCCCCCCTTTTCTGCAACGGCTTGCAGAAGATCGTCATCCTTGTTTCTTACATGTTCATATAATTTTTTTGAGCCAGTGTGGGAAACCATAATTGGATCTTTAGAGTGTTCTACGGCATCTTTGGAAGTTTGGACTCCACAATGAGAGATATCTACAAGAGCCCCGAGTTTATTAATCTTTTCAACAACTTCTAATCCAAATTCGGTTAATCCTCTATCTCTTCTTGCCGTACAACCAGTACCCACAGGGATTTTCGTATTATAAGTTAATTGCATTATTCTGAATCCATGCATATAGCCTAATTCCACAAAATTAATATTAGTACCTAAATGTTCTAAGCTCTGAAAGTTTAAAATGATAGCTTTCTTTTTCTCCTTATAAGCTCTTTCAATATCTTCAGCCTTTAATACCTTGACAAAAAAGTCTTTTCTTTGATCAAGCATGTGTGTCATGAAGGCATGATTATGGTAAACACCCTCAAGTGAATAAGGTTTTGGATATATCGGTCCAAGTGTATAGCTCACGCAAGTCACTCCTGACTCTTTCCAAGCATCAACATATTTCGCAAAATAATTATCATCAGATGCAACATTTCGTGCGTATTGTAAAGAAAGATCAGGTAAAATATCCCAAACATTCATTTCTAAAGCTAACATCTCATCAGAACGCTTAATGAGATCTTGTGTCCATAAAAGAGGACCATGGCTAAGTGAATCTATTATAATGCTTGAATCTAAAATTTTATTAACTCTATCACTTACTTCATTCATTTAATCATCTTTTTAAATTTCTTTTTATAATATCAATTTTTAATTTTCAAATCTCTTAAGCCATTTAAAGATTTAATTGATAAGTAGATTATTTATTAATTTAAATGTTTTGAACTATTTCTTAGTGAAGAAATCCGATTTTAGAATTGTGCTTTTTTCATTTTTTCCCTCTGTTTTTGTTGCTTATTAATTAAAAGAACATAGTAAAGGGAAAAACAATGCAGTAGAGGTTAAATGAAAATAATAAAATTTTTTATCAAGTTCGAAAAATCCTAGAATTTTTCAAAGGTTCGTTTATTGTTAATATCTTTTATATATACTGGCTTTTCAGAAGATTAATCAATAGAAGAAGAAATGAAAGTGATAGGTTATGAATAAAATCTGAATATTTTTAAATTGAAAAGATGAAGACAAATTATGAACGATCCTTATATATTAGGTCCTACACAACCAAATACTCAGATTTATGTACCTGAAGGTAGAGCAATAGGAGGTTTTGCTATTGGGATTCTCGTACTAGATCTCTGGTATCCTTTAATTCCTGGCAATGTTGCAAATGCTTGCAGTTTTAATTTTCCAGTTTTATACAAGATTCTTAAAGGGGCTGGCATCGAAATTTTAAATGCCGATCCAGCCATATTAAACAAAGTAATTGAGGGAGGTAATGAACTAGTGGAACAAGGGGTTCGAGCAATTATAGGTTCATGTGGTTATTTTGGATTCTATCAAAAGGAAGCGGCAAGAGCACTTAATGTGCCTGTTTTTCTTTCCAGTTTATTGCAAGTTCCCATTATTGTTCAGTCTCTTAAGCCAAAACAAAAGGTTGGAATTCTATGTGCTGTTGATGATAGTTTAACTCCAAAAATACTTAACTCTTGTGGAATTAAAGATGAATCTCGAATTGTTATAGTTGGTGCTCAAGATTTACCTGAATTTCAAAATATACTCAAATGTAAGGGTAATTTTAATAGCAATAAGCTTGAAACCCAATTAGTAGATCTTTCCAAACAATTGATAAAAAATAATCCTCAAGTTGCAGCTATCCTACTCGAATGTAGTGACATGCCCCCTTATGCTAGAGCAATTCAAAATGCAGTTAAACTCCCCATTTTTGATTTTATTACGTTAATTTACTGGGTATACAATGCTGTGGTTCGCCAATCGTTCGTAGGTATCATTTAAAAGTTTTAAATCTTGAAATAGAGATAATTAATAACTAGCTTGTATTGTAAATTATAAGAATTTAATGCATTTGTATAAAGTTATTCAGAAAATAAATTTCTTGGTTATTTTAAGAACCTCCTTTAATTAATTTTTTAAAGGATACAATTTAAATTATATTTAGAGACTTTAAAGGACAACTCCTAAGTTTTAACCAAATGGCAGAATCTTCCTCTTGGATAACTTTAATTAGATTTCCTATAAATATTTATGAATGAAGATTTTGATTCAATCAAGTTCAATAGATATAGAACTAAATCAAATTTGGTGGTCATTAACTATTCTTAAGGAATCTATTACAGAGCTATTCGAATATCACGATATCTGTCCTTAATAGAGTTAGAAATCATCTTCACATAGGACTTTTAACGGCAGGTCTGGAAAAGTTTGGCAGAACATTATACAATTAATAAGATAGATTTTTTGGATAAGAAGAATTATACGTGGGAACTTTATTGTGGAAGATCGAGTTCCATGAATTCAAAATTAATTTAATTTATTATTTAAATATGCTCCAAAATTATTCCAGTAAAATTCTTTTTAGGATATTTATAATAAGGAGAACAATTCTAACTATTAATAAAATTTATAAAAATAATAAGAACATTTTGTTTTAGTATTCTTAATGTTTTTAATACAAATTTTCTAATGGCGGTATAGAATGAAATCAACTCAAAACAATTCAACTGAAAATGATGAAGTAAAATATTCCTCTAAGATCCATTGGTCATATGGAATAGGGGGATTTCTAGATTCTTTCATAATAACATCATTTAACTTGAAAGTTATATTTTTTTATGAAAATGAATGGCTCCTTTCTATTACATTAATAGGGATTGCGTTCGGGATCTATGGATTTTGGAATATGATTAATGACCCTTTAATAGGATGGTTATCAGATAGAAGAACAAGATTTACGGAAAAATGGGGAAGACGTTTTCCATGGTTTATAATAGGAGCATTCTCGCTGAGTCTAATCTATATCCTTGTGTATACTGTACCTTCTAGCGATCAATCAGTGATGTTCATCTGGCTCTTGATTATCATCCTCCTCTACGAATTTTCTTATTCTCTTTGGCAAATTAGTTGGCTTTCACTTATGCCAGACAAGTTTCGTTCTCATAAAGAGCGAACTAAAGTCGGAGCAATCACAACTATATGGAATATCATCGGAAATACTCTCGCTTTTATAATAAGTCCAATTTTTATTACTTATGGGAATAAAAACTCTTATATTTCTGCAGCAATAGTAGTTGCAATTACACTAGCTGTTTTTACTATATTTAGCATTCCTGGAATGAAGGAAGATAAGGAATTGATCTCTCGAGAACTCCGCATTATTGAAAAACAGGAAAAAGAACGAGAATCGTATTGGCAAACGATAAAATTTGCTATAAAGGAAAAAAATTTCATGTCTTACGTCGTGTTTTATCTTATGATTCAAATGTTTACAGCTCTGGTGATTCCTTCTGTTTCATTTTGGACAAGATATGTTTTGGAATCAAACGAGCCGCTTGTAGAAACACTTATAACTGGTTCTTTTCTCATCGGTTCTATAATATCCATACCATTCTGGTTTAAATTTGGGAGAAAAATTGGCAATCGGAAAGTTTACATTTATGGAATGTTCTTGATTTCGATATTAATGATTCCATTATTATTTATTTCAGATATTATTTCCTCCTTTATAAGCATAATGCTTATAGGTTTCGGTTTTGGTTCTATATTAATCTTTACATATCCAGGATTTTCTGAGGTCATAGATGACGTTGTTGTCAAGTCAGGGAAACGGAAAGAGGGCATTTATACTGGAGTTAGAACATTCATAGGTCGTATAGCATATGTTTCTCAAGGTTTAATTTTCGCAGTAGTACATCAGTTAACGCTTTACGAACCTGGCGCTGAAAGTCAAGCTCCTCTAGCCATATGGGGTATTAGAGTGATAATGGCCTTAATTCCCATAATTTGCTATATAATTGGAGGTTTAATCATACTCTTTATCTATGATCTAACTCCTGATAAAGTAGAAATGAATAAGAAGTTTTTAATGGAGCATAATCTTTAATCAAATTTTTTTTTTTATTATTATATTTCTATTTTTTACTTAGAATCATTTATCTGTAATTTTTAAATTAAGAATAAATAAAAAGAGTTTAATGGGTAAAAAAGAACTGAAAAAAATTTAATTCTATGGGAGAATTGGAATTAATAAATCTAGGAACTCCAATCAATAAATATTGCCTAAATTGTAAGTTAGAACTTATCCTAATAACTCTTTCAGCATACTTTTCAATTCTGTCATTCTATTTTATGAAAATAATATCTATCTATTACTAAATGAACTATTCCCGAATTTTCATCAATGAAAAACTGAACGTTTAGTTTAAACCCCGGAAATATCACAGGAATATAGAATTTTAATTCATCGAGGTTCTGGGCAACAATTGGTGCATTTATTTGAGGATAACCTGGGATTGGAAATTTTGCTCTAACATAAAGAATTCCATCTTTAATATATACTGCACAAGCCATGAAGTTGTTGTATAATCGATAGTTACCAATAAGTTTTTTTACTAATTTCTGAATATTTAATATTGGATTAGCATCATTCACATTGATTCCTAAAAGTAATGCAATTAAAGTACTAATTAGAATTTTACGCATTTCTCCTAGGTCCCGGTTTATTCCAACTACAATGCCTAACTTTTTTTCTGGAATCATGGCACATATCGCAGATATACCAGGAATACTGCCTCCATGGTGAATCAATACATGATCAAAAAAGTCTTCTGTAATCCAACCATAACCATACCATCCTTTTGTAGCAACACTATATCTATTATTCTCTGGGATCTCAATGTGGTGACTCCACATCTGCTCTAATGATGATTTTTTAATAATTTGATTTCCCTCAAATACTCCACCATTCATCAATCCTTTCATATAGTTAACCATTTGAGTTACTGTCGTTATTAATCCCCCTGGAGCATATAAGAGAAAATCACAAAGATGCTCTATTCCTTTTAGAGGCTCATCCTTCTTTATAGAAACATAACCTGTGGCTTTATTATCTTCTCTTTCAAATTCATCTCTTGAAAAAAAAGATTTATTCATTCCAAGAGGTTTTAAAATGTTTTCTTTTATGTAAACATCATATTCCATGCCAGTTATGCTTTCAATGATTAATCCGAGTGATGTAAACAGATCATTATTATAAAGAAAATTTTTATCTGGTTCATAAAGAATCTCTTTAAATGCACCGTTAAGGTGTAATAAAAAATCTTTTCGACTACTCATAGGATATAATGGATCCATAAAACCGGAACCTTTTGCTATCGCTAAAACCGCACCATTTAAATCTGGAATACCCGATGAATGGGAAAGAGCATGATGAATTGTAATCGGATTTCTCTTTGAGCCCAATTTAAAATCAATGTACTTATTCAACGGGCTATTGAGTTCTATTTTTCCTTGCTCCACAAGTTGCATTATTGCTAGAGCTGTAAAGGATTTAGTAATTGATCCAATTCCAAATAAAGTATTTTCGGTCATGGGGAGATTGATTTCCAAATTTCTAGCACCAAATCCACCTGAATATACCAATTCTCCATCTTGAATAATTGCAATGGTCAATCCAGGAATTTGCATTTGTTTCATGATGTTAATTATTAAATTTTCAATCATTTCAACTACTTTTCTTCTCATTTAGATTACCTACTAGTTCTTTCATAAGTTTTAAATATGATTTAATGAGACATATTGAGATATTTAAAAATTTATCTTCAAACTATGCTTTATTGAATGGTTTCTCTAAGGAAAAGAATAAGAAATCTAAATACAGCACTACGAAATTTTAAAGTAATGTGGTGATAAAATCGATGATATCATGAGCATCCATAATCCTTTCTTTAGATTCAGGAAAATATTAAAGAAAAACATAATAGAATTCAATTAAATTAAGAATTTAGATTTTATTATACCAATTCAAACCTCGAATTCAAGATCTTCTTTGGGAGAAAAAATGTAATTTAATCAAGAATAAGATCTAGGCTTTTTTATTGAACAAATTTTTCACATATCTCTGAGCATTTACCTTTTAAAATTAAATAACCTTTATCGCATATTATTATTTGCTTACCACATTCAGGACAGCACGAAAAAACTGCATTTTTACAGTCATTACAAAATCTATATTTATCAAATTCAATAAGATTATTTCCAAAGGTGTTAGAGGGTTTAGAATTATTATTATAACCTTTTTTTCTTTTTCCCTTCTTATTATTTTTACGCCTTTTTTTTTCCTTTTCAAGCATTTCAGTGTGAGTAATAATTCCATTTTCATAATCTTCTATTTCTTTTTCATTAAATTTTTTCAATAGAATAGCTTCTCCAACTCGGACTCTATCTCTTATCGAACGTTCTGACACATTAGCTAATTCACTAGCTATTTTAGTGAATCGTTTGATTTTGTCTAGGGATTCATTTTCATCATCTTCATTTCTTGATTCATTTATCCAAGAGGAAGATTCTGCCATTTGGGTGAAACTTTGAATTCGTCCTTTAGAGTCCCTTCTACCCGATTTAACATGTGCTAAATATTTTGTTTCCGGATATATTTTTTCATAAATTCTTTTCCATTTCGCAACAGCAATATCAATTTCATACGGAGAAAGATTTTTTCTTCGCAAATTTTCTTGAATTTCAATGTTAACTTCTTCTAATTCGTTTATATTTTCTTTTATGAAAACAGGTATTAAATTCCAACCGAGTTCCTTACATGCTTTTAATCTTCTGTAACCTGCGATAAGTTTGTTATTTTTGTTAATAATAATAGGGTGGAAAAGACCTAAATTTTTAATAGAATCCTTAATACTGTTAATATTATTTCCAGAAGTTGTACGAATACGGTTTTTTTCGTCTGTATTTACTTTATTTATCTCTATATATTTTAGTTCTTCCATTTTCTCAAAATAATTGCTCATAAATATCCCTGAATTATTCTAACTTTTAAAAATATAGAATTTGATATTCTAATTCCATAATGTATTATTAATAGTAAAGAACCAAAAAGGCGATCAGTCAATAATTTGTTTATGGTTTTACAAACAATATGTAAAATAAATCTAAACATTGTTAAACAGGCTTTTTAATCTAATCTCAATTTAACATAAATATATATTGGGAACATATAATCAAATCAAGTATGTTATTATCTCATGATATATAAATATTTCTTGAATATTGTTCGAAAAATGCTTAATAATTTTATAAAAAACTGTCTATTATTCGAAAAATATAATTTTTAAAGAATGTATTATAGAATTAATATCAAAATTTACTTCACTATCTTTCTAATTTCTTGCCAGTAATAGCCTCTTTATTCTAATTCTGTTAATAATAGGAAAATATTAGAATATTCTAATTAGAAAAGAAGACGTTGCTTTTTAGTAAAAATGTTTATATTATTTTTTCTAATTAATTTTTAATATTTGAAGTATATTCAAAATAATTAACCATAAATTATTAATTTTCGAAGAATATTTAAAAAATATGAAAGAAAAACAAATTAAAAAAATGATTTTAATCTCTGAATTATCAAAAATTGATAGTTGTAGTCCTAAAATAGCGGATTTAGCTTCAAAATTAAATATAGCAAATTCAACAATACATTATAATATTAAGAAGTTGGAAGAACAGAGTAAAATTCTTGGTTATAAAGCCGTCTTTAATTATAAAAAAGTAAAACGTGGGTTTTGCGCTTTTGCATTAATGAAATTAGATGGTAAATATTATGAAGATTTGGATTCTTGGAATAAATTTGGTAAAATGCTAGCTAGTAATGAAGCCGTGGAAAGTGTCGATGTAGTTACAGGAGAATGGGAATTTATAGTAAAAATTCGTGCGCAAGATCAGGATGAATATTGGGTAAAGCTTCAAAATGTTATAAAAGATGTCCCTATCATAAAAGTAAATAGTATGATTTCTATTAGACAGCTAAAATCTGAGTATACTTTAATTCCAGAAAGTGATGTAACAGAATAACTTCTTTATTTTATTAAATTTGGAGATGTTATGAATTTCATAAACATAACTCTTCTATATTCATTTATATTCTAAACTTACATTCTATAAATTAAAAAAAATAATAAAAACGATAAAGTGAAATAAAAAATGCAAGAACAAGAATTAAGTCCATATGATCAAAAGATATGGATAAAATCTTACGATTCTCACGTTAAACCAAAATTAATTTATCCTAAAGAAAGTCTTGGGAAGCTATTTGATGATGCAATGGCAAAATATTCTGATATTCCTGCTTGTTATTTCATGGAAAAGAAGATTTCATTTAAAGAAATAAGAGAGATGGTTCATAGGTTTGCGACATTCTTACAAAAGAATGGATTACAAAAAGGAGATCGTGTTGCTATCAATTTACCAAATTGTCCTCAATATCTGGTCGCTCACTTTGGGACTTTATTAGCTGGCGGTGTAGCTTCGGGATGTTCCCCTCTCATGAGTCCTAATGAACTAGAGTATCAAATAAATGATAGCGGTTCAAAATTCTTCGTAACCCTGGATGCAATCTATGATAAGGCTTTAATAAAAATACTGGATAATTTACCAAATCTTAGATGCATCATTACGTCAAATATCGCTGATTACATGGGATTCCCAAAATTCAAGGTTGTTCTTGGTAAATTGTTAAAAAAGATACCAAAAGGAAAAGTCATACCTTATTCAGGAAAAACTATACTTAATTTTAAAAGCATAATGGAAAATCAGATTGATTTAAAACATGTTTCAATTGATGTGGATAAAGATCTTGCTTTGCTTCAATATACTGGTGGAACAACCGGCTTGCCAAAGGGTACTGAACTCACCCATGCTAACATTATAGCAAATTTAATTCAAATAAAAAATTGGCTTGATTTTAAAGAAGAAGACGAGGGCAAGGTAATTTTATCTGCCTTTCCCCTTTTTCATTTAGCAGGATTACAAATGTCTATGGTAGCTTTATTTATGTCTTGTAGTCAAGTTCTAATTGCAAACCCTCGAGATACAAAACATATTATTAAGGAAATGATCGAGAAAAAGCCTCGAATAGTTGCAAATGTTCCTACATTATATTTAAATATAAAAAATAGTCCAAAAGTGAAGGAATTTTCAGAATCAGGTTTAGAAAGTGTTGAAATTTATGCTTCAGGTGCCGCACCTTTTCCTGCTGAAGCTATCAGAGATTTTGAAAAGGCTATGAAAGCTGAGAATAAGCTTCTTGAAGTGTATGGAATGACAGAAACATCACCAATTATTACAATGAATCCATATCGAGGTA
The DNA here is from genome assembly GCA_048941015.1 of Promethearchaeota archaeon. GTDB lineage: Archaea > Asgardarchaeota > Lokiarchaeia > Sigyniarchaeales > SOKP01 > SOKP01. The sequence continues at coordinate 57,181 of JBHLNZ010000001.1, read as the reverse complement.
TGAAAAAAATAGGTACTGTAGGGTTACCTGTTCCAGACGTTGATTTACGCCTCATTAATGTGGAAACAGGAGAACAGGTACCACTTGGACAAGCTGGAGAGATTATTTGCAAGGGTCCAAATGTCACGAGAGGATATTATAATAAACCTGAGGCAAATGCGCAGACCATTATAAATGGCTGGTTCCACACAGGGGATGTAGGTATAATGGATGAAGATGGATACATTAAGATTGTTGATAGGACAAAGGATATGCTAATTGTAAGTGGATTTAAGGTATATAGCGTTCATGTGGAAGACCTCTTGACAAAAAATCCCGATATTGAATTAGTTGCTATAATTGGTTTGCCAGATCCAGATCGTCCTGGAAGTGAAATAGTAAAAGCAGTCGTGAAATTAAGGGAAGGTCTGCAAGCTACAGAAACTGTAAAAAAAAACTTAAAAAAGTATGCTTCAGAATTTCTTTCTAAATATGAGAATCCGAAAATCTGGGAATTCCGTGAGGAACTACCATTAACCGTTGTAGGTAAAGTATTAAAAAGAGCGCTTCGTGAGGAGGCAGGAAAAAATAATTTAGATGATTGAAAAAAAAATTGAATTTTTAATAGCTTTTTAAACATTTAGATGCTTTTTAAGCCTTTCAAAGGGGATCTGATAACTTTCTGGAAATGGGGATTTATATGGTCTACCTTTAGTAGCTTCTTTAAATTCTTTTTGTGCTTTTTCAACTAAATCGGGATTATTCATGAATTCTATAGCGGTTAATGCAAGAGTTTTTGCTGCCGAGAGCATTCCTTTATGCCCAATACTCATTCCAGATGTTGCTACATTTTGCCAAGAATGGTCTGGTGAGCCCATTACATGACAGGCAGTACTAAATTGACCTAAAGGTACATTCCAAGATATATCACCAAGATCACTTGATCCCGGAAATATTACGCTCTTACCCGGGTTAGGAAATACCATTGGGGGACATAATGGTTGGCTCAAAACCTGCATTGCTAAATCCAAGAATTTAGGAGGAATTAATTTTTTATATTGATGATGTGAATGTGGCGGTAATGTCTTTTTAATTTCCTTAGCAAATTCTTGTTCTTCTTTATCAAATTTAGGTGGACGGGCTTCTTTCAATTTTTCTGCTAAAACTTCAGTAATCACTTCATTATGGATTATATTATATACTCCACCAATAAATTCTATTTCAAATTTAGTCTCAGTCATTAATGCTGCGCCTTCTGCAATTTTGATTAATCGATCATAGATTTCCTCTACTTGATACCTTTCAGGTGCTCGGACATAATAATAAACCTCTGCCTCATCAGGAACAACGTTAGGCGCTTTACCACCATTTGTTATTACATAATGGAGTCTTGCATCAGGAATAATGTGCTCCCGCATGTAATTTGCACCAACATTCATTAATTCAACAGCATCAAGCGCGCTTCGTCCATTAAACGGATCTACTGATGCATGTGCTGTTCTGCCATTAAATTTGAAGAATACATGGTTTAAACTTAATGCAGTTATACTAACCACGGCATTTAAATAAGCCGGATGCCAAGTAAGTGCAATATCGACATCATCGAATAAGCCTCCAGGTTTGATCATGTAGCCCTTGCTATTAAATTTTTCTTCTGCTGGACATCCATAGTATCTAATTGTTCCCTTAGCGTCACCAGCATCAATTGCCTCCTTAACGGCTAAAACTGCACTTAAAGCTCCCACTCCTAATAAATTATGACCACATCCGTGTCCTGGAGCCCCCTCCTTTAATGGTTTCTTCACGGGCTCAGCGATCTGACTTAGCCCTGGTAACGCATCATATTCACCTAAAATTGCTATTATCGGTTTGCCAACTCCATAACTCGCGACAAATGCAGTTGGCATATCAGCTACTCCGCCTTGAATTCTAAATCCAGTACCTTTTAATGTTTCTATTAATAATTTCGAAGATTCGTACTCTTCTAAGCCAATTTCAGCAAATTTCCAGATCTCATTACTAATTTCTATTAACCGTTCTTTATTCGTATCAATCCAAGATATATATTTATTTTTCATAATTAAAAGAATAAAATTATTGTTTTTAAATGTTTAAAGTAGTGCAATTTCAAAACGCATGTTTATTTAATATATATTATATATTCTACTCTTGTCTCATTAGAGCTAAGCGATATTAAATTAGTTATTTCAATTTCTTTTCCAATTATTTTGATTATTAAAGTTGATAACGTAATGATGATGATTTTTATATTCAAAAAAATATTAAAAAAAAAGAAATTGTTATTAAAGTTTAAAAAGTAATTCATCAAAGAATATCCAAAAAGAACCAAGATTTTTCTTCAGTAATGTTATTCAATATGCTTTTTGATTTTTCCATCAATCATAACAAATTTGATTTTTTTGACCTTTGCTAAAATTTTAATTTTTTCCAAAGGATTCCCTTCACAAATGGTGATATCTGCCAACTTGCCTGGTTCGAGAGTCCCCAATTCATTTTCGCGCATAATAATTTCTGCACCCGTTTTTGTCCCTGCGACAATAGCTTCCATCGGACTCATTCCGATCTGGGTTAATTTCTCGAATTCCCTTCCATTAATTCCATATGGACATACCCTTGGATCACCCAAAAGGTCAGCACCCAAGCCAATTTTAATCCCTGCCTTGTAGCATTTCTTTATGGATTCATAATGGGCTGGATAAGATGCTTCAATCTTAGGCACTATCCATTTAGGTACTAATTTGATAAAATCCATGTAAACTTGACAGATGGTGAATGTAGGGACTACCCAAGCTCCTTTTTCGATCATTAATTCAATACACTCATCGTCCATAAATATTCCGTGTTCAATACTTTTTACTCCGCCCAACAAGGCGTTTTTAATCCCTGCGGTTCCTTGGGCATGACTAGATACATAAGTATCATGCATTTCCGCTTCTTCAACAAAGGTCTTGATTTCTTCTAAACTATATTGACTATTTGTATTTATATCTCCTTGTGATGTAATTCCCCCAGTTGTACAGATTTTGAGGAATTCAGATCCGTTTCGGAGCGATATTCGTGAGGCTTTTCGGACTTCTTCTTTACCATCTGCTAAAATTAGCCCCGCACCACTAGCACGTTGTTTAAGCCATTCTGTAGGATATTTTTGATACATATCAAAGTGACCTCCAGTTTGAGTGATAACATCAGCAGAACAAATTCTAGTACCATTTATTAGTCCTTTAGCAATCGGTTCTTTCAATAAATACCCAAAACCTCCAGGTTCTCGGACACTCGTAAAACCCGCTTCGATTAGTTTCTGGAGATCATAGATTGCTTGACAGGTCCTCTCTTGTATCGTATACTCAAACATAATTTGTGGGTTTACTGAACCTATACCTAAATGCACGTGTTGTTCAATAAAGCCTGGCATTATGGTACCATCCTTAATTTCTATGATTTCTGCTTTATCAGGAATTGTGAATTCATTTTGTTTACAGACCTCTGTAATTTTATTACCTTCAACCACAACAAGACCATTTTCTATAGGATCTCTTCCCGTTCCATCAATAATTCTTCCTTTTAATACATACATTTTAATCACTACTACTAAAGTTGTTTACCAAATACATTGATTATAATTAGGTATATAAATATTTCTTGAAGATTATTCAAAAAGTATTTAATAACTTTATAAAAAATTGTTTATTGTTCAAGAAAATATTATAAAAATTATTTTTAAATGATTTAGATAGATGCAATATAATGATTTGATTATTATGGTAACACCTTGTGTAAATTGGATTCTCATTCTTTACACGATAAATATCAAGACTGCATTTTAGTATTTTAAGTGTTTTAATTTTTTTTTATAAAGAGATTAATATTTGAATATTATTCAGTAAATACATATTTTTCTTAGGGGCTTTTTGAATATTATTCAGTTAGTTTTTTATATCAAGTATAACTGCATAGTCTATGAGAAATTTTTTTCAAAAATAGAAGAAATATGAAGAAGCAATTTCATGGTGGATGAACCGATAACATTAAGGGATTTGGCAAATCAACGATCAAAATTTAAGAAGAATATCACAATTCTCCTAATTGCAATCGAAGCAATCTTAAAAAATTTCAACATATATAAATTTAAAGGGGAAAAAGAAAAATATCACTCTGAAAAAGTGATGCGAAGTGATTATGAGCTTCAAGTCGAAATATTGGAATGGATTTACGGTGAATTGGAAAATTTAGATGTATCTATTCCAATAATAAGTACATTTATGGATTTAAATAACCTTGCTCAATCAGTAGCATTGGTTAATGGTAAAGGTATCGTTATTAAGAATTTCCCTACGGGAGAAACAGCCATCAAATCATTCTTTGATCATGATCTGATACTCAACGATCAGATGAAGTACCCAATATTAGAAAAGGATAAAATTTTATGTCAAAATGAGATCTTTGTAAAATTGGTTCGTTCTTCCCCGATTTTAAGTGATAAGCTCTTAATGGGATATATTCCTGGTCCTGCATCACTTTTGGCTCAATTAATCAGTCCTGAAAAAATGTTATTGCTGTCTGTTAAAAATAAACATGAGAATACTAGAAATTCAATTCTGAAAAAATGGATTGATTACACCACAGAATGCTCAAAAATTCTAGCGAAATATTTATTAAAATTAGGTTTTGAAGTATTTTGCATCCTAGAACCAAATGCAATATATCTTGATAATGCTAGATTCCAGAATTATTTACTGAATCCATTAAATAGTTTAATAAAATTGATTAAAACTAATAATAGTTCAGTTATTTTTCATGCTTGTGGAAATACTACAATGTTATTCAATTCCTTTGCAAAACTAAAAGAAGTTGATGCTTTTAGTTTAGATGAAGAAGTTTCATTAAAACAATTTTCTAAACTTATCAGAGATAAAGTATTAATTGGAAACTCTAATAATAAAGCACTATTTCTTGATGATGAACGTGAAATATTTCGCAAATCAATCCTTATGCAATTAGTAAATAGGGATATTGAAAAGGAAGGGAGATATATTCCTGGACCCGGCTGTGAAATTACTTTGTTGGATGAGAATCCAAATAAAGCATTACTAAAACTTAAAGCACTTCTAAAGGGTTATGATCCCAAATTAAGAGAGTATATTTCTCAATATATAGATCAAAATTTTTTAAATAAAGTTAAAGAATAAAGTGAGAGGTTTATGTCAACGGAAGATTTAATAATTGAAATCAAAAATTCAATAAAAAGTCTGAACCGAGAGGAAGCATTAAAATTATCTAAAAGAGCAATTAATAAAAAGATGGATATATTAGATATTCTCGAAAGAGGATTTGGAGAAGGAATAAAAATTGTAGGAGAATTATGGGAAAATGGAGATTATTTCTTGCCCGAATTGATGATGGGTGGAAAAATATTGGAAGAATGCACGGATGTTCTCATACCACATCTTCAATCTGGTGAAACACGGAAAGTATTGGGCAAAGTAGTAATCGCAACTATAGAAGGTGATATTCATTCAATAGGAAAGACAATTGTTGGTACAATGCTTAAAGCTTATGGATTTGAGGTTTATGATTTAGGGGTAGACGTTCAACCCGAAGTAATTATTGAGGAAGCAATTAAAAAAGATGTAGATATCATTGCGGTTTCTGCTCTTTTAACAACAACAATGGTGAAACAGAAACGCGTTGTAGAACTTCTTATAGATAAAAGAATTAGAGACAAATTCAAAGTAATCTTAGGGGGGGCACCTGTAACAGAAAGATGGGTTGAAGAATGTGGTGCTGATGGTTATGCTGAAAATGCCATAGTTGCTGTCAAAGTAGTAAAAACCTTGATAAAAAATTGATATATATGATTTATAATATATGAAAATTGAGGGTAAAAATAAAATGGTAGATTCAATTGAAAAAAATTGTAGACCACATTATAGGTTTTTATCAGAAAAACAAATTAAAAAAATCCATCTAGCAAGTTTGGAGATCTTAGAAAATATTGGAGTTCGTGTATCTCTTAAAGAAGGTGTAAAACTCTTAGAAAAAGCGGGTTGTACAATTGAGGATGATGATATCGTACACATCCCAAATTGGTTAGTCGAAGAAAGTATTCACAGTGCTCCTTCCCGTATTACTATTTACAATAGAGAGGGACAGGAAGCAATGAGGTTAGAAAATCACAATAATTATTTTGGGTTGGGAACTGACTTAATACGTACTCAGGATTTAAAAACAGGTCAAATCAGATTATCTGTATTACAAGATGTAAAAAATGCGGCTCGAATTGCTGATTTTTGTCAAAATATTGACTTCATTGCATCATTTGCATTACCTTCTGATGTTCCAACTAATTTAATGTATATCAATTGTGTGAAAGCTATGATGGAAAACTCAGTCAAACCAATTTTCTTTACTGCAGCTGGGAGAGAAGACCTTGCATTTATTATTGAAATGGCAGAATTAATCGCTGGTGGGGCAGAGCAACTTAAATATAAGCCCTTTATTATACATTACTCTGAACCAACCGCACCCCTATCGCATTCATATGGAGCTATTAGGAAACTTTTTCTTTGTGCTGAAAAAGGTATACCAATTTGTTACACTCCAGGAGATATTATGGGAGCAACTGCAGTAGTAACTTTAGCAGGAGGAATTGCTCAAGCAAATGCTGAAGCTTTAAGTGGTATTGTTTTACATCAACTTAAGAAAAAGGGTGCTCCTATTATTTCTGGTTTTGCTCTGGTACCACTAGATATGAGATTATCGACTTTTTTATACGGTGCTCCTGAATTTCGAATTGCTAATTCTGCTTTTGCTGATCTATTTCACTATTATAATCTTCCTATGTGGTCTACAGTAGGCTCTGATTCATTTTCACTTGATCAACAAGCAGCGTTTGAACATGGTGTAGCAACATTATTGGCTACTCTTGATGGTGCAAATTTGATTCACGATATTGGATACCTAGGACAAGGATTACTAGGAAATCCGGCTTCTATTATTATGTGTAATGAAATTATAAGTTATATTAAAAGATTTGTTAATGGATTTAAATTGAATAGAGAAAAACTTGCTATTGATATAATTCGAAAGGTTGGTCAAGGTGGAGAATTTCTTTCAGAAAAACATACATTAAAACACTTTCGAGAAGAACTTTGGCGTCCAGAATTCTTTAATCGCGATGATCCAGAAACTTGGATTAAAAAAGGTAAAAAAGATTACAGAGAAAATTTGATCCATATAACATTAAATATTCTTGAAACACATCAACCAATGCCATTAATAGAAAATATCCAACAAAGAATTAATGAAATCTATATTAATGCTGAAAAAGAATTAAGAGAGAAAGATTTTAAAGCATAAGGATGAAAAGGAAAAAAATTTACATTTAATAACTTTATCAATTTTTATCGACTCTAATAGTATGATTTTTGTTATATACTTTTTTTAAAAAGATTAAGGGAAACTTTTCGAAAATAGTTATACTTTTAATAAATTATTGACAGATATTGTGATTAATCATTAATTTTAAAATGAATTACTCTTTAACAAGAGGGATAATAAATGAGTGAAAATAATAAATATTCAATCGATCTTCAAATAAAATTTATGCCATTAGAAGTTATTGACATACCAAAATTAATCGTAGGTTGTAAGAAAAAATGGCAGAATTTATCGCTTTGTGAAGTTAATGATTCTGTTGTCAGACTTGCCGTCATCGAGGGAGAATTTCATTGGCACAAACATGAAAAAGAAGATGAATTTTTTTTCGTTATCGATGGACTCCTTTTAATTGATTTAGAAGAAAAACTGATTGAACTAAAGAAAAATCAAGGGTTTACAGTTCCAAAGGGCGTAACACATCGTACTAGAGCTCCTACCCGTACTTCAATTTTATTGATAGAAAAGAGCACTATAATTCCAACAGGAGATTAAAAAATAATTAACTCAATATAGTAAACTAATTAGTGTATTTAAAATCGCTTCTGATCTGCAAATATCAGTTATTTATCAAATAGGTGAGTCATTTTAAAAGAAAAAAAAGGTAAAATTAGAATTAAATGACATTTTCGATTGATATATAGCAACTTTTTTAAGCTCTAAGAACTTCATGAAGCTTAGGGGACTTTATTTGCTGATTTAACACTTCTCTTCTTCCTAATAAAACATTTCTTCGATTAAGGACATCTTTAGGATATTGTGAGTAAGCAATAAACCATAAAAAGGAACCAAACAACCAAATTGCTAACACTGAAAATATAGCAAAAGGTAATAAACCGAGATTGCTTTGAATAAGAGAAGAGATTATGAGGTTACCCATTATCCCTCCGATATTTAACATTAGTCCATTGATGGCATTGGCAGTACTCCTTAGCTCAGGAATACACACTTCTGAATATATTGCAAATTGATTTCCCATAGAAAAATAAGAAAAGCAATATCCTATAAAACCCAGAGTAATAAAAATAATCCAGAAAATCAATACGAATATAGAATGGTATGTGAAAAAGGGAAAAATATAAAAAATCATCATTAATGAAACTCCAGAAATAAGACCAGTTATTGAGATTACGATTCGCCCTCTAATTTTTCCCTGACGCAAAGAAGAATCTCCCATTTTGCCTCCGATGATCGTTCCAGGAAGGGCTCCTAATCCTACCAAAAGATAAATAACTGTAGCTAAACCCTCTGCATTTGAACTGGAAATTTTTATGGATAAGTAGAATATAGCCCAGTTTCCAAGTGTGGATAGCGCTATCCCTGAACAGAAAACAGCAAGGAAGATTGCCATAATTGATTTTATACGAAATAATTGAAAAATAGAGGCAAACGTAATTTTATAATTATAGTCGACATTAAAATTTGCTAATTCTGGTTCTGTCCTTTTACGAATAGGAGCTTGCGCTTTACTTACATACATTAAAATAGCAATTACACCAAGGAAAAAGCTTATTCCATATGCAAGTCTCCAACCATTAAAGTTTAAAAGAGTCCCTAAAATTGCTCCAAAAATGATTCCAGTACCATTACCTACAATCATTCCAAATTGCATTGTCCCGAATTTACTACCCCGTTTATCTGAAGGAAATAAATCACTTATAAATGAAAAACCTATAGGTAAAAATGCTCCAGTGCCTATAGCAGCTATAACGGTTAAAATCAATAAAGAGATATAGTTTAACGATAATGAAAAGAGGCCATATCCAATTATCCATAACAAGTTTGTAACAATAAAAAGCTTTTTACGTGAAGCTTTGTAGGATAATTTATCACCAACATAACCAAATATTAATACACTAATTATACCTGTAAAAAGACTACTTGTAATTATGATCCCAATACCCATCTTAGTAGTTTGAGGAAGTGTAATAAGTAAATTATCAATATTCGCAGGTAAAATACCTATAAAAACATATATCATGAAATAGAGGAAAAAAAGCGTTTGAAATGTCTTTTTTTTCTTCAAATTGACTTTAAAATCTTCACTTATTTTTTGAGTGTGCCTAAAAAGCTCATACAATTCTGAAGTATTCAACTTAATTAACCTTTAATAAATAGTTCAGGAAATATAGTCTGGTTTTATCGTATATATTTAAAAAAAAAATCGAAAAAAGGAAAAAACAACTCTAAAAAATTTATGTTTATTTTAAAAGATGACTCCACCAAACCCATCTATTAAGACTATTAACAGATTTGGGATGATTATTCCAACAAAGAAGACGGCTGCAGGAGTCATAAATGATCAGAATTTTATGAAATTATGGTTGCATTAATTGTTGATGGATGGAATGCACCTGAGCACTCGTCTGCCCAGGTGCGTGGGTATCATCCTATTAAGTGATTGTACGGAAAGCTTCAAACAAATTGGAGGATTTGTTTAATACGTCTTAAAAATAAAAAAATGTGAATTTGATTACCATTTGAAATATTTTACGTTATAGCTCGCGTTTTTTAACACAATTATTCTTTTTTTCTCGTTCATTTCCTTCTACCTCTTTTTAATTTTTATTTTGAATATATTTTTATATTTTGAAATTAATTATCTAAAATATCTCGAGTTAAACTCATCATTTCTAATTATTATCAATCTTTCTTTTCTTGCCATTTTTTTTGTACCTCTTTTTTTTTATTTTAATTATAATTTCATTCAGCGCAGATTTCCGCTCGGCATGACGCAGAACAGAAGTGTCTACAAACCCATACCTTTATTTTTTCTTTTAAACTCATTTTTTATCATCAATTTTTAACATAATCTTACTTGAAAAAATTTTAATTAACTCCAAAGTTCCTATAAATTAATTGACGTTTAACTTTTTCAATATTTATGAATTCTTCATGATATTTGGCATGATTACGAAATTTATTTATAATGCCTTTCAATCCTTTTTTCTTTATAATCTCCTCTTCCTTTTCTTCTATGACTTCGGGAACAGGGAGTTCATCTAATTTTATTAATTCTATATCAACACATTTTTTTGGCTCAACTTTTCTTAATTCTACTTGTGCCATTTTTTATAACCTCTTAACTTTTTTTTGTGTTTCTTTCTCGTTTTTTCTTTTTTGTTATTAATTTTTATTAGGATAATAATTCATTTATAGGTTTGTACTTCGAACTTCGCAGTGAAGTTTGAACTTCGGCAATGGTTCATACTTTATTTCGAAGTGTAAAGTATAAATATAACTTCGAACTATACGTTATTATAGGAGTTAAATGAAGTTACAAGAGGAATTTTAAAAAATGAGCAGCTCAAAAAATTTAATTTTACCCCCAAAAGAGATATTATCTCCTCCTGGAACAAATCCAAATTATGAATATATAATTCTTTGGATGCTTTCTAATAATGAATATTGCGAATGGCGGGATTTTACAGAAGAATCAGAGATCAGTGAATCAACTCTTTCAAATTATATCAATGATCTAATTAATAAAGATTATATTGATAGATTTAAAAGGGGACATTATAGGATAACAACTGAAGGTAGATCCCATTTTAATGAGATTTCCTATGATGAGGAATTGGGAAGACCGAAATTAGTATATCCTCCAAAAGCAATTTTGAGAAAGAGGAATTATGATCATTGGATTTTATGGATGTTATATAATAATGAATCCTGCAAATGGTCCGATTTTCGAGAGCCACCATTAGGTATTAATCAATCCTCATTATCCAAGAGTAAAAATTTTTTGATTGATAAGGGTTTCATTAAGAACGAGAATAAAGAATATTATATAACTTCTACTGGTAAAGTAGAGTACTTTAGGATGCTGAAAACCTATGATCTAGATCGCCAATCAATTTTGGAGGAGGAAAGCAAGCGAATAGAAGAAATAACCATGTATACAAATGATTTCTACGATAAATATGACATTATAGATGATAATATCAAATTTCGATTTTTAAACAATACTCTAAAGATGAGTTATTCAAAAGTAGAAAATATGTTAGAAGAAGAGGAGGATTTCAATAAGATCTTATTATTTCTTTCAATTAATCATCCAGATCAATATCCAGAGTATGTTTCTCCTCAGGCGTTTGCAAAGAAGTATAATATTAAACAAACTACCCTTGATTTCTTTATCGAGAAAATAGTAGATGAGGATTTGTACCCTGTGAAATTTTTCAGATTAGACGTATTTCCTGATAAAGAATTTTATTTTCAAGCAAATGAAAAGTTAGAACGTATATTAAGAGCAATTATTGATGATTATATTACAAAATATACATACTTAAATAAATTAGCAGGTTATGAGAGAGAAATAAGTTCAAGATTTAATGTTTCTAGCCTTTTAAACAACATTATTAATGAAATATGTGAAAATATTTTTGTTAATGAATTAAAAGATTCATTGCGAAAATTTTTACCCGAATATATTAAATATCTCGCTTATAAAATTGGAACAGAAAAGAAATTAATTTCAGATGATGCTAAAAGAGAAGGGTTTATATGGCAGAATATATTTGAGGAGTTTCAATCATTTGAACCTTCGATAATAAAACAAGAATCAATGGAAGATGAATATTACTATAGTATAGATGATTCAATTTTTAAAGCATTAGATGTGATGCAATTAACCAAATCAGATTTTTTGACAACCATTGAATTCAAGAAATTATATAATCATGAAAATGCAGACATTTTTGACGAAATAAATGAATTACTCTTAAAGGGTAAAAAATCGAAAATTAAATCTGTTTATAATAAAAATAAAGAGAAGTTTAATGATTTAGAAGATTTAATCGTAAGAGATCTTGTAGCAACAAATTCTTTTGATTTAATAGAGGCAATTAGATTATCAGAAGAACTTATTAGGAAATATCCTGAAGTGTATATTGGTTATCTTTTGAAATCAATTACGTTGTTTTATTTATTAGAATTTGATGAGGCGGATTATATTATTGATGAAGGCTTGGAAATAGCAAGTAATCCCTCATTATTATGCGAAAAAGCATATATCTTGCTTTATAAAGGCGATTATGAAAAAGCAGTTAAAATTGTTGATAATATATTAAAAAGCGATTCACAGAATCTTTTAGCATTAAAAACAAAAATTATTTTTATAATGTATAATAGGAAATGTTGCGTTATATCTCATGAAGAAGATTTTGAACTAATAGATAAAATAATCAAATTAAATCCTAAGGATAAACAGTTTTATATTCTAAAAGCAATTTTACTCAGCATAATCCATAGGTATAAAGAGGCAAAGAGAATAATAAAAAAAGATATTATTATTAATCTTTTTGATAAGAATCCGAAATTGGAGACTTCCGTATCATTCATCTTAATTTATTCTTATTTAACGCAAGGGAAGTTCAATAAAGCCTTAGAAGTAGCTAGATCTGTTCAAGATCGCCATTCAAATCATCCGATCGCAACTTTAGCAGGAGCTTTAGTTAATGGTTACGATCTTATCTACAATTTCAGTGAAGCACAAATAAAACCAGATAAATTTCTTACCGAGATTGATATGACTATATCATTGGATCAAAATAAGCTAAATCAAGCGAGATATTATGACCTAAAATCAATGGTAATGGAACAAATAGGAATGCATGAAGAATCAATAAAAGCGATCGATAAAGCGATTGAATTAGTACCTATACTTCTAGATTACAAAAGGCACAAATGTTGGCTTCTTTTTTCATCCGAACAACCAAATGAATCTTTAATGCTACTAGATAAACTAATATTGGAATTTCCTAAGGAAGAGATAACTCTTCTTAAACTTAAATCCTTAATTGCATATGAGATTAGTGAGGATGATTTAGGATTGGAAGTTTGTGAAACTGCACTCGATAAGTACCCCGATGAATTTGATATGCTTAATAATAAAACAATTTTCTTAGGAAGGCTTAATAGAATAGAGGAAGCATTAGAAACAGGTAAAAAGTTAGTTACTATTGGTCAAGATGTTGGTAATTATCACGATACGTATGGAGAAGTTTTAATGTGGGCTAGGCGATATGAAGAAGCAATCAAAGAATTCAAGACGGCTTTAGAATTAAATCCTACAGGATGGTATGTATTTGATACATATAGAAAGCTGGGAAGAACTTATCAGGCACTAGGTAATGATGAGAAAGCAAAACAATGTTTTGAAAGGATAGATAAGATAAAATCTAAGAAATTGCCTTCAGAAAGACTACTTTTTAAAGATGTAAGCGAGGATTAGAGATATTAAACAAAATTATATTTTTATTTAGGAAAAGTAAATGGAATATAAATATATTAATGAAATTCAGCATGACAAGCGATTTGGTATAATAATGCCAATTCATTTTGATTCGCTGAAGTCAATCTCAGTAAAAGATTTTCCTACCGAGGAAATCATTGGAGAAGTAAATCATTTTTTATTCCAAAATGGAAGTCCTGACTATATATGGTTGAGAATTCCAAATGATCAATATATATTCCATGGATTAAAATTTTTAATCAATCTTATTAAGAAAGCTCACCCAAATCAAAAAATTGGGACGTATGTAAATTGCTCCATATTATGTAATAAATTAGCGCAAAAAGGATTGTTAGAATGTGATTTCATAGCAGTTAATATTAATAGTATCGAGCCTTCAAATTTTGGAAGGGTGAATCCTTGTTGTGTTGATTTAAGTTTAGAAGAGTTATTAGACGGGATGGTCAGATTCAAGAGGACTTACAAAGGTCATTTAGGAATTTATATAATGTTTTTTAGGGGGATTAATGATAATGTTGATAACTTAAAAAGTTTAAAGAATTTTCTTTTAGACATAAAACCTGATTATATTTCAATTGGAAATTATATTGGAAAAGGATTTGAGCCAATTTCAGAGGGATTTAAAAGAACCTTAGAAAAAAATTTTGATAAATTTCCCTTTGACGTGATTTTCACATTCTAAAAAAGAAAGATATAATAATTGGTTAAAGAAATGACGGAATTAGAAGAAACTATTGAATTTAAGGAGATCGAAACAGAGGAGTCGAGAGAGGAAGAGGAAAAGCAGAATACATTAATAATTATCTTGCGATGGATTTTTAAAAACATAAAATTCTTATTTGTGCCGGGTTCTCGATTAGAAGAATTGTCAAAAAGAGAGTTTGAATATGAAAAAACGATTAGTAAGCGGAAATTTATTCGGCGACTGAAATCATTTTTAACTTTAGTTGGAATAATTATTATCTTTGTGGTAATTACCTTTGCGATTTTTGGCCAATGGATTGCTCCTTATAGTTTTGAAAGCCAAACTATGGGAATGTTTTTAGGTTCATATGAACCACCATCTCCAGAACATCTATTAGGTACTACTAGTTTAGGAAGAGACGTTTTGTCAAGAATAATTTATGGGGCAAGGGCTTCATTAGTAATAGCATTTCCTGCTGTTGGTTTTAGTGTAATAGTAGGAATCTTACTTGGTACTATGGCAGGATATTTTGGTAGTTGGTTAGATTTGATCTTGATGAGAATAATGGATGTACTTCTTTCCTTTCCAGGTTTGATTCTTGCGTTAGTGTTTGTAGCAATAATAGGACAAAGAATTGAAGCTTTTATGTTCGCTTTTGGTATAATAGGAGTACCATCTTATGCAAGATTAATCAGAGCTTCGGTCCTACAAGCAAAAGAATTGCCATATGTACAAGCAGCTAAAGTTGTCGGTGCTAACAACCGTAGAATAATGTTTAAACATATAATTCCTAATGTTATTAATCCAATTATAATTTCGGTGACTTTTGACATTGGATCAGTTATTTTAAACTTAGCAGGCTTAGCATTTCTTGGTTTTACTGATCCAGGGTTAATAGATTGGGGAAAGGAAATTTGGATTTCTATGGCTCGTTTATTTGACGCACCTTGGGCAGTGTTCTGGCCGGGATTGATGATATTAATTACAGTTCTTGGATTTATGCTTTTGGGCGATGGATTAAGGGATGCACTAGATCCAAGATTACGAAATATCTAAAAAAAGATTAGAAAAATTAAATAAGATAAAAATTTCTTGTATTTATGCCTAAAAAAATATCTAAACCGATTTTAATTAGTCTTGTTGTATTAGTTACAGCTTTCCTTGGATTAGGGTTATTTATCCCTTTTGGAAGTTTTTTTTGGCTTGAAGTATGGATTTATCTTGGAATATTTTTTACCTTCTTTACGAGCTATATTTTATATTTTAGTAAACATGACCCCGAGATGCTTCAAAAGAGGGCTAAACCACAATTTAAAGAAAAGTGGGATAAGATTGTCATGCTTTTCATGGGATTTGGCTTTTTTCCAACATTTATAATTCCTGGTTTTGAAAAGAAATATGGTTGGTCAAGTGTTCCTCTTTTAGTGGAAATAATTGGATTTATAGGAATGTCATTGGGATTGGTAATAATATTCTTAGTTATGAAAGAAAATACCTTTTTATCAAAAGCAGTGGAGATTCAAAAAGATCGAGGCCATACAGTAATTACTTCTGGCCCTTATCGAATTGTACGGCATCCAATGTATTTAGGATTTATTCTATTTATAATCTTTTATTGTTTAGCCCTTGGTTCTCTTTTTTCATTAATTCCTGCTGCACTTGGTATTGCTGGAATAGTGATACGCACAATTTTAGAAGATCGAATGCTTCATAAAGAACTTGAGGGATATAAAGAATATGCTCAAAGAACCAAGAAAAAATTAATTCCACTTATTTGGTAAATTTATACCACCCTTAGAGTGGGATAAAATTTAAATAAACCGCATTAAATTCAGAACTAAAGAATTTAATAAAAAAAAATTTAAAATTAATTTAAACCTGTTTTATTTCTTGAATGTATAAGCTGCGAGTACGAATCCAAGTTGGGGTATGACAGACACTTAAAGAATTTAATCCATTGGCATCAAAGTTTGATTTCCAAAAAACTACAACTGTATAGGTACCAGCAGGTAATGGTTGAGACAAAAAGTTGCTGAATAAGTTGAAAGTTAACTGTCTAATGTATAGACCTGAAGCGGGAGTATCATCATAATAACCTACTGTGAAGGTGTAATTGTAGATGCCTAAAATTACTATAGAAATATTATAAGAGTTTTTAATAGTGAAATCTGGATCAAGTGATAAAAGAGCAATTGCTGAAAATGTTATTGAAAGCTGAGAATTTTGTTTAATTGAGATAGATAGTTCAGTATCATTCATTTTCACATAATCTAAGGTATCATCATCGAATATATAAGCTTCACTGTTCCATTCTCTATAGCTGGATTGTAATACTATGGAATTTGAATTTACAGCGGGAAAAAGGAATGGTAACAAAAAGAAGCCTAATAATCCTATAATAACTGCAGATCCTAGAATGCTCACTAAAATTGATTTACTCGACATTTTTTGTTCCAGTTTTCTGTATATTAAGTGAAATAGTAATTACTAATTCATCTTACAGATTTAAAAATCCATTTATTTTCAAATTATTTTTTTCTAATTACTTCAGACTTAATTCATACTTTTAATGAAGTTTCTCAACTAAATCTATTTATGGAACTAACACTAATCCTAAATAACTAATTCGAGTAAAATTAATTATGGAAGAGTTACCAACAAACAAAAGCTTTACTCATTACCTTTATTTTATGTTTGGCCAACAATTTTCATTGTTAGGCTCGGGTATCATTGGATTTGTAATCACATGGTGGATTACAATTGAGACAGGAAGCGTTTTGTATCTTTCAATTGCTTCTTTTTTGATATTTTTACCTCAAGTAATTGTTGCCCCTTTTGCCGGAGTATTATCTGATAGATTAAACCGAAAGTTAATTATCGCTGTAGTTGATTCTCTTCAAGCTTTTTTAACTTTTTTGTTATTTTTATTGTTTTTTGTTGGCATAATTAATATTTGGTTAATTTTAACGATACACACTTTTCGAAATATTCTTTTTGCGGTTCACGTCCCTACATTTCAAGCAATTATTCCTTCAATGGTCCCCAAAGATAAACTAAGTAGAATAAATGGTACTAATTTTCTTTTTAATGGAATAATTTTCATGATTGGCCCTGTTTTATCAGCTATTCTTTTGGAGTTGTTTCCAATCTCTTACATTTGTTTAATTGATGTAATAACTTTTGCAATAGCTCTTATACCATTAATTTTAATTAAAATTCCATACCAAAAAAAGGAAATAGAGTTTATTAAGAAAAGATCATTTTCTCGTGAATTAAAAGAGGGTTTCTTAATTGTTAAAGCTATTCCAGGCATGTTAAGTTTAATAATATTTGCGATGATCTTTAATTTTATATTTCGCCCTTTTAACGTCTTATGGCCTTATTATATAAAGATTATCCATGATGGTACAGCTTTTAACCTAGCTTTTCTTTTTGGCTCAATGCAAATTGGTAATGTCCTTGGTTCATTAATAACCTCGTTTAAAAAAAATTGGAAAAATAAGATAAAGATAAATCTTGCCGGAGAAATGTTTCTATTTACTGCTTATTTTCTAATAATTTTTGCTCCATATCGAAACTTTTATCTTATGTATATTGGCGGGTTTTTGGGAGCCATAATATTCCCAATTACAGTAGCTACATATTTAACGATCTTTCATACTATTGTTCCATCTGATAAAATTGGAAGGGTAATGTCCATTGACCATACAATTTCAATGGCAATTGCACCAATTGGCGCTTTAATTACAGGTCCTGCTGCAGAACTAATTGGAGTTATTCCATTATTCTTTATATGTTCATTAGCAGGAATTATTAATCCTATAATAATCTGGTACTTTACAAAAATTAGATATTTAGATTGCATCGAAAACCTAACTTTCGAGCCGATTACAAAGCAAGAAGTAATAAAACTCGAAAATCAAGAATTATAACTTTTTTATTCGGTAATTTAATAAAATTTTGAAAATTTGAAACTGTGATAAAAGTGGAAGATCGAAAAACCTATAGAAATTTCTATTATTTTCTTTTGGGACAAGAATTTTCATTATTAGGTTCTTCAATAGTATATTTTATAATTAGTTGGTGGATTGCTGTTGAGACCGATAGTGCTTTTTATCTTGCAATTTCATCAGTATTATATTTCCTACCCCAAATAATTATTGCTCCGATTGCGGGAGTTTTATCAGATAAAATAAGTCGGAAGTTTATCATTATATTAGTTGATTCATTTCAAGCGGTTGTTACTTTTGGATTATTTATATTATTTACGTTTAATCTTGCTGACATTTGGCTTGTTTTAATTGTCAATACCAGCCGCAGCGTTCTTCAATCTTTTCACGTTCCCACCTTTAATGCAATTATCCCTTCTATGGTTCCAAAACAGAGATTAAATAGGGTTAATTCAATAAACTTATTTTTTTCAAGTTTGATTTATACCATTGGTCCAATTTTAGCAGGAGCACTTTACGAATTTTTTCCAATCAATCAAATTTTTATGATAGATATTATAACTTTTATAATTGCATTAGTTCCTATCTTGATTATTACAATTCCTAGAGTAGGATTACCAAAAGATCATAAAGAAAAAACTTCATTTTTTAAAGAATTTAAAATAGGATTAAAAGCTGTAAAATCTGCTCCAGGTTTATTGAGTTTAATTTTTTTAGCGATGTTATTAAACTTTTTAAACCGCCCATTCTCAGATTTGTTACCACTATTTGTTAAAAAGATTCATAATGGAACTGCCATTGAATTAGCATTTATTAGTTCTTTTATGTCAGTAGGAAATATTGTTGGAAGTTTTATTAATTCATTTAAGAAAGAATGGAAACGGAAAACATTGATTATAATGATTGGAAGTATTTCTATATTTGGTGGATACTCTTTTCTGGTTTTTTCTCCGTATAGATTTTTTATAATTGTGGGAATTGGACTATTTATTTCAGGACTTTCATTTAATTTTATATTGATTAATTATATGACTATTTTACAAATTGCTGTTCCTAAGGATAAAGTTGGGAGAATCGTCTCTTTAGATCATTCAATAACATTTGCGATTATACCTTTAGGCTCATTAACAGGAGGATTTTTAGCAGAACTGATCAACCTTAAAGCAGTATACCTTATAAACATATTAATTGCTATAATTATTGCTATTTTGATCTGGATATTTTCAGATATTCACAAATTGGACTATATAATAGAAGAGGATAATCCAAAGACCTTTAAAGCAGCTTAGAAAGACTTGTAGGATTTTTTTTAACTTAATTATTTGATTCCATTAATAACAAATAATTTTTAATAACAGAACAATAATATTAATACTATGGTAGAGGAAGATGTAAGAGAAAGAATTAAAACAGAATTCGAAGAAAAAAAGAAGCAAGTTGTTGAATTACCAGCATTAGATTTTTTTAAAATAAATTTAATAAGCTTTATTCTACCACTTTATCCTTGTTTAGGTATATTTCTCTTATTTGAATACGATTTTATCATCCTATTTAAGATTCCTTTTATATTTAATATTTTAATTCTACCCGCATTTCTCTTATTCTTGTCCTACTTGTATTTGATATTATTAATTGAGTTTACTGCCTTTTGGGCACGTAGATGGAATAAAAAATCTCCGCCAAAACAAGGTGTCTTTAAAAGAGTTTTAGATGATTTAAACAGTGAAGAAGGGAAGATGATGAAATACTACCATAAAAGAGGTTTTATAATAAAAATGCCAGTGTGGATGACATCGAAATCTCCTTTTCCATGGTTATTAAATCGTGCACTAAAAAGAATTAGCCATAACAAAATCGCTAAGAATGTTATATATTGTGATGGTTATGCTGGATTAGAATTAACTAATCTAGGTAGTAATGTTTTTATATATCCTACTTCTGCTTTATCTAGTCATGCTGTTAATACTATATTTGG
The DNA here is from genome assembly GCA_048941015.1 of Promethearchaeota archaeon. Lineage (GTDB taxonomy): Archaea > Asgardarchaeota > Lokiarchaeia > Sigyniarchaeales > SOKP01 > SOKP01. The sequence goes on along the minus strand of JBHLNZ010000001.1, from coordinate 36,881 downwards.
TAAAATAACTATGATGGAACTTAAATTAGGAAATAATACCACTTTTTATCCAGGTATTATAGCAGGCCCCAATGCTATGACGACAGATAATAATGTAATATTTCCCAATTCAGTTTTACATAAAAATTGGAGGGGAAAACTTGATAAATATTATTATCAAGGCAGTCCTGGACGTCCAATTGAAGTAAATCATTTAAAAAATTCTAAACAGTAAAAAGGTTTTAGATAATTTTATTTATTTTAGTTTTGTATAACAAAAAATATTAAGATTTTTCTTAATTCTCTGATTTCTTCGAAACTTCGATAATTTCAATTTGAGCTTGGAATTTACTTAAAGTTATATTTGCTATCAAGACAATGAAAACTGCTATAAAAAATAATGGAAAATTCATGAAGTTTTGATTAAAAACAAATAAGCCTGCTAAGAGAGGAATTATTAAAATAAATGAATTAAGTATTGGATACATAGTTAGTGCTTTTCCTTTCTGAAAAGCGCTCTGATAAAAGGTTATACTTATGATATTAGAAATAACCATACCCCAGAATCCTAAGAATAACCATAAATGGTAATAATCAAACCAAAAAATTCCAAATAGAATTTCCCAAAAATAGAGAGGAAATACATGAGCATCAGTAATAGCTTGTGCAAGAATGTTAGTAAAAATTAGTCCAAAGGCATAGAAAATTCCACCAGTAAATAAAATGAATAGTCCCTCCAAAGGTGTTTTTCTTTTCCTTTTGGATATTATAAAACATAAAAAACCAATAGATAAAGTAATTCCTAAAAATATTAGTAAGGGTCCGACGAAAGAATAAAGATCAATATTTACATCAGAGATTCCAGCACTTGTAATCAATATAGGTACTATTCCGAGTAAACATATTGCAATTATTTCTAAGATTGTTACTTTTTCTTTTAATACCCGATGAGCAGCGATTACAAAAATAACTAAACCTAGACTCATAAGAGGTTGAACAACAAGTATCCCAACCAAACCCGTACTTATTATATAGGGAAACCACCCCAAAATCCCTAATATGAATCCTGTTATCCAAGTTTTATTTTGAAAAAATGCAATAAATGATTTAAACACATTTATAATACCTTCATCAAAATTTATTTCAGGTAACCCTTGAGTTAATCCTTTTTTTTGTAATATAAAGGCTAAATTAAAACAAACGGTAGCGGTTAAAGCCAAACTAATTCCTAAAATAGTAGTGCTAAGTTCCACCATAATTAATTATAGTAAAATTTAATTGTAGATTAATTCATTATTTTGGATATTTTCCATATTTTTGAAGAAATTCTCTATAAGAATTCACTTTATCTAAAATTGAAGCTGCAAGCTCTAAAGATTCGAATACAGGAACGTTTCTATTTAATAGTTTCAATTTAAATTTATATCTGCTCTTATATTCTTCAAAACCCTCGTTTATTTTAAGCATTACACAATACATTGGTTTAGTACAGACATTTTTTGCTTTTGAAATATATCTAATGAATTCTCTATTTAAATCTAAACCACCATATCCCAATTCTTCTAGAATACTTTCAAAACCTCCAAAACGTTCTGGATCCTTTATGAATACTATTGAAGAAATGTTGGGATCTTTATCTAATGCTAAAATAGTGCGATAATAAATATTTGGCTGAATTCCCATTCCTCCTAGATCTATAGGGTTCTTTACATTTGTATTAACATCGGGAATGAATCTCTTCATTTTATTAATTATTTTGTCGGATAAAGAGGGAATTTTAAGGTTATATTTCTCGAAGATATCAATAGCTTCGATTGTAGAGCCGCCTCCAATACCTATAACACCTATATTTCTTGTATCTGGAAGGTGAGTTAAATTAAATGCTGATGCTAATGCAGCTAATTCATTAGAATTGTTAACTTCAGGACTTCCTGTTTGTTTACTAACTGCATCCCAGATTTTATTATTACCTGCAAGACCTCCAGTGTGAGAGAGGATTGCCTTTTTAGTTGCTTCACCATAACCTGCTCTCCATAATATTACCGGTTTTCTATTAAGGTTACAAAGTTTGACCATATTCATAAATTTCCTTCCCTGGGCTTCAGATCGCAAATTTTCAATATAAATTCCTATGATTTTAGTATAATCATCGGTTAGAAAATAATTTAAGAATTCTGCTGGTGATAAATCTAAAGAATTACCTATAGAAACGAATTTAGAAACATAAAGTCCATACGAGACTGCTAGATGGGATATATTTTGAGCTATTCCTCCGGATTGAAAAATACCACCAAAATTTCCTGCTTTCCGGGATTGTTCTAATGCAAAATAAAGACCAGCTTTAGGATTATAAACTCCTAAACAATTGGGTCCTATTATTCTAATTTTATATTCTCGAGCTACGTTTAAAACTTTTTTTTCTAAATCTTCTTTCCCCACTTCCCTGAATCCAGATGAAAATATTGTACAAAAAGGAACTTGTTTTTGCCCAATTTCTTCTAATATTTTTGGTACTAAGCTTGCTCGTACTGCCAGGATTACATAATCTATAGGCTTAGATACGTCTAAAATAGAATTATAAACATCTAAACCAAATAGTTTTTTTCCAGCTAGCGAGGGATTAAAAAGATAGATTTGACCACGAAATCTATCTTTCATGGCTCGGGCAAAAAAGCCTCCACCTGCGGGATCATGGCTTGCCCCTATGATACCTATTGCATTGGGATTAAAAAGTGAATCAAAGTCAATTTTTTGTTCTTCTCTCAGAAAAAGATCACGATTATTTGTTTTAAATCTAAAATATACAAAAGATAATTAAGAATAACTAAAATATTTTATCGATAGGTATTTATTGAAGTATTTTCAGTTTTAGATTATTTTAATTTCACCTAATCATTCCTATTTAACAATTTTTTAAGTAAGGGAATATCATCAGTTATGATTCCATCCACACCTGATTTGATAAGATTTTCCATATCTTTTTGTTCATTTACAGTCCAAACATTAACTTTTAAATTATTTTTATAGCAATAATCCACTAATTCTTTATTTACTCCTATAAAATAAGGATGTATTGCAAAAAACTTTTCTTTCCTTATCAATCTTCTGGCTACCTTTTTTAAGTTACTAGAATCTTCAATTTGAGAAGGAATAAGGGCTGCGACTTTTGCTTTAGGTTCATAATTTTTAATCTTAATAACTTCATTATGTATAAATGAACTAATAATAGAAGACTCGATAAGATCTGCTTCCTTTAATAAATCAACAACTTTTTCTCCAATATTTATTACTTTAACCTCAATTTGTAATCCAATTTTTCCCTTACATAATTTAATTACTTCTTTTAGTGTAGGAATTCTTTCACCCATACCACAGTCTAGCTTTTTCAATTCTTCAAGGGTCATTTCTTTGATATATCCATCATATCCAGTTGTCTGAAGAGTATTATCATCATGCATAACTACTATTTCACCATCTTTAGATTGATGAATATCAAATTCAATATAATCTGCTTTTAATTCTATTGCTTTTTGAAAGGCTCTTAATGTATTATCTGGTTCTGTTTTGCTTGCTCCTTTATGGCCTATAATTAACACTTCATTTTTGCTTTTCATGAAAATTCACATTTTTAGAAAAATAATATCCTTTTAAATTGAATAAAATTTAATAGATTTTAACTTTAACCTTTAAGAATCCCTTTAACCCTTGTGATATCATTAGTAATTATTCCATCAACACCATATTTAATCAACTTTCTTATTGAAGGTTTTGAATCTACTGTCCATGGAAATACTTTAATATTATACTTATGAGCATAATCTACAAATTGTTGATCAACTATGGGATAAAACGGATTGATTGCGTATAGATTGTTGGACACACAAAATTTTATCATTTGTTCTTTTAAATCCCATTCATATTCAGATAAATACTCTGTTGGCTCTAAAGAAGCAAGTTTCAAACCAGGCTCTAATTCCTGAAATTTTAATAATTCTTCATGTTTAAAGGAACTCACAATAGTGGTCTTAATTATGTCATATTTCCTTAACATTTCCACAACCTTTTTAACAATTCCTTTAACAATTATTTCACAGTTAAGACCAATCTTTCCTTTAGTTTCATTAATCAACTCTTCTAAGGTTGGAATTTTCTCACCATCCCCAAAATCTTTACTTTTCAACTCTTCTAGAGTCATGTCTATAACATTTCTCTTTTCTCCGGTTAATCTCTCGATATCTAAATCATGAGTTATAACAAGTTTTCCGTCTCGAGACATTTGAACATCAAATTCAATGAAGTCAGCTTTTAATTCAATTGCTTTTTTGAATGCTTTTAGTGTATTTTCAGGAGCAATACTATTTGCTCCACGATGACCAAAAACTAGAAATTTTTTATTATACATTTTTTCGATTATTTAATAAAATTACTTCAAAAAAAACCCATAGAATAAATATTTTTTTTTGTATAAATTCTTATTTTATCAAAAAATAGACTCGTCAGAATCTATTTTGGATTATGAAGAAAATCTAAATTTATTAATACAAAATTATTTTGTACAAATTCGATTAATAAAATTTAAATATCTGATTGAGTCACATTACAATTGGTTTCCATTAAATTTATAAAGCGATGTTTATTTTATTATTTCTGAGAAAAAGAATTGAACAAAAACGTAAAGTTATTAAAGGAGTAAGTGGTCGGTGATTGTCGAATATGAAATTTTGCCCAGAATGTGACAATATTCTAATACCCAAGAATAAAAAACTATACTGTAAAGCATGTGACAAGGAATTTGAGTTAGATCCAAAAACAGATGAATATAAAATCGTAAAAACAATTAAGCATGATGAGAAAGAAACAGCACCAATCATTATCAAAGAGGGATTAAAATCAGAACGGATTTCTGGAGAAGATCGCAAAGCTTTTGAAGATCTATTTGATATAACTGAAGCTGATGGGTATTAGATTTTAACATTTCACAGATTACCTGCTAGTTTACTTTTTCTTCTTATTTATGAGCTAATTTTTAATTTTTATTAAATATTTTAAATTAGATTAAATTTAATTTATTAATAATTTAAAATCATATAAATTAAATTTTTGATAATATTGAAAAATGGTAACTATGTCTGAAGAAAAAAAACCAAGATTGAAAGGATTTCCTAATGTTGTAGCTAAACAAGTTGAGCCACTAAATACTAACGAGAAATTTATTGAACAATATAAAGATACTCAAATCAAATGGCTTTTGAATGCTACAGATGGGAAATATGCCGCTTTATTAATCATAGATAAAGGAAAAATATCTGTAGAAGGAATTGAAAATAATCCAAAGAAAAATTTAAAGAGAGAAAATGCTGGTTGGGATGGAAAAATATCTGCTAAAACTCAAATTTTTGTAGATCTCCTAACAAGTGAAGATCTAACACTTGGTAGTGTATTAGTAAAAATTTTAACATTTAGGTTAAGAATAAGAAAGCTTAAAAACGTACTAGCTCTACTTAAATTATTTGAGTTTTAAAAAGAAACAAAATTGTAACATTTTATTTTTACATTTCTAATTTAAATGCATTTACTAATGATAAGAGCTTATCTTTTAAATCTTCTGTTTTTTCATCTTTTATAGATTGTAAAATAACAATTTTATCATGTTCAGAGATATCATGAAACCGTTCTAAAAAGATCCTGAGATAAATAACTCTTTTTGTAGGATACTTTTCAATATTTGTAATTAAATTATCAATTATGTTTTCGATGGATGAACTAGAATCTACAATATATTCCGGTTTATAATTTTTTTCTTTATGAAATTCTGGTTCTTGGAAAATCGGGTTTCTTTCTATTATATCTCGAGAGATTTCTTTAAGTGTATCAGTTCTAGATAAAATGCTCAAATTTGAAACAAAATATTCCATTTCAGAATTTTTTTTTTTAATATCTTCGATTAAATCTAAGATTTTATTCACATCTTCTCTTTCCATATATTAAATAAGGCTTGTTTAAGTTTTTAAATTTTTGTGAATATTAATTCTTAAGATTATGGAAGAACCTACGAAAGTTAAACTAAAAGAATTTCAAAATTTTATTAATTATGAATTTAATGACATAAAATTATTACTACAAGCGTTAACTACCCCTCAATATGGAAATGAAAGTGGGTTACCGAATTATGAAATCTTAGAGACGCTTGGAGATTCAGTAATTAAATTAATTTTTAGCATTAAATTATATAATAAAGGAGCAGGTGATCCAGAAGAACTAACTAAAATTAAACAGGTTTTAGAAAGCAATCAAACTTTCAGAACAATTGCTACAAAAATGGAATTGTGGAAATTTATTTTTGCTTCAAAAAATCAAGAAGTTAGGGAAACATCGATCCTTGCGGATGTATTTGAATCAATATGTGGCGCACTCTATATCGACTCAAATTATAATCTTAGAATTGTCGAACAAACCATCATAGATAAATTCTTCGACGATTGGGATAATTATTTGGAGGAAAGCATAGATCTTTCAAAAAATCAATTAATAGAGTTTATCCAAGAGAAGTTTAAATTAACACCTATTATAATATACAATTATGAAAGTATTGGGCCTCAACATAAGCTTCAATGGGTTGCAAGATCTCCAAAAATTTTAGATCGAAATAATAAAGAGATAATATCTCTACCAGATAATTTAAAATCTGAAGAACATAGAACAAAAAAAGAGGCTGAAAAAGATTTGAGCTTAAGAATTTTAGAATATTTAAAAAAGCAATTTCTATAAATTTGTTTTCGAGATATATACCGGCTTTTATATTTTCTCTAAAAACTTTAAAAAAATAATGATGTGCAAATATTCTATTTAATTAGAACCTTAATGTTTAAACATTATGGTAATTTTCATAATTTTAAGAATAGAAAAATAAGGTTGAGTAATCTTTTTAATTTTCAAGGTTAATAATAAAAAAATCAAAAAATAATAAAATCTAAGGTAAGAGAATTATGAATGATTTACCTTTAGTAAAAAAAACTCCTGAAATGGAAGAATATGAAGAAGAAACAGGTAAACTTGCTTTCTGGAAAGGCAAAGTAAGTAAAGATTTTTCTAAATGGAAAAAAAAGAAGATTAAAGATGAAATAAAAAGACAAAAATTAGAGACACTAACACTTTCTCGCGAGGAAAAAAAGCAGATAAAAAAGGAATCTAAGGATCAAAAAGACTTTGGGAAGGATTATGACCATCTAATTGTCGTTGATGGACTTCATAAGACATATCTGCTTGGTAGCACTGCTGTTGCTGCTTTAAGAGGGATTGATTTGATAATTGATAAAGGAGATTTTGTCGATATTATGGGGCCATCCGGATCTGGAAAAACAACTTTACTTAACTTAATTGGTGGATTGGATACTCCAACAAGAGGTAAAATTTTCTTAGAAGGGCGTAATATTTCAATGCTTAATGATAATGATTTGGCAGAAATTAGACGAGAGAGAATTGGATTTGTATTTCAATTTTACAATCTTCTACCTCAAATGACAGCAATGGAAAATGTAATGGTCCCTTTACATTTTTCTGGAAAATTAAGCAGAAGAGGAAAGAGAAAGAAAGCATTGGATCTATTAAGATTAGTAGGGTTGGAAGAAAGAGCACATCATGCCCCCTCTGAGCTTTCTGGGGGGGAACAACAGAGAGTTGCTGTAGCAAGAGCTTTTGCGAATGATCCTGCTATCTGTGTATTAGATGAACCTACAGGTGATTTGGATTCAAAAACAGGAGTAATGATTTTAAATCTTCTGAGAGATTTAAATAAAAGAGGAGCAACATTTATAGCTGTAAGCCATGATGCGGCAGTTTCTGAATTTGCTACAAGAGTTTTTCATATGAGAGATGGAAAATTGACTCATGAAGGAAAGATAGGGGGATTAAAAGAGACTCAAATAATGGAACTGAGCAGAAAACAAGAATCAGAAATCAATAAAGAAAAAACAAAGAATTGGATCTTCAAGTATTTATTTGCAAATCAAGGTAAAAATGAGATCAATATAATAGATATCAAAAATAGTATTCCTGAATCTATAATTATGAATTTACCTGAACATTTTAATGATATTTTGGGTGAATTATTGGAAGAGAATAAAATTAATGGAAAAATAGATGGATCGGTATTACTTCTATTTTAATAATTAAAAGAGTTAAAAAATTGGTCAATAAGAATCATAAACAGAAATGTTGAACATTAAAATTATTTTTAAATATGCTTTCAAGGATTTATCTCGTCAAAAGGTTCGAACGATAATTGGAATCCTTGGGATTATGATAAGTGTAGCTCTTTTATCAATAGTTTTAATCCTATCTGATTCTATTTCTGTTACATTTATTGATTATCTAAGTATAGATGCAGGAAATCAAGATATGGTTATCTCCGTAAGACATTACAATGGAGAACCTGAGGACCGTTCTAATTATTTTGAGTATGTTCCAATTATCGACTCAATTCAGGGAAATATTGAAGGAATTGATGCGTTTATACCAAGAATGGAATTATGGGGAAATGTAAACATATCTCAGGGTGTTGACACGCCAGAATTAACAAATGCTACTACTTCTGTTCTAATTTCTGGAATTAATTTTTCATTAGAAAATGAATTAGGCTTTGGAAGTTTTGTAAAGCAAGAGACTAATGAATTATTAAATTTAAATAACTTACCGTTAAATCACTGTGCTATTTATTATAAATTTAACGAAGAGATTAAATATGCTAAAAATGATATGATAGAAATCAGAATGAGATTAATACATGGAAATATAACTTATTATCGAGAAGTAAACTTTACTATTGACGCCATTTTTGATTTTCAATTTAAATGGCCAATAAGATATGAAAATAGGCCATTAATAGTTGTCGATATCGAATCTCTTTATGAAATATTTGGTAATAGTACCTTTTTTGGAAAATGTGATAATTTAATCTTAACTTTAGAATCGGGAAACAGTTTTTATGACGCTCGAGACATTAAAGGATCTGAAAACCGAGTAAAAGATTTAGCAGGTGAAATTCAACTTTTAATAGGAATTAATGAATTCTTTATTGATTTACCTAAATTAGAAGTTTTAGGATTTTCAGAATTCTTAAGTGTCGGAATTACTATCATTTTTGTATTTGTTTCAATGATTTCAATGTTAATTTCAGGAGTATTAATTAATGGGATATTGAAAACTTCTGTAGAAGAGAGAATAAGAGAATTCGGTATCTTCAGAACATTAGGTGCTACGAAAAAGTATAACCTATCAATAGTTTTAGTTCAGGGATTATTATTATGTAATTTTGGAACTATCTCAGGCATATTTGTAGCTATACTTGCAACAAGGTTCATAATATTACCAATAGCAGAAATTATTGTTGCTCAAAATATACCCGGATTAGTGGGGAATATTTCTTTTTTTTTTACAATCTGGTCGATTTTGATATCATATTTTATTGGAATCGCCGTAGGTCTTATAGTAAGTATCTCACCAGCAATCAAAGTAATGCAACTCCAATTAATTGAATCAATTCATCCTTATCGTCACGAAGATACTCTTTATCATTTACAAAAAAAGGCTTCTGTTAATTATAAGCTAATAATCGTTGGAATAATATTAGCTGCAAATGGAGCCTTTGTTTTGCTTATTATGCCAAGAATTTTAATTTCGGGAAATATTTCCTTAATGGCAGGAACATTAATCGCGTTGCTCATTATTTTTTTAGTGGGCACTACATTAGCAGGATTGGGTATAATGCCCTTGATCCTCAGATTTTTTATTCAAACTTTTCGCTTATTTTCAAGGAAATTATATAATGTAATTAGAATTTTTGTTTTCCGTTATCAAAGAAGAAATTCTAGTACAATTATTATTTTTGCCTTTACGTTTTCATTTGTAATTTTTACTGCAGCTGCTACTCGTTTTCTCTCTGATCAAGTTGCTATAGGAGCAAATCTTAGGTATGGGTCAGATTTGGTTATTGAAACAATAGGTTGGGCTGAAGTTGAAGATGTTATAGAAGATCCTTTCGGTGGTCCACCAATTAGTTTACAAAATAATCCAATTTTAGAACTTCAAAATAATGATTATTCAGTTAATCCTAATAGGATTCTTACTACAGATTTCGAAAACGATATCCTTAATGTTGAGGGAATTGAAAAAATTTCTTCGGTTATAGCAAGTCCATTTCATCTTACTCAAATATATTCTGAAGAAGGAAAGGAATTCATAGCTGAAATTGGCGATTATGCGGGTTTATTCACTCAAGAAATTAGTTTAATCGGGATAGATGAAGAATATCCTTCTACAATTAAAACGAAGTATATCGAGTTTACTCAAGGAGATTTATCAACTAGTTTTAATCAGATTTTTAATATTGAAGGGCACTATAAATGCATTATATCCGAAGGTTTATCAGAAAATTTAGATTTGAACAAAGATGATTTAGTGAGATTCAATATTCAGAGAGGCGATGAATCTCAGATTTATACTTTTCAAATTGCAGGTGTTGCTGCTAGCATGCCTGGGTTTTTCTCTGAATTTGGTAGATCCAGTGCCTCTGCACAAATGGGGGGTGTTATGATCTCAGATGGTGTCTACCTTGAAATTATGGATATTCCGCCAATACCATATTTAGATAAAATCTTTATAAAGTTATCCTCAAATCGACAAAGATCTAATCAACAAATTATAGATGAAATTAATTCTGATGGGATTGGTTATGATTTTGACATAACGGATGTAGAGAGGGAGGTCAGTCAACAACAATCACTTTTTAGTATATTAGACACTTTCTTTACAATGACTCTGGATGCTACAATAGTTATTTGTTTATTTGGATTAATATCATCTTCATATTCAACAATTATCGAAAGAAAGAAAGATATTGGTATTATCAGGACGTTAGGATTAAAAGGAAAAGAAATAAATCGTCTATTTACAATGGAATCACTTATAATTATGCTGAGCAGTGGAACGGTTGGTGTTATTGTTGGATGGTTAACTGGCTTACTTTTATCAACCTCAATAAATTTACTAAGTGATTTACCTAATATCCCTTCTTTTCCATTAACGAATATGCTTAGTGTTTATATAATATCAATAATTTTTGTTTTAATTGGTATGAAATTATTGTTAAGAAACATTAGAAAGAAAAAAATAGTCGAAATTTATAGAGAAACTATGTAAGAGGGATAAAAAAGTTATGAAAAAAGCAATCAGATTCATCATTTTCATTTTAATTATTGTTCAACTTTTAAGTTCCTCTTTAATAACTATTTCTCCTGTAGAAAAAACCAGTATAGAATCAGTTAATAATAATGAAGAGGAACAACTTATTTACTCTTCAGATATAGCAGGAACAGATCTTTATGCTGAGTCAATAGAAGCGTTTATTGCTGGCGAAAATTCAATAATTAAACAATCACTTTTCACAAATGATACTAGTATTTTACCTCAATTTGATACTAGAGATCCTGCTTTTTATAAATGCAATGTTCTCATCAGTGCATCAAACGGAATAGTTCCTGAAATTTTTCCAATAGTTTTAAATGAAAATAGTATAAATTCTCAATTTGGAATGTCTTTCAATACTTTTTCAGGGTTTTTATATTATGAAGAGGATTTAAGTCAAAACGATATTGAAAGAAGGTCTGAAAGAGCATTAGAAATAATAAGAAGAAAGTTTGAAATTGATTTAATTTTGTTGAACGTATCAAATCCATATTTTTTCCCTTTTGTAGGTTATTACCCTAATTGGGAGACTTACCTAAATCAAATCACTAATAACATTCCAAAAGATGGGTATTGGAAGGCTTTTAAGATAGATAGATTAATTAAACCTGACTATTATGAAAACTTTCATTTATCGTCTACATTTTTGCTTGTAAATTCATTAGATCTCTTAGAAAAAGATTTTCTTGATTCCTTAGATCAAGTTAATTTTAATATTAATTCACTGGATTTAAGCTATTTAGAAAATCTCGAGTTAGAAAACTTATTCGACTTATTTACAGAGGTTGTTTCTGATTATGAAGATATATTTGGAAATTTCTCTGAATTTTTTGATTCAAATGAAACTGTTTCAGAAGAAGATATTAGTGGTTTAGAAGATATTAGCAACATTTTAACATTATCGAATAACTCTCATTATGCAAGTTTGATGATTCAATATGAAGGTTTACAAGAAGGTATAACTCAGGTTAGTCAGAATGTTTATAACTTTAATTTATGGGACGCATTGGGTTATGATGGCGGAGATTTACGCCCTAGTGAAAAAGTTTTTATTTCACTTACCGGAGCGTTTATGAGCGAAATAGATGTTAATATTTTTTGTACTGAAGTTATTGATCAAACCCCAAAATATTTTAATTTATATGATTTTTTGATTGAACAAATTGGTTTATTATTATTTTATGCAGGATACGATTTTGATACAAAAGTTTTAAAAGATTATTCATTTGAGTTATTCTGGTTTGATGAAGAAGGGATTAAACGTAACTATATTAAGCCAATAAATTTAAATAATTCAACGGATTATATTAATTTTTTGCCACTTTTAGGAATCCAAGGAATTCCTGGAATTCCTACAGGTTTATTTAATCCTGTTAATGATTTTTCCGTTTTATATAATAATTCTAATTCTGAGTCAAATATGTTAATTACAAAGGAATTAATTAATGATACCGCGTCTTATGGTGCGAATAAGACTTTTTCTTTTAATATAACAGCCACAAATATAGGAAATGAAACTTGTTGGGGTGTACCTACTCATTTCCCTTTAGAACTTGCAGATATTTTTTCTTTTATAGGAGGCCCTTTTGGAGAAGAACTTATGGATGCAATTTGGGATATTGTTAGAGTTGAATATTATGGGGAGTATGATTCGTTAGAAGATTTCTTTAACTTTGACGAAAAACCTCGAATTTTTTACTTTGATACAACAGGATTAGGTATCATTGATACTTATTTCCCAGATTTAACCAATATTTCTAATTTATTACCTTATAATGAAGAAATGGATAATGTAGTTGATATATTGGCAATAGGATATCCTCAATTGATTAATGCCTTGGAAATTTTAGGTATAACGACACAAGATCTTAAAGATTTATTTACAAATGAAGATAGTATTTGGAATGATAAAAATTGGTTTATAAAACCGGGAGATCAGCTTTCTTATGAGTTTTCTAATTTCTCAATCGAAGCTTATGATACATTTACCCCTTTTTATGAGTTTAATTTTACAATTAAAGATTCTTTCCCCCAATTGCCTGCAGTAATGTCAGGGATTTCAATAAATAGTACAAATTCCACAATGGCATTGGAAAATGATAATAAAAGTTGGATAATTGAAGCAGAAGAAACTTATATTGACTCTTACGAAATTGATATACAATTCCTTTTTCAAAATAATACTTTTATAGACTTTAGCAACAATTCTTTAGATAAAGTCTCCATTATTTTAAATTTTACAGATCCATCAAATAATATCAATTTTGAAATATTTAATTTTACTAGCGGTGAATTTCAAGACATAAATTCTTTTTTGGAATCCTCTGAAAATGATACATTAACATTCTCATTTATAAATGGTTCTGAAGATCTTGATTGGTTATTTGATCCCATAAATAGAGAGAATTATTCAATTATTTTTAGATTATGGGGTTCGGATGATGCTATATTTAATATTTCAATAAATGATCTCAATGTTAGTTTTTCATTTCGAGACATAAACGAGTATAAAGTATTTGGATCTCAAATATATTATGGTTCATTTAGTGGAAATGTTGAATATAGTTCACGATCTAATACTGTTTCTCTCAGTACTAATAATATGGCATCAGTTATAGCAAATTCATCTCTAAGCAATTACAGTTCTAAATCAGGTGAAGTAAACATCTATACTCTAAATTTCAAAAATATTGGATCAGAGATCGCTGAAAATGTTAATATTTCAATTTTAATACCGGGAATTATTAAAGATTCTCTGAATTTTACTATTGAAAGTGATGTTTTATATTATTATTTATCAAGTCTTGCTCCATATGAACAAAAATCTGTGAGTTTTTCGTTCTATACTCCTAATTCAGGGAAAATTGGCTCAACGATTATTAAATATAATACTACTGAATATGTAGAAAATATTAATGGTACCGGACTAACAGCTCAAACTAATGAAGTGTTCTTCTCAGCACCAATAGATTATGATCAAAGATTCCCATTTCTAAATGTGATAGAATTTTATTATGAAAGTGCTGATGATAGTCCACAAATAAATGACATATTCAATTTATCAGTAACAGCATTGAATTCTGGCTTTAGTAAATTAAATCTGTCAGAAATAAATATATCTATGAGTGATCAAGTGGGAGATTTAATTCCAATAAATGATCATATTTATATCGATTACCTTAATTATAATGAATCCCAATCGTTCAACTTTACATTTAAAAAAGAAAATTGGAAAGGATATTATTATATCCCAATCAACTTTATTGATAATAATGAAAGCAGAACAATTCAAATAGCTTATTCTGATTCTATAGTAATTGGAACCGTTGAATTTTTGATAATAAAATCAATTGATAAAAATCAGGTTGAACAAGGAGAAATAATAACAGTTAATATAAATATTACGAATATTGGAACTATTTGTATCAAAGATGTGATATTAAGTGATGCTTTAAGCTTTACATCTACAGAATTTAACTTAATTCAAGGAAAGTTAATACATGAGATATATTGCCTCTCTTCAGGTCAAAGTGTTAATTTTTCATACAAAATTAGAGCAATAAGTCAAAGTGTTGTAATACTAGAACCATCAATAATAGATTTTTATTATCTGATAAAAATCAAAGAATATTCAAATCAAATTGAAATTAAAATAATTATACCTAGAATAATTCAATATCTATTCATCATCATCCCCTCTTTAAGTGCGATTGTTATTCTTAGTTTATATTTAAATCAAATTAAAAGTTTTAAAAGGAGAAAAGGCCAAGCTAAAAGGAGGGAATTATATCTGTTTAAAAGAAGTGCAAGGGATTCTGTATTAAAAATTGAAAATCTCTTAAGAGAAAGACTAACTAAACTTTCAAATAAGAGTGATGAAGAGGTGAAAAGGTTCAATGAATCTTAGAAAAACTACAACGACTTTTCTCTTATTGTATACTTGTCTAAGTATTGGCTTCATTTATTCAATATCATTTAATCTACTAAATACAGAATTCACAAAGCATGAAAGGGATGATTTTACGGAAGATATTAAAGCCTCAAACGATATTGGAGAATCTGTTATAGTCTATGTAAATAATACTTCCTATAATCCAGTCATAAAAACCATATTTCAATTCTATGGTGGCGTTATTAAAAGCGATAATGATTGGAATAGTGTTTTTAATAATATTTCTGGCTTTGCAGGTGCATTGCCTTCAGAAAATATATCTAGCTATGTAGCGGATGTATCTAGCTATGAAGCTATAAATATTGAGAGTGATGAGATTATAAGAACTCAAATGAATTATGTAAGTATGCAAACAAATGCTATTAATTCGACCTGGTATGTAAATGGATATAATGGAGATACTGATTCTTCTATTGCTGTGTTAGATACTGGTATAAACGCGAGCAGTAATTACTTTAATGGTAATATAAGAGGATGGGAAAATTTTGTTAATGCTGATCCAATTTCTGATGATAATGGTCATGGCACTTATATCTCTTCAGTCATTGCAGGAACTGGTACTCAATCTTTCGATTCCAGTAATCCGTCCACTGTAAAAATATACGGGAATTATTCACATCTAGATTTATTTAATGAATATTTACCTGCAAAAAATTATTCTTTAAAAATCTTCTCAAGTAATTTTTCAGAAGTAGATTCAAGTATAATCATTGAATCCTCTTGGAATTTAGAAGAAGTAGGGATTGAAAAATTTTGGATTGAGCTTTATTATAATGATGAACTTATTAATGATTCATATAATGAAAATACAAATCAAAAATATTATCTAAATCATAAAATATTAGAAGGTCAAACAGGAATTTTTGATATCTTTATAAAATATTATAAAACATTAAATTCTAATCCTAAATTTTCATTCAATACTTCTATCTCTTTCTTTCCTGAGAAATATATGATAAATTTTAATCACTTTACCGGTATCGCTAATGCGAGCTATATTTCGCCAATAAAAATCATAAATCAATCAGGATTAGGATATACTTCTGATCTTATTTCAGGTTTAGCAAGTGTTTTACAAAATAGAATAACTCATAAAATTGTAACTGTATGCCTGAGTGTTGGAACTTTAGGGCAGGATGTAATCGCTATAAACAAAGTAATTAATGATGTCATCGAGAATGGTATCATAGTTGTTATTGCAGCAGGTAATGATGGAATTAAAGGAACAGATCCTTTAAATAAATTAGCACTTAATAAAAAAGCTATAGTTGTTGGTGCTATAAATGATAAAGATCACGTTTCTTCATTTAGTAGTATGGGAAAAGAGATAGAAGGAAGCTACATTAAACCTGATCTTGTAGCTCCAGGTGGAAGTAGAGTTCCTGAATATAGATCAGTAATTAGTGCAGATGCATTCTCCAATGCCGCAACAGCTGCATATGGCACCTCAATATCAACAGCTATTGTTGCAGCAGTATCTAATATATTAATCGAAGCAAAATGGGGAACTTGGACTAATTGGGAAAATCAAGATTTAGAAGAAAGAGTTAATCTTATTAAGTCCGTTTTATTGATGACTGCTTCTGAAACCTATTTGACTAGAGAAGATGATCCAGAAACTAGAATAATTGAAAGTGAATATTCACCTTCAACATTTTCTGGCATTTTAAGCAGTTTAAAGGATGAGCATGAAGGGTATGGAAGACTTAATATTCAAGCTGCAGTTGATGCATTAACGAAATATATAGAAATAAATAATTCAATAAGTGATTATCTCCAGAGTTCAAATGTTGATCCTTTAGGAACTCATGCTTTTGCCCGTAGGATAATATTACCTCCAAATATACAATATCAATTTAATTTAAGTAATGTTGATCAATCCGCTGATCTCGATTTATTTTTGTTTTCAAATGAATCAGATCAATATGGAGAACCTATATTACTCCAATCAACGCAAAAATGGTACGGTGATCTCGATACATTTTATTATACTCCCAAATTTAATGAAACAGAATGCATATTAGTCGTTAAAGCTATTGATGGAAATAGTAGCTTTGTTTTGAATGTCTCAAGTATAGATAACTTATTTGAACCCCATTTAGAAGTTCCTGAGATAGTATACGTTGATGGGTCTAAAAACACTACAGTAATGGGCCTCCAAGAATTTTCTGGAAATAGCCCTAGTAAAAACTATTCTATCGATAGTTATCGGTTTTATATTGAATATTATGATAATGATAGTACGAATGTTCCTCCTCAGGAAGTGTATGTATCAATAGTTGAAACTTCTCAAAATTATTCTTTATTCCAACAGAATGAATTAGATGTAAATTATACCAATGGAGCATTATATAGAAGCGCATATATTCGGTTTGATTCACCAGGGACGTATCATTATTTTTTTATTGCAAGTGATGGAAAACATATTGTGCAATATCCTGAGATCGGTCAATTAGAGATTATCTTAGAATTCCCTACAGACAGTAAACCTTTTCCTTACTTTCATAGTTTCAATGAGGGATGGGATAATTGGACAGCAAATGGCACAGGTTGGAATATATTAAATCAAACTAATTTTAATGATAACCGATCCAAAATATATCAAACGGATTGGAAATCAATGTATTTTGGGAGATATCATAATTATCCTACAAATTATACCTATCAACCTTATTCAATAACTTATGATTTTCCAAATGGAAGCTTAATAAGTCCTTTATTCAACCTAACCCAATTAGATAGCAATTCAACTCAACCTTTTGCTAAATTTGGCTTACGTACAAGCATTAATTCAGGTGATTTTATCTATTTCCAAATTAATTTGAATTGGACAGGATGGATTAACTTAAAAACATATAGTAATGTAGAAAATGAATGGTATGTAGAATATTTAAATCTCACAGAATATATAGGATATTTTGTACAATTCCGATTTTTTTCTGATTTGGATGAAGATTTCGATCCTATTAATTACAAGGGTTTAATGCTCGATTTTTTTAGTCTTGAGAATTATTCTAATATTGAAGCACCTCATATCTATTTTAATCTTTCTTTAGATATATCTAAAAATCAAATTTCTAAATATGAACAAGTTCTCTTCTCATGCAAGGTTTTTGATATAGATGGTAATTATCCGGATTATGTATTTATTGAAATTAATAATTTTAACTACTCTATGATAAATATTTTTGGAGATTGGAACATAAGTTATAGCTCAGCAGAAAAAGAAGGAGTATTATTTAGGAAAGCTTTAACACTCGGAGAATTTTCAAATCACTCTTTTAGATTTCACACATTTGATGGTAATTATTATAATTCAACTAATTGGTATAATCTCAACAATTCTCTCTTTGATATTATTGAACCGATCCCTCTTGAATTTACAGTTAATCAAAGTAATAAATTAATTGGGTATGAATTTTCAAATTTTGATCTTACAAATTATTTTATTGCTGGAAACCCTACTCCAATAGATGACACTTCTTGGTTCAGAGGAGAGAATACCTGGCATCCGATCTCTCTTCTAAATCAAGAATATATATATGGTGGAAGAGGGCAGAGTTTTGGTGGAATCTATCAAGGTTATGGACTAAATTGGGATGCTAAACTAATAACATATCCAATTCAATTGAATAGTGAATATAATGTATATTTGAAATATTATTATGAAATTTCTTTACAAAATGAATTTTATTTAGAAATCGAGGAACTAGATAGTTGTACTGTGTCATTATCTATAGACTATGGCAAAAGTTGGATAAGTCTTATTGAATATTATTATGATAGTGAGGTACTTTCTGGAAATGAAAGTATAGATCTCTCACAATATTCTGATAGTGTAGTTATGATCATGTTTACTTTGCATTCAAATGATAATATTGCAGGATTAGGGTATGGTTGGTTATTATCCAACATTTATATCGGATATGAAAAGTCTACCGATTTCATTCCCCCACATATAGATATAATCTCACCAGCTTATAATGATAAGTTAAAATCAATAACAGAAATTGAAGCAAATATTAGTGATGATATTAAGTTAGATGTCTCGAGGATTTATATTTATATTAATGATACACTTGTTGATAGACAATTCTTGAACTTTGATATGGATACCGGCAAGTTAGAATACCAATGGGATACAACCTTTTTCAAAGATGGAATTTATACTCTAAGTGTTATAGCATTCGATGCTGAAGGTAATAGAGCTATAGAAAGTATAACTATAATCATCCAAAATGGATTATTTAATTGGAGAAGTTGGGGTTTATGGATATTAATTATAATTGTAGCCACCATTATTGGAATTGTAATGTTTATTCTAGCAGAAAAGAGAGGTAAAATTTGGATAAGCAAAGTAAAAAATGGTAAAGCTGAAAAAATTAGATTAGATTCAATAGATAAAGATCAAGCAATTAAAAGAATTGAAATAATTGAATCTGAGTCAGAAAGACCACTAACTTTACATTGTAAATTTTGTAAAGCTTGGTTTGAATCGAAAAATTTCAATTATATTTGTCCTATATGTGAACATGATCAATTATATGTTGCTTATTTTTGCATAAACTGTGGAAAATTAAATTTAAAAGATGAACCTGGAGAAAACTATTCGTGTAAAAAATGTGGTGTTAAGCTAATTAGACGTGAAGCTGATCAAATCAGAGATCTTTTAGGTTGGGAGGATAAATTATTGAGAAAATTTGAATATAAGAAGAAGAAGTTTAGTATATTAGACTCATAATTATGAATTAATATAAAGTCAGGAAAGTAGAAGTTGAGTTTAGAAAATTTGTTATATAAAATAAGAAGTAAGCTGAAACTTCAAATCATTAAACATTCATGGTTAAACATTAAAAGGGATAAAACTAAGGCAATTTTTGCTATATTGGGAATATTAATTTCATTAACTCTGTTAACAGCAATAGGAATGGTTAATGATACAATGTCGTTTAACTATATGCAATTAATCACGGGTAGTACTGGCAATGCTGACATCATGATTACTCGCTCTACTAGAACTGATTTTACCTATGATCCATTTTTTGATGAGAGTTTGATTGAAAATAATTTAACAAATATAGAAGGAGTTGAAGAACTCTTTCCTCGAATAATGATGTTTACAAGAGTTTCATCAGACAAGATAAATGAAAATTTTACTTTGGAATTGTATGGAATAGATTTTTATAAGGAAGCTAATAATGGAAATCTTGGTAATCTGAATTTAGTCGATGAAAATGGTATAGAAACTGGAGAAATATATACTGATGAACCATTGGATGGAGAATGTGTAATTCTTTGGAAAGCTGCTGAACTCTTAAATGTCACTATAGGAGATACTATAACTTTAGATTATCAACAATATTCATTAGATTTAGTAATTATTGAAATATGCAAACAAGACTTAAAATTTTCAGAATTCGAAAACGCATTAATTATTACAAATTTGCATCAAGTGCAATTTTTTTTAAGTAGAGAAGATGAAATCAATTTTATTGTAGGTACTATAACCAATCCAGAATTAACCTATGATGTAAGAAATTTTAAGGCTACAGAAAGGAAGCTAAGAGAAATCGGTACGAGAATTCAAAGTAAACTTGATCCTAATGAATATTCAGTTGCTATGCCAAAGTTAGAAGAATTAAGCTCTGAAGAATTTTTACTCATTGGGATGACAATTATTTTTTGGTTTATAACAATAATAGCTATGCTAATAACAGGAATTTTGATTAATTCTATTCTATCTACATCTACAGAGGAAAGAGTTAGAGAATACGGTATTATCAGGGTTGTTGGAGGAAAAAAAACATTTCCTATTAAAATGGTAATTTTTGAAGGTTTTTTGATAGGAATCATCGGTTCTGTTGGTGGTATTATAATTGGGTTATTATTCACCCCCCCAATCGTAAATGTATTGTTTACTGCTACTGGTTTTATATTACAAGATATGACTTATGTTATCCAACCCTCAACAGTTATCATTACTTTTTTGATTGGGTCTATAACTTCTTTAGTTATCTCATTATTTCCGGCACTCAGAACCGCTAAAATAGATATTATTAAATCTATTACTCCATTTCATCAAAAAGAGGAAGGATGGGAAATAAAAAAAGAAGGGAGTATGAATGTTAAGAGTTTTCTGGTAGGAATCTCTATTGCTACTATTGGTATGCTAGTTTTCGTATTATTACCAAATATAGTTGTTACTGGTGAATTTATGCTTGTAGCTAGTCTATTTATAGGGCTTCTTGCCGCTATCTTAATAGGTTTAGTATTTGCATCCGTTGGAGTTATCCCGATAATTCAAAATATTTTTTTAGGGATTGTTTCCCCTGCCATAAGAAAATATGCTCACATTATACGTATCTCTTTGAAAAGGAATAGAAGGCGTAATACTAGTACGATAGTCATGTTTGCTATTAGCTTTTCATTCATATTTTTTATAACTAGTGTAACAGAAATGGAATCAAAAAATATGTCTCTGAATTTACGCTTTCAATATGGCTCAGATTTAGTAATTATTAATCAAGGATTAGATGCGGATACTAATGCCGTTACTATGGATATGATAGATGAAATTCAATCCTATGTAGGAATAGAACAATTATCAATAACTCTTTATAATATGTTCGACATTACTTCTGTTTTAGCGATAGCATTCGACTTTAGCGAAGGAGGTAGTATATTTGATGAAGAATCTGTAAATGAAGCTTTTATGAATATCTTTGAATTTTACTCTGAACAAGCTGAAACGAAATATCAAGTAAGAGTAAGTGATATAGCTAATTTTGATGATTTAGAGATAGGTTTTATAGGAATTGATGATAATTTCCACAAAGTTATGGATAATGATTTATTTATTTGGAGTAGCCCTAAAAGCGGTACTAATTATTCATTTAGTGAGTTATTTGAATATAATAATACTTGTATTATTGCTAAATCTTTAGCAAATGTGTTAGGTGTTGAAGATATTGGTGATTATATCCGTTTAACTTTTTATAATCCTCAAGTTTCTAATGATCCCGGAAATGTTACGTTATTTAGAGTAGTAGGAATCTCTGGAGGGATGCCAGGATTCTATAATTTTAAAAGCTCTGAAGCTACAGCATCAGGAGGAGGAATTATGGTATCTTTAGATAATTATATTAGATTAATGGATGTAGAAAATCCTTATGACCCTAAAATGATTATTGATAAAGTATTTATTAATCTAAACGATGATTCCGAGGGAAATATTGAACAAACTAAAGAAGAAATCAGCACCTCATATGAACAAAAAGATTATTTTATTGACGATGCTATATCTAAAATTACCTTTTTAAATGAAATGTATGAAAGACAGAGCACGTTAATGGAAATAATTAATTGGTTTGCTATCGCGATAGCTATTTTTGGGTTAGTTAGTTCTATGTATGCTATTATGTTAGAAAGGAAATTTGAAATAGGAATTTTAAGATCACTCGGAATGAAAACTAGAAACGTAAGAAATCTCTTTTTGATTGAAAGTTTAATAATATTACTATCATCAGGTACAATGGGTACGATTATTGGAACATACTGTGCTTATTTATTAGAGACTAACATAGGCCTTATAACGGAAATGCCAATTGTATTTTCCATTCCAATAAATGTATTATTAAGAGTATTTATTATATCTATTGTAATAGGATTTTTAGGCATGTATTTAATTTTGATTAAATTAAGTAAACAGACAATAATGGATATTTTCAGGCAAACGTTTTAATTTTACTTTTTTTTTTTTAAAATATCTTAAATAGTTGTTTCCATTAAAAAACTAATAAACTTTTTCAACGCTTTCCCTCGATGGGAGATTTGATTTTTTTCTTCAGTACTTAATTCTGCAAATGTCTTGTCGGGCATTATGTTTGGAATAAAAATTGGATCAAATCCAAAACCACCAGAACCTCTTATTGTTCTTGACACTTTTCCATAAGTTATACCTTCAAAAAAAAGTATTTCGTCAAGTGGTTGAAAATAAAGAGCTATAACTGAGGTAAAATGTGCTTTAGTTTCATCAAAATCATCAATTAATTTTAAAATTCCTTCATTACCGATTTTATTCATAATATCTGAGGAATAGACACCTGGGAAACCGTTAAGGGGAATATCAATGAAAAAGCCTGCATCTTCTATGAAATAAGATCCATTTATTTTTTCTTTTATACTTTTTAATTTGAATAATGCAACTTCTTTAAGCGAATTTGCTTGAATCTCAACAGTTTCAATATTAAGTTTTTTTAACTCATATTTTAAATTTTCACTTTTCATTTGTTTTTGAATTTCATCAAATTTATGTCTATTACTGGTTACAAAATATAAGATATTCTTTTTGTTCTTCATGTTTGCAATCATTACTTAATATTTATTAAATTCAATAATTTGAAATCATTCATAAGAGTCGATTGATTAATGTAAAAAAAAGGAAATTAGTCAATGGTTTAAGTTTAAATAACGATATAAAATTTTTCCCTTTCCTTATTAATCTGTAAAATTCCAAAATTTTATTTTTGAAAGTTCATTTAAAATTATATTATTTTAATAATTTTGTATAGCATACGTAATTATCATGGCTCGGATGCATTCTCGAAAGAAAGGAAAATCATCAAGCACGCGACCTGCATTAAAAGAAAAACCCTTATGGATTGAGATGTCTGGTGAAGAAGTAGAAAATCAAGTGGTAAAATTAGCTCGCAAGGGATTTTCTCAATCCCAAATTGGAATTACATTAAGAGATAGTTATGGAATTCCTTTAGTAAAGGTTGTTACTGGCAAATCTGTTAAACAAATTCTTGAAGAAAATGATATTAAATCTCCTCTTCCTGAAGACTTATCCAATTTAGTTAAAAAAGCTTTAAATCTTCGAAAGCATTTGGAAACCAATCACAAAGATCTGGAATCAACTAAAGGATTACAGAGAGTTGAATCCAAAATATATAGATTAATCAAATATTATAAGAAGAAAAAAGTATTAGCTCCTGATTTCAAGTATGACCCTGAAAAGATAAGAACATTAGTAGCGAGGTAATTCTACATTATGAGTCAGAAAGTTCGAAAAAAAAAAGCAAAAATTAAGAAAGTTACTTTTAAGGACAAATATTGGTTTACCATAAAGGCACCAAAGAGTTTTAATTATAAAGAGATTGGAGAAATAATCGGTTTAGAGAATAACATAGAAGGAAGAACTATCGAGATTCTGCTATATGACATTACCGGTGATTTTAATGACATTAGTTTAAAGCTAAAATTTAAAGTAGTTAATGTTAATCCAGAATCTAGAATTTGTGAAAGTATCTTTATAGGGCATGAATATACTAATGATTATATTCGATCATTAATAGGAAGGGGAAGCTCAAAAGTTACTTCAATTATCAATTTAACTACTAAAGATGGATATACTTTCAGATTAACAAATATATGTACAACTATTAGAAGGGCTAGGAGTTCACAGCAAATAGTCATTAGGAAGATTATAACTGAAATTTTAAAAGAATTTGCTAAATCATTAAATCACGAAAAATTTATAACAGGAATGATTTATGGTGAATTTCAGAATCAAATTCAAAGAGTAGGGAAAACTATCTACCCATTATCCAACTCAACAATTATTAAAAGCAAATTGATTGCTATCCCAGAGGGTGGAGAAGACAAAGAGTACATTAAAAGAGATGCGGAATTCGAAGTGGTTGAAGTTGAAGTAAAAAGAACACGAAAAAGTGAAATAAAAAGAACTGAACGAATTAATGTTAAAAAATTCGCTCAAGAAAAAGTATCTTCTGAATCTGAGACTGCTAAAAAAGAAGAAACTGAAGAATAACTAACTTTTTCTATTCTGTTTTTTAAGAAAATTTTATTTGCTTATCAATTCTATTTTTAATATAAATAAAAGAATTAATAAGTATAATATTGAAATACAAGAGGGTTAAATTTGTCAAATCAAGAAGGAAATAGAGATAATCCTTATTCCTTTGATGATTACTTATTTGTAAGAGACAACTTTAATTATTATCGGGATGATCCTTTTTTTCAATCTCTAGTGAAACATTATTCTCCTTCAGAAGAATATGAAAAAATTGATAGAGATCTGCGAGGGCTCTCAGATTATGTTTCTTACAAATGGCGAGATCTTGCTAATAATGCAAATGAACTTGAAAATAGAATCAAAGTAACTAAAATTAAACATTATGATGCTCATAATCATCGAATTGATAGAATTGAACGATGTTCTGAAACTGAAACTTTAGAACGTGAAATTTTTAGCTTAGGCTTATTCGATCCCGATAGAAATACTCCCTGGAGTAGATTTATTAAAATGTTTTTACTTTATCAAAACGGAGAAGCAGGAGTAATGTGTCCAGTTGCATGTACTCATGGGTTAGTATGGCTTATGCAAAAATATGAAAAAGAATTATCTCCTGAGGCTCTTGAAATTCTCAATCATGTAAGAAATGGAATAGATGGCGATTATGCAAGAGGGTCTCAATTCGTTAGTGAAATTCAAGGTGGAAGTGATGTTCCAGCTAATCTTGTCGAAGCCGTTTATGAAAAAGAAGAAAAAGAAGATTCTATTTCGGATTGTTGGCGTATATATGGCCAAAAATTTTTCTGCTCTGCAGCTCATACGGATTATGCTTTAGTAACCGCAAAACCAAAAAATACGCCATCTTCAACTAGAGTAGGTGCTTTTGTGGTACCTTCATGGCTTCCTTATAATAAAAAAAAGGAAATCAGAAATTCCTACACAATTGATCGTCTTAAACCAAAATTGGGAACTGCAGAGTTACCCACAGCTGAAATAACATATAATGGAGCAGTCGCTTATTCTATTGGTCCTCTTGAAAAAGGACTCGCAGATGTTGTTGGCATAGTTCTTTCACTTTCAAGATTACATGTTGCATTTGGAATGGCAGCAGGAGCGTTACGAGTTGTTAGAGAAGCTTTGTTATATTCACAATTTAGGATTGCTTTTGGGTTACCAGTATCTTCATTTCCCATGATGATAAACCAAATTAATGAATTAGATCATTTCGCAAAAAGAACTGCTGCCGGAGTCTTCAAAGTTTATTCAGAATTTATTCATTTTGGGGAAGAACTTATTAGTGGGATAAGGGATATGGAAAAAATAAAGGATATTGAAGAACGAAAACGGCGTTTCAGGCTGCGTGAATTGGTTATGCTTCAAAAGATAATTGTTGCCGATGAATGTCCTAAAATGATAAGAATGGCGATTTCTTTTTTTGGAGGTCATGGTATTATGGAAGATTTTCTGTGTTTTCCGCGATTGCATCGTGATTCGATGATTATGGAACTGTGGGAAGGACCTCGCCTTGTATTACTAACTCAGATTCACCGAGATTTTCAGAGAGTAAGGGAATGGTACTCTCCTGAAGATTTTATTAGAGATCTATTAAAAGGTGCAGGTTTAGATTTAATTGAGGAGTATGCTGCAGAATTTAATAGAATAATGTCTTATGACTCTCTTTTAAAGAATGATGAAGAAACACTCAAAATATGTAGAGATTGGGAAGAGTTCTCGGAAAAATTATTCATTGCTTATCAAGAACAAGCTCTAATAGAACTCAATTACAATGAAAGAAGGATTAAATTTTCAAAGTTATTAAGAGAATTTAAAAAGAGAACTGATTCTAACTAAAGGTGTTTCTATGTAAAGCGGTTCTCTTTTTGAACTGTCTTTCCATTAGAGTCAACATAAATCAGAGTATTGGAAGGAATATCTTCGTTAATCAACGTATGTGCTCCTATGATTGAATTTTCGCCTATTGTTTTGCCACACATTATACTTACATTGATACCTGTTTGAGAATTTGGACCTATAATCACGCCTAGTTTTCTTCGTCCAGAGTCAATCACTTTGTTATTGATATTCATTTTTACGCTTTTATTATCAAACCTTAAATTTGATACCTTGGTACCAGCTCCCAGGTTTATATTTTCACAGAGGATTGAATCGCCAATATAATTAAAATGTGGAACATTAGTATTTGAAAAAATTAAGGAATTTTTTACTTCTGATATTCCAACGTGACAATTATTTTCTATTGATGTATACGGTCGAATAAAAGCATTTGGTCCTATTAAATTATCGGATCCAATATAACAAGGCCCTTGAATAGATGTGCCAGATTTAATTCTTGTATTTTTTCCAATATATACCTTTCCTGTAATGGTTACGTTTTCTTCCATAATTCCAAGATTTCCATTTTTTAAATTATCGAGTAAGAAATGATTGGCGTCCAAGAGCTCCCAGGGTAATCCGATATCGCTCCAAAAATGATCCGTAATAATATAACCAGCAATTTTTCCATTTAATTGTTCTATTAAAACTTGCATAGAATCAGTGAATTCAAATTCATTTCTTTCAGACTTTTGAGTCATTTCAATTGCTTTAAAAATTAGAGGGTCGAAAATGTAAATGCCAGCATTAGCAAGATTTCCAAGATTTAAATCAGATTTCGGTTTTTCTGTAATTTTGATAACATATCCATTTTCATCAAGAGTAATTATACCATATTCTTGTGGAGTTTCTACTTCTATTAGAGAGATTAATCCTTCATTCTTTGAATCATTGTATTTCTTGATAATATCGAAAAACATTTGAGAATCAACCAAAATATCACCATACATCATTAAAATTGGCTCATTATTAACAAATCCTTTAGCATAACTAAAAGCATGGGCAGTACCTAGATGTTCATTTTGTGTTATATATTCGATTTTCAAGCCAAATTTATCTAAACCGTCTTTGAAATAATCCCTTATAATTTCTTGTTTATATCCTACGACTAATAAAACATGATCTATTCCTGCTCTCTTTAAACCTTGTAAGGTATATTCCAATAACGGTTTACCAGCTATGGGAATCATGGGTTTAGGTCTCGTTGAAGTTATTGGTCTTAACCTTTTACCTTTTCCAGCTGCGAGAATGACAGCCTTCATAAATAACAAAAAATAAGCATTCTATTAGAAATTATTGATCAAATTGAGCTGCAATTTCATCAAGATAGGATTTTAAAGAACGATAGGGTTTTAAATCTCCATAGAAATCTTGAAGTAGAGTTGGTTCTTTAAACATTTTTTGCTCTAATTGCTTAAAAATTTCTTTTATTTTGAAGAAATCACCAGAAGCTATGAAATCTAAAGAATATCCCTTAATAATTCCATATAGAATTAGTTTCTTGCATCCCTGCGATTGAAGGTCATCGAAATGAATTTCTTTTATATTAGTTTTTGCTCTAATTTGTGTATTCATAGCGATTGTTGCAAGTCTAGCTGAAAGATTGGAAGTAAAGAGATCAATATTTTCATGGTTTATTTCTCGATGAAAATTTCTTAAAAGAGAAGTATCATATAGTTGTGATAAAATAGGTAATCCTTGAGATGATAATCCACAATATATAAGTTTATTTTCGGTAGCTGCACATTGATAATCCAATTCTTCATCCTCTATAGGATAATGATACTTATCCCATAAATAACCTGTAATTAACTTAATCACTTTTTTAAATTCCGTTCTTTTATAGAATTCCTTAATTTTTTCTATAGTTTCATAATTTGCTGATACCTTCTCATAAAATTCATCTAATAACTTATCAGCTTCACGAGAATTTGAAAGAAAATCTCCAGTAATGCAGTAGAATATATTTTGATTTTGTTCAGTAATTATATGTCTGATTATCATACGTTCTTTTGTCTTTTTCCCTTCAAAAAAGATATTAGTTAAGCGCCATAGATTTTTTGGATTAATACTATTGATTAATTTTTCGACGAACAAAACAATTTCAAAAGTAGGAAACTTATTCTCATTTGATACATAGAGAATTTTATTGTCTAAAATTATAGCAAATCCAGTTATCATAAATTAAAACTTTAAAATATTAATAATTTGAAAATAGCGAGTTTTACTTGAAAAAAAAAAATAATTGAATGTTTTTAATTTTTTACAATTCGAAAAGATTTTATTGATCACCATAAGAACAAATAAATTAGCTCATAATTCTTTAGGATTTCCTTTAAAAGGTTATAATAATTAACTTTTAATAACTTCCAAAAATATTATAAAAATACTTCGAAAGAACAAAAATGTTATATTTTAATTTTTAATATCCCATGAAAGTAATAAAATCTATTGAAAAAAAAAAAATTCAGCATGCAGCAGAACTTTTATATCATGCAAAAGAAGCTATTGTATTAACCGGTGCAGGGATATCCACAGAGTCTGGGATCCCAGATTTTCGAGGAGAAGGTGGAATTTGGGAAAAATACAAGCCAGAAATTTATGGCAATATTGAAGCTTTTCTAAGAAATCCAGCCAAATTTTGGGAGTTAGCCCAGAAGGTTGCTCCAACTCTTTTCAAAGCCAAGCCGAATCCAGGACACATAGCAATAGCAGAATTAGAAAAAATGGGGATAATAAAAGCAATAATAACCCAAAATATAGATGAATTACATCAAAAAGCTGGATCAATTATTGTGTATGAAGTACATGGGAATATAAACAGATTTGATTGTATGGGATGTAAAGCTTCATATACTAAAGAACAAATTTTACGGAAACTAAAAAAAGAGAAAAAGACTGGACCTTCGTGTGACTTTTGTTCCTCTCCAGTTAAACCTTCGGTTGTTTTATTCGGAGAAAATTTGCCAAGATTTGAGATATATATGTCCCAAGATTTAGCAAAAAAAGCAGATGTTATGCTTATTGCTGGTTCTTCACTTTTAGTAGCACCTGCATGTGATTTACCACTCTATACTTTAAGAGATGGAGGAAAATTAATTATAGTAAATGATCAACCTACACCTTTAGACGGACGTGCTGAAGTTGTAATTCATCATAAAACAGGAATAATTCTACCTTTAATTGTTGGACAAATTAAAAAATTAAAAGAAGAACATAATTCTAGTATATAATACTAAAATAATTGATATTAATTGAAGGAACTCTTTTTTAATGTACGATGAGAATATTATTATAAAGGATTGGAGATATATTGATTTATCATTTGGTTTAATTTATCCTAGTCATTATAAAATAGGAATCTCTTCGTATACAATACGGCTTCTTTATTATTTATTAAATTCAAAGGAACAATTAGTCTGTGAAAGAATATTTCTTCCTGAAGGAATAAAGTTTCCTGCTTCAAAAGATCAATCCTCAATCAATAGAATAAGAAGTTTAGAAAATAAAGTATTACCAAAAGATTTTGATATCTTAGGCTTTTCTGTACATTATGAAAATGATTTTAAAAATGTTTTATGGATATTAGAAAAAGCAGAAATTCCATTAACCCATGAGAAACGTATGGAAGTATTGTTGAGTGAAGAAAATGATTTACCTCTGATTATAGGAGGAGGTCCCGCTATCACTTCTAACCCATTGCCTTTAAGCAACTTTTTTGATGCATTTTTTATTGGAGATTCTGAGCCGAACTTGTTTAAATTTCTTGAAATTACGAAAGAGTTCAAGAATAGAAAACTTAATTATATAGATCTATTGAAAAAATATACTAATATTGAAGGTATTTTTGTACCTTCATTAAAAAATAGTGTAAAAAGAGTAATTTTAACTAACCTTGACGACTCTCCAATCCCTATATCTCAACTAATTGCTAAATCAGATAAAGAGAAAAAAATATTTGAAGAAAATTTTTTTCTCGAAGTAAATCGTGGTTGTCCCTTCAAATGCAAATTTTGTATATCATCATATCATAATTCTCCATTTAGAAATAGGAGTTACGAAAATATTATTCAAACTATAGATGATGCTATCAAAATTATGGAATTCAAAAAGTTCAGCTTAATTGGTTCTTGCATCTCTTCCCATCCACAATTCTATAAGATTTTAGGTTATATAATAAAAAAAGGGAAAGAGTTTAGTCTTCCTTCAATTAGATTAGATCATATAACTCCTAATATAATTGATTTATTTGAAAAAGGTAATATAAAAACCATAACCATTGCTCCAGAAGCAGGATCAGAATCTTTAAGGTTTGAATTAGGTAAAAAAATCTCAAATCGTAAAATTTTTGAAGTTCTTGAATTGATCAAAGATTCAAAATTAAAAAGTATAAAATTTTACTTTCTAATTGGTTTACCAAGTGAAAAAGATGAAGATGTTCAAGAAATCGTAGAATTTTTAAAAGAAATTGATGAAATGGGATTTCATTGGAATTCATTAAAGGTAAATATAAATCCATTCATTCCAAAATTTAACACTCCTTATGGAAGCAATGTATATTACTATTTATCAGAAAATATAAAAAAATTACTTACTAAATTTCAGTTACTGGAAAAGGATTTAAGTAATTTATCTACGATTAAGTTAAAATTTCAGAAACCAAAAGAGCTTGTAAATGCGGCTAAGATTCAAACAATATTTTCTTTAGGAGATGAAGATTTTTCAGACTTTTTGTTAAAATTCTACGTGATGGGAGCAAATATGGGTGCATTAAGAAGATTAGAAAAGGAATTAGATCTCTCTTTAGATAGCTACTTTTATAAAATCCAAAACGGATATAAACCTTGGAATATATAAAATTTAAAAAAAAATATTTTAATTTAATCTACTTTTTCAAAAACTTTTTTAGAAGCACCACAGACAGGACATTTATCTGGTAACTCTCCTTCATGAGTATAACCACAGACGGGGCAGATATGAATTTCTCTTTTGTCTAAATCCTTACCATTCTCAACCGATTTAAGAGCTTTTTCGTATAATTTATGATGAATTTTTTCAACCTCATTGGCATACTTAAATGTTCTTTCAGCAGTAGAATTATTTTCTAATTCCGCATTTTTAATGAATTCAGGATACATATCTGTAAATTCATAAAATTCACCACCAATTGCTTCTTTAAGATTTTCAATAGTTGATTTTATGCCTCCCATTGCTCTTAAATGATTATGTGCATGGACAGTTTCAGCAGCTGCAGCAGCTCTAAATAAATGAGCCACCTGTGGAAAACCATCTTGCTCAGCTTTTTTCGCAAAAGCTAAATACTTCCTATTTGCCTGTGATTCACCAGCAAATGCCGCTTTTAAGTTTTCTTCCGGTTTCGTCATTTTTAATCATCAAACCAAATTATTGTTATAATTAAAATTAGGCTTAAATTTTAATTTGGTTTTTATAATCCATAAATCAAAATGGTTTTGATATCGATTGAATTTAATCTTTAAATTATATTAAATAATAAGAATTTAGAATAATATTTCAATTGAAATTTTAATCATTAACAAGAATTTGCTCAATTTTTTTGACAATTTTATGTATGTACAATTCTGCTATCCCAAATCGAGTTTTAAAATCAAAAATAGCGATTACTAAGTATTTATCTTTAATATATTCCGAAAAAATCAGTTCCTTATTTTTCGAGGTGTAAAATAATTTTAAAATTGAATTATTACAAATTTTTACTCTAAAATCTACCTCCTTTAGAAAATGTTCAATATTCCTTAAAGAAGAATAAATAATTTGCCCTTTATCCGTTAAAAGGATAATTCCATTAATATCAGCATTTATAGAAAGCTCTTTGAGATATTCAATAATTTTTTCTTCTTTTTCTAAATCAAATTCATTAGTAAAAGTAGTTTTTATTATATCTTCAATGATAAAGTTCAAATTCTCATCAGAAATATATTCTAAATCCACTTTTATATTATTTTTTTGAATATATATCATAAATTTGCTGTGCATCTTGGAGATAAGTTCTTCAAGTAGGAGGAGATTCACAATTGAATTACATAATATACTATAGAAAAGATTTCCTTTTTCAAAAACAACAAGCTTTATTCCCCCACCCATTTCAACTGTTTTAACTTTATCACCTATTAACTCTTTTGTAAAAGACATTAAAGCTGTGAAATATGAAGAAATTAATTGCTCTTGCTCGATTTGATATAAATTTGTGAAATTAATGCCATAAATACAAATCCCAGATTTGTTAAATATAAACAAATTGTGAATATTGATTTTATCAGATACTCGCTTTATTTTTGAAATCAAAGCTGAATCGTCAGTAAAACTCATATTACTTTTTTAAAATTTAACTATAAAAATCTCAAACTTTTCGATTTTTGAGAATTTTATCTCAATTCTTATATTCTTGATAACATGCGACTCCATTAAAATCTAGTTTACATGGGAGTAACTTATACCCCGCTTTTGTTATTTCTTTACTTATATTATCCTTATTACCACTTCCTGCTAAAATTGTTGCAGATCCTCCTCCTCCAGCACCATTACATTTGAATCCTATCGCTCCATTGTCTTTTACTATTTTTTCAAGGTTTTCTATGGTGGGATTTACCATTAGTGAATGCAATTCCTTTTGAGCTTCCCAATTTCGATTCATTACTCTTGCAAAATCTAAAATATTAGACTTAATCGCCTTCTTCATTTCATAAGCACAGTTTTTCATAATTTTGAACGATTCCAAAGTTTTTTTATTCTTATTCAAATAATTGTCAAGAACAGCTTTATGCATTTCATTCGAGCTTCTTGAACTAAGATATACTAAAATCAATTGATTTTCTAATTCAAAAATTTTCTTTTTATTGACTTTAATATTATAAATTTTAACTGAAGGATAATCAATTTTCATAAAATTAATTCCCCCAAAGGCAGCAGCGTATTGATCTTGAACTCCGCTTTCTAATTTTAATTCTTCTGTCTCAAGTTTATGGGCTAATTTTGCTATTTGATATTTTTTAAAATCTTTTTTTTTATACATTGCTAATGCAGCTATCAGTGCAACGGCAACACTTGCACTTGTCCCTGTTCCGCTGCCTGGTGGAGAATCTGCTCTGACATTTATATCAATTCCTTTCTTTATTCCAATTCTTTTTACTGCTGCTTTTAATAAATCTAAAGTTCCATTATATTCTATATAATTAAAATCACTAATAATAGTATTTAATTTGAGATTATCTGAACAAATTCTTATGCTATTCAAATTGTTCTCGGAAACTCTAATATAGCTGTAGAGATCAACACTAATATTAAATACGGCCCCTTTTTTAGAAAACCATGTATCTGTCCATCCACCTATATCACATATTCTAACTGGAGCATGAGAATATATTGATAATCTCATATTCATTTTTAATCACGTATTATTATTAATACTATATTTTATATAATCTGATTTCTATGAAACTTAATCGATTAGAAGTATTGTCTAAAGACGAAATCAAATTAATCCACGATACAACTCTGGAATTACTTCAAAATATTGGGGTAAAAGTCGAATCTCAGGAAGCTAGGAACTTTCTTAAAAATCACGGAGCAGTTATTGATGGAAATAATAAAGAAGGATTTGTAAAATTTCCCAAAGATTTAATAATAGAGCAACTAAAAAAAGTACCAGAAAGTTTTACTTTGTATGGGCCTGATGGCTCTTTTCATTTTAACATTAATACAAAAAACATTAACTTTACAACTTTTGGAGCGACAGTAAACATGTATGATCCTGAAAAAAAAAAGAAAATTAGAAAAACTACATTACAAGACGCTATTAATCATATAAGAGTTGTTAATGGATTGGAACATATCATTTGTTCTCAAGTAGATGTATGGCCTCATGACATTCCTTATACACAACTTCATTTTTATACGATACGTGAATGGGGACGTCATAGTATTAAACCATATGGAATGGCTTGTTTCGGCAGAACTGCTTCACAAGATATGATGAATTTAACATCTATTATTGTTGGAGGAGAAGACGAATTAGTAAAGCATCCTCGATTAATAGGAGTATTTAATCCAACTTCGCCATTAAGATTGACTCAAATTCTCTTAAATGGTTTATTTATATTCGCTAAATATAATCAACCAATATTAATAAGCGCTGCTGCTAGTGCAGGTTCAACTTCTCCGGTAACTCTTTGTGGCACATTAGTTCAAGCAAACATGGAAGTCCTCGCTTCGATTGTGTTAACCCAATTAATCAATCCTGGAACTCCTGTGCTTTATGGATCAACTAATACTATAATGGATCCTTTTACTGGAAATGTTGCATATGGTGCTATGGAATTTGGATTACTTACTATTAGTGCTGCTCAGTTAGCACATTTCTATAATATACCATCTAAAGGATCGGGAGCATTAACGGATTCCAAATGTTTTGATATTCAAAATGGCTATGAAAGATTCAATAGTTTATTATGTGCAGCAAACGCGGGGCATAATCTTATAACTTGTGCTGGAACTTATGAATCTACGTTATCTGAGGCATTAGAATTGCTTGTTATTGATGACGAAATGGCAGGAATTATCAAGCGTGGAATTGAAGGTATTAGGGTAAATGATGAAAATCTGGCATTAAACGAGATAATAAAAGTTGCGAACGAAGGTAAAAATTATCTAATGTTAAAACACACAGCAAAAAATACAAGAAAAGAACTATTTATCCCAAACATAGTAGACAGAAACAGAAGGGAATCATGGATTCGGACTGGATCAAGAGATATGGTTAAAAGAGCTCACAAGAAGGTTGAGAACATTTTAGAAACACAAAAAGGACCTGGTTTATCACCTCAAATTGAAGAGAAATTAAATGAATATTTTAAAGTAGTTGCTACTCGTACTTTGGATGATTACAGAAAATTAGAAAATATGGAAGACTCTGATACTACTTCAGAAATATCAGGAATTAAAATTGAATAAATTTACCTAAAATTTTGAATTTCTAATCTTTAAATCTTTGTAATTCTTTCTCTTTTCCAGTTCTGATGTTTCTTTTTTCACCCAATTTAAGGATAGGAGCAAGAAACACGTATGTAAATATATACATAAACGGGAATAATGTAATCCAAATTAGAATTCCTAAAATTTTAGTATTTACCAATTTTCTTCTCTTATTTAATATCTTAGGAATATGATAAAAAATTAATTTCTTATTGTTTGTTTCAGCACTTACTAATCCTTTCCTATTAAAGCCTTGTTGATATTCGTTCTGCCGTAAAAGAGCTCTGAAATCTCTATAATTCCATATAAACCATCCAGCAAGATAATCCTTAGTATTAAACGTCCTTATTGAGTAATCTAAAACATATAATTGATATTCTTCACTAAATTTAACTCTATCCTTCAGATTGGCATGAAAGCCAAATTTCGCTCCGGCTCCAAATTCAGTATATATCCATGGTTTATTAAATGCAGGAGTTCTCATAATATCTAAAAAAAAGCTTATTAATCGCGGACTTCCGACATACCATCCAAAATAAAAATTTATAGTTGCTACATCCGCATACCTTCGGGTTAAATCACTAAACAAACGGAAAGATACATATGTTACAATACGTGTGTTATCCAATCTTCGTACCCAATTCATCAAATTCTTAATAAATCTTGAAACTTCTGGTCGCTCAATAGGAATTTCATTTGCAACACTCCACCAAATAACTGATGGATGATTAATATCCCTTTTAACCAGTTCTTTAAGCATTTTTGCTGCGACTTTAAAAGTGTGGCGATTTTTAAAATCACAATATCCCCAAATTGGAATTTCTTCAAGGATCAACATTCCATACTTGTCTGCTATATCTAATAATATCTCATCATGAGAATAATGAGCGGTTCTAAGAGCATTAAAACCG
This sequence comes from Promethearchaeota archaeon, assembly GCA_048941015.1. Taxonomy (GTDB): domain Archaea; phylum Asgardarchaeota; class Lokiarchaeia; order Sigyniarchaeales; family SOKP01; genus SOKP01. The sequence goes on along the minus strand of JBHLNZ010000001.1, from coordinate 79 downwards.
AGGCTTTTCATATCTTTAATATCTTTTTCACGTAACTCATAAGGAATCGTTCTTCCATACCCGACCATTTCTTCATGTA
>JBHLNZ010000096.1:0-10493 GCA_048941015.1 Promethearchaeota archaeon | reverse complement strand
ATAGTTAGTAATCCGTTAATAATGTCAAATTGCGTTAATTCTGCCATATTTATTTTTTTTTTTTTAATAATTTATTTTTTACTATTAGAATAATTTAACACCATGATATAAATATTAGATATTTGTTAAGGATTAGAATCATTACAAAAAGGATTAAGAAAAGATTTAAAAAAATATAATAAAACTTAGTTTTTCTTTCTTTCTCTAAGGATTTCGATAAAACTCTCTATTTTATTTAACACTTGAGTTTCATTCAGCTTACGAGGATCATTCATATCCGCGTCAATGATTAGACATGGAATATCATAGTCATCTCCTAATTTTCGCTTTAAATCGTAAAGTCCGCATGAATTAGGTCTGCATGACATATTATTATGTAAGATAACACCATCAATATTCCATTCATCAACAGTCTCCCTGAATTTTTTAACACGTGTTTCTAAATCATATATATACTAAAAGCTAAGTAATAACTCGGACATCGCTTCAACTGGTTGATTTAAAACCATCTCTTTTGTTACATTAGGATTCATATACTTTGAAAAAGCATATTTATAAGGTTCATATACAATTATCGCACCCCATCGCTCTAGATTAGCAAAGAAGCGAAGATTATACCAGAAGGGTATTCTTTTTGATGTTGAAATGAAAAAGATTTTTTTCATGTCTTATTAGTATCTTCTCATATATTTCTTGGAAGAGAAGAATAGGAATCGCTGTAATTAAAATTATAAGCCAATCTATCGGTTCAAGGGGATACGTTCTGATGAAGATTTGCATGAATGGGATGTAGATCGCAAAAAGAAGCAATAGAATGCATAATAAAAGTGCGCCAATCAATGTTTTATTTTTAAAAGTATTTTTTGAGAAGATTGTGGTATTCTGGCTAATACAAAGACATTGGATAGTTTGATAGATGACAAGTGCCGCAAAAATTATGGTTCTTTGTCTTGTTAAATCCATAGATTCTACGTTTAGAGCAAAATTAAAATTAATACTCCAAAGAAACAAGAAAGTACATCCTAACGCATTTAAGATCCCGAATGATATTATAAAGATTATCAAATTTTTATTAAGTAATGGTTCTTTTGGATCTCTTGGCTTTCTTTTCATTAGATCTTCTTCTGCGGGATTTACCCCTAAGGCAAGAGCAGGAAAAGTATCAGTTACTAAGTTAATATATAATAATTGTATTGCTAGAATAGGGAGAAATATATATCCAAATAAAATAAGTCCTAATAAAACAATAGCTAATACAGTTAAAACCTCACCAGCATTAGCGGATAATAAATAACTAATGAATTTTTTAATATTGTCATAAATTCTCCGACCTTCACTTACAGCTTCAATAATATTCGCAAAATTATCGTCCACTAATATCATATCACTTGCTTCTTTAGCAACATCTGTTCCAGTTATACCCATAGCAACCCCGATATCAGCTCGTTTAAGTGCAGGTGCGTCATTTACGCCATCACCCGTCATAATTACAATTTCATCATGTTTCTTCAAAGCATTAATAATGCGTAATTTATGTGAGGGATCTACTCTCGCAAAGATCTCAACATCCTGAATAACTCTCTCAAGATCCTCATCTGACATTTTTTCGAGCATAACTCCTGTGATTGGTTCCATTGTTCCACATATTCCAATTTCTCTCCCAATTGCTTTTGCAGTCTCAGTATGATCTCCAGTTATCATTATTATTCTAATCCCAGCTTCTTTTGCTTTCAATATAGCAGGTTTTGATGATTCCCTTGGGGGATCAATCATTCCCACGAACCCTACAAATATAAGATTATCCTCAACTAAATTGCTGTTCTTCTCTTCAAGTAGCCTTTCCGATTCTTCAGATGTAATATCTTTTAAAGCAAATCCTAAGATTCGATAAGCAAAATTTGAAGAAAACCGATTACTAATTTTAATAATCTTTTCTTTCATTTCTTCTGATAATGGGATATCTTCACCATTCTCTAAATATGAATTACATAGGTTAATCAATATGTCCAATGCACCTTTTACCATAATTCGATATTGCCCTGTAGTAATATTTCTCGAAATAATGCTCATTCTTTTACGATTACTATCGAATGGAAATAAATATTCAATCTCCCAGTTACTTTTTACTTTTTCAATTGTTTGCCCTTTTTCTGCCAAAATTAATAATGCTATCTCAGTTGGGTCTCCAAAAGTCTTATAAGGAATTCCTTCTCCTTTGAATTCAATCGAAGCTTCATTTGCTAATGCTCCAATTTCTATTAGAGATTCTAACTCTGGTTTATAATTAGGGTCAATTTGCTTGGCGGTTTCTACTTTCATAATCTGACCAATATTCGTATATCCCGTTCCTGTAACATTATATTGGTGATTTATAGTCCATACAAGAGTGACCGTCATTTCATTTTTAGTTAAAGTACCAGTTTTATCAGTTGAGATTACAGTACTGGACCCAAGAGCTTCTACTGCGGGGAGCTTTCGAATAAGAGCTTTTTGTCGTGCCATTCGAGTTACTCCGATTGCTAAAGAAAGGGTCATAACTGCGGGAAGTCCTTCTGGTACTGCAGCAACTGCGAGTCCTATCGCAAAAATAAATAATTCTGTGAATTCTTCTAAACCTATAAATATAATTTGAATAATAAAAATACTCACAGCAATAATAGCTATAAAAATTGTCAATTGTTTTGCTAATAATTTCAATTTTTTTTGAATAGGTGTATCTTCTTGTTTGATTCCAGATAAAGAAGAGGCAATTTTTCCAAGTTCAGTATTGAGTCCCGTAGAAAATACTAATCCTCTTCCAGATCCGCTTGAAATAGATGTACCTTTATATAGAACATTTTTTCTCTCTGCTAAAGGGGTTTCATGAGGCAAGATCATGATATCTTTTCGTACTGAAGTTGATTCTCCTGTTAATATTGCTTCATTTACATTGATTTCATAGCTTTTTATCAACCGGATATCAGCAGGGATTACATTTCCTGCTTCTAATAGAACTATATCCCCTGGCACCAGAAATTCAGCATTTTTTTTTATTTTTTGATTATCTCTTAGGATAATAACCTCACTTCTTGAAAGAGATCTTAAAGCTTCAATTGCTTTTTCAGCGGAATATTCTTGATAAAAACCTAGTCCAGCATTTAAGATAATAACTATTATGATGGCAATGACTTCGATAATTACCTTGGTATCGTTTTCAATAATTCCTATAGCAGTTGTAATCAATCCTGCAATAATTAAGATTATAATTAATAAATTTTTAAACTGATTAAGGAAAATCTTTGATGGATGGATCTTTTTTCCTGTGCTCAATTCATTTAAACCATATTTTTCTATTCTTAGATCCGCTTCTAAAGATGTTAATCCTTCTTTATTTGTATCCAAGATTTCATATAAATTTTCTATGGATTTGTCATGTGCTTCAATCATTTTAACAATCACATGTCTTATTTTATTAAATTTATATGAAATAAATTGTTAATATTTAATTTGTTTGTTTAATCATGAAAGTAATATAATATTATTTGTTTTAACTTATAATTTCCTTTCAAATGAATTCCTTCAATAAAATATTACTTAAAATTCTCATATTAAATTTCTGGTAACTCTATAAAAAGAGTAAAATGCTTGGAAAATAAAAAAACAACTCTATTTCACTTTAATAAAAAAAATGTTTATATATTACCTTCGAAATCTTTAGACAATTTTCCATAATTGTATTTAATCTCCTAATAATTGTCATACTAAATTAAGAAAAGAATTCTTTTTCCATAAAATTAGTTCTCTTTATCTCTTTTTCCTTTCTTTGAGTATTTCAATAAAACTCTCTATCTTATTAATAACTTGAGTTTCGTTTAGCTTTCTTGGATCGTTCATATCCGCGTCAATTATAAGGCAAGGAATATCATAATCATCCCCTAATTTCCGTTTTAAATCATATAGCCCACACGAATTCGGTCTACACGACATGTTATTATGTAAAATAACACCGTCTATATTCCACTCATCAACAGTTTCTTTGAATTTTTTAACTCGTGTTTCTAAATCATAAATATACCAGAAACTCAACATTAATTCTGACATGGCTTCAATTGGTTGATTTAACACCATTTCTTTCGTGACCTTTGGGTTCATATATTTTGAGAAGGCATAGGTATAGGGTTCATATACAATGATTGCACCCCACTTTTCTAAGTGAGCAAAGAATTTTAGGTTGAACCAAAATGGAATGCCCTCAAAGCATAATCGATAATTCTCCTGCTCTAGAGCACCAATTCCAGCATCAACTCTAGCTTTTGCCTCACGATACATTCGCTTATATAATTTTATGGGAGCTTTGAGACCTGGCATGGTAAAGAGAGGAAATAATCCCCCGAAAGTATCCTTTGTTGAGATTGGGCAGGGAATGGTTTTTCTTAACTCATAGATGTCCTGCCACACCATACTTAAATCGTAGGAGTTCTCTGCGACTTCTTTAGCTTTTTCCATATCAATTGGATGACCGGTAACCTCCTCAATAAATTCCAGTAATTCCCAGAGTTGTTCAGCAATATATTTCTTAAAATAATTATGCTGTCTATTATTAGTATTACTTACGACATGAGGGACATCTATAGTATAATGAGGGACATGCATTCTTTCTGCTTGAACTTGAAACCAATTTACATGGGTATCGCAAATTACATCACTGGACATCATGAAAGTAGGCTTTCGTATTCCCCCTTTCATTATATCCACATCCTCCGCTACAGCACCAATATTAGTCTTAAAATAGGAACATAAATCATATGAGAAACCCTGATCCTCAGCAATTTCAATAAAATTCTTCGAATATTTTTGAGCAGCAGAGATAGTTGCTGAATTTTCAGGTAACATTGGTTGTACATTCATTGCATACAAGAGCTCGACTGGAGTTCCTGAAGTTGCCCATGCTGTCGGTTTACCATCTCTATATGCTTGTTCAATTGCTAAATAATGCCTTCCCATTATATTTTTTAATCCCATTGTAGCTTGTAGCATCTTTGATTTTTTTATTGTTGCTTTTGACATATTTCATAAACCTCCTATAGCATTTCAGCAAATGCTTCAAATCTTGTTGTAAGTTGAGAATACGATTCTCGATTATATTCTGTTTCAATAAAAAGATATGGTATTTCCAATTCTTTAAATTTCATATTCATAAAGGGATGGTCATAGAGAATGGGTTCACAGAATTTTGCTGCTATATTTATTATCCCATCTACTCTATAAGTTTGAGCTAATTCTTTAATAAAATCAAATCTCTTGTATGAAGGGAATTTTGTCGAAAAAACTGGTTTGGTTAAATGATATTTTGCGATAGCTTTAATCGGCTCTTCCGATTCATCAATATTGTTCCAAAAATACCTTGTTCCAATCCCTAAATCATCAATAACAACATGAAATTTTAGGCGCTCAAGGAATTTTATAAATTCAGTATCATCAATTTCAGAACCAGTTAAAAGGATTTTTTTTAATCCATTTTCTGAGAATGTATTGCGATTTTTTAACTCGTTAAGCTTGATTTCGAGTATTTTTAACGCAACATCCTTATCACTTTGTTGGACCTGCTTTACAAGTTCATGAAATTCTGAACCTTTTAATTTAAATCTACTACGAAATTCAGAAATCTCTTTAAGTAAGTTTCTTATTCTATTCATTTTTTTAATTGCCTCTTTCAAGTTTTCATCTGTAATTTTTGCCCCGAGTTTTTCTTCTAGTTGAATAATTAATTCTTTCATATCATTAATAAAGAACTTCACAGCAGTATCATTACGTTTTAACGGCACATTAATGAAAAACATAAAGTCAAGTTTAACACATTCTAACCAAATATCGAATTCTCGATTAGTACAATCGCAACCATGACTTGTAATTATACCACTAATTTCACTGTCTAATGTCTTTAGAGCTTGTTCTAAAATATTTCGTGCCCAAACACAATGATTCGGCGGGACGTGCTCATTTGCCTTATCAAGTTCTATTGTTGGATCTCCTAGTAGCCTCACAGGTGTAAAACCAGCAGCAATAACAATTTCTTCAGGGGTTACCACATCTGCATCAAAATAACCAATTTTTTTCAATTTCTCAACCATATTTTTTTTAATAAATATTTAATTGTTAAAATCAGCGAATACAAAAAAATTTATAGAATAAAAAGGAAAAAAAGTCAATTTTTCACAGAATTACTTGGGAATTTTTTAATTAATTTATGATATAATCTTTTTCTTAGATCTCTTCATTTTCATTAAAATAGTGATTAAAGCAATCAATAGGAGTGGCGCAATTCCAACACTAATGATATTTTTTTCCTTACTTTTGCTTTTTGAATCTTTTGAACCACCAAAAATGATAGGTATATTATAAGGGATAACTTCAATAATTACAACATCATTAAATCCTAATGATAGACTAATTGTAATTGGTAATTCTGTATTTATATAAAGAATTTCTTGAATTCCATTTTTGGTTTTTTTTAAAATGTATCTTGAATAAGATAAATCATAATCAGAAATATTGATATTGAAATTTATTGTTTCATCCTTTAAATTAACAAACGCATATCCTATACAATTATCAGGAGATTGCCAAGCACTATGTAGAATAGCTGGAGATGTTAAATTTGGTCCATAAATTAATGGTTGATACGAATAGAGCCAAGTGATATTAATTTCTGGAACTATAATTTTTGGGGCTTTAAGCATTTTTCCTTCGATGAAATATTTATTACCATATGTTCCTATGGCTTGAGCTGTTCGGTTATATAACTCAATAAGTTCAGGAACGATAATTGTTGAATTACCATATTTTGCATTCTGAATTTTCCCTCTAACGAAATTTTCTCCCAAACTACGAGCATGTTGATTATAAAGAATATAAAATAAACTAGAACTATAGTTATGTATAGGGAGCATTTCACCAAAAGTTGTTAAATATTCATGATAAATATATGTAAAAAGAGATGGAAATTCTATCGTATTTCCTAGGGCGTTTACTAACTCTTTATAAATCAGATACTCTGGAGCATTATCTCTTGATACATAAGTGTCAACATAAGGGATATATATCTCATTTGCTTGTTCCATGCTCATTATAAAATTTGGATTGCGATTCCTACATTCTAAACGAATGTCTTCCAACATGATTTTATAGTGATCTGGTTGATATTTGCCATAGCCAAGAGGATGACCATGCGTATCATTATAACAAGGATATATACTTCCTACTGGAAATTCATCAATAGATAAAGCATCTAATCCTAATTCTACTGCCTTTATCGAGTTATTTATTACGTATTCTCTCCATTTATCTGTAGCAACACACATTCGAGCAGCCTTCCAACCAAGACTAGAATAAAATTCATCATAATATGGTTCATTAGTAGCATTAATCGCAACCCACTTAATCCCATTATTCAAGAAATATTCCGTACCATTATAAGGGGGGTTAAGGTCAGGTCTCTCAACTCTCCATATAGTACCTGAAAGATATATAAATCCATGATTTCCATCATTTTTTAATGAATCTATAGCAGAGATAAAAGAAGCGTTTCCCTCACGTGGAGGAAATGCGTTAGGCCCAATCCAAGAACCATTTTGCTCCCAGCCTATGAATAATGTTGTTATATTTAATCCTGTCATATCTGATATTGATTTTGTGATTATATTAAATTCAGAGAGAGGGATTTTAGGTGTAGAAAGATCATTATCATCATAGTTTTCAATTTCTATGATAGCGGTCTTTTTCCACCAAGATGGTAGATCATTTCTTTGGTCTACTGTTCCCTTTGATGCCCATGGTTGCATTATTCCCCAATTTTTATAAATATCCGCAGCGGCTCTCCAATCACCATCGTAAAATCCAAATTTCACAATAAATGGTGGATTAAAATCGTTTCCTTCTAATTCAGAAATTAAATGTGATATATATATTAATAAGCTGTTTGCGTTAAGATAATCTCTATCAAAACCAAATCTTTTAATAAATCCTTTGTTATCATATGTGGCGACATACAAACCATTTAATTCATCTCCATATGCCATAAATTGCATAGAGAGATCTGATGGATAAGTTCCTGTAAATGAACTATATTGATCAATAGTTTTATTTGGACAATGCAAAATAACTCCATCTAATTTTGGATATAACAAGTATTCATCACCATACTTAGAACCAACTTGCCCACTTACTCCACAAATAAATGGAAATAAAATCTCTTTTATTGTAATTGGCGCATTATTAGAAATATTGATGGACCAATCTGTAAGTTTTTCTCTATCATATATTTCAATAGAAATAAATACATCAATATCATATTCCTCAGTGTAAATATTTGAAAAGGATGAATAATTTAATTCAAGACATAGTCCATCATTAATTGGTTTTATTCCGTAATCTAAATTGATTGCATCCCATTGAAAAAAAATATCTTCATATGAGGAATTATAGAATCTAAAAGCAAAAAGAGTTCGCAAAGCTCCACTTGAATTACAATAATCATTACCAGTAAATTTTTCTATGAATGAATTAATGCCACAATTTAAACTTTTTTTAAAGCTTATATTAAGATAATCATTTTCAAGATAGAGATAATCTCCAATATCACTAAACTGAGAAACACCTGAAGTTTTTGGAAAATAGACAGAAAAATCATTCATTTTTGTTTCAATAGTAGAATCAAAATGCATTTTAGATGAAGTATCTATAAAAAAAAAGAATGTTGGTATTATAGAAAAAATAGTAATACTACAGATTAATATATAAGAAGATTTTTTGATTCTCATAGATTCGCCTTTAAAACATTTTTCTATATATTTTAACAATTTTGTTTGCAAATTATAAGGATGATCAACTAAATTTGAACTATTTTTTAATAGATCAAGTCATTTTTAAAGAAATAGGAGTCCAATTTTTTAAAAAAAAAATTTAAAAGAAAAATAATCTAATTAATTTTTTCTATGTTTTCTAAAATCAATAAATTAATTCTAAAAAGTATAGATTTTTCTAAGATGTCATAAATAAGATTTTAATAAGATAATCAGCAAATATAAAAAAACATTTATAGAATAAAAAACTTGAAATAATTATAATAAATAGTAGATTCAAAGTTTATGAGCCAACACACAGTTTCGAGGACTCTTAGTAAAGCGATACTTAAACCAGAGGTTCGTATCAAATTAAAAATCTGGAATACATATTTAACAGGAAAATTGGTAAAATTTGATAATTATATGAATTTAATAGTGGAGAATGCTAAAGAAATTTATTTTGGAAGAGGAGGAAAAAGATCTAAAGATTTAGGAACTGTTATGATTAGGGGCGCTTCAATTATTTTTATTGGTCAAGAGCGAGAAAAGCTCCTATTTTCAGATACCGAATTTAATCACGATAAGTTAATGCATAGAGAAGAATCCGAGGAGGGTTGAGAAAAATGGGAAAAGGTACACCAAGTAAAGGGAAGAAAAATAAGGCTGCTACTCATAAAACATGTAGACGTTGTGGAAAACATTCCTTTCATAGGAGAAAGAGATTCTGTGCGAGTTGTGGTTTCGGAAGAACTGCAAAATTAAGGCAACCTAGCTGGCGAAATCGTTATAGACCGTTTAATGGCAATAAAGGTTTTTATAGATAAAATCTTTGGTACATTTAAAATTTAGTATTTTATTTATTTTGCTTTATTAGTTTAAAAATATTATATATTTTTCTACTTGAGTTTATTTTATATCACATATTTAGTGAGATTTTAGAATTAAGTTAACTTTATGAATTAATGAGTTCAGAAAGTAAAATTGAAGATCTTCATGGATTATTAATGAATTTAGAAGTAATTAGCGGTGTAATAGGTACCGCAATCGTGAAAAGTAATGGTTTATTAATGACTTCTAGATTACCAAGAGATATAGACAATCGAAAGTTTGGAGCAATGGCTGCGACTATGTTTTGTGCTATTGAAACTGCAATAAAAACTTTTGGGAAAACTAAAATTAATAACCTCACAGTAGAATTAGGAAAAGATTACCAATTGATTGTACTAAAAATAAATGATCAGATGATTCTTGTCTCACTGTTAGATTTAAATGTTAACTTAGGCTTAATTCTTATAGAAATAGAAGAAACAATTAAAAAAATTAAAGAAATATTAAATACCTGAGGTGAATTTTATTTTAACAGAAGAACAAAAAAGAAGATATTCTCGACAAATAATATCACCATCAATTGGTGAGGAAGGCCAAGAAAAATTGTCAAATATTAGCGTATTGCAAATTGGAGCAGGAGGTTTGGGTTCTCCATGCTCAATATATTTAACCGTTGCCGGAATAAAAAAATTAACAATTATCGACAATGATATTTTAGAGATATCAAATTTGCAAAGGCAAATTTTATATAACGAGACACAAGTCGGGAAAAATAAAGCCGATTTAACAAAAGAAGTCTTATCAAATCTAAATTCTGAAGTTCAAATAATAACATATAAAGAC
>JBHLNZ010000027.1:3333-43613 GCA_048941015.1 Promethearchaeota archaeon | reverse complement strand
AGATTGAAAATGAAATTACTAAAAACTTATATAAATTAGAATCGAAATATTGGAGAGAAAGAAAAAAAGCAATAGTTTTACTTAGAAATATCTGTTTTATTTTAGAGAGTAAAAAAGTGGCTGTCTGGGTCTTTATAGAATTAGAAAAAATCCTTAAAGAAGAAAAAGATCCTGATGTGAAAGAAGAGATTATTTTTTCACTAAAAAGTTTTGAAAACAATTTTACAGATATAAATGAAATTATAAGTAAAGTAAATGAAGAATTAGAAATATTTCAAAATAAAATCCGTGAATTTCAAAAAATTCCTTCACAATTTAGAGAAAAAATGAACTCCTACATAAAGGAATTCAAATTTCATGATACGGAAGTAAAATTAGATAAGATATATTCAGATATCCTCAAAAAAGTAAAAAAATTCAACAAAAACCTTAATCATTTTGAATATAAACGGCTTGCTTTTAACTTGATAGAGGATTGGCAAGAAACTAAAGTATTAATAATTGATGAACTAAGTATCATAAAAAGTTTCATTTCTGACATATTTGAAGAGAAAAAAGCAGAATTTACCGAATCTCTAAAATCAAAAATTAAAGTTTTAGAAGATAGAATTAACATTTTGAAAGCACAATTTGATTATGTCAAGGATTTTAAATTTCCAGAAGATCTTGATAACTTTTTATCCAGTCAAATTCATAATGAAGAATTAGAAGAAAAGTTTACTACAATTACTCAATTAAGAAATTATTTATTTAATTTAGACGATGATATAAGAGATATACTAGTCAATAATGTAGAATTTGATGAGATCTTTAAAGATTTGTTAAAGACTTGGGTTGAAACTAAAATTGAAATTCAAGAATATTTAAGCAATCTAGATAAGAAAATCAAATTAATGAATGATAAGCTTATCAATTACTTTATTGAAACTACAAAAATTGCAATAGAAGATCAAAAAGTAAATGACATTAAAAATGAATTAGGCTTTCAACTTTTTCAAGGAAATGTTCAATCAATAATAACTCAGAGTATTGAAGGTTTTAAAAGGTTTAATGATAATTTTGACAAATTAAGTTCGAAATTAGAAGTTTTACTCCAAAGAAACGAGTTTTCAGATGCTAAAAAATTAATAGAGATGCATAATAAGCAAATACAAAATTTTATTCTTGAATATGAAACTCAAATAGATAATATTATAGGAAGAATAACTGAAGAGAACAATGTTTTTAACTTATATATAAGGCCTTATATAACTAAATTTATCTCTACAAAAGAATTGCTAATTAATAAATTGAAAGCATTCAATCAGAAATGTTATAATAAGCTTAACTTAAGTCACATTAAATATTACTTAGGAGTAATGAATCCAATCAATTTAGAAAGTCTTGCTTCTTTTATGGATTTAGATATAGATATCCTAAAAGACTTACTTTTAAAATTTATTCATAAAAAAAAATTAAATGCTAAGGTTGTAAATGATAGCCTCTATTCACCTAAAATTGGAGACGATTTTATTGAAGTAAAAGATCTTTTATTCTTTAAAAATATAAAAACTATTGGAAATAAAATATATCTTAATTTCAAGTTAAATAATCCAACAAATCTCAGTTATAAAGATTTACAAATCTCACTTAAAATACCTTCTTATTTAACTTTTTTAAAAAAAGAGTCATTTCCGAAATATTTATTTCTAAAGGAGATAAAACCGGGAAATGTCTTTAAATTTAATTATGTTTTAAAATTAAAGAAAAATATTGAAAAAAATCTCGCTGATCCTTCTGCAGATGAAATCAATCTTAATCTTTACTATATGGATCCATTTGGAACTACTAGAAACACCACTAAAAAAATTGATCTTTTATTACCATAATTAAGTAATTTTGTGTAATTTTTATATAAAAAATCAAATTATTTACTGAAAGTAAAAATTTTTATAAAAGTTCTTTTATAAAGATTTTAGCTAAGTACTCTGGGGTAGTATTCTTAGCAGGGTTAGGTAAGAATTTATATAATACAATCTCAATCTCATTAAGATAAACGGTAAATTGATAATACAAAAGAATATCTTAAGTAAACTTAGGAATTGTGTCAATGTAAGGAATCTAAGCATTTTCAGTTTTAACTTAAATTCATTTTGCATCGTCTTAGGGATAATATATCTTATAATACCAACTTATACTCATTTATGGGATATATTCGGAATTCTTTTGTCTATAACTCTTTTTGAAAACTTATTTTTAGCTTATTTAACTTCTGTAAGAGTTAATAAATCAACCAAATTAGGAAATCGAATAAACTTTATTTGTTATATCAATATGCTCTTTACAATTATGGCTTATTTATGTATGATTATTGGAAACTTACTTCTTTCATCTTCATTTTCATACCGACTAATTGATAACTTAGGAGCCTTTACTATTATTAACTTCTGCTTTTTTGGAATTCTGGTATTTGCACTTTCGATCTCAGTAATAAATATTAAAAACATTAAGAATAAGACTCTTTGGAGTCTATCTAAAAAAGTTAAAAGCATACAAAATCTGAGAACTTTTAGAATTAAAAAGAGTTTAAGAAGGATATTAACAATTCTAACCAGATTTACATTTATTATTGGAATCCTTTTTGGTATAGTAATTGTTTTTGGGTCATTCGAAATCCTAACGACATTTATTGCGATAATATCTGCTCAATTTGGAATTTTTTTCTCTTTAATCTTTTTTGCTAATACACTCTTATTTTTAAAGTTAAAAGGATCAAAATTAAATCGAAAAAAATTTGTTAGAAATGCAATTACTGGCACACTCGTCTCTTTTTTATTGGTTATGCCTTTAGCTTTAACAAATATTACAATTTATAATGCAGAAAAAAATTTTACAGCCACCTTCGGAGAAGGATGGAAAACTAATATTCCGACTGAAGTAGAGCAATATTTTCTAAAAACACCTTTTACTACACCAAGTTATTTCTTAGGAATTCAAACAAAGGAATGTCTTATCGAAAGAAACATATTATTCTATAGCGGTGAAGGGATAAATTTATATTTCGATGCCTATATGCCTTTGGGAGGGGGAGAGAGTCTTCCTGGTCAAAATACAGTAATAATTCGAATTCATGGGGGTAGTTGGATTATGGGAGATAAAGGAACCTTCAATATGCTTGAAATGAATAAATATTTCGCAGCACAAGGGTATGTAGTATTTGACATTCAGTATGGCTTACGAGATAGCATAATTACACCTAAATATAAAGCAGGTGATTTTAATGTAGATGATATGGTACGACATATAGGAATTTTTACAAAATATCTCTCTAATCATTCCGTTGAATATGGTGCAAATTTAGATTCTGTTTTTTTTAGTGGGGGATCTGCGGGAGGGCACCTCACATGTGCAGTGTCCTTAGCAGCAACATGTGGGACTTACCCTGATTTATTCAGTCCAGACTTGAATATTAGGGGATACATACCTTTTTACCCAGCTAATGGTCTTTTAAACTTTTTTGGAATTAGTGGAAAAGAGGAATTTTTAAATCCTGAAATGATGATTGAAAGTAATAGTCCTCCATGCTTAATTTTTCAAGGGACTCATGATATAATTAATTACTTTGGAATTGTAAATACTATAAAAAATACTTATTTAGCTCAAGGAAATCGTGAATGTTCGATTATATGGATGTTATTAGGTGGTCACGCTTGTGATTTTTACTTCTCGGGCTATTATAACCAGATTTTTCTTTACTATATGGAACGATTTTTATATCTTTATCATTAAAAGTTACTTGAGAATGCACTCATCTTTTTAGTTAGATTTTTATGAATTCTTTCGAAATTATCTATCATAGCTTTAATCATTTTACCAATAGACTGTTTTCTTTTCCTTAAGAAATCCCAGCTTAAATAATCCTTCGAATCCCTTAATCTATTTACTCGAGTGGTCATATTTTTTAATAATCTAAAGAACATTTCAGCATTATTATAAAATCTCACATCTTCATCGATATAGCGATTAATGACTAATGATTCGATAGCGCTAGTTAGGAACACAAATCTAGTATTTAAAAACGCCTCTATATCATCTGAAATTTCAATTACATCTAACCAAACATTATAATTCGTTTTGCATTCTGAAATTAAAGCTTCTATTCGTCTTTTGGCTTCGTCCAGTCGCATTATTTCAAATAAAGATCCTCTACCTGATATTGTTTCTAAAACATAACTATCTGGTCTATTTGGGTTTTGAATACAATCTTTTATTGCTGCTTTAAATCTCTCTTTAAATTCTTCTAACCGGGAATCATTATTAAGATTATAAAATAGAGTTGCCTTACTGCTTATATCAAATGGAAGCTGAACACCTTCTTCAGCTATTGTTATTGTGTTATGCTTAAAGCTTTGCCTAACTCCAAGTTCCCAAAATACATTAGGATTATGATCAGTAAGTTCAGCAACAACAATATGAGAAACTACAAGATTGGTAATAATTTGCCGTAAAATATCGCCACGTAGTGCATCAACCCTATGAGCTTCAATTCCCGGTACTTCTTCTATTAATGGCTTTAAAAAATTATTATAGTGCTCAGTCCAATATTCTTCTGAATGATTTTCGCTACTTTTTGAAAAAGGCATAATAACAAAGCATTGAATCCGTGTCTCATTCACGAATGGATCCTCCGAAAAATTAATAAAGAGAATTAAGTATTGACTACTTAAAAATTATATAATTTGCTTTTTTCTGATCTATCTAAAAAATCGATAGATAATTATCGAAAGATTTAATAAATAACCAAATATTCAGTTTATCGTATTTAAACAAGAATTTTTTTAACATTAAATATAAATCTCTATTAAATTAATTATAAATAATATTTCTAAAGTGAGGTGAATGAACGAAAAAAAGCAAGAATATCGTTTAACAAAGCAAGTAAAAATCTTTGGATGATCATGTAAGTTAGGTTCCAATCAATTAGAAGAATTACTAATTAATACAGGATTACGTGGAGATATTGAAGATGCTGCTATTATTCCCGTTCCGAATTCAGAATTAGTTCATGTGAAAAATATTGATATTTTAACGCCAATTGTAGACGAGCCGGAATTAATGGGCCAGATTGCTGCTTGTAATGTAACAAATGACGTATTTGCTATGAATGTTCCCGAAATCTCAGGAATGCTAGTTTTTTTGGCAATGAATACTAGTATGCCTATGGAAATCGCTGAACGAATATTAAAGGGAATCAAATATTTCATAGAAAAAAAAATTAATTCAAAAGTAGTAGGGGGCCATACTATATTCAGTGAATGGCCTTTAATCGGTGGCGAGGCTTCTGGTTTTGTAGAGAAAAAATCTCTCATTCGAAAGCAAGGAGTTAGGTTGGGAGACAAATTAATTTTAACTAAACCTATTGGACTTCAAGGAGTAATGGCAGCATACCGAGCTTTAAGAGACTTTCCTGAAATGTTGCAGGCTTATTCTGAAGAAGAATTAAGAGAATCTATAAATCTTGCAATAAAAATTATGACAACGCCAAATCAAGACGTAGTTCATACTATACACTCATATAAAGATTTTTCATTTATTCACGCTATGAGTGACGTTACAGGATTTGGTTTAGCTGGACATTTAAAAGAAATGCTTCAAAATTCTAAACTTTCAGCATTAATAGAAAAAACGCCTTCAATAAGATTTTCAAAGGAATTATCTGCTGAATTAGGTTACAGCTTTGATGATTGTTTATGTTCTGAAACGGCTGGTGGCATGTTAATTGCTATAGATCCCCTAAAAGTTGATGACTTTTCAAATTCATTATTAAGCAAAGGAATTTCTAATTGGATTGTTGGAACTATTGATAATGTGAAACCTGAGTTTGTTAGGGTTTCAGAGAACGTTGAAAACATGGAAATTACAAAAATTTAGTGATGTCAATGAAATAAGTAAAAACACATTATTGTGAGTACTTATCAAGATTTCCGTTTGCCCAACGGCATCAAAAATACTACTCTTTAATTTCGCCTTTAAGTTTTAATACAATCTCTCTAATTTCAGTTATAGCCTTTTCAATTAATTCTTCCCCATTTTCAACATTTAAAGCAGTAATCGATAATTCTATCTCTGATAAGAATTCACCTAATCTCGGATGAGTTTTAATCCAAAGTTCTGGATATTTCTTTTCAATTTCGCTTGTGTAAGCGGCAATCTGGCTTTCACCGATACCTGAAAAAACAAATCCTTTTTCAATAAATTTTCCCTTTCTTTCTTTTAAAATTTCAATAACACTATCATTAAACATTCCTTTCATCTCCATAGGGACACCTGGTAGGCAGAAAATGATACTATCTTTTTCAATGAGTTTAACACCTGGAGCTGTTCCTCTAAGGTTTCTAAGAGGAGTAGATCCTTTAGGCAAGTAAGCCATTTTCTCTCTCTCTTTTGTCATTCCCTCTAGTTTTAAAATTCCTCTCTTATAAGCGTTTTCATATGACTTCTTTATCATATTATAAGCATGTTCATTTCTCTCTATTTTTCTCCCTAAACCTTTAGCTATTCCTTCTAAGGTCATATCATCAAATGTAGGGCCAAGTCCACCAGAAGTAATGATCAAATCAGGTTTTCGAGAAAGAATATCTTTCAGTGCATCAGAAATCTCATCTAATTCATCCCCGACAGTTGTGATTCTTCTAAGTCTATGACCTTGTTTAGTAATCCTTTTTGCCATCCAATTTGAATTTGTATCTTTTGTTTTACCTATAAGAACTTCATTCCCGATGATTAAGAACTCAACATCCATAATTTATTCATCAAAATTACTGTTACCAAACTTATCTTATTAATATAAAATTTATTATTTCTATTTATCTTTCTGAATTTCTCATTTCAGAAAATTTGATATTAGGTTTATCATTATTTTACTTACTAATTGTTAAAATTATACATTCAATATTAAAATGACAATTGAAATCGACGATAGCGGAACTGGAGATTTAGTAGGAGATGCATTTATTGGATTTCTGAGAAAAGAAACGGAAGAATTAATTTTTAAAACACTTCCATTAGAATTGTTTAACGAAGATAATTGGAATGAAAAGTGCCCTCTAAAAGTGGCTGTAGATAAAGTCAAAGAAGCGTTAAAAGAACTTAAATTCAATAAAGATAAAGAAAAAATCCTTATTTGTCGGGGTAATATTTTTGATGATGTTCGAGCTTATTTTGACGAAGAAGGTATAAATTATGAACCTGCTATAATCGATGGATATCTCCAAGATGCTGTTGAGGGAAAACTAATTGAACATTTAAAATATGATTTAGGAATTAGATCCAAGAATTTAACGAAGAAAAGTGGAGCTAAACGTTATTTTGTTTTATTTAATTGGCTTAGTAGAGATTTTTATAATCGGGAGAAATATGTAAAATCTGGTTTTAAAAAATGGCAGACTGTTTGGCGAAAAAAAGCTATAGAAAAATATGAGAAGTATAAAAAAGATAGAAAGAAGAAATATTAAATAAATAAATTAACTTCTAAGCTTTTTCTTTTTAATAGAATTTCCAATTAAACCTATAACCGAAAGTCCAATACAAATCCCTCCTGTAATGGATGTACAAATCTGAATCGTATTACCCAAAGTTTTTGAGTCAGTTGGGAGATTTCTATCTTCTTGTGCCAGAAAAGGCATTACTTCGTCTTTAAATTTTGGTAACCAAGTGAGAATCATTTCCATTTGAGTGTTTTCTAAATTGTTTGCATTCATTAATCCATAAGCAACAGCAGAATTTGGGTTTTCTACAGCATCATACCAATCCTGAAGTCCTTGTTTGTTTACTAAAGAGTATGGATTTGATACATTCCAAAGAGATTCTGCGGAGGATAATGAGATGTTGGTAGATATAATTGGATTGAATTGATCTTGATAACCTATTTCAAATCCATACACCGTTCCTGCTTTTAAAGTAAGTGGAAATCCATATGGATATAATGCTCTACCTTCAGCAGTTCCATTCGTCCATACTTCTAAAAATATAACTCTTGCATATACAGATAAGCTCATACCTTCTCCTAATGGTGGTGGAAGTGTTATAAGCACAGGAATCAAATTCCATTTAAATGATTCAACCCATAACCAATCTAAGAGCATTTCTAATTGATATTCCTCTAAATTAAATTCACTTATTAATTCTTCTTGCTTTGTAATATTATCTCTAGCTATTATCCATTCATTAATTCCCGTATCATTTGTAAGTGATTTCGGATTATTGTCGTCCCATAATAAATCAGTGGAATTGTGTGTAATGTTTGAAGGGGTCATTCTGCCAACTTCAAAACCATATAGAGGTTCTTCGATGTCATCAATCATCGTGCTGAAGTCAATGCCCCCTTCAAACATAGTACAATTTGCCCATTGATTAAAGAAATACATTTCTGCAATAGCTTTTGTATCCATTCCAGAATATTCGGGCATAATTGTATCTAAACTAGATACTAACATTGGAATTGCCACGGGAACAAAATAATTTCTATAATAATCCGTTAACTTGGTTAATTTATTCCAAGTAGTATTATATCCCCATGCTAGTTCTTGCTCTAAAGTTGTATTTCCATTTGCTTGATCATATAATTCTAAATATTCCAAAACTCCTAATCCTAGTGTATTATTCCCTACTAAACCCGGCAAAGTACCATTCCCTTCAATTAAAACATACTTGGCATTCCCATACCAAAGATTTTGCTGATGATACTCTGAGATCCCTTTAATAGGTGGATAACCCATATTCTGAAGCGCAGAACTATATGTAACAGGAATAATCAAAATCCATTGTATCCATCTATCGAATAGTAATTCCAAGGGCACAACTCCTAATACGGGGGGTTCGTGTAGAGTCATATTAATTAAGAACATGAAAAATGTTGCATTAACAATAGCCTCTGTCTCTTCCAATCCGACTTCTCTAATATCCCTTAAAGCTCTTGGAATACCTAGTTCAGCAATCATATCTTCCACCAATGGTATAGCTTCTTCCTGAATTCCTAATAAACCCTCATCAACAGAATTCGCAACTATATTATTAATTGAGTTATTGATTAACATTCCACTAGGGATCAAACCAGAGCCTAATGCTATCATACAGATAGACGCGATTAAAACCCTTCTAGACATTAAAGATACAATTTAATTTTTTTTTGATCAATGCAGCGCATCACTGCTGATCAATATATTTTTATATTTGATAAATTAATATATAAATATTTCTTTTGAAAGGTAATAGACCATTTTTAATAGATCACCTCTAGGTATCGGTTATGCCAAAAAATGAACAAAAAAAAGATTATGAAAATGAGATTTTAGAATGTATTAGAAGCCATCCTGGAGGTATAACTGTCACAGACATCGCTAAAGTTACAGGCTTTTCAAGAAACACCATTTCAAAATATGTATCTCTGTTAGAACTTAAAAAAGAAGTGTTTCCAAAGAAAATTGGAGTATACACTTTATTTTTTGCTACTAAAAAACGGTATATTCCTTTTGACCTAGCAATTTCTTATTATAAAGCACTAATATCTAAATTTAAAAAGTATCTTCCTAATCGAGAAGAGATAGCAAAACAGGTTGGGAAAGAAGCAGTAAAGGATATAAAATTTACTTTTGATCCCGCCATTTACAAACAAATGAAAGCTTTAAAAGATCACCCCATCTCACGGATACATATTGAAAGTTTTAAAAGTTTTTATCCTGCTTATGATATTTTTCAACCGAATATTGAGATTTCAATAATTAATATTGATCCTAAGGGTAAAAATGCTACTTTTAGATTTCAAAATTCTGTATTCTTAGAAGATTCAGAAGACCATATTTACCATATATATATAATGTGTGGAATAACTGAGGGTATTCTTAGCCGTGAATTAAAAACTGATGTTTTATGTACAGTAAAAGAAATCTATGTCGCTGAAGAGAAAAAGGATTCTTATTTTGATATATTAATCCAAATATAATAAAAAGTAAATAATTAAATAACTTATTTAATAAAAATAAATTACTTATGAAGATTATAATATTTGCTCCTCACCCCGACGATGAAATTTATGGATGTGGTGGGAGTATATTAAGATGGATGGAAGAAGGTCATGAACTCCATATAACTTATGTCACAGACAACCGAGTTTTAATTACGTGGGGGAGGGAGCATAACCAACTTATTGAAGAAGAAGCTAAAGAATTTTTAAGTCTGTCTGAAGAAGAAATCGGAATAATTGGTCTCAAAGAAGCGGAGGAGGCAGCTAAATCATTTGGATTTCCTAAAAATAATATCCATCTTTTTAAATTTCATGATCAAGATGCGATGAATCAGATTGACACTGGTATAAAATTAGCAAAATTATTAATTAAGGATGCAGATAGAATAGTTCTTCCAAGTGATAATAATAATCATTCTGATCATCAAGCAACACATCTAATTGCTAAAACAGCAGCGAAAGAACTTAAGCTAAATAACATTGAATTTTATGTCTATGCAATATATAACGTCATGAAGGCTCCGATTGAAAAACAAATCAAAATTAAAATGGCTGAATATAGAGAAAGAGTATATGAAATAATGAAATGTTATAAAACTCAATTAGCTCTTAAAGATACAAGATTAGGTTGGCAAACATTAAAGAGAAAAAGATCTGAGCGATTTGGTATTTTTAAGTTGGAAGATGCTGGGAAATTTTATAATTTTTAATTAAAAAAAGAATAATCTTTACATTTTTAGAGTGGTACCGCATTTAGGACATATTTTTGTTAAAATAGGTAATTCTTCACCACATGCAAAACAGAATATCGTCTTACCATTTGAAGGTTGGTTTAATTCGAGTTTTGGATTAATATTTTGATCTTCATGCTTAAAGATGCTCATATCTACATCTTTGCTTATCAATTTCTTAACATAATCTTTATCATGAGGTGTGATAATTTCAAACTCATCTGAAGGTTTTATTTCTTTGAAACCTTTTGGTAAATTTTTGAATTCGCTTTTATCAATAGCTTTAATTTCTTGTTTATTCAGTGATTTTTCTTCGACTAGAACACTTTTATCTATTGGTGTTTCCTTGGATTCTAGCAAATCTTCCTCTTCAAGATAGTCTTCTCTTTCTGATATTTCTTGAATTTTAGGTACTTCAATTTTTAACTTTAAATTTTTTATATGATTGATAATTCCTTTAGTTCTCTCTATGAGCATAGATCTAAATGAAAATTCTAATTTAGGATCTTTAGTTGCTGCTAACACCATTTCAGAGATTGCAACCCATTCTGAGATTGCTTCTGGAATCTTATTATTTTTTTCGAAGCCGTTAGCTTTCGCAACTCTATAACTTAACTCTTTGTTAAATTTTGCGATATCCATAACGTAATTTTATAATTTTTTTAATTTTCAATTTTAACAAATAAATTCAAGTATATAAAATTTCTATCGAATTGTGTAAAAGTTAAAATTGGAGATTTTTATTAGTTAACTAGAAATATTTTAAAAAAAAAATTGTTTGCTATATATGTCGATAAAGCCGTTTTCTTCTTTTGAAATTGAAAACTTAAGAGAAATTATTGAAAAAAATGGATGGAACATTTCAGCAAATATTGAAAATTATTTTAGATATAGTATTAAAAAAGACAAGTTAATATTATTTACAATTAAATTCCCTATTTTACTACCACTTAGACTTAATATCCCTTTTGAAATAGTAAATTTTAGATTTTGCATTTCTTTTAAATTATGGTATTTAAATCCAAATACAAATAAAATTATTCTTTACTTTATTAAAATGCTTAGAGATCTAGAATTGAAATTAACCATAGAACATAACTTCCCTATTAAAGGAAAAGAAAGTGAATTATTAGAATTATTAAATATTCTCATGCCTGAGCCTATAAGGGATGAAATTGAAAGCACTTGGTTGAACCGGATAAGAATTTCCTTAATGAATAAAAGAGATAAACTACAACAATTTGATTCTACTTATATTGTTCAAATCGTAGATGTATTAAGGAAGATTGGACTACAACCAACTTTTAGACTTCCATGGGAATTAAAGCAGGGAGTTCCCAAAATAAGAACCTCTGAAACCTTATTTTTTTCAAATGATGAACCTTTCGATGAATTTTTCATATTTGAAAAAGGTTATATTTCTTACTTTAAAGATTTAGAATATAATAAATTTTACATTCGAGCCTCATTTGATTCATACACGCCTTATGTTTTAACTAAGTTATTTAACGAAACAGATTTTAAATTAGAAGTATATTTAGAGAATTGGATTAAATTTACGCGATTAATTCTCAATTCGATAATTGAAATCATAAATTTAGCTGATATTAACCATAATGACTTCATTCAATTTAAACCAGAACGCGAATTGGAATCCAATGATTTTGAGTTAGATCAAAACAACTTCCCTTTTTCAGCGCTCCATTATGAAAGCTCAATAGCAAAGAGAGAGTTATATCAAATTCATAATGATCTTTTTAATTCACCACCTACCAATTTTGAAGTAATAGAAACAATTCAAGCTTATACTGAAGCAGAAGAACTAATAAAAAATTATAGATTTAATGAAGCTGCTGAAATATTAAATAATTCCCTAAAAGTTTTTAATAAAAATCATCAGAGGAAAGTTGTTGTTTCAATATTATTGAAATTAGAAAAAATAGCATCATTATTAAATCAAAAAGATATTAGAATTAATTATTTAGAATCTGCTTTAGGAGTAACTAAAGCTGGAGACGTTCCAATTAAATATATTGTAAAAATACATCATAAATTAGGAAAATTATACTTTGAATCAAATGAATTGGTTAAAGCAGAAAATCATTTTAATATCATTATTAATTTTTTAGAAAAAGAAGAAACATCTCTTAATAAAGATGAATATTTAGGGATGGCCTATCTTTATATGGGATTCATAAGTCAAGAAAATGCTAAACTAGTTCAAGCTAAAAACCACTTTAAGATGGCTTTTCAATTAGGAAGTAATTCCATCAAAGTAAAACTAAGCTACCATCTATTACGCGCAAAAGATTATAAAACAAGAGGGAATTTATCTCAAGCTCAGAAATTGCTGAGAACAGCAATTGATACCGTGGGAATTGACTTTGCAGAAAAAAAATATGTATATCTCTTTTATGATATTGTTTTAGAATTAGCTGAATTTTATATTCATCATAGGATTGATTCAAAGAAAGCTATGTTTTTATTAAAAAGTGTGGAAAATCGATTATCACAAAATGTTAAAGAGATTCCAGGTATGCGAAGAGCTATCAGATGGAACCTCCTAATGTGCGATTATAATGATATGATCGCTAAAGATAGTAGTAAATCAAATTATTATTATAAACAAAGCCAAATTTTCATAAACCAACTTAAAAAGATTGGAGTATTTGACTAAAATAAAAAGAAATTTATTATACTAACGGGAAAATTGAGCTCTTTTAGCACCAAGAGACTCTTTTTGACCTCCATACCTCCCTTTTTCAATTCTTTGAAGGTATAATTTTCTATATCGCATTCTTGGAGGCCTCTTCTTTTCTGAATTTACACCTGTTTTTTCGATTTTAGGTGTTTGCATTTTTACCTTACCAGCTTTCGTAAGTGAACCGTGCGAACCAGGAATTTTTTATCAGCTCCTTTACTTTTAATTACTATTTTTATAAATAGAAAGAATCTATTAAAATTCTTAAATTTTACTGTTTAAGAATATTAGATTTAATTCTTTTATGATTAAAAATTGGACTCCATTTTTTTTATAGATTCTTTTACTTTTCTTTAAGATGGAAAAGGACTTTAAACAAATTACTAATTTGAACGATTATGTCAAGAAAAAATCCAACTAATAATTTGCAGAATTCAAGTAAAGTTGAGGAACAGAAAATTCAGTATGGTGAGAATAAAACTACATGCTTTGCTTGCGGAGAGCAAATTGCTATTGGCACAAAAATATGCCCATATTGCAATACGAAACAAATAGAAAAAGATGCTGCTTTAAAATGAGAATCTATTCTATTCTCTTATAAAATAGGGATAATTTGTCTGTTTATAAAACCAATAATATAAAAATGTATATTTATAATTAAATTATGAGTAATATGAGTCAAATTAATTATCGTGTTAAAAGTATCTCGCTCATCTGTATTCTTATTTTATTCTGCCTTATTCTATTATTATTAATTGGTTCATACTTTACTGGACTAAATTTCGCTATTATCATTATAATTCTAATATTAGCAGTTTTAGTTCCAGCATTAATAATAATTCGGTATTCTTGGGAGCCTAAAAAATACTGCCCGAGATGCAATATTCCAGTTAGCATTTATGCTGAATATTGTAGAAATTGTGGATTAGAATTAATTAAAAAGTGCCCAAATTGTAATAAATTTCTTAATCCTAAACTTAATTATTGTAGGAATTGTGGTTATACTTTTGAATCCTTTCAAAAAGTAACCGAGACTCCACAATATGTAATTGTTGAAAAAGGAGACCCCGCCCCTGCAAAACCTAATTTTTGTCCAACATGTGGCAGCAGTCTAAAAAATGCTGAAAATCTTAGATTTTGTGAGTATTGCGGTTCAAAATTAGTTTAATTTAGAACCTTTCTCTCTATGAAAAATAGTTACAATTTTTGAAAGCTTAATGACAAACGAAAGAATAATCGTAAATATCAAAAACATTATCCCACTAAAAAGAAATTCAGAAAAAGTTGTATCATAATAAGCAAGTTTAAAGAAATAGTCAATAAATGACCAAGGAGTAGCAATTAATAGGTAAAAAATAACATATTTTGGGATAAGCTCCTTCTTCTTTTTGATTATAATATAAAATGATACTAAAAATGTAAGTAGATGGATATAATCATAATAGAGGAATAACTCAAAAAATTCAGCAAAAATAATGGTGGTTGTGGGAACAAGGGCATATACTAGAAAATTATTTAAATATTTATTATCACGATATACAAACCAAGCTACCGATAATGAGAAAAACCATTGACTTAAGGCAAATATAACTATATTCGCGCCGGGATATCCATGTTTAACGTCTGGCCCTAAAGTATAAACATCCAGTGGTTGCCAATTTAGAGGAATTATGAATTGAAAAATTAATGAGACTAAAGTAGCTATCGCAATTTGAATTAATGTTATAGTTCTTAAACTATATTCATTTAGCTTCTTCATTTAACTATAAAATTCATAACCATTTTATTAGTTTTTGAATTAACAGCTTATATTACTCACTTTTTTGTCATATTGCTCTTAATTTAGTCTCACCCAATTTCTCCTTTAAATTATCTCTTCGCTTAAGAAATCGTATAAAAATACTAAAAATGAAATTTAAAATCGAAATTATAGACCAGTTAAAGAAGAACGTTAAAAATGGACCTTGATAATATGCCAACTTACATAAATAAACAACATAAAGCCAAATAGATACAAAAATGAAATTAGGAATAACAAATTTTTCATATAACGTTTCTCTCTTTTTCCAAACAATATATATAGCCACAATAAATGGAAAGATATGAATATAATCGTAATATAAACCGTATAAAAAGAACTCCGGAATAAGAACCGAAGATAGGGGTACTATTGAATATGCAAGAAAATTATTTAGATATTTGTTCTCACGATTTATGAACCAAGCTGCGGACAATGAAAAATACCATTGGCTTATCGTAAAAATAACAAGATTAAGCCCTGGATCGCCGTGCTGATAAGTTGTCCCACCATTGTAAAAATGTAAGGGTTGCCACCAAAATGGAAATACAAATTGAAATAATAAAGAAATTAACGTCGCAATCGTTAATTGAACGATCGTTATTCTTTTCATAATTAAATTTTTCAACTTTTTTAATCGTTCCAAAATTATCGAAATATGAATCACATTAAATTTGATTTACAACCTAATATCAATCCTAATAAAGTAAAATATATATTTTTTATTTCATCTTAATTATTATCTTAACACTGGGGACTTAGTGTAGCCCGGTAGTATCTGAAGATATTACGGCTTCAGTGTCCGAACACAACAGGCTCCAGATCCTATAAGCAAAATTGTGTGAGCTGACACCTGTTAATCGGGGGTTCAAATCTAGGCTTAGATTCTAAGCCTAGGGGGATTCCCTCAGTCCCCACTTATTCTATTCTTTTCCTTTTACGTCTAATTAATAGGAAGGCTGCTATCCCTATCACTGCTCCTCCGCTAATAACCGAAATTAAAACAATCAGTTCGACTGGAAAATCATCTCCTTTAGGACAAGGCCCATTATTGTCACTAAATACGTTTCCTTCACAGTCACCACGTTCTTCCCAACAGGCATCATTCCCAGAAACGATATTATAATCACTATCATCTAAAATTATCCTCCAACTTGCAGTATTTCTTGAAATAGTGTTATAATTACTAGCAAGCAAGGCTATTCCAACTCCAGTATTTCCCGAAATAGTGTTATAATCGCTATAAAATAATTGTATAGCTGCGGTATTTCCCGAAACATTGTTATAGAAACCACTCATTAACGCAATCCCAATACCTGCCCAACTATTATTCATTGCAATATTTCCTGAAACAGTAGAATTATACCCACTTAACAATATCCCAGGAAAATCATTGTTATTTGCAGTGTTTCCCGCAACTATGTTATTATAACCCCCTACAGATATCCCAGACCCATTAATATTGTTATTTGCAGTATTTCCAGAAATGGTGTTATTAAAACCGTCTACATGTATCCCATCATTGTTAGAGTAACAATCATTATCAATTAATAAAGAATTGTTTACATTCGATAATCGGATTCCTGCAAAATGGTTCCACAAGTTATACCACCAGTTTTCAATATCAGTGTAAATCTCTGAATTGTAGACCGTACAATTTTCAATCCTAAAGTATACATTAGAATTTTCTATTAAAATACAATCTCCTGAACCGCCGCCATTTATTACTAAATCTTCAATAACATAAGGATCAGAATAAGTGCCATTTCCCGTACATATTTCATCGTTTTTGGCGACAGACCAGTTCATACTTGGATTAGCATCATCAATGTGAACTTTTCCCCATACTTTTGAGATTTTTACATTTTCCTTATCTAAGTCAACACCAGTGCTAAATTCTGAATTGAGATTAGTGGTTATTATTGGTGAGAAAGCACAAAAGATTCCTAAAATTATTAGAAGTAATATTTTTATTTTTCGATTTGATTTCAATCTGATCTCATCCAAATTTTATTTGTTTAGTGTTATAATTAGATTGATTTTATATTTAATAATTATGATTTCTGCTTTATAGTAGGAGAGAAATAGTTTTCCTTACATCTATAGATGAAATTCTGCAAAATTTTTAATTTACTTTTTTTCCGGTTGATGTGTCGGTAATAATAACTTATGGGAATAAAATTTAAAAAAGGGAAAAATAAAAAAGATCCTTTCAATTTCCTTTGAAATTGGAATGGAAAGGCAAATTCAGAATCAGGTTTCAATGAAAATTCCTGTGAAATATATTAGAACTACTTTTTAATTTTCTTCAAGGATATACCTATAATCAGAGTAATAATTATCATCAGACTAGTGATCAATGTTGCTAACGGTATGCTATATATCGGCAGTATCATTGTACATAGATTAGATATAGCATGAATCAATATCGCTCCAAAAATGCTTCTGTTTGTATTATTGAATATCCAAACGATTAGAACCCGTAGAACTACCATGTATAAGCATTGACTTAAAATCCATATTAAACCAGCAGGAGGCTCTTGAATGATAAACAATGGGATATGCCAAATCGGCCAAATTATGCCTAAAATTATTGCAGAGTTCAGATTTTTCCACTTAGTTTGCATTGCATCAAAAACATATCCCTGCCATCCAACTTCTTCCCCTATAGCAAAAATTATAAAAACTATGAACAATAAGGGCAATATTTCAAAGGTTATTGAGTTTTCATTAAATTGCATCCCTAAGATTATTATTAATCCTAATGTTAAGAAAGACATAATTGGTAATAGAAATAAGATTGGTAGATACCAAATCTTGTGTTCAATTCGCTTATAGTCAAATGCCCTTTTTAATAGTTTTTTTGCCGTTTCTTTTCCGTAGTCTCTGTAGTTAAGAATAAAGGCTACTATTGCTGGAGCAAATACCAATATAAAACCAATGTGATTTATTGGCAATCCTTCAGGAATAAATTGTTTTGTTAAAGCCGATATTATCCAGATTGGTATTGAAATCAACAAAAGCAGACCAAAAAACCTTGTTAATCTTCTTTGTGGACTATTTTTAATTTCAGAACTTTCAGAATTAATATTCAATTTATTCACACTTCATTTTGTTATTTTTATTTAGGTAATCATTTTGTTAAATAAGAGAAATTGAGGCCTAGATTTAAAACTAAGTTTAAAATACAAGCAAAAACCACATTATTATAGTCCCTCTATCTTAATGATTACAGCAATTAGGAAATAAAATTGATAAACTTAATGATTCATTTTTTTATCAATTAATCAAAAATGTATTCTTTTTTTATGTTTGAATTATGTGTTTTTCTACTTAGAGTTAAACTTAGAGTTATATGCTGATGAATTCTTTTTGAAATTAAATAAAATTATATATTTTGGTCATAAAAATTGATAACTGAATTAAAAAAAATCATATCAAGGGAACGGATTCAGTATACATTTTTTCTTATCTTATCTTTTTTGATAATTGGATTCAGCATAATTCTATGTTTAACAAATCCTCTCTCATTTCGAAGGTATTTTGGAGATATTAATCCCCTATTGATGATATTTATTATTATCATTTTAGCTTTTGTTCTATTTTCTGTTGGCATTTCTTATAGTTGGTTCAATATTTACAAGCGAAATCTAAGAGGAATAGCGATTATTTCTATTCCAGCTTCTTTATTAGTAATGACTCCGATCCTTATTGATATAAATTTTGTATATCCTGAGAACATTAACGTTTTATTTCCTTATTCTTTGTTATTCTATCCAACAATGGGTTTTGTTGTTGAAATTTTATTTCATTTAGTCCCCCTTTCTCTTCTCTTAATTGTTCTTACATCGGTTTTTAAAAATGTAAAGCAAAAGAAGATTATATGGATAAGTATTTTCATCGTTTCATTATTAGAGCCGGTTTTTCAGATGATTTTTGGTACTCCTTCTGATTTTCCTTTATGGATTGTAATCTTTTTTGGATTTCATTTATACCTGTTCAATTTCCTCCAATTATTTATTTTTAAACGCTACGATTTCTTTACCATGTATTTATTTCGATTAGTTTATTATTTATTCTGGCACATTTTATGGGGCTATTTACGATTAGGATTACTTTTCTAATGTTAAACAGATTACTAAAAAGGAATTACATTTTTTTTTCTTTTTTTATTATCTTTAAAAAGAAAGATTACTCAAAAATCGTTATTTTTTTGCGAGTAACATAAATATAAATTCTCGA
This sequence comes from Promethearchaeota archaeon, assembly GCA_048941015.1. Classification (GTDB taxonomy): domain Archaea; phylum Asgardarchaeota; class Lokiarchaeia; order Sigyniarchaeales; family SOKP01; genus SOKP01. The sequence goes on along the minus strand of JBHLNZ010000027.1, from coordinate 24,141 downwards.
ATAGAAATTATATTTCTTTTTTATGTACCAACTCGTCCAACCATGTGTCTAGAAACAAAGCTTTTCTGATGATGTCAGTAACAACTGAATCTATTTCTTCACTTTTAATATTCTCTAAGAGATCATTGAGCTCTTTTATTGTACTACTCCAAACAAAGCAAACGAGTTTATTTGGCAGATTACTAAAAGTCCAACAAAATATAATAAAAGGTTGGTATTTATTGCTTAAAATCTTTGCAATTTGAATTCTATCTGTAGATGGTTTTAAATCTATTATTAAAATGGAATATAGGTTATCAGAAGCCTCAAGATGAAAATCAAGGGTAAATTCAACTATACCCTCATTTATTAAACGTGATAATCTTCGGCGAATAGTATTAGGAGTACTACCAAGATCATCAGCAATTTCTGAGATTGGTTTTCTGGAGTCCTTTTGGAGCATTCGAATGATAGATAGATCTAATTTATCAATGTTTAATACATTGGATTTAGGATAGATAAGATCTACTGGAGAAGAATGATAAGAGCCATCACGTAATCCAACTATGGGTGATTTAATTTCTGCAGTATTAGAAATGAAAGAACTATAATCTCCGAGTCCATGAACATTTCTTAGAAAAGCGCCAATATATAAATAATTTCTACTTGTAAGTACAAGATGAGTAGTATTCTCATTCTTTTGTAGCTCTAACATGACTTTGTCTATATTATGAGCATCACTCTTGCCGAAAATAAAGGCATAAAATGCACCAATTGCATAGGCATTAATTTTTGAAGTAAACCATCGAATGACGCCTAAATCGATAAGTTTTTGAACTCTTTTATAAACTGCATTTAGAGTTATGTCTAAATGACTCGCAAGTTCTCTATAGGACAACCTTGAATTAATAATCAATATCTGAATTATTTTTAAGTCGATTGCATCCATATATAGTTTAAAAAGAAGAAAAAAAAATATTTATAGATTAAGAATTTATAATTTCTTTTTGGTTAAATTTGAAATTACTTTATTTATTTTTTTTACCTGATTTCACGAGCTTTATTAAAAGAAATAATCCTAAAAGTCCGAAAGTGAAGAGAATAATTGAGCTTATTGGCGCAAAAGAACAATGAGCATAATAACCTAATAGACAAGGTTTACTCGCAGTGTCTGGAAGGATTGTCATAATACTTAATGTGAATCCACTTAATAACAAAGCTATTGCTATAGTAAAAAAGATTATTTTTTTCAACATTTTCATTACTTGCATAGTTTCAAACTCCTTACTATTATTTGATTAAAGTTAATAAAATTAAGGAATTCAATTTCATTTAATTCCAAGTTCAACCTCTAGAAGAAAAATCACCAAAAATTGAATAATAAAAATAATTATTTTTTTACTTTCAAATAAAAAAACTGATCAATCAACTAATCAATTCAGTAAATTGGAATATAATTATTACCATCTATTTATTAAATTAAATTTCAGAAAAGGTAAATTCAGGATCTGATTTCAATGAAAATTTTATTGAAAAAATGAAATAATTTCCTCATCCGTTCTGTTTCATGTTATCTTGCTTTTACTTGTTTTTTCTAATGCCTCGTAAACCAAATTGCCTATTCTGACCCAATCAATAGGAAATATCCAATCACTGTCTTCTGGACAATATTGTGTTAAAACTATTGAAATTACTTGATTCGCAGGATCTACTTCAAAGAATGTATTAAAAGCTCCGCCCCAACTAAAATCTCCAATTCCACTTCTTGACATATTTTCGGCTATTTTCACCATTACACCCAATCCAAAACCATATCCTTCGTTTCTTTTTATTGATTCAGAATCTTCATATTTTATATATTGCATATCTAGAAAATTTTTATTATTCGGTAATTGATTGGTTGTCATCAGTTTGATTATATCCTTAGATACAATTTGTATGTCTTGATATCTCCCTCCATTTAGCATCATTAAGCAAAATTTCATGTAATCTTTTAAAGTGGATACAAGGCCCCCTCCACCTGATAGGTACTGGATTTTATGTTTGAATCCTTCATAAATATCCCCTTCTACTTCGATTAGTTTGCCAGTTTGATCTTTAGTGTATACTTTTGTTAATCTTTTCCATTTTTCTTTGGGAACATAAAAATCAGTATCATTCATACCCAATTTATCAAAAAGCTCCTCTCTACAAAACACATCTAATTTCTTTCCTGATAGTTTTTCTATTAAATAGCCCAAAATTTCATGACTAAAAGCATACCACCAATGGGTTCCTGGTTCGAAAACAAGTGGAAGAGTTGCTAAACGTTTGCTAAATTCTTCTAACGGTGGCATTATGGGGAACATCTCTAGTTTTGATTTTAACCTATTTTCACCAGTAAAGCCAAATTCTTCTCCATACAGCTTATCAACTGGGACTTCTTCTGGATCATCACCATAACTAAGCCCAGATGTATGAGTAAAAAGCTGTTTAATAGTGATCGGATTTTCAGTATCCTTTAATTCTGTTTCACCAGTTTCCTCATCATAAGATTTCAATACTTTGAGATTTTTAAACTCTGGAAGATAATTTTCAAGTGGATCATCTAAATCAAATTTATCCTGTTCATAAAGAATTAATGCAGCCAAACAAGTAATTGGTTTTGTCATCGAATATATTCGGAAGATATCATCAAAAGCAATTGGAATCTGATTGAATTTATCTTTCCAACCAAATTTATTACAATACACAAGTTTATTTTGATGATAAATTGCACATAGAATGCAGCCAGTTTTATTATCATCTATATAACTCTGAAATTCACGTGATAATCTTTCAAAACCTATAGGATTTAATAGTTCAATTTTCATTAAAATTATGTAATTTGCCTTGGTTTATATTACTATTTTAAAGTTAATCCTGTATATTTCTCCGTCTTAATAAATTCTAAGTTCGAATCTTTTTAAATATTGTCCCAATTTTCTGTGAAATTGGATAGGAAAGGTAAATTCAGCGTCTGATTTCAATGAAAATTCCATTGAAAACACGAAATAGAAAAGAAAGATAAGGATTAGGTTTAGTAAATTATTTGATATTTCATTTCCTTAACAACGCGAGTGTGTAGTACTCGAAAGACGAGTTCAAGGTTCAATATAAATATCTGATAAATTAAATTGATTATTGTTTTGTTAATGCATTTTCTATGTTATTTAATTCCTTTTCTAATTCCCTCTTCCGTTTTTGAAGCAATTTTTCTCGTTCTTTGAGTTCTTGCTCACTTGGTTTCTTTAGAAATGCTCCTTTCTCGTGAGCGGATTGCGAGGTTTTTAGTTCTTTCAGGATATCGTGTCTAAGAACATTATTCTTTTTAAACTGTGGATCTGTTTTGTTAGGATAGATTGATTTATCAATTTCAGCAATCCTTTTCCTTACTGCAGATCTAATAAATTCGGACTTAGTTTGTAGTTGTAAGTGTGAATATCTGTCTATTTTTTTGTATAGCTTTTCGGATACCATGACTTTAATAAATTTCTCTTTTTTTTCATCCTTCATTTTAAACACTTAATATTGATCTAATTGTGATCATTATGATCAATATGATCAATATGATCAATATGATCAATTTTATATTTAAATCTATTTAAACACAAAAGTAAATTTCCTTTGAAATTAAGTTGGAAAAGTAAATTCAGCGTCCAAGTTCAATGAAAATTTAGTGAAAAAATGAGAGAAAAAATAGTTTTTCTCACAATTAAAGATGAAAGCCTAAAATGAATTACATAATCTCAATAATTTGGAACCCATGATCGGTCAAAATATAGGTAAACTCTGTCTGATCCCCTTAACAATTAAAAGAAAAAATATAGTATCTGAGTTTCTAATTTATGAATTATTAATCATCTAAATCGTTGTTTTCGTCTGTTTCTGGTTTAGAAGGAACAAATTCGCTGTTTAACTTATCAATAAGTGATATTATTTCTTCTTTCACTCTTACAAATGATGGAAATTTCCAGGACATCATTTTTGGATAAATTGAAGTCATAAAAAACTCAGGATCTAATTCATACACTCTTATTACAACATCTAAATAATTTGAATCAAAAAGTTGCTGATACTCTTCACTTTTCCATAATTGGCGTAATCTATATATAAATTCTTTCTTTTTAGATCTTCGATTTAATCCCATTTCATGTAATTCTCTAAATGAATCTATAATTTGATTCACATCCTTAGATAATACTTGAAAGAGTTTGTTTATTTTATCTTCTAATGGATATCCGAGTGATATTTGAATTACTTTAAACACATTCCTCAACTTAAAGAAGAGTTGAGGAGTCACAATATATCTTATCCCATCGCCTTTTTTCTTCAATTTTACATGATTTCTAATTGGGAACTGATATCCATAACAGGGTAATTCCTGATATGTAGAACCTTCAATAAGCCCTTTCTTGCTTTTAGTCCTTTTACGGCGTCCTGTCATAAGGGGTATTACCAAATCCAATAAATTTCCACCCCCACTTAATCGTCCTCCGCTTACTGAAAGCGTACCTTGAGCAATGATTCTATAATTAGTTATATAAATTCTTCCAAGTACTGATACTTTTACATTATCCTGATTTCTTTGTCTTATACTCCCATCACATTCATAGATTATTTGTTCTCCATCATACAAGCAAAATTTTCTAATAATATATTTTTCCATTTCCCTATTATGAAAATATTTTCCATAAATACGTTTCATAAAATACTCAGGATTTAATTTGAAAGTCTCTCCTACAATATCATAAAATTCTACATTAGAAAGCGATTGATACTCTTCTTTAGTCCGTAAATCATGTAAATAGGTTATAATGCGATTACTGGATGGTTTTGGGTTTGTAATTTCTTCCTTAATATTTTTAATAATCAGATTCACACCACTCATTTTATTTCTCCTTTTGATTTCATTCGAATTTTATCAAAATTTTGTTTATTGTAAAACTGGCAAAGCCACTAATTTATAACCCCGCATCTTTGCGAGCTTTATCTGCTTCTGCTCGACCAATATGACCTTTTTCGCCATTTTGTAGCAAAATTTTTAGACCTTCCAAATATTTTATCCCACAATCTTGATGCCAATAATAATTATAACCTTTTTGTGGGGCAAATCTAAGCCTAAGTGTGCTTTTTTTAATAAGCTCTCCACACCAATCACATTTAGTGGTGCCAGTGGGTGCTTCTTCTATTTGAAACATCGCATAAAATTCCTCATTTTGTCAAACAATATTCTACATTTAAATCTCATTGAATTAAAAGCTTTCTTAAAAAAAAACCCTCAAGAAATGTTCTTCAATCGAATAAAGGCTCTCTTTTCCAAGAATTAATATTTGTGACTATGTTGAATTGACAAAGACTATGTAGATCCAACAAGTTTAAATATGAAAATTTATTATATTATATTAATCAACGGGAAGTTTGCTTAACCTTTGAAACAGTCTTAATCAAATTTGAATTTGAAAAAGTATAGTTCAGGTTAGGTTAAAATCCTCAATAAAATAATATAACGAATTGAAGATGAAAGTCTTAACGATAATGGGTGGTCCTAGAAAAGGATATGGAACCATAATCATGGAAAAGTTGGAATTTGAATTAAAATTGCTTCAGGAAGTTGAATTTGAATACTTATATCTTAAAGATGTTAATCTAGAATCATGTAGAGGGTGTTTAAATTGCTTTTTTAAAGGGGAAGATAAGTGCCCGGTAGGAAATGACGATCGGAATAATATTTTTGACAAAATTAATCAAGCGGATGGTGTAATTTTCATGGCTCCTGCTTATGCCTTGCATGTTCCTGCACTCATGAAAAATTTTTTTGACAGGTTTGCATATATTTTTCATAGACCTTGTTTTTTCGGAAAAATTGCTATAGGTGTGTGTAATGAAGGTATCGCAGATGCAAAGAAGATAACAAAGTATTTCAATCAAGTAGCTAATTCTTGGGGATTTAATTTCGTCCACCGATTAGAGGTACGGACAATACCCATTGGAGGAGCAGAAAAAAAGATAATAAAGAAAATAAAGACTGCATGTAAAATATTCATCAAGGCATTAAACGGGAAAAGGTATCAAAAACCAAGTTTAGGAGTTGTTCTTGGATTTAAAATAAGAAAAGCACTACATAAGATAGCAATAGATGAAACTAATGCCGATTATAAATATTGGTTTGAACAAGGATGGCTGGAAGATGATAAGCAATATTATTACGACACTAGAATAGGAATCTTTAAGAGCATTATCGCGGGATTAATTAATTTAATATTAAAACCACAATTCAAAAAGATGTTCGCTGGCGATCCTCAGCAAGTTTATGACCAATATTTAAGATTAGAATCTATAAAATTTTGAAAAAAGGATTGATAAAAATATGAAAAAAAAGTCCACCATATTCATCAAGAAAGAATTTTTGAAATAAAATCAATAAATTTTCATACGAATTTGAATGAAAAGGTAAATTCAGCGTCTGATTTCAATGAGAATTCCTTTGAAATAAAACAGATAATTAATAAAAAAATAAGAATGAGGAAAATCCTTCACGATTGCGCCTATCTAATAAAATTAAAGAAAGTCTAAAAAAATTTAAAACGTTCTCATATAAAACCTTACTCAAGTCCCTGAAAGAAAGAATATAATTTTGGTTCTGATCTCTTAATCATTTCTTGAAGCTGTGTTGAAAGGTCACCATACACCGCCAAACGATCCATGGGAAATTCATTAAAAAGTTTTGTTAGAATTTGGCCAAGATTAACCATATGTTCTATGAAAGTCTCTGAGTTTTTATATTCTTCACGAACTTCGCACTCAGTCTGGTCTCTGCTAATAAACCAGTCATATCTAAGCGTTCCTTTATCTTTATCTCTTGTCTGTTTCATACACTCGATCGCTAGTTGCTTAAATTCTTCTAGTTTACCCTCTGGAATCTTTATATTGGCACTTACTTGTATTTTATTTATCTTTTCCATATTAACTCCTCCTTATTTTAAAAATTTGATTACTAAGCAATTCTAATGATATATTTTTAGATTTTTGGAAAGAATGTGTTGATCAACATAAAAGACACTTGAATATATATAATTTGTGGAGAAGTATCTTGAGCGGAGATTTAAGAAGAAGGCGAAAGGAGTATTTCCGTGTGCGAAGAATTTAGTTTCACATTTTTTCTTATATGGATGTAATGGTAAATTCAGCGTCTGATTTCCATAAAAATTCTATTTAAACGCAAAAAATAATCTTAAATCGTAATTATAGTTCAGAAGACTAATAAAAAATTATAAATACGAGTAAGAAGTATTATTTTAAGTAAACATGGAAGGAATATAGAAAATCGTAAAATAATTGGTTTAGGCATTTTAGTCTTAGGGTTGATCTTCCTTATTGGTGGTATTGTATATTGGGGTTATAGTCACTGGGCTCTTGATTTGAGGATAATCACAGTTATTATTGCTATAAGTTTAGGATTAATTCTTGTGTTAGTTGGATTAATAATAATGTTGTTATCATCAAAATAATTATAATAACCATTAGAACCAAAATGTGTAATAAATAGCTTTATACTTTAGTGAAACGAATATTTATTTCTGAGTCAGGTTGAATTTGAAAAAATTAGCTGCTTTATTCATCCCTCATGTTTATTTACTCCAAAGGGCATCATCTCATCAAGAATCGTTAGTATCCTCCCTAGTTCAGGTTCTTTGAGTTCAAAATTGATGAGATCCAGAACACCTTGAAGAGTGATTATATCCTTTATGTATGAAAGTCTCAAGTCTTCAAATCCAGCGTCAAGGACAAGAATCTTGTTTTTTCCTTCAGTATTATCCCAAGGTGACCAATGAGGTATACTTTCTCGGTTTGGATTTCCTGTTCGCGCAAAATTAGCAAGATAACTCATACATAAATCTGTTAATTTCTCCCGACCAATTCGATTACGCTTAGTGTGGGTTTTTCCTAAAATCAGAGATATACTACCCATACCCGTTCCTAAAAAGAAAGGAATTTCTGCAGCATGGTGAGCACCCAAATCTCTTCCCATTTTTTTCGGAAGAACACTCATACCCTGATTATCTGGACTTCCCCAATCGAATCGATACGCATAAATAGGTATATTAGAATTCAAAGTCATTTGACATACTAAAGAATCAAGACCACTCACACGCCAGAGTAGGGAACGATAACCCCAAATCAAGTCATATTCTCTTGTCCTATGGGGGGGATCTTTTCTAAAATAACCAAAAAGCTTCAATTCGTCCTTAGTACAACCAATAATTAATGGTACTTTATTTGCCCACTCTCCAGTTGAAAAAATTGTATATCCTTCTTTTGGTATTACAGTACCATCGGTAAAAATAGCTCGCCAATCTGCCATTCCAAAATCTATAGTAGGGATACTTTTAATTATCTTAAACGCAGATTTTGAATGAAAGTAATCATTAACTTCTTTTTCCGACATTTGATCGATAATTTGGCGAGCTTCTTCTTGATTCTTAGCTCTACGATCTTTAATGAGGAGTGCTATCAGAAGATTGATACTTTGAGCTTCAGCAGTTTTAGTACTCCAAATAAAAGACATTCCACTTTCAGCGATAGCACGATGGAATAATCCTTTTGCAGCAGAAGATATTAGGAGTGAGAGAACATTAAAAGCCCCGCCAGATTCACCCGCGATCGTAATATTATCAGGATCGCCACCAAATGCTTCAATATTGGCTCTTACCCATTCTAAGGCTTTTATTAGATCAAGAGTGCCAAAATTCCCACTTTTATCTTCAGGAGAACCAGTATTTGTTACTGCAGGATGTATAAACCAACCCATTGCTCCAAGACGGTAATTAACTGAGATATACAACAAGTTAGACTTCTCAACAACCGCATTACCATAATAAGATCTATCTGCAGATGTTCCGATTGAGTTCCCCCCTCCATGGATGTATAGATAAACTGGTAATTTTACCTCTGGTGTTTTAGGACGCCAAATGTTGAGGTAAAGGCAATCCTCTGAACCAGTTGGCCCTATTATAGGCATTACTTGTGCTGCAGAGTTCCCAAACTTTTTTGTTTTACGAGTTCCAATCCAAGGTGTTGGATCACTTGGTGCTTTCCAACGAAGTGGACCTACCGGAGGATTTGCATAGGGAATTCCCTTCCAACACCAACAATTTTTATCTGAAAAACCAGATATCAAACCATACTTAGTTTGGATAAGAGCATTATTATTCCATGAACCCAGTTTGAAGGTAGTATTAGATGATTTTAATGCGCGTAATCTGCTAATGTAGGATGATACAGTTCTTTTAACTAAATTACCTAATCTAATAAAAGGTGCAAAAAGGTAACCAAGTTTCATTATTAAACGCATGATTTCACACTAGAAACATTCTTAAAAGCATTTATAAAATTTCAAATGGTAGGGACATTAAAAATATTTATATATAAAATTAATATAAATAATTAAAAAAGATATAATATTAAAATGAAAGATCTTATAAAGAAGCTTTTACTTTTCATTTTTGTTTACCTCATTTATCAGAACATATTCTACATTATTCTTGTACCAGAAGTATACTCAATTCCTATTTATGTTATTTATTTACTTACTGCATATATGTTCACCCTTGCAGATACGTTGATTCGTTCTCTTCCAGAAGAGAAAAGCGCCTCAAAAATATACGATATCTTAATATTAACGATGCTTTTACTTTCTCCGTTCTTCTTAATAGGAGCCTATCTTGAAAATACACTGCTCATATCCCAAATACTTCCTATATGGGATAATATTATTATTAGTTATTTAGGATTTATTTTTTATCTTATCGGAGCTATACTTACACTTGTCTCACGAGCACATTTAGGGCGATTTGGAACTGCGGAGTTAAGTACCGAAGAGGATCATCAACTCTTTACTCAGGGTGTATATAAATATATTCGAAATCCCATGTATTCCGGTGGTTTAATTGCTACGATTGGATTCTGCTTAATTTTTAGATGTATTATTACTCTTATTATAATGTTTATCTATACTTTCTTGATTTATAGAATGCGTATTATAGAAGAAGAAAGAATTTTACTAGCGAAGTTTGGCCAAGAATTTGAAGAATATAAAAGGAAAACTAAAAGATTATTACCCTTTCTTTATTAAAAAATTTATTTTTAGAAAAGGTAAATTTAGAGTCTGATTTCCATGAAAATTCTATGGAAATTATTAAAATTATAATTCTTAATCATGTGATTTCCTTAAATTCAGGCTCTTTTTACTACAATTTTCTTTCGTATAAACCATCCAGTCAGAACTGTTAATACAATAATGATAACCGGAATTAAGATATAATATGTTATCAGAAGAGGATCTATTGGATTCATAGTGAGTTTATTAATCGTCAACTGAAATCCAACATTTCCTTTTCCATACTGTCGAGGATAATGTTCTGACATATATTCACGAAAGAGGTCTCCACTGCAATGAATTGGGAATATCTTTTTTATACCGAGTTCGAAAAGTCTTTCAATCGTATCCTTAATTTGTTGTTCATTTGCAGCAAGCATATGAAAACCTCCTATCACTATATAGGGATTATACCCTAAGTCAGTAGAAGCTTTTTCGATAAGATTTTCCACTCTTGGGTGACTGCATCCTACAAAACTTACAAGTCCCACATCTTTCACATTCACTACTAATGCTTGTTCATAAGGAGGACCATTTAACTCCCCTAAAATTGCAAAACCCTGTTGTATTATAGTTGTTTCATTAATTTTTATGACATTTAGATTTGATTGGTTGATACTATTGAAAATTTGATTGTCTATAAGGTAGGGGACATAAACAGTCACCCCTGGATTTACTTCTGCGACATATGACAAACCGCCTATATGATCCACATGTTGATGCGATATTACCACAAAATCAACTTCATTTAAATTTTTGTTTAATGAAAGAGAATTCTCACTCAAAGTGGAGTATGATTGTCCAGTGTCGATTAAAACAGTCAAATTATTAGTCTCTACTAATATAGATAAACCCCACTGAGTTGAAAGCTCGCCATTGGGATAATTGTCCGATAACACCGTAAGATCTAAAGAATCAATCTCCCCCAGATCATTCAAATTTTGTTTTGTTAATCTGGTTGAATCCTGTAAAGCATAACTATAAAAGATATTATTTTCCGAAGAAATCACATCTGATTTATAATTGCGATGAGAAATGTAATATCCAAAAATTACATTAGGAATCATTATGGATATAATAATTGCTACTAAAATTCTTTTAATAGAATATTTAATCATGGTAAATTTTTATTTTTATTTTAAATAATATCGTTTATTCAAATATATATAAATTTGGAGTGATTTTATATAAATATAATGCTTTATAGTTAATTTAAACAGCATTATTGAGTAATATTTCAATTTGCAACAATATATCAGTAATTAGTTTAAATCTGCTAATTTGAATTAAATTAGAAAATTGTTGATAAAGAATTCAAAATTAGATTAAGTATTTTCCTCCGTTTTAAAAGACACAAGGTTAGAGCCGTTTTTTTCTTTTTAGTATGTTAAAAAAACTTCCTTACATAAACTTTTAATATTCGAAATTCATTTTATTCAATGCTTAAATGTCTTGAGGTTATTATTATGAAATATAGAATTTTAGGAAAAACGGGATATTCAGTTTCAGAGATATCAATTGGAACATGGCAATTAGGAGGTAAATGGGGAGAACCATTCGATAAAAATATAGCTCAAAATACACTAGCTGCAGCATTTTCAAATGGGGTTAACTTCTTTGACACTGCTGATGTCTATAAAGAGGGTTTAAGTGAACAATTTTGTGGTATTTTTTCAAAATCTGCTATTGAAAAAGTTTATGTTGCTACCAAATGTGGAAGACGATTAAATCCTCATAATACTGAAGGATATAACGATAAAAATATTAGAAAATTTGTTGATGATAGTTTAAAGAATATGGAAATTGAAACAATTGATTTACTTCAACTTCACTGTCCTCCAACGGCAGTATATTATAAACCAATGGTTTTTGATATTTTAGATTCCTTGAAAGATGAAGGAAAAATTCAAAATTATGGAGTAAGTGTGGAAAAAGTTGAGGAGGCATTAAAGGCTATAGAATTTCCAAATCTATCAACTGTACAAATTATTTTTAATATGTTTCGTCAAAGACCAAGCGAATTGTTTTTTGAACAAGCTAAAAAGAAAAATATCGGTGTTATCGTTCGAGTTCCGTTAGCAAGTGGATTACTTACGGGAAAATTCACCAAAGATACTGTATTTAAAGAAGGAGATCATAGAAATTTTAACAGAAATGGACAAGCATTTGATAAAGGTGAAACGTTTTCAGGAGTAGATTATGAATTAGGATTAAAAGCTGTTCAAGAAATAAAACAAATCTTTGGAAATCCTGAAAATCTTGCTCCTTATGCATTACGATGGATCTTGATGTTTGATGCTGTGTCTTGCATCATTCCTGGTGCAAGTCGGGTATCTCATGTCGAATCAAACGTTCAAGCTTCAAATTTAGAGCCTTTATCAAATGATCAAATGGTTCAAATCCAAGAAATTTATGAAAAATATTTTAAAAAGACAGTTCATCATATTTGGTAAATAAAATCTTCCCATTTTTTATATATAAAATGGTTGAGACATCAGAACTACGATTAGGGGAGATCAATTAAGCATGATAACAATTAGAAAATGGCTTAACAAAATTCATGAAATTGCTTTAATGGTTTTAACACTAAATTTCTTCAATATTGTTATCCTTAAACCCTACTCCATAATCCAAAGCATAGTTAATATATTTTATTTGTAATGGATCATCTATCTCTTTTAATTTTATTGAAATTGGTTTCAGTAAATTATAACCATAATAATCTAAAGCAATAGGATCTGTTCCTGCAAATAGATAACCCAAATTTTTTTCTTTTCCTCCATGCCTAAATTCTTGAGCTTGAACCATAACTTTCAGTGCATCACAAATAATCAAATTAGATTTAAATATTGAGTTTAATTCAGCAATTCCTTTATTAATATCTTTGATTTTTGTGTGCATCTTTAATCTTTCGGTCTTTGCTAAATATCCAAACTTATCTTTCAGCGCATTAGTTAGTTTTACAGTGGAGTGATCCTTTAAAATTGGAAGTGAGATTATAAAATCTTGTTGAAATGGAATTTCTGATACTTTTAAGTTAAATCCTCGGATAGTCTTAATCTTTTTAAAAGAATGGTCATAAAAGTTAACAAAAGGAATCCCTAATTCTTCACATTTGTTTATAATTGGATGATTTTCTAACTTTTTAGCTGATAAATCCAAACTCTGACCATCTCCACAAATTATTTCTGACGCGATTGATTTAATTTGTTCATATACAGCTTCAATCATTTCAGGATGAGTTGTTGTAGGGTATGGATTATATGACACAAGATTAACTTTTATAAGAACCTTTCCTTTAATGTCATCCCTAAATCTTGGTATTAATGATGCTACAAACTTTTTTCTATCCTGATTTTTGGTAAAATATATCATTGACATAGTTTCTTTATTTAGTTAGAATTTAATGTTATAACTTAGATCTATTACCAATAATGTAAATATTAGCTTAATAACTTATTAGATTTTATGGCTTTAGTCTATAATACACTTATTTATTTTTCTTCATATCATAGCTATATAAAGTTAAAATTAAACTAAATTAAGAAATTTAGATTTATAATTATCAAAATACAATGAATCATACCAATAATTAATAATTATAAAAGATGACCTTTAAAAAGGTAATTCTACAACTTTGATTGATGAACAATGAAACGATGGAAAAAAATTTTAATTGAAAATGGGGATGATCCTCAGGAAATTGCTGAGGAAGATGACTACCACATTTCAAACGGGTGTTGTTATTTTCATGATCAAAAAGAATTAAATGAATTTGATGACATAGATGATGATAACCCAAAAGACTTATAGTAATTAAATTTGAAATCAAAATTAAGATTTTAAAGGCAAGAATGTATATTTCTTAAAAATTTATTTAAAGAAATTTTCCTTCTTTTTATTTAACTTTAAATAAGTTAGAAATTAAATCCAATGCCAGATTTAATTGGTAAAAAATTTCAGGCTATAGAACAACTTTTTAATGAAGGTTTGTATTTTAAAGCTCTTGATGCTTTAAATGATTTCGAACAAAAAATAGATCTCGCTCCCCAAGATCAAATCCTTTCTCATTTATTAAAGAGTAATATTTTTTATGAGCTTGGGAATTCTAGTAAGGCTCTCGATTTCGCTGAACAGGCGTGTAATGTAAGCCGAGAACACGGGAAAAAAATACTACTAATTGATTGCTATATTTCTAAAGCTTGGGCTTTATTGGATTTAGGAGATTTTGATGCAATTTTAGATTTAGTATCAAAAGGAGTGGATTTACTTAAACAACTTGCTATAGTACCGCGTTCAGAACATGCAAAAAGAGATTCTCTCCTTAAATTAATCAAAAGTGAATTTTTTCTTAAAAAGAGCCATGATTTAGATAAAACCTTGAAATATGGGGAAGAAGCTCTAAAAGTATCTGAGAAATACGGCAACTATAAGGAAATCACGCTAGCGTTACAAATTAACAGTTGGGTTTATTTTGCCATTGGAGATTTAGATCGAGCTATAACTTATATGGAAAGGTGTTTGAAAGTCCAAAGGACTTACCGTAAAAAAGATGATTGGAAAGTATGTAAAGATCTCGGAGTATTGAATGGAATAATAGGTAAATTAGACCTTGCTTTAGAATATACTAAGCAAGGCTTAGCACTTGCCGAAGAAATAGGCAATAAGCGTTATATCGCACAATGTCTTAACAATTCTTCATTAGTATACCGACAGAAAGGGAATTTAGATCTTGCTATGGACGCTCTTGAGCGAAATCTTAAGATTTGGGAAGAACTCGATGATAAAATGAATTTAATAGGTGGTCTAGATTCTTTATTTATTGTTTCGTTAGATGCTAATTCTCTTAAACAAGCAGAGCAATATTTACTGCAAATGCTACATATCAATAAAGAATTAAAAGATAAAGTTTCAGATGTAGCGTGCCGTGTAAATAAAGCTTTATTACTAAAAATAAGTTCAAATTCATACGATCAAAAAGAAGCTAAGGAGATACTTCAACAGCTCGTTGAAGAAGAAATTGTTTATTGGGAATTCACCGAGCGTGCACTCCTTCATTTATGCGATCTTTACTTGGTTGAATGGCAAACATTCAATAAGCAAGAAGTTTTGCATAAGATTTATCTTCTTATTAATCGTTTATCTGACTTTGCTAAAAATCAACGATCTTTTCGTTTGCTTGCAGAAATCTATCTCTTGCAAGGCAAGCTGGCTTTAATTCAAGTGAATATAGGAGATGCAAGACAGTTATTCACAAAAGCTGAGCATATAGCCGATGAACATGGACTTCACTTATTAGCAAGAACAATCTCAACTGAACATGATAAACTTTTAGAACAGCTAGAAAAATGGGAAAATTTGCGAAAAGCTAAATCACCTATATCAGAACGATTAAAATTCGTTGAAATAGACAAAACTATAGATCATATAAAGGGTAAAAAGATGATAGAGCCACCAGATTTGGTTGATGAAGATCCTATATTACTTATAATAATGAGCAAAGCTGGAAAACCTTATTTCAATCATACATTCATAAAAGATTGGGATCACAGCGACCTTTTTAGCTCTTTTATCTCAGCTTTCAACACATTTAGTTCTGAGATCTTTGCAAAAACTATTGATCGTATTAAAATTGGGGATAATATAATCTTTGTAAAACCAGTTGAACCCTTTATAGCTTGCTACGTTAGTAAAGGGCAGTCATATCCTGCTATAAAGAAACTGAATAAATTTTCAGATTCTATTAAAAATAAAAAAGAGATCTGGGATATTATAAATAAGGCAGCTAAAACTTCTCAGGAATTAACTGTAAATAATTCTCCTATAATTGCAGAAGTAGTTAGCAAGATTTTCGGAGTATGGTTAAACTGAATCTGTTGTTGAGTGTTGTTATTTTCATGATCAAAAGGAATTAGATGAGTTTGAAGATGTAGATGACGATGCTCCGAAAGGTGTATGATAGTTCACCTAATTAAAAGTTTATCTAAAGCTTCCTGAAAAATATTTTCAGGATTGGATGCGACCAAAGCTCTGATGATATCCTATTTCTTGTTTAGAAGTCATACTAAAATCATATTGAATATACATTGCCCGTGCTCTTACCATAGGCTCCATAAAGAAGAATCTTATTGAAAACACGCCCTCATTTCTAAGAAAAATTGGTAGAACTGTCCACTTTGCATAATAATAATCTGATGTGACCAGTTTCATTCCTTTCTCGAAAAGTTCCATTTCTGCTGAGTTTAGCATTGCATTATTCTTATAGATAACCTTAGATCTCGAAAAATGAGCCTTTTTTTCTATAAGAAAGGAGAAAGTATTCTGAGTAATTTCTTTTTTAAAAGTGTAAAAATAAAAGGGTAAAACTCCAGGAAAATATTTTTGATTATCTTGAAGATGAACGGTAATCCAGATTTTCGCGAAAATTCGATATAAATAATAAAATATAGTAAAATAAGTATAAATATTGATTACTAATAAAAGAAAGAAGATTGCAGGAAAATACATAAAGACTATTAAAAAGATTGTAATGAAAATCCAAGAAGTAACTAATGTAAACGAGCTACCTGCCTTTTCAACATAGAAACAATACTCCCTTTTAGACAAAGGATAAAAACATGGTATTTTAGTGGTAGTGAGTAAGTCAAGGGATACGTGAATTCCATAAAAGATTATCCCAATTATCCAAACGATGATAAATGATCTTTGTGTTAGGATTGAATATATAATCCCTATAATCCCTGACAATATTATTCCAATTACATATGAATGGGAACCAGAACGATGTGTGAGATAATTCGATTTGAAAATTCGTTTTAATGGAGCAATGAATATGTCCAAATCTGGTAAAACTGCAAAAAAAATTGCAATTGGTAAATAGTCTAATGTAATCTCCTTTAGGAAAAGCATGTACATTAGTGCTCCAAATATCAAATGAGTGAAAAAATCCATGAAAAGTGTTTTATAAATTATTTCCTTGTTTATTAAGGTAGAAAATACTCCTTTTTTACTTTATCGCTTATATAAATGAGATTTCATCAAATCCTCTTTAAAAAATGTTAGCTTAAAAGGGAGAATTTAAACTAAATCTCTAGTTTCATTCACATTATTCAATAATGTTTTAAATCGATCTAGTATTTTCTGACCTTCTTTATAACATTTATAACATATTTTTATTTTTATTGGATCAATTAATTTTTGTGGTAATCCCCATAATTCACGGATTTCCAATATAAATGATCTAAAATAGCGTTTTTTATACTCTTCTCCGCATATCTCACATTTAATCGTATAAAACAACCTCATATTGAAACTGTAAATAAATATCTATATAACAACAATATATTAGAATTTTCGTCTTAGAACAACTAATCATTGCCCTTAAAACGGAATCAAAAATGAAAAAATGCTTTTTATAAAAAAAGTATGAATTCAATATTATAAAATCCTATCGCTTTAAATAATTTGGACTATATTATGCAAAAAGTCCTTCTTTTTTATTTTATCGGTTATAATAATGAGTTGGGATTAAAATTATTCATTTTTCATTTTCTTTATGTTTTATCCCATAATTGTCTTTGGGACGATAAGCTCGAAAATAATCAATTGTAAACGATATAGGATAAGGTCTTTTTGGATCATATGGACCTGTCCACGCACCCTCAAATCTAAGCTCGTAAATGCTGAGCATGAATTGCATGGGATAATTTGGTGATTGTTTGATCGTACGAATTAGTTCATTATCGAAAAAAAAATCGAGATACGTAGGTGTCCATTCTACTGCGTAGAGGTGATATTGCAAAGGATTGATATTCATAAAATCCTCGTAAAATTCATCAACTATATTAGGGTCTCCCCAAGGATGAACTCCATATCGAATTCCAGTAGAAGAAGAACTAGAGTGTGAACCCACTTGTTCAAATATCGCAATTTCAGAAGACTTTTCTGGAGTATCTTCATAGCCTATCATCCATAAAGAAACGTGATTCGCACTACTTTTGAGCCCTTTTGCCCTGACTTCAAAATAGCCATATTGAGGAGTATATTTTCGAACATTCTCTTGCGCTTCTCGAACCATTAAAACATCACTGAAACGATGTTGTCCTATCTTACTTCCAATTGGACCTGCAAACTCTCCCGTTTGAATAGAGGAACACCTTACTTCACCATCAAATTCAGGACACCAAGGCTGTTGTTCTTTCTTAATTTGTAGAATTAAATTATTACCATCAAGATGATAATTTGGTGCTGATTGAACTCTTGAACTCCAATGAGGTAGATAATAGGGAACCCATTTATCCATATTGAGAGAATAATTATTAAATTCATCATGAAATTCAAGAATATATCCTTGTTTTTCCAAAGGATTCGAAGGAAAATCTTTTTGTGAAAAAGTACTCATTATTAAGCACCTCTATACTTTTTATGGAAACAATGATCTTATAAACCTAATATTCAAACTTAAGTTTAAAAATTTTTTTAGTCAAAAATATAAGTGGGAATATTTTGTTATAAACACAGTAATTCTTTTATCGCTCATAAATGAGATTTCATGAAATCTTTTTAATGTTATTAAAATTCAATAATATTTGAATTATAGTTTAAGTTTTCTAGCAGAATTATTACTTTAATACTTCAAATGATTTTGTATCATTAAATTAAAAAATCCGTTTTGTTAGATTCACCAGTACTTAAAATAGCTTCAAAAAAATTCGCGAAATATAGACTGGAGAAGTATTTATTAAGATATAAAATAAATTATTATATAATTTCTGAAGAGAAATTTTTGTTAAAAGAGGGTGTAATTTTAATTAAAGTTTTGGTTTTGAGTCGTTTTGATGTTAAAGTTGGTCCTAAGTTATTTTTAAATGTACCAGAATCAAAACCTCAAATTTTATTAGCTCATATTCCTCTTTTAATGGATTTCTATGAAAAGGGTTTCTTCATTCATGAGTTTGGTGAACTAAAGAGTTCTAATTTAATATTCACAATCCCAAGTCCCGGGGCAAGGGGAGATATAGAAACTCTTATGATTTCGATTGTTTTAAAGGATGAAGAAGATGTGGATCCTAGAATTTTTCAAGGATTATTGGAACAATTTGTTTATGATTTAAAAGAAATAAAAGACTCGTTTAAGGGATTTTATATAGAAGAAGAAATCAAGGAAAGTCATCAAATATATACTGAAATTAAAGATTTATTATATAAAGTATATGATTCTTTTCCAAAAGAAACTGTCTTTATGAAACCAAGAGATATAAATCTAACAATGTTTGATTTTAGCAAAGGTGATAAATCTCAAATCGCAAAAATTCTTGGAGAATTTATTTCTACCGGTCAGTATTATAAGCACCAATCTGAAGAATCCAGTCTTCTTTATAATAAAATTTCAATCTCTGAGTATTCTATATCTATATCGAAACCATTGAAAATTAATAAATTTCTCATATTGCAATTAAAAAATCAAGACGGTTTGATATTTGTGATTGATATAGGTGATAATATTTTGTTTAGAGTGGCAGAAATCACCCTGGATTTAATTTTCAAATTGCCAGAATTTGCTTTTATACCCTCGCTAATTCTAGTTGATAAAGCAAACACTGATCACCCTAAAGTTCATAAATTTATAAAAGATTTAAGGATTGATGAGGACGAGAATAAAATTATCAAATACATTACTATCACTGCCTCTGACGATGATGAGATTCGTAAAGCAATTAATTGGATTATCGAGAGAATTACAATTATAGCAGCACAAGTAGCAATTTAAAGTATAGAAAAATTTCCGTTTTCACGAAAATTATTCGTGAAAGACTTGTTTCACGAATATTTTTTTATAAAGGAAAAACAAAAATTTAGATTATACTGATAGATTCATAATTACTTTAAATTCCAAGTCATAGCACATTCTCCTACTCCCCCTTTTTGAACCCCTTCGAATCGTAAATTTTTGAATCCGAATTTTCTTCTTACTTTATTGAGGATACCCATAATAACTTGAGGGAACATACAAGATGGAGCTCCAGAATCATGAAACTTATAATAGGTATTAGCATAACACATTTTACAACTATCTTGTTTTGCAAGTAATTTTATGACATTACCGTTTTGATCCTTTTGAAATTCAACTTTGGCGTTGTCAGTTATAGCCCATTCTTTTTCTAAGAATTGCTGCAGGTGATCAAGAAATTCATCAATAGTTTCTATTCCTTCCTCATCAAATTCATTTCCAATTGTTCTCCCGATTTTTGTAAATATCTCTCCCTTTTTCTCATGAGGAATAGCCTTCTGTAACGCGTACCATACTTTGAAGAAAGTACTATAAGGGACTGTCTCATATTGAGTTGGTAATTTTTTTACTTCTTCTTCTGTTAATGTTGTCATATTATTTCACTATAACCTTTTAGTCTAAAGAAAGCGATAATAATCAAAAAGCTTCTTTTTATATCTTATAAAAAAAATGACTAATACCCTTAACAGAATTAATTAATTAGGAGATTGTTGTTTCAGATTATATAAACTTCAGAATTTTATAATTTCTCTAATAATTCCCGAATTTTTTTCAATTCCTCTAAGCGTAATTCTTCGGTTTCTTTATTATCTTTTGAATTTTTAATCATTAATTGAATTTTCATGGATTTTATTTTTTCCCA